>DDQK01000030.1 GCA_002342665.1 Prevotella sp. UBA2444
GCCTTGTTGCACACCATCTCGCCTACATGCTCCCGCCCCTGGGCGTCGACATGGGAGAGGCGCAGGTAGCGCAGCTCAGATCGCGGCACGGAACAGTCGCGGGGATAGGAACGGCCCTTTTGCTACTGACAAAAGAGCCGTCCCCAAGTTATGAATGAGCTAATGCAACTTAGCAGCACATGTAACCGATCAGTTGCAATAATACTTCGTCAGGAAATAGGTCTTTTCCCAATCCACGATCTTCACGTCGGACTCCTTTGCCGGATGGATGTTCTGTTCGTCGAGCACCATCACCTGCTTGTCGCCCAAGTCGTAGAGCGGCCATTCCTTGGCCTTGCCGTCGGGCGACTGCTCTGCCGTGAGCGAGGGGTTGCCAGTCTTGGCAAACTGGATCCACATCTTGCGCATGGTCTTGCAGAAGGTCTCGTCGAATGCCCTTCCCGCAATCTGGACACTCAGCTCGGGATGGTTGAACACGGCCGACTGCTCTATCGCATGACCGCTCTTCACCCCAGGCGTAGAGGCCTCGGGCGTGAAGAGGTAGGTGAACACCTTGCCGCCAGCCTTGGTCTGGTTCTCCGACAGACGGATGGCCGGTGCATTGAAGTAGCTCTGGCTGAACAGAGCGCTGGTCTTCTCCCAGTCTGCTCCCGGCGCACTGTTGACGTAGCTCTCCACCAGCGCATTCTCTTCGGCCGTCATCAGCTTGGCACGCTTCGCCATACGGTCGGCAGCCCACTTGTTCCACTTTTCTGGTCCGAAGGCAGCCGAGAAGACGTTGAACTCATCCTTGTTGCAGCCTAAGAGGAGTGCTATATCCTTGGCCTTGCCGTTCTCGTATGCGTCCCATCCGTCCTTGGGCAGCAATTTGCCGTCTCTCTCAGGCCAGATGCTCCATCCGAGCACCTGATAGATGCCGTACAGCTCTCCCACCTTGTCGGCGAGCCGCCTGGGCGATACTTTCTGCAGGTCGCTGACGGTCTTGCAGTCGAGCGCCTTCATAATCTCGTCGGTCACCGCGATGGCCTCCTCAGTCGATCTGGTCATGATGGGCGAGCCGCTTTGTATGATGGCGCGCTTGAAATACTTATGTGCCTCGTCGATCAGCGCAAGGAGAGAACAGCTTGAGGCACCGGCCGACTCGCCGAAGATGGTCACGTTGTCGGGGTCGCCGCCGAAGGCCTCGATGTTCTCATGCACCCACTTCAGGCCCATCATCTGGTCCATGATACCCAGGTTCTGTGCGTCGGGATAGTCCTTGCCGTCTGGCAGGTGCGACAGATGCATGAAGCCATAGGCGGCAAGCCTGTAGGCTACGGTGACGACGATGATATCGGGATTCTCTCTCAGCAGGTTATAGCAGTCGTACTGCGGGTCGATGGTTCCGCCTGTCTCGAAGCCGCCGCCGTAGATCCACACCATGACAGGCTTCTTCGCCGTTGTCGCCTCATCGGTCTTCCATACGTTCAGGTACAGGCAGTCCTCACCCTGAGTGTAGAGGGCGGCGGGGTCGCCTGCTGCCTGAACGGGAGTCTTCCCATAGTTATAGGCTTCGAAGACGCCCTCGACCGGCGTATATTCCACCGGAGCCTTCCAGCGCAGGTTGCCCACGGGCTGCTGTCCTACGAACGGAATGCCCAGATACGAGATGACATTATCCGTCTTCTGACCGACGAAGGTGCCGTTGATGCACTTCACGGCCAGCGACTTGTCATAATTGCCGTCTGTGATCTCCCTGTTCTGAATCAGATAGGATGCTATACGCTTCTCTACGTTGTCCTTGATGTTGTTGTAGAAGAACCCGTAGTCGTTGTTGTGGAAGCTTGCCGGGCCGAAAACATTAGTAAAGGGGTTGTAGTCGCTCTTGGCGTTGGTCACCACCACGCCGCGCTCCACGTTCACCTGTGCGTCGGCACCGACGTCGGTAATCTCACGCTTCAGCGTTTCCATATCCTGCATCCACGAGCCCAGGTTCTCGCTTGCCGGGGCATAGGTTTCGTCGAGTTTCCAGTTCAGCGGATTGATGCTGATGGAGCCGGGCATCCACACCATGTTCTTGGCATTGGCGTTGCCGGCACCCTCGGTGTTCCAGCTGACGATGACGCCTGCATCGCTCTCGCCTGTAGCGAACTTCAGGTGCGGATTGGCCTGGAGGTCTGCCTTGGTCACGGCGTAGCCTATCACATAGGCAGCCACCATCCGCTTGTAATAGTCGGGATGGGCCTTGAAATAGTTCATCAAGACGAGTTTCGTCATGGCCGAGCCCTGGCTGTGACCAGCGATGACGAACGGACGGCCCTCGTTGTAGTGGGCGAAGTAGTAGTCGAGGGCAGCGGTGATGTCGGTATAAGGCGTGCCCGTCAGCGCCGTCAGCATGTCGCCAGTCTGCTTCCAGCAGTCCTCTTCATGCTTCAGGCCCGACTGGCGGTAGAGTGGCACGAACACATTGGTGGCATCAGCAAACGCGCTGGCATGCCCCTCGTATTCGTCCTTCACACCCGCAATCATCTCGTCGTTGTCGATGGCCGCAAAATCAGGGGCACCGTCCTCGTAGCTACTCAAGATGTAGTTCGTAGCGGGGATGTAGAAGGTGTCGAAAGCCTTGGTGATCTCAGGAATCTGATACCAGCTCGACTGCTGTGAATAGTCGGTGGCCGCCGTGGGGTCCTCTGGCGTGACAGGAGCCGGGTTGTCGATTTTGTCGGTACATGAAGAGAGTACCGCCGTAGCGCCGCTGATGAGGATGGCGGCGAGCATCCGCAATTTCATTTTTCTCATTATATACAATTATTTAACAGTAAAACTTATTTTAAGTTATTCGGATATCTTTGCTTTGGTTGTGCAAAGATAGCCAAAATTCCCCTAATAGCGCTACCCTAAATGCCTGGCGCATCAGATTTTGCTGATTTTAAAAGGATTTTTGCTGATTTTCCAAAATGAACTGTCGAATCGTGAAACTGTCGAATCGTGAAAATGTCAAATCGTGAAAATGTCAAATCGTCATGTTGCCGCGCATCCAGGCTGTTACGGTCTGCCCCATTCGCTGCTTGAAGGCAATGCCAAAAGTGCTGTAACTCCGATAGCCGCTCTCGGAAGCCAGTTGCTGGGCAGTGAAGCTACGCTGGGCGGCTACAGCCTCGCGATACAGGCTCATGAAATGCTGGATACGCAGGTCGTTGATATAGGCATTGTAGGTGATGCCCTGCCCAGAGAAATACTGGCTCAGATAGAAGCGGTTGGTGCCGATGACCTTGGCAAGCTGCGAGATGGTCAGGTCGTGCTGCAGGTAAAGCTGCGTGTCTATGCAGTGGCGTTGTAGCAACTGGCCGATGGTGTCATCGGGGGTGCGCCTTCGCTCCCCCCGAAACTCGCTCCCCCGCGCCTCGCTCAGGTCGCTCAACGTCTCTACCCGCCACAGCAGGTAGCAGATCAGTACGATACAGAGCACTTGCATGGCATATTGATAAGCCGGCCCTTCGATGGTAAACGCATAGGCCCCGAACACCAACAAGATGACGGCCAGCACCATGAAGCTCTGCCAAACCTCCTTGTGCTCCAAGTCGGCAAAGTTGTCGCGCAGCCAGCGGGCATACTGCCTCAACGCGCGTACCATATATATAATTAGGCCAATACATACCAATAGCGCATAGCCATAGAATACATGCAATGGGCCATAGCTGTTGTTGACAACGCTCCAGACCGCTCCCCTGGCCATCGGCACCATCATCACGAAGGCAGGCCACAATGGGCGCCGTCGGTCTTGTAGCATGACGAGCATCACCGTAATGGCCAAGGGGAAGAACGTTATGCTGTCGAGTAGTCCGCCCACATGGTCGATCATCGTGACATCGTCGCTCGGGATATGGAACAGTATCGGCATATACCACAGGTGGTTCAGGGCGAAAGACGCAAAGAAGGCGGCAGCCCATCTCCTTAGGCGCAGCGGCGGCGTGATGTCGGCGGCAAAGGCATTGCCCTGACGCAGCAACAGATAGCAACATGCTATGATGGCCATAGCCGTCACTACTGTGTAAAGCATTATAAATAGGGTGTCCTCCCGAATCTGCTCGTACATGATTTTGAAATAGAATCTTTGCTGAGGCTAATCAAAACTCTGGATGCCTACAGGGTATTTCCTCTTTGCTTCCATATTCTATAGTTTTTGCAAAGATACGATAATTTAATTGAATGTGCCATTACTGAATCGCTTTTTTAAGATTGTTTATGAACTCCCGTGTGTGCAAAAGCAATACCGCCCGAAAGCATACGGATGGCCTTCGGGCGATACAGCCTATAGGAAGTTATCTAAACGACTGTTTAGTTAGAGCCACTCTGAAACATCTGCTTCACGTGCTGGTCGCGGAGGTCCTTGAAGCGGACGGTCTGAGGGCTGTCGTTGAGTATGACATTGTAAGAGTGGGGCACGCCTGGCTCCACGAACGAGTCTACCTCTACGCCAGCCAGTTTCAGCTGCTCCACGAAGGCCAGATCCTCATGCACGAAGAGGTCGAGGGTTCCGACGATGAGGAAGGTTGTGGGGAAGCCCTTGAGCTGCTCGGGCGTGGCCACTGCCGGGGTGTAGTAAATCATCTCGTCGGCAGGGATCTCCTGGCCATGCTTCAGGTCGGCCCAGCCTTTCACGTTCATCTCCTTGGTCCAGATGAACTCGCCAGTCGTGTCGTCAGGATGGAGGTCGTTGGGACCGCCGGTGCGATAGTCGAGCATCGGATAGATGAGCACAGCTCCCTTCACGGGCACGCTGCCCTTGTCCTTGTTCCACAGTGCCATGCGGGTGGTCAGTCCGCCGCCTGCACTCTCGCCCATGATGACAATCTTGTCGGCGTCTATCTTCAGCTCGTCACCGTGCTGGTAGATATAGGTCAAACCTGCGTATGCCTGGTCCAGCTCGATGTGGTAGGTGTATGAAGGATCGGAGGTCAGCGTGTATTCCACAGAGAACACCGTGGCCTTGAGCCTGTTGCACATCTCGCGGAAGTCGTTGCCGTACATCGTGGCGTTGCCCGACTGGTAGCCGCCTCCATGACAGTAGTACACGGCGGGTGTCTTCGCTTCACCGACACCGTCGGGACGATAGTAGTGGATGGTGATCTTCTCGCCCGCCTTGGGGCTGTCGATGGTGAACGTCTCGCCCTGGTCCTGCTCTATCATCATATACTTAACCTCCAGCAGCGGGTCGAGCAGTGCTTCCTTGTACTCATCGGCCACGAGGTTGTAGGTCTTGGGGAGCGGTGTGCTGGGGGTGGGGTTGTCCTCCTTGCTGGCGCATGAATTCAGAACCGTTGTCGTGCCGCAAATCAGGATGGCGGCAAGCATCCAATTTTTCAAATTTCTCATCATGTAATAGTTTGGGGATTAATAAATCTTGGCTGCAAAGGTAGTCAAATTTCCCAAAACGCATTCGCATAAACCGCTGTCAGCGAGAGATTTTGTAAATCCTGCTATCATTTTTGTAGATTCTGCCACTTCAGTGCGCCCCCGCCTCTTGCTGCATCTTCATCCAGGCGGTCACGGTCTGGCCCGTCTCGCGCTTGAAGGCTTCGCTGAAGGTGCGGTAGCTGCGGAATCCGCTCTCCTGTGCCAGTTGCTGTGCGGTGAAGGAGTGCCGGTCAGCCGTCGCTGCTTGATAGAGCTTGGCGAAATGGCTTACTCGCAGACCGTTGATATAGCTATTGTAAGTGACGCCCTGGCTGGAGAAGAACTGGCTGAGATAGGTGCGGTTGGTACCGATGGCCTTGGCCAGCTGGGCGAGGGTCAGGTCGTGCTGCAGGTAGAGCTGCGTGTCAATGCAGTGCTGCTGCAACAGTGAAGTGAGGTCTTTAGGTTGTGAGGTTATGAGGTTATTAGGTGATGTAACCTCTAAGTCAGAAAGCGAAGCGACCTCATAACCTGAAACCTTCTGAATACTCAGGTCGCTCAACGTCTCTACCCGCCACAGCAGGAAGCTGATGAACACAAGGATAATCACCTGCATGGCATATTGGTAAGCCGGCCCTTCGCTGGTAAATGCATAGATGGCGAACACCATCATGATGATGGCCAGAACCATGAAACTCTGCCACAACTCCTTGTGCTCAAGGTCGGCAAAGTTGTCGCGCAGCCAACAATCGTATTGCCTTAACGCGCGTACCATGAATATAATTAAGCCAATACACATCAACAGGAAATAGACATATACCACCGACTGAAGGAAATAGCTGCGGACGGCAACGTACCACAAGTATGTCACAATGACCGGTGCCAGCATCACGGCAATGGGCCATAGCGGTCGGCGGCGGTCTTGCAGCATGGTAAACAGTACTGCTATTGCCAAAGGAACGATTGTCATGCAGTCGAGTAGCCCGCCTGTCAGGTCGATCATCGCGACATCGTCGCTCGGGATATGGAACAGTATCGGCATATACCACAGGTGGTTCAGGGCGAAGGATGCAAAGAAGGCAGCCGTCCATCGGCGAAGACGTATCGGAGACGTGATGTCAGGGGCTATTGCGTTGGCCCTACGCAGCAACAGATAGCAGCTTGCCAGCACGGCTATAGCCGTCACTACTGCATATAGCATGATGTAGAGAGTGTCTTCCCGTATCTGATCGTACATGATTTCTTGAAATTGTATCTTTGCTGAGGCCAAAAGTACGATATTTATTTGGAATTGCCATATGTTTTTCGCAAATTCTTCACATTCCCGTGAACTTTTAACATTTTCACCTTGAATACTTGTCCACAAAACAAATGTGAGGCAAGGAGGAATTTCTGCATGGAAATGTGGGAGGTTAGGAAATTTTTGGGCAGCACTTTTCGATGTAGGGGTAGTACGATACTACACGAGAAAAACGTTTTAACCCCGCTATCCCCGCTACAATCCTCGTAATGTATTGTGGTTCAAGCCATTATCGGTGGCGGGGATAGCGGGGTTAAATACACTTTTTCTCTTAAATACTATTTGCTGCTGCCATTAAACGCGTCACCGTCCTTGATACGCTTCAGGTATTGGGTTTTGATGACTGCCTCACTGCGGCTCACAACCATCTCAATCTTGTCGTTTGCCTTGTTGGTAGTCACGGGGAATGTATCCGCCAAATCGTTTTCGATGGCTTTACGCAATACCTCCCTTGATTTTTTTAAATCAAAGTACTTGGCCATCATATTCCTTACAGAGTCACGCATCTCCGGCCTGTAGGAAATATGCGTCGTGTCGATGTGAACTTCTGCCGAGTTAGGATTGCACTCCATAAACAGCGTGTCATCCTTGACCCTCCACTTACCAGCATATATAGAGGTAAGATAGATTTCGCCAGTCCATGCCGGATAGGGGATATGCTGTACTTGTTTCTTGCGGAACGAGTCGTTATCCAAAAATTCATAATAATGGTCTACTATGCCGTCCGACTTCCGTTCCCATTGTCCTGTCAAGTCACGCTTGCTGACTGAGCTGCCACTCCGCTGGCTGCTCTTGATATATTCTGCCAGCTCCTCGTCGCTGATGTTCATGATGAACTTGTTGCGGTCGCTGATGTCCCTCCACATTTGTGCATATTGCCGGTAAAGCCTTGTCCGATTTGCAGAAAAGTCGATGCGATATTTCACCCTGGGTTCCCTCAGCTTTTCCTTCAATATGGCAACAGGGTCAACAGAGTAGTCGCTTGACGTAGCGTTAATCCTCATTTGGAAGTATTCCTGATAGGATATAGGGTGCAGGAAAACCGGGTCGGTCTTCATCGCGTTTACAAGTTCACGCCGTTCACGATAGAATCGCTCCATGTTGTCAATGAACGCCATATTGTCGAGATTGCCCCAGATGTCCTGGCTGCTTTTGAAGATGTTCTCCTTGGCATCATCGAAGTAGTTATGCTCGCTGGAGTATTCAGTCAGCATATCCATCGCCAACTCAAGCGTATCCTCAGGCAGTGACGCTATCTGGTCGAGATGCGCCAGGACATACTGGATGGCATCATTACATGTCTCCTCATCCTTGGCCATCTCCTCCATTTTCTTGACGCACATATCGATGTCGTGGATTACCATCATGGCCGTCTGCCGCTGTACGTCTGCCTGCATCTTGCTGTCAACCAAGGCTGACGTTCCAAACGTCAGCAAGATGGATACGGTAGTGCCCAGCACACTGGTAAGAAATCCTTTCCCCCAGGGGTTCAGATGCTTGTTAAACTTGAAATTAATCATACGCTCCCTATTTCTTTCTACAAATAGCTACAGGTTGAAACTCTGATAAAAATCACGGAAGGCACGAGCGTCGGCTTCGGCATCGGTAAACACTTCGAGGAGGACGGGACGCTGGCTGTCAGTATTCAACAACGTGTCGACTGCGGGCTGCAGTTCATCCATGCTGGAGGCTGAGAGGTAGACGATGCCGTTCTGACGGCAGATGCCTTCGGCAGAGGTATGGTGTGAGGCTGCGACAAAAGCATCGCGGGCAGGACTCTGCTCCAGGCCTGACAGCATGTTGAAGATGCCGCCCCGCCCGTTGTTGAGCAAGAGAATGCGCAGGTTGCCGCGCAGGTTCTGGTTCCACAGGGCATTCTGGTCGTAGAAGAAACTCAGGTCGCCAATGACACAAATCACCTTTCGCGGTGCCACTACAGAGAAGCCGGCAGCCGTCGACAGAGAACCCTCGATGCCATTGACGCCACGGTTGCAGTATACGTAGCCCGAAGAGTAGATACAGGCCAGCCGCACCGACGTGGAGTTGGCATAGTGGAAATTGGCAGGGAAATCGGCCTCGGCATACTTCTGCTCGAGCAGGCGTACGGCAGCCATCTGCGAATAAGGTGGCTCGAAAGTCTCAGTCGTATCAGCAGCCCGACGGAGCAGTTGCCGCCAATGGCTAACGTAGTCGGAGGTATCGGGCAAATCACCAAACGACTTTTCAAAAAGTGCTTCGAAATCGGCTGCTTCCTTCATGATGGTTTCCAGACTCAGCAATACGCTGGAGAGTCTGCCTTCGAGCACCCCTTTGGTGCGCATGAACGTGTCGTGCAACAATCCGTCCTCGGATATCTCCCAGAAATCTGCCTTGGTAGCCTTCCGCAGGAAATGCTTCAGACGCTTGCTCACCAGTGTGCCTCCACCATACAGAACGAAATCGGGCAGCAGGTTTTCATCATCGCCCAGGGCAGAAAGTACTAAGTCGAAATGGGATGCTCCCTGATCGCTGCCCAGAGGCTCGAAGAGCACCACGCAATGTTCCATCAGTGCCTGCAACTGGTCATCAGTCATGAACGACTCCCGGTTTTGTCCGATGACAATCATGGGGCGCGCCGCCTGCCAGAAATCCTCTCTCAGGCCGCAGGATTCTACATCATAGGCATCGACGGTTCCGCTTCGCTGGACGATTCTGTCCTCGGAGGGCAGGGCCTCGACATCGTACACAAATAGTGGCTCTGCCAAAGGCACGTTAATATGTACGGGGTGCCCACCTCTGCTTTCGGCCTCCATCAGGGCCTCACAAATGAGACGGTTGCAATACCAGTGGCTTTCTAAGTCGCTTACGTCAGGCAGACTCACGCTCTTGCCCACAAATCGTCCGAGGGCATCGGGCTGCGGCAGCGTCTGCCCGTCGAGTTGGTCAATCCACTGCGGGGGACGGTCGGCAGAGACGACCACCAGCGGTACATGCTGGTACCACGCCTCGGCGACAGCAGGGGAAAGATTGAGCAGGGCAGTGCCGGAAGTGACACATACGACCACCGGCTCATCGAGCTCAAGTGACATGCCCAGGGCATAGAAGCCTGCCGAACGCTCGTCGGTGACTGGATAGCAGGCGATGTCTGGACACTCGTGGAAATTGTGGACGATGGGGGAGTTGCGACTGCCCGGACACACCACGGCGTGACGGATGCCGTAGGCGACGAGCAGGCTCGTCAGTATGTTAACGCTTTCTTTGTTGCTATACATATTAATATAATAAGGAACGCATGGTTTCGAGTTTTGCCTCGGTCTCGAGCCACTCCTGCTCGAGGATGCTGTCTTTGAGCAGTCCTCCGCCAGCATAGAGGTGGTACTGACAGCCCTCGATGTTCATGCAGCGGAGAGAGACGTAGAGGTGGGTGGAGGGAAGAGGGGAACAGATACTGAGGAGTCCCATGAACCCACTGTAGTAGCGACGAGGCGTATGCTCGTTGTGGGTGATGAAGCGGAAGGCATCCTGCTTGGGCAGTCCGCAGACGGCTGGTGTGGGATGGAGCGCCTGCAGCAGGTCGCCCACATGAAGGGAATCGGGAAGCGTGAAGGTGAAGTCACTGCGCAGATGGACGAGGTTAGCCGCACGGACGGTGCGGGGGCCCTCTTCACGGAAGTCGCCTGTGAACCGTTCGAGGCACTCCGTCAGATAAGTGGCCACATAGCGTTGTTCCTGGATGTTCTTGGTACTCCAGGTGACGGTCTCTCCCTCGCCCTGCAACTGGTCAGCCTCCAACTTCATGGTGCCCGCAAGGGCGATGGTACGCCACTGGGGGCCGTCATTCTCGAGCAGAATCTCAGGTGTCGCCGTCAGCCAATAGCCTGACAGGGAGGTATAGACGAGAGAGATGAACAACCGGGGATATCGCTGGCAGGCCCTGAAGAAGAGTTCTTCGGGAGCAAGGGGACAGGCGGTGCTCTCGTCGGCACAGCGCGCAAGGACTATCTTTCGGAAAGTGCCAGACAGCAACTGAGCGTGGAAATTGGCAAAATCGACGGCGTATGAGGGGGAGGGGGAAGATATCCCGGATTTTCCGGATAAAACGGATAAGCCGGATTTCCCGGGTAGAGGATACGCTTCGACAGCATCGGGACGGATGAGGAGGACTGGCTGATCCGGACGGATGTCGAAAGGAGCCACGACAAAACCCTCGCGACCGTTGAGCTGTGCACACGAGAGCAGTGCCTCAGGCTCGCCGCTGGCCTGCCGGATACGTACGTAATGGTCTGCATGAGGCAGGCGATAAAGAGCCCATGCTGCCATCACCTCTTCTGTTTGATGATGTAGTTAGTGACTCGGACATTGGAGATGAGTTCGCCCGAAGTGTCCTTGATATCCACATTCCACACATGGAGGGTGGAACCCTTGTGGAGCAGACGGGCATAGGCCGTGACGGTATCGCCCTCGGCCACTGCCTTGACATGGCTGCCACTGACCTCGATGCCCACACAGGCACAGCCGGGACAGAGGCTGCAGGAACCCACTCCCGCCACATTCTCAGCCAAGGCCAGCGAGGCACCGCCACTGAGGAAGCCGAAGGGCTGACGGTTGCGCTCATCGACTCGCATGCATGCCTTACAAGTATCGTCCTCTGGGGTGGAGAGAAACTCCATCCCGAGGGCGGTACTCAGGTTAGGCTTATCGTTGATAATCTGTTTGATTTTCTCTACGTCCATCCTCCTTACTTGAACAAAGAATACTCTGGCACACTCCATGCGAGGGCACTGGCACCCAACACGTCGCGCTCGCGGTCGTCGAGTTGCGAGATAATGATTTTCACCTTGCCCCGCATATTGCAGAACACATGACTCTCGAAGGACTCATAGGCCGGGTCGACAAGCCACTTGCCTGCATGAGAGATACCTCCTGTGAGGATGATGGCCTGAGGATTGACGACGGAAGCATAGTTGGCCAGTCCCAAGCCGAGGATATAGCCCGTACGACGGAAGGTCTCGATGGCCAAGGCATCTCCCTGATCGCAACAGTCTTTGATGATATGGGGCGTAAGCTTCGTCATGCCCCTCATCAGCGAGGGAGCGTCGCTCTCGGCCATCAGTTCCTGAGCCGTGAGCACAATGCCTGCTGCTCCCACATAAGCCTCCAGACAGCCATGACTGCCACAGCCACAGAGACGGCCCCGGTCTATGACACAGGTATGCCCAAACTCACCGGCATAGCCGTCGTGTCCGCGATGCTCGAAGCCTGAAGAGAAGAAGCAGCTGCCGATGCCGACGCCCAGACTGACGACGATGAAGTTCTGCATGCCATGGGCACTGCCGAAGGCATGCTCGCCGAGGGCAGAGATATGGGCATCGTTGGACAGGCCAACAGCCAGTCCGACACGCTCCCTGAGCATCACTGCCAGGGGGATGACGCCCTTCCAAGGCAGATTGGCAGCATTCTCAATACAGCCTGACACCGTGCTGGCACTGGGGGCACTCACACCGATGGAACGGATGGTCTCGTAGCCACCATTATTCTCTACCAACATAATAATTTTCTCACTCAGTATACCAACGAACTCATCCACATTGGGATACTCATAGGTGGGGAACGACTCCTCGGCAAGGATGTTGCCGCGTATATCGACAATAGCGTAGGTGGTACGCTCATTGCTGATATCGACACCCACAACTCGAGACTTTAACGCATATTCTTCCATGACCCTAATATTCTCTACTAACTATTTCTTATTTAAACAACGAGTACTCCTTGACGTCCCACGCCAGCGCACTGGCTCCAAGCACATCGCGCTCGCCCTCCTTGAGGATGGATACGAGCAGACGGGTGGCTCCGCGCACATTGTGGAACACATGCTCTTCGAACGAAGCACGCATCGGCTTGAGCAACCACTTACCAGCCTGGGTGATGTCGCCAGTGAGGATGATGGCCTCGGGATTGAGCATCGATGCATAGTTGGCAAGGCCCAGCCCCAATATGAATCCCACGCGGCGGAAGGCCTCTATGGCCACACGGTCGCCCTTGTCGCAGCAGTCAGCAATGGTCCTCACATCGAGCACTTCGAGATCGCTCATCAGCGTGGGAGAGCCTTCGGCAATCAGCTCCTCAGCCGTCTTTACCAGTCCGCGATCGGAGGCATACGTCTCCAAACACCCTTGACGCCCGCAACCGCACTGCCGCCCGTCGGGCACCACACAGGTATGGCCCACCTCGCCGGCGAAGCCATTGACACCCAGATGGGGCATGCCGTTGATGAAGATACAACTGCCCAGTCCACCATGACTGACGGAAACGACAATGAAGTCCTTCATGCCATGGGCACTGCCATAAGCTTTCTCGCCCAAAGCAGTAATATGGGCATCGTTGGCCAGCGCCACAGCCAGTCCGAGCCTGTCCTGCAGCATAGCTGCCAGGGGCACGACACCCTTCCACGGCATATTGGGCGCATTCTCGATACAGCCCGTAAGGAAATTGCCGCTGGGGGCACTGATACCTACAGAGCGTACCTGCTCATAGCCACCGTTTTCTTCGACGAGCATGACGATACGCTCGCTCAACTCTGTGACAAAGTCGGAAACATTAGGATAGTCGGCGGTACTGAAATAATCCTGTGCAATAATCTCACCCCTGACATCCACCAGGGCGTATGTGGTCTTCGTCTCACGGACATCAATACCGACAACACGGGTTTTAATCTTGTCAACTGCTTCCATGGCTGTTAGTCCTTGAACAATGAATACTCCTTTACATCCCATGCCAGCACACTGGCTCCCAGTACGTCGCGCTCACGGTCGTCAAGCTCAGAGGTGAGGAATTTCACCTTACCTTGTATATTATGGAACACGTGACGCTCGAAAGAATCCATCGCGGGTTCCATCAGCCACTTGCCGGCCCTGGGTATGCCGCCAGTGAAGATGATGGCCTCGGGATTCACCACAGAGGCATAGTTGGCCAGGCCCAAGCCCAGCATCTCGCCCGTGCGGCGAAAGACCTCGATGGCCAGCTTATCCCCTTCGTTACACATCTGGGCAATGATCTTTGGCGTGAGTTTCTCGGCCTTGCGCATCAGCGAAGGCTCGCTGGTCTCTGCCAGCACCTCACGGGCAGTGCGAACAATTCCCTTGGCTGCAGTATAGGTCTCCAGGCAGCCCCTGTTGCCACAGCCGCACAGACGACCATCGTGGCGCACACAGGTGTGACCCACCTCGCCGGCATAACCCTCATAGCCCAGGTTCACTGCGCCATTGGAAAAGATACAGCTGCCCAGACCGCTGCCGAGGGTGATAATGATAAAATCCTTCATGCCATGGGCACAGCCGAAGGCATGCTCGCCAAGAGCTACCACATGGGCATTGTTGGCCACCGCAACGGCCAGCCCCAAACGGTCGCGCAAGAGTGCTGCCAGGGGGATGACACCCTTCCATGGCAGATTGGCTGCATTGACGATACTGCCCGTCTGGAAGTTGGCGCTTGGACAGCTGATACCCACCGAACGGATAGTTTCGTACCCCCCGTTCAGCTCCACCAGCGCAATGATACGCTCGCTGAGGGCAGTCACGAAACTGCCGATATCCGAGAACTCTTCTGTGGGGAAACTATCCTTTGCGATAATGTTTCCCCTGACATCTACTACGGCATAGGTTGTCTCCTCAAGACTGATGTCTACCCCTACGACGCGTTTCTTAACAGTTGTCTGATCCATTATTCGCCTTCTAGTTATTCGTGGCACAAAAATAGGAATAATTTTGATACCAACCAAATCTTTCACGTTTTTTTTGCAAATATTTACCCAAAAGTAGGTTTTTTCGGGAATATTTTGTAACTTTGCAGCCACAATCAGTATTATATTCGAATATTATTACATGAACGTTTTAGAATTAAGCGAACAGGAAATCGGCAGGCGGGAGAGTCTGCAGGAGTTGCGCAAGATGGGTATCAACCCCTATCCAGCCGCAGAATTCCCCACCAACGCCTTCTCGACAGACATCAAGGAGGAATTCAAGGAAGAGGACAACCGCGAGGTCACTATTGCAGGTCGTATGATGAGCCGTCGCGTGATGGGCAAGGCCAGTTTTGCAGAGTTGCAGGACTCTAAGGGCCGTATTCAGGTATACATCACACGCGATGACATCTGCCCCGGCGAAAACAAGGATTTATACAACAATGTATTCAAGCGCCTGCTCGACATCGGCGACTTCATCGGCGTAAAGGGTACCGTGTTCCGCACACAGACTGGCGAGATCAGCGTGCATGCCAAGGAGCTGACACTGCTCTCGAAGAGTCTCAAACCGCTGCCCATCGTGAAATATAAGGACGGCGTGGCCTACGACAAGTTCGACGACCCGGAACTGCGCTACCGCCAGCGCTACGTCGACCTGGTGGTCAACGATGGCGTGAAAGAGACCTTCCTGCAAAGGGCCACGGTGATCCGCACCATCAGGAAAGTCCTGGATGACGCCGGATACACCGAGGTGGAGACCCCCACCCTGCAGATGATTGCCGGAGGAGCCTCTGCGCGCCCCTTTATCACGCATTTCAATGCCCTGGATCAGGACATGTACATGCGTATAGCCACGGAGCTCTACCTGAAGCGCCTCATCGTGGGCGGCTTCGAGGGTGTCTACGAGATTGGCAAGAACTTCCGCAACGAGGGTATGGACCGCAACCACAACCCCGAGTTCACCTGCATGGAACTTTACGTACAGTATAAGGACTACAACTGGATGATGTCGTTCACCGAGAAGCTGCTCGAGACTGTCTGCATAGCCGTCAACGGCAAGGCCGAGCGCGAGATCGACGGACAGATAGTCTCCTTCAAGGCCCCGTATCGCCGTCTGCCCATCCTTGAAGCCATCAAGGAGAAGACAGGCTTCGACTGCGAGGGAAAGAGTGAGGAAGATATTCGCCAGTTCTGCCTCTCGAAGGGCATGGACGTAGACGAGACCATGGGCAAGGGAAAGCTTATCGACGAGCTCTTCGGTGAGTTCTGCGAGGGCACCTTCATCCAGCCGACCTTCATCACCGACTATCCCGTGGAGATGTCGCCCCTGACGAAGATGCACCGTTCGAAGCCCGGACTCACAGAGCGCTTCGAACTGATGGTGAACGGCAAGGAACTGGCCAATGCCTACTCAGAGCTCAACGACCCCATCGACCAGGAGGAGCGCTTCATAGAGCAGATGCGCCTGGCTGACAAGGGCGACGACGAGGCGATGATCATCGACCAGGATTTCCTCCGCGCCCTGCAGTACGGCATGCCTCCCACCTCCGGCATCGGCATCGGCATCGACCGTCTGGTCATGCTCATGACAGGCAAGACATTCATCCAGGAAGTGCTTTTCTTCCCGCAGATGAAACCCGAGAAGAAAATGCCTCAGAGCACCATTGCCGAATGGGCTGAGATCGGTGTCGGCGAGGAATGGGTGCCCGTGCTTCGCAAGGCAGGTTTCAACCTCATACAGAACATCAAGGAGGAGAAGCCCCAGGGTCTGCAGCAGAAGATTGGCGACATCGTCAAGAAGTACAAGCTCGAGATGCAGAAACCCAGCGTCGACGAAGTCGCTGCCTGGATTGAATCTGCAAATCAATAAGTCCGTGTTAATCCGTGTAATCCGTGCCTAAAAGATGTACGACTGCGGTAAGATAGCGATCATCGGAGGCGGTAGCTGGGCGACAGCGATAGCCAAGATTGTGGTGCAGCACACGCACCACATCGGCTGGTATATGCGGCGCGACGACCGTATCGACGAGTTCCGTCGCATGGGACACAATCCCGCCTATCTGACAAGCGTACACTTCAACACCGACGAGATACAGTTTGAGAGCGACATCAACAGGATTGCGCAGCAGTACGACACGCTGGTGTTCGTTACCCCTTCACCTTATCTCAAGAGTCACCTGAAGAAACTCAAGACCCGTATCCGCGACAAGTTCGTCATCACAGCCATCAAAGGTATCGTGCCCGACGAGAATCTGGTATGCTCAGAGTATTTCCATCAGGTATTCGACCTGCCATATCAGAACCTGGCCTGCATCGGAGGGCCCTCGCACGCTGAGGAGGTGGCCTTGGAGCGTCTCTCCTACCTCACCGTGGGCTGTGCCGACAGAGAGAAGGCGCAGGCATTCGCCGAAGTGCTCACCAGCGATTACATCAAGACGAAGACATCCACCGACGTCATCGGCATCGAGTACTCATCAGTGCTGAAGAATGTCTACGCCATCGCTGCAGGCATCTGTAACGGTCTGAAGTACGGCGACAACTTTCAGGCCGTACTCATGGCCAATGCCGTACAGGAGATGAACCGTTTCCTCACGGCCGTACACCCCATCGAGCGCAACGCCTATGACTCCGTCTATCTCGGCGACCTGCTCGTGACGGGCTACTCCAACTTCTCGCGCAACCGCACCTTCGGCACCATGATCGGAAAAGGCTATTCCGTCAAGACAGCGCAGATAGAGATGGAGATGATTGCCGAAGGATACTTCGGCACCAAGTGTATGAAGGAGATTAACCGTCACTGGCACGTCAACATGCCTATCCTCGATGCTATATATAATATATTGTACGAGCGTATCGCGCCACAGATTGAAATCAAACTGCTCACCGATTCATTCCGGTAGAAACAAAACCGCTCAACAATTCATTCCAATAGAAATTAAGTAAGAACCAAAAAATTTCAGAATATGAAACTAAATGAGAAATACGTGATTTCGATTAACCGCGAACTGGGTTCCGGTGGTCGTACCGTGGGCGAAAAGCTGGCCCGACGACTTGGTGTGGTGTTTTACGACAAGGCACTCATTAAAGCACTGACAAAGCATTATAACCTCACGGTTGAGGAAATAGAACGGCTGAAAGGACAGAATACCAGTTGGTGGACTGACTTAGCACGTCACATCATCCCATTCTACGATGCTGCTAAGTCGGAGTACTATCACATAACGAGTAAGGACATGACTGACAAGCCTCTCACGACTGAGGAAATGTTCAAGGTCGAGACATGCGTCCTGAAGGATATTGCCAACAACGAATCGTGTGTCGTTGCGGGACGAAGTGGCTTCTTCATTTTCCGCAATATTCCAAACCATCTCAGTGTCCTCATTCAGGCACCTATGAAAAATCGTATTGAGCGTGTCATGAAAAAGCAGGAAAAGAACGCCACCGACGCTCAAAAACTTATAGAGCAGGTTGACCGTATGCGCGAGAACTACATTAAACGCTATACAGGCACATCGCGTTACGACACCCGTAACTACGACCTTGTCATCAATATGGAAGACCTTACTGAAGACGAAGCCGTGGACATCATCATGGGCTATATCGAGAAACAACAATAAATATTATTTTAACTTAACAAGAAAATGAGTAACATCAAACTTGACATCACCAAGGCTGCCTGCTTCCTCAAGGCAGGCGCAGTAGAGGCTTTCGAGCCACAGGTAAAGGCCGCACAGCAGGCCCTTGAGGACGGAACATGTCCTGGTAACGACTTCCTGGGGTGGCTCCATCTGCCCAGCAGCATCACCCCCGCTTTCATCGATGAACTGCAGGCATGTGCCAACACGCTCCGCGAGAACTGCGAAGCCATCGTCGTAGCCGGTATCGGAGGCAGCTATCTGGGTGCACGGGCCGTCATCGAGGCCCTTGGCAACTCATTTGCCTGGCTCGTTCAGGATAAGAAGAACCCCACTATCCTCTTTGCAGGAAACAATATCGGCGAGGACTATCTGTTCGAGCTGACCTCCTATCTGAAGGACAAGAAGTTCGGCGTGATCAACATCTCCAAGAGCGGTACCACCACCGAGACCGCCCTCACCTTCCGTCTGCTGAAAAAGCAGTGCGAAGAGCAGCGCGGCAAGGAGGAAGCCAGGAAAGTGATTGTGGCCGTCACCGATGCCAAGCGTGGTGCAGCCCGCACCTGCGCCGACAAGGAGGGCTACAAGAGCTTCATCATCCCCGATAACGTGGGCGGACGCTTCTCAGTACTTACTCCCGTGGGCCTGCTGCCCATTGCCTGCGCAGGCTTCGACATCAAGGAGCTCGTTGGCGGTGCCAAGGATATGGAAAAGGCCTGTGGCAAGGATGTGCCCTTCGCCGAGAACCCCGCAGCCCAGTATGCCGCCGTGCGCAACGGCCTCTATCAGAGCGGCAAGAAGATTGAGATCATGGTCAACTTCCAGCCGAAGCTCCATTTCATGAGCGAGTGGTGGAAGCAGCTCTACGGCGAGAGCGAGGGTAAGGACAAGAAGGGCATCTTCCCCGCATCGGTAGACTTCACCACCGATCTGCACTCCATGGGACAGTGGATCCAGGACGGCGAGCGCACCATCTTCGAGACCGTCATCAGCGTCGAGGAGCCCGAGAAGAAACTGCTCTTCCCCTCTGACGAGGAGAATCTCGACGGACTGAACTTCCTGGCCGGCAAGCGTGTCGACGAGGTGAACAAGATGGCTGAGCTGGGTACTCGCCTGGCCCATGTCGACGGCGGCGTGCCCAACATCCGCATCACCATGCCTCGCCTCAACGAGCGTTATCTCGGACAACTCATCTATTTCTTCGAGATTGCCTGCGGCATCAGCGGCAATATTCTCGGCGTAAATCCCTTCAACCAGCCAGGTGTGGAGGCTTACAAGAAGAACATGTTCGCCCTGCTCGACAAGCCTGGCTACGAGGCTGACTCGAAGGCTATCAAGGAAAGGCTGGCAAAGGAGGCATAATGTACCGCCTGGCAGTCAAACAATACTTAGAGAGACACGGCTTTGAGGCACTAATCCCCAAAGCCGTGCTCTTTGACATGGACGGCGTGCTTTACGACTCGATGCCCAACCACGCCATCGCATGGCAGCAGGCCATGAACAAGTTCGGCATCCACATGACAGCCGACGATGCCTATGCCACCGAGGGGGCACGGGGCGTTGATACCATCCGTCAAATGGTCAGGAAGCAACAAGGACGGGAAATCAGCGAGGAGGAAGCACAGCGGATGTACGATGAGAAAAGCCGTATCTTTCACTCTCTGAACGAAGCTCCCGTCATGCCCGGCATCCTACAGCTCATGAGCCAGCTGAAGGCAGCAGGCATCAGCTGCGGCGTAGTCACTGGCAGCGGACAACGGCCACTCATCCAGCGTATTCTCAAAGATTTCGGCGATTTTGTAGACGAGGGGCAGATTACCACCGCCTACGATGTGAAACAGGGCAAGCCACACCCCGATCCCTATCTCATGGGACTGAAGAAAGCCGGCAACCTGAACCCCTGGGAGGCCATCGTTGTGGAGAATGCTCCTTTGGGTATCCGTGCGGGTGTTGCTGCAAAGATTTTCACAATTGGCGTCAACACCGGGCCTCTGGCCAACGAAGTATTGCTTCATGCGGGCGCAAACCTGTTGTTCCCCACTATGCAACAACTGAGCGACAGCTGCATTACTGTTTTTTCTCGCTCTTGATGACGTACTTCTGATAGTAGGAGATCAGGAGCGTGGTGAGAGGCAGGGCGATGATCATGCCCAGGATGCCGAGCAAAGAACCCCAGACAGAGAGAGAAAGCAGGATAATAGCCGAGTTGAGCCCCGTGACGTGCCCCATGATCTTCGGCGTGAGGAAGGTGTCCTGAATCATCTGTACCACAGCAAACACCACGAGAGCCAACAAGAGAACCACCCAGAAGTTCTGCCCCGTATCAGCAGCTTTGACGATGGCCAGCAGAATGGTTGGTACGAAACCCAGCAACTGCAGATAGGGCACCATATTGAGCAAGCCGATAAACATGCCCAATCCCACTGCCATCGGGAAGTCGATGATCAGGAATCCGATACTGAAAAGCACTCCCACACAGAGGGCCACCATCGCCTGTCCACGGAAATACTTGTTCATGCCATCCTCCACATCTGCCACCAGCTGCACTGCAAAGTGACGATAGCGCTCTGGTATCAGACCTGGCCAACTGCGACATATCACCTCATAGTCTAATAATATAAATAAGGTATAGAGCAGCACCATCGTCAGGCTGAACATACTCGACACCACGCTGACGCTCTGCGTGATGACATCCCACACCTTGGGGAGCGTGGCCTTCACGCCATCCATAAACCCGTCCTGGGTGACAATGCCCTTGATATCGTCGACACTCAGATGACTACGCACAAAGTCTTCGATAGCATCGGGGATATTGTTTACCAGTTGCGAATGTGAGAGATAAGCCACCAGCAAGTCCTTCACGCGAAGACTCTCCTCCACCATCGGGGGAACCATCAGCATGAAGACACCCGTCAGCACCAAACCTACCACCAAGAAAGACAAGAGAATACCTACGATGCGGTACTTCAGATGACAACGGTACTGAAAGAACTTTACCAGCGGGAACATCAGATAGGCGATGAGCCAAGCCAGGAAGAAAGGCACGAGCACAGAACTCAGCCGATTGAGCAGCATCACGATGCCTGCAAACAGCAGCACACCAAGAAATCCTCTGACGAAGCTGTCGAAGGTGATAGGATTGCGCTCAGATTTCGTCATCCTCTACCTCCTTGTTTTCCATATTGTTGCCACCGTTGGTGTCCAACTGGCTATCGAGCTTGATACCCACATCGCCAAAATTGCTCACCGATACAACCAGAGGAATATACTCATCCGTCTGGGGATGGCACACACTGGCAGCAAAGAAGACATTGTTGCCCTCCACCTTGTCGTAGACAAGTCCTTCCAGGATGCCCGTCTTCCGGTAGTCATCGTTGAGCAGATTCTCAAAGGCTGCCTTCGTGAAGCTGCGATTGAAAAACACACTGCCGTCGGCGCGGATGATTCGCAAGGAGATACGGTTGTCGACAAACTTCTGTCCCGTCTCATCCTTCACCATCCGAAGGCTGTCATCAGGCGTACGGATCACCTCCACCTGGTATTTCTTGTCGAGCCACTTGATGTCGGTCACCTGGCGGTAGTCCTGCATCTTTACGGGAGCCTGCAACTTAGGAGTCTCTGCCTTGGTGGCTATGATATCGTCGTGCTTCTTCTTCTCGCCGCAGCCCGTCACCAGTAATACCAGCGCCGATGCTATAATGATGCTTATCTTCTTCTTCATTTTTTTGATTATAAGTTTGTCGATGCAAAGGTAACACAAATTTCTGATTTACCGAAGAAAAACATAAAAAAAGTTGGCCCACCCTTCACGAGTCAGCCAACTGTTATCTTTAATAAAACAAATCTCTTACCAAGAAACCTATCCTTATGAGAGACAAAAGGCACGCTTGCCTGAAAAAACACTATGTTAACCTAAATCATTATGTTCTATTCTAACTATATGACGCAAAAGAATACTAAAAGTTTAAATAGAACACAAAAAAAATACATTCCTTTTCAAGAAAATCATCATTTTTTCGTAATTTTGCACCAATTCTGATGATTTTGTATTTTGCGGAATGAGAAAAAGTGAAATGATACGACGAGTGAAGCGACCTGCCATCATGCTGCTACTGACTTCAGCAGCACTCCTGTCTGGCTGCCATTCGGAAGGCAGCCAAGAGGGTGAAACCGGCATCGTGGCGCAAGGCGTCGATACGGTGCCCATGCTCATCATGCAAGTGCAGAAGTGTGCACGACTCTATACCACCGAGGTGAAAGTTCACAAGATTGTGACCCACGACGACGTGGTGCGACTGAAAGGCACGCTGCTCAAGCAAGACTTCAACCTGCGGGTGCCCTTAGGCGACCGTAAGATAGCCATCCCGATGGATGCCACGCTGAAGGCCTACATCGACTTCAGCCAGTTCTCAGAAAAGAATGTGGAGCGCAGTGGCGATCGCATCACCATCGTGCTGCCTGATCCCAACGTAGTGCTCACCAGCTCGAAGATTGACCAGAAGAGCGTGCGTGAGTTCGTGGCGTTGTCGAGAGCCCATTTCAGCGATGCCGAGATGAGCAGCTACGAACAGCAGGGGCGCGAAGCCATCATCGCCAGCATCCCCGATTTAGGCATCATCGAGACGGCCAAGGCCAATGCCGCCCGCGTGCTGGTGCCCATGCTTGTGGAAATGGGCTATCGCGAGGAGAACGTCACCATCGCTTTCCGCAAGGAGTTCAGTCTTAACGACATACGAAAACTGATTGAGTGATGAAGCAGAAGAATAGAAACATCAGCGAGGCCCTCGTCCAGTTGCAACGCTTAGGCATCGTGGCAGCGATACTGGCAGCGACAGTGCTGGGGCTGTGGTTCTGCCACGAGATGAAGGACAGCCATGTGGAAATGGGCGCCAGCGAGACCATCGACATCACCCCTACCCAGATACAGAGCATCGAGGCCATCGGCGAATGGGAATTCCTCAGCGTGAGCAACGAGGAGCTGGTAGACACCGTCCGCAAGGGCCTCTTCAGCAATGACGAGCTGGTGCGCATTTACTACGGCACCCTTCGCCTGGGTGTCAACATGCACCAAGCCAGTCCCCGTTGGCTTACTGTCAAGGGCGATACCGTCAGAGCCATGCTGCCTAAGGTAGGACTGCTCAGCAAGGATTTCATCGACGAAGCCCGCACCAAGTCGTTCTTCGAGAGTGGCAAGTGGACTGCCAAGGATCGTGAGGCCATGTACCGCAAGGCTTACCGCCAGATGCTCCACCGCTGCCTGACGCCTGCCAACATCAAGACGGCGCAGGATAATGCGGAGGCTCAGTTTACGAAGATGCTCAAGGCGATGGGATACAAGAACGTGATTGTGGAATTTGAGGAGTGAGAGATTGAGAGATTGAGAAATTGAAAAATTGAGAGATTGAGAAATTGAGAGATTGATGGAACAACTAAACGAGATACTGACTAAAGTGAGTGGTTGGCTATGGGGCTGGCCCATGATTGTCATGCTATTGGGTACCCACCTGTACCTGACCATTATCCTGCGCTTCCCACAACGACGGATATTCACAGCCATCCGCCTGTCCATCAGGCGCGACCCCGATGCCAAGGGCGATGTCTCACAGTTTGGCTCACTGGCTACTGCTCTGGCTGCCACCATTGGCACGGGCAATATCATCGGTGTGGCAACAGCCATCTCCCTGGGAGGTCCCGGTGCCGTGTTGTGGTGCTGGCTGACAGGGGTCTTCGGCATCTCCACGAAGTATGCTGAAGGACTGCTGGCCATCAAGTACCGCGTGAAGACACCCGAAGGCCGGATGCTCGGAGGTCCGATGTACGCTCTGGAGCGCGGACTGGGATGGAAATGGCTCGCTGTGCTGTTCGCCCTGTTCACGGCCATTGCATCCTTCGGCATCGGCAACACAGTGCAGGCCAATGCCATCGCCACCGTGGCCTATGAGACCCACGCCATCCCGCCTTACGTGTCAGGAGCCCTCGTCAGTCTGCTCGCGGCTGCTGTGGTGCTGGGAGGCGTGAAGAGCATCGCCCGCGTGTGCAGCGCACTGGTACCACTGATGGCTCTCTGCTACGTTGTAGGATGCGTCTATATCCTCTGTGTCAATGCCGATTACCTGTGGCCTGCCCTGAAGCTGATCGTCCAAGCAGCCTTCGAGCCTTCTGCTGCCGGAGGAGGCTTCGTGGGTGCCGGGGTGATGATGGCTGCACGCTATGGCATCGCCCGCGGTCTGTTCTCCAACGAGAGCGGTCTGGGCTCTGCTCCCATCGTGGCTGCTGCAGCACAGACGCGCAACCCCGTCAGACAGGCCCTCGTCAGCAGTAGCGGCACTTTCTGGGACACGGTCGTCATCTGTGCCCTCACAGGCATGGTGATCGTCAGCAGCATCATCGCCTACCCCGACATCGACTTCAACAACGGTGCCACGCTCACCAAGGATGCCTTCTCCAAGATTCCCGTTGTCGGCACTCCCCTGCTCACCTTCGGACTGCTCACTTTCTCCTTCTCCACCATCCTCGGCTGGTGCTACTATGGCGAGCGTGCCGTGGAGTATCTCAAAGGCAGGAAGTGGGTGCTGCCATTCCGCGTAGCCTTCATCGTGGGCGCATTCATCGGCAGCGTGATGAACCTGGCAATCGTATGGAACCTGGCTGACATCATGAATGCGCTGATGGCGATACCCAACCTGATATCGCTTGTCGCACTGAGCGGCATGCTGGTACACGAGACGCGGAAATACCTATGGCGAGACCGTCTCGACGCAGTCGACAACAACGACTACACCCTCTGACACTCTGAAGCGTATATCCCATCGCCCGAAGGGCATGCCATAGATGCGCCCCGCATCGTTCTGATAGCGCGGACGAGGGTCTTGTGCCAGCACCTGTCGCAGTGCCGACAGTTCTGCAGGCTGGAAGTGTGCCGACAGCACCGCTGGTATCTCCACGTCCAGTTCCTTCCATTCCGTCTTGTCGACGAATCCACTGCGTGCCTCGGGATGACTGTCGGCATAAGCCACATAGGGTTTGATGTCGTAGATAGGCGTACCGTCCATCAGGTCGGCTCCCGCCACATGGATGACAGGGCCCCGGGCCGCATCCTGTTCTATCCCGACGATTCTCACACACGAGAGACCCAGATTGTTGGGACGGAAGGGTGAGCGCGTGGCGAAGACCCCCATCCTGCGATTGCCTCCCAGACGGGGCGGACGCACGGTAAGACGCTTCTCCGCACTGCGATTCTCCGAGAATTCCCAGATGAGCCAGGCGTAGTCAAACTCCTCCAGGCCTCGCAGGGCTTCCTCATGACGGTACTCGGGTACCATCTCGATGGTACCCACCAGTTCACTGACGAGTCCGCTCTGCCTGGGAATGCCGAACTTCGACTTCAGCGGCGAGCGGAAATATGCTATCGGAAGTATCTCCACGGGTGCAAAATTAGCAAAAAAAAGATAAATCCCAAAAAATATTCACCATTCACTATCGACTATTCACTTATTTTTATTAACTTTGCCGCAAAATCAAACAACAACAGGTTGATCATCAATACTACCGCGACTATGAATGTCAGAACTATCCTTTTGGCAATGACCATGCTTCTTACCGCAAGCCATGCGCCGGCTGCCGACGACTATAAGACCAGTGCCGAGTATCTGGCTCTGCGAGATACCATGCACCACGCCTTCAACAGCGGCGACAGTGCTGCCTTCTTCCCCGCACTCAGGAAACTGGAAGACTATCTGCTGAAGCAGGACGACATGCACGCCTACTACACCCAGCGGTGCAACGAGATTGTGTTTCTTATGAATCGGCAGCGCATCTTCGAAGCCTACAAAAAAGCTCAGCAACTCTCGAAAGAGCTCCGCGAGAAGAAACTCGACAAGGAGATGTACATGGCCGTCAACATGATGGGCCACATCAATCGCTTCTGCGGCAATAAGGAGGCTGCCAAGGACTGCTTCCGCCAGGCGCTTGACATGATGGAGAAGGCCGGCTATTGGGAGAGCATGCCCCCCATCTACATGAACATCGTCAACGTGGCGCTCAACGATGATCCCGATGAGGCCCAGCAGATGCTCTCGAAAGCTGCGGAGATAGCCGCCAAGTACTCCCCGGAACGCGTATTCGACATCGAGACACGACGCACCTTGAGCTACTTCAATAGCGGCAACCGCGAAGCCTTCATAAAGGGCTACGAGAAATACCGCGAGGGTGTGGCCCAGGGCAAATCTTCTGTCCATGGCCGCATGATGGAGATCTACCACGACGTGTATCTCGGCAAGACTGACGAAGCCCTCAAGCTTGCCCAGGAGGAACTCGGCGAGGACGGGCGCGAGGCCATCACCGTCATCTACGAGCAGGCAGGACGCTGGAAAGAGGCCTACGAGTCGCTCCAGCAGCAGTATGCCGCCAACGACTCCATTGCCAATGTGGTACTCACCAACAGCATGCAGGGCATTCACGACGAAATCCAGCACTACGATGCTGAGCGCGAGATATCACGCAACCGTACCATCCTCCTGAGTGCCATCGTAGCACTGCTGCTCATCCTGCTCTTCGCTTTGATCTATATCCTGCTGGCCCGACGTCGCCACATCAAGCAGCTCAAGCAGGCCTACGACCGTGTACTCGAGGCCGACAAGATGAAGACCACCTTCGTCCGTAATATCACCCACGAGGTGCGCACTCCCCTGAACATCATCTCCGGCTTCGCACAGGTCATCGCCGATCCCGACCTCGTGGCAAGTCCTCAGGAGCGAAAGGAACTGGCTGCCACGATGCAGAAGAACACCAACCTCATCACCACTCTTATCGACGAACTGCTCCAGCTGTCGCTCAACGAGACTACTACCACCAAGGCCATAAAGGAAGAGGATGTCAAGGTCGACAAATTGCTGCAGGTGATGATTGACAACTGTCAGGGTCGCCTCGCTCCCGATACCCATCTGCAACTGGAGTCCAGTCTGCCCGAGGGCTATAAGTTCCACACCAGCGAGGAGATGTTCAAGCGCATCGTCTCCTCACTGCTCGACAATGCCATCAAGAACACCCCCAGCGGCAGCATCACCCTGAAGACCTCTGCCGACGAACGGCAGCTGACCATCGTCGTCGAGGATACGGGTCACGGTATTCCTGCCGGAGAGGAAGACCGTATCTTCGAGCACTTCGTCAAGCTCGATGCCTTCAAGGAGGGGCTCGGTCTCGGACTCCCCCTGGCCCGCACGATGGCAGAACGCCTGGGAGGCAGTCTCACGCTTGACTCCAGCTACCATGGCGGTGCACGGTTCATCGTCAGACTGGACTTGTGAGAGATTGAGAGATTGAGAAATTGAAATAATTATGAGGAAAATGTTTTTATCCATGCTCCTGGCGGGGCTTACAGCCACCCTGGGATGCCAAGCTGCTCAGAAGGTGGACGAGTTCACCACCAAGAACAGCAAGAAAGTGACCATCACGTGCATCAAGCACGCCAGTATGCGAATCCAGTACGACGGCCTCGAGATACAGGTAGACCCCGTGGGCACCTTTGTCACACCGGCCACCGACTACGCCCAATATCCGAAGGCCAACATCATCCTCATCACCCACGAGCACAAGGATCACTGGGACCTGGAGGCCGTGCAGACCCTCCGCAACCACGCCACGAGCATCTATCTCAACAAGGCTGTGTTCCAGATGTTCAAGAACGGCATGCCAATGGCCAATGGCGACAGCATCATCTACCGCAACGACATCAAGATTGAGGCCGTGCCTGCCTACAACACCACCCCGGGACGCGAACAGATGCATCCCAAGGGCCGCGACAATGGCTACGTGCTCACACTCGACGGCTTGCGCATCTATATCGCAGGCGACACCGAGGACATTCCCGAGATGGCCAACCTGAAGGATATCGACATCGCCTTCCTGCCCTGCAACCAGCCTTACACGATGACTATCGACCAGCTGGTGAGTGCTGCCAAGGTCATCAAGCCGAAGGTGGTCTTCCCCTATCACTACAACAATACACCCGTCACCCAGGCTGTCATGCGACTGGCGGGGACGGGCATCGAGGTTCGCATCCGCGACTACAAATAAAAAGAAGGGGAACAAAAATCTCCAAAAATCTAACACAAATCTCTTCCTGAGAATATAATTTGTGTTAGATTTTTGGAGATTTTTGTTCCTTATTCTCTACTGCTCTATTGTCTGAATCTTCGTATCTCCCGGCTTGAACAGCAGCCCGGAGCACTTCGTGGCGTCAGCCTTGTAGGCCTTCATCTCCACCTTGTTCCAGTCTATCTCGTCCGTGCGCTGCGCCAGCGGGGCATGAGGGATGAGAGAACCGTCGCGCACCAGGATGACGCAGGGGATACGTCCAGCCTCGATATGCTGGTAGCCACCCTCGAAGACTTTACCCGTCTGATAGTCTATCCACTTGCCGTGCGGCAGATACACGTCGCGCCCCGTGCCACTCTCCAGGAGCGGAGCCACCAGCATCTGTGAGCCGAACATATACTCGTCTTCCACCAGCCATGCACCCTGATCGTGCGGAAATTCCACCAGCAGCGCCCTCACCATCGGCAGTCCGCGCTCCGAGCAGTCCTTCGCCTGGGCATAGACGTATGGCATCAGCTTGTATTTCATCTCAGCACACTCGCGGAAAGCCTCGGTAAACGACTCCGAGATGAGCCACGGTTCCGTGGGAGGCGCACCGTGGGCACGCGTATGGCTCGACAGGAAACCGAAGGGCAGCCAGCGGCGATAGATATCCTCTGGCGATGCCGTCACAAAGCCTCCCATATCGTGGCTCCAGAAGGAGAATCCGCTCAGTCCGAAACTCAGACCGCCGCGCAGGTCACCCAGCATGCCGGTATTGGTAGTAGCCGCATCGCCGCCCCAGTGCAGGGCGTAGCGCTGTGAGCCGGCCCATGCCGAGCGTGCCCAGATGATACCGTTGCCCGGATACTGCTGCTCCACTGCTTCCCATAGGGCCTTGTTGTAGCGCAGCGGATAGAGGTTGTGCTCATAGAGTCCACCCTTGCCACTGTGGTAGAAACCATTGTAGGGGGCTGCCTCTCCGAAATCGCACTTGATGGTCGACACGCCCTGCTTGAGCAGTCCCAGTATCTTCTGCTGATACCAGCTGACGGTCTCGGGATTGGAGAAGTCGAGCACCGCATCCTCGTAGGGCATACCGCCCGTAGCGTTCCTCACGTGCAAGCCCTTCTCGACGATCTCCGGGAAGAAACGGTTCTTCGGCGTGAAGTAAGGCAATTGCCACAGACAGGTGTGGAAGCCGTCCTTCGCCAGCTGACGGAGCATTCCCACGGGGTTCTCAAAGCGATCCTTGGCAAACTGATAGTCGCACTGCCAGTCTACGCCGAACCAGCCGGTGTCGAAATGGATTACGTCGGAGGGTATCTTATGTTCTCTCAGCTGTTTGGCTATCTCCAGACCCTCCTGCTGTGAGAAATAGGTGATTCGGCTCATCCACGTGCCGAAACTCCACAGGGGCAGCATCGGCGACTTGCCCGTCACGTTGGTATACTCGTCGAGGATATCCTTCGGCTCTCCGAAGAAGACGAACAGATCCAGCAGTTCGTCGCCCATGAACATGCGGTTGGCGCCGATATACGAAGCTCCGAAGTCGCAGGTCACGGGTGCCGAGGTGTGCATGAAGATGCCGTAGCCGCGATTAGAGAAGTAGAAGGGCACGGGCTTGTACTGCCCGTCGGTCTCCGGACCCTGAGGGTCAGTCACTGAGAGGTGGACCTTCTGCCCCACCTTATTAAGAGATGTAAACGACTCGCCGCAGCCGTAGATGCGCTCGCCGGGGGCCAGCGTCAGCACGGGGTTAACGCTGCGCGAGTTGTCCGAGCCGCGCTTGATGAACGAGAAGGGCAGCAGCTTCACCTGACTCGAGTCGTTGTCGATGAGGTGACGCGTCTGCGTCAGCACCCGCCCCTTAGCATCCTTGAGTACGATGCGCCAAGGATATTTCTGAATCTCTATCGTCCCGTAGTCGGTACTGTATCTGATAGAACGACTATCCTCCTCCCTCCTACAGGAGGGGCCGGGGGAGGTCTCTCTTTGCTTGAAGGCATCGCACAGCATGACGCTCTCGCCGTCCGTCGCCTTCGGCTCTATCGGCGTGGTCAGCATCCTGATGCGCGCCGTCCTCGGGGTGATAAACTCCAGGCTCAGCTTCAGCCGTGGGTCGTTGTCGTAGGCCGCATCGGGGAAGTCGAGCATCTGCATCCTCACGGGCCAGTAGCCGTTGAGGTTGAAGGCCTGCCGCGGACTCAGCCTGTAGCGCTTCCACTCCACCAGTCCCTCGCCTTTCGCTGTGTCGAAACTCACCAGCGAGTCTGCCAGGAAGTAGGTGTTCGCCAAGTCGCTGAAGTCAGTCGACATGTCCTTTTGCATACACTGCAGGTATTCCACGCCTGCATTTGTCTGAATCTGGGCTTGCGAGGCCATCGTGCCGCACAGAGCCGTCAAGGTAAGTAGTAGTTTTCTCATAACGGTGCAAAGATACGCATTTTCGCTAAAACAACAAACTTTCGGCATAGAATTATGCCGAAAGTTTACAATTTTTTCTCCTTTCCGTGCCTTCTGAGCTATCTGCTGGCCTCGGTTACATGGTCTCGGCCATAAGGTCTTTACGGCCTATCAGACTGAAAACAGTCACGTCGTTGTCTTCGTTAAGGATTCGCAACACCCTTAATACCTCATTCAGGGTTGAGCCGCTGGTTGTAACATCATCCATGACTAAAATGTTCTGGTTCCGGATGGTAGCACAGAGTTGCTCGTCCTGCTCAGTGGCAAACTTCAAGAAGTTCATCATGTAAGGACGAAAACGGCTCTTACGTACATCCTTTGCTATCGTGAAATAGTCTTTCTGATGAATCAAGTCAAGCATCGTCTGGATAGATTGCTTCACTTCCTCTTTCTGTGCTTGAGTATAGCGCGGTCGGCCGTTCTCAAGCACGTCATCAAGGTAAGACTGCTCATAGCCATCCATATCAAATGAGATGCTAGCCGGCAAGGCCTTCACCAGTTCCATCTTTCGCAGCATTGGCTGAGCAAAGCGATAGATGTAGCGTAGCATATATTGATTGACTTTACTCGATGATTCTGGCATAACGACAAGATTGTAATCATAAAGATTTATCTGGCGGTTCAGATTGTCGATAGCCTTCTTGATGAAATGAGTCAAATCAGGGTTGTTCTGTAGATCGTCATTGAACTTAACATGCTTGATGAACGCAGAACGAACACTGCCATCCACCTGATCAGAGAACTCATAGCCATAGTAGAAACACTTACCAAATGCCTCTACCTGATAGCCATTGCCCGTCAGAGTGACAATGTCATCCATTCCATCATGCTCAAAGTCGAACACAAACGTCTGTTTCGTGCTGTCAAACGTTACACCCATATACTATTTCCTTTGATTTTGCAAAGATACACAATATTCTGGAAACTCCCAAATGAATCATGGAAAAAGAAACCTCAGCAGATAAAAACTGTTTGTTCTCTATCTGCTGAGGTCTTGATTGTTAGCGGGTCAAGTGGGCCAGGGGACGGTTTGTCCCCGTAGCCACACCCTGTCGCAACAATTTTGGGAAAATTTCGCCTAAATATTTGGAATATGCCGAAATTTTCCGTATCTTTGCAATGTCAATCAGAACAAACGACATCTGAGCGACAAGAGACAAAAAAACTTAGAGTTTAACAATTTGAAATTTATTAGGTTATGGAACAGAATGAAAAGAACAGCCTGGAGGCTCGGGAGTTAACTAAGGAAGAGTTGGAGCTGGTAGCCGCCGGTAAGGTTACTATCGAAGATATAATGAAATCTACCACTGCTATATTGATGTTTCTGTGAACTCACGGGGCTTAGGTAAGCCTGTTGACTCGCAAGTGAAGGGGCTCGCAGCAATGCGGGCCCCTTCACTGTTATTTCAAGCGAATGATTTGGTGGTTGGCACCCTTGCGCACAGGGGGTCAGCGCACAGGGGGTCAGAAACAAGGGCGGGCGAAGGTGCGCCATTTCGTCACCTTCGCCCGCCCGAAAAAGGATGTCACTGTGTGCCTCGCCGATCAATCGATGCCTGCTGCGGCAATCCACTCGTAGAGACACGAGCAGATACCGAAGAGGGCAACGCCAGCCGTGCAGACTACCAGAGCGCACTTGGTATTGAAGTCACTCTGGAAGGTGGGCAGCGGCGAGTCGGTCTTGGTAATGTAAATGGCCTTGACGATCAGCAGATAGTAGTAAAGGCTGATGACCGTGTTGAGCAAGGCGATGAACACCACGAAGTAAGCCGCAAACGAGCCCTGCTGGGCAGCCGCCATGAACACGAAGAACTTGGAGAACATACCAGCGAAAGGCGGTATGCCACCCAGCGAGAACAGGGCGAGCGTCATCAGGAACGAGAGCTTGGGGTTGGTCTGATAGAAGCCGTTGTAGGCAGCCATGTCGGTACGTCCCCCGTTGTTGTGCTCCACCACGTTGATGATGGTGAACACCGCCATGTTGGCCACGATATAGACCAGCACATAGTAGGTGAGCGCAGCCACACCCGTGGGGCCGTTGCCAATCACAGCCAGCATGATGTAGCCGGCCTGTGAGATGGAGCTGAAGGCCATGAAGCGCTTGAGCTCACTCTGACGGATGGCAAAGAGGTTGGCCACGGTGATGGAGAGCACGATGACGATGTCGAGCAGATACTCCCAATAAGCCACCAGGGGCTGGAACACCTTCAGGAGGATGATGGCCAGCGTGATGGCTGCCGCGCCCTTGGAGATGACGCTCAGGTAGCCGGTGATGGGCGTGGGGGCTCCCTGATAGGTGTCGGCCGTCCAGAAGTGGAAAGGCACGAGCGAGATCTTGAAGCCCAGTCCGCTGAAGAAGAACACCATGCCCGTGATGGCCAGGGCGTTGGCGGGAAGCCAGCTGGTGGAAGTGGCATACGACGACGCGTAGAGTCCGTTGTAGACCTGGTCGAAATAGAGCGAGCCGGTGGCGGCATAGACGAACGAGAGACCGTAGAGCATCACGCCGCTGGAGAAGGTGGCCACGAGGATGTACTTGGCGGCAGCCTCGGCAGAATTCTTCTTCCACTTGTCGAAAGCCACGAGGCAGGCCAGGGGTACGGAGGCCGTCTCCAGGCCGAGGAAGAAGAGCAGGAAGTTGCCGGATGACATCATGAAGAACATGCCCAGCAGCGTGGAGAGCAGGAGCATGTAGAACTCACCTGCCAGATGCTGGGTGCGCTGCAGCCAGGGCTGCGCCATGATGATGACGATCCACGTGCCGAAGGCCAGGATGACCTTCATCACGTTGACAGCCGGTGTGGCGACATAAAAGCCGCCGAAGGCTGACACGGCAGCGGTCTCGGTAGAGGCCGTATAGAGGGTGGAACCCACCAGCATCAGCATGAAGGCCGACATCAGGGGGTAGAACCACTTGACCTTGGCAGTACACTTCTGAAGCACGAAATCGGCTACGAAGGTCAATATCAACAGGAGAACCAAGACGCACTCGGGACCCATCAACAGGAAATCACTATAATTCATATCTTTTGTCCTCCTATCTTTACATTACACCTATTGACTGAAGAATATTGCCTGCGGCAGGAGAGATGATGTCGCTGAAGAAGAACGGCGCACATCCGAGACCAGCCACACAGAAGATGAGGCAGATGACTGCGACGCGCTCATCCCACGTAGCATCGGTGAGCTCGAGGAAGTGCTTGTTCTCCACCTCGCCATAGAGGATCTTACCGACAACACGCAGGATGTAGACGGCCGTTACGACAATCGACATACAGGCGATGATGGTGGCCACCATGCGGAACGACTCATTGGGGTCGCCAATCATCGGCTTGGCACCGAAGGAGCCCACGAAGATGGTCATCTCAGCAATGAAGCCAGAGAATCCGGGAAGTCCGAGGTTGGCAAGACCAGCAATGACATAGCCCACAGCCAGGAAGGGCATGATCTTCATCAGACCGGCCAGCTCGCGGATGTCGCGGGTATGGGTACGGCCGTAGATCATACCGATGAGGGCAAAGAAGAGGGCCGTCATCAGTCCGTGAGAGAGCATCTGGAGCACAGCACCCGTGACAGCCGTCTGCGACATCATCAGCAGGGCGAAGAGCACCAGTCCGCAGTGAGACACTGAGGAGTAGGCATTGATGTACTTCAGGTCGGTCTGTACGCAAGCGGAGAGTGCACCATAGACCACAGAGATGGTGGTCAGGATGAGGAATATCCATGAGAGATCCTGTGCAGCCTCAGGGAGCAGGTACATGGCCACGCGGAAGCAGCCATAGCCTCCGAGCTTCATCAGCACACCGGCATGGAGCATCGACACGGCGGTAGGCGCTGATGCGTGACCGTCGGGGCTCCATGTGTGGAACGGGAAGAGAGCTCCCAGCACACCGAATCCGATGAAGATGAAGGGGAAGAAGATGTTCTGGATATAGCCGGGAATGGCATGGGCAGCAGCAATCTCCGTCAGTTCGAAGGTGTAGTGGCCGCTGTACTGGCCATTGAAGAAGTAGATGCCCAGCAGTCCGAGGATCAGCAGGGCCGAGCCTCCCATGAGCATCAGTGTAAGCTTCATGGCCGAATACTCCTTGTGACCAGAGCCCCAGACGCCGATGAGCAAGTACATCGGGATGAGGGCCACCTCGTAGAACATGAACATGGTGAACAGGTCGGTGGAGATGAAGAAGCCGAACACACCGGTAGAGAGGAGGGTGAACCAGAGGAAATACTCCTTGGTGAGCGGCTTGAGCTGCCAGGAGGCGAAGGTACCGGTGAAGACGATGATGCTCGAGAGGAGCAGCATGACCACCGAGATACCGTCGACACCGACGCTATAGGCAATATTCAGCGGCTTGAACCAGGGCGTGCTGTAGGTGAGCAGCATCTCTGCCGTATTGCCAGCGGCACGCTGTTGTACGAAATAGATCGTCAGCCATATCGACAGGGCGAGCAGGCACGAAGCTCCCGCCACCATCACGCCACGCACCTGATTGAGCGACTTCGACAGCCAGAGGCCGAGAAGCATCAGGGCGGGGATTAATACGAAAACACTTAATATACTCATATCTTTACATGCATAATAAGATTAACGTTAATGCTACAGAGCCAGTGATGAACCACACGGCATACAGACGCACATCGCCACTCTGCCAGGGACGGATGGACTCGCCAGCCTCGTTGGCTCCCCAAGCCAGGAAATTGAAGGTGCCGTCGACCACATGACGGTCGAACCAGGCAATCGGCGTGGAGACGCAGCGGAAGATGATGCGATGGGTGACGTACTGCCAGATCTCATCCTGATAGAAACGCTTGTAGGCAGCACGATGCAGACGCGGGAACTGCTTGTACAGACGGTCGGCAATGGGCTGCTGTTCACCTTTATATATATAGGTGGCCAGGCAGATACTCAGGATGGCGATGATGGTAGAGGTGGCTGCTATCTGGAGATCGAAGTGGATGGTGTAGTCGGTGCCTGCCGCAGAGACATAGCTACCGAAGGAGCCACCCAGTCCGGCAAAGCCAGCGATGGTGGTATAGATACCCACGCCACAAGTGATGACGCAGAGCACTATCAGGGGAACGGTCATCGAAGCGGGAGCCTCGTGGGGCGTGTGGTGCTCGTGGGCCTCCACATTCTCAGTGCCCCAGAAGATGCCGTAGTAAAGACGGAACATGTAGAAGGCCGTCATGGCAGCGATGCCCGTCATGCACCATCCCACTACCGGCGAGTACTGGAAGCAAGCCGTGATGATCTCATCCTTCGAGCTGAAGCCCGAGAAGAAGGGGATACCGGCAATGGCCAGACAGGAGATGAGGAAGGTGATATGAGTGATAGGCATATACTTGCGCAGGCCACCCATGAGAGCCATCTCGTTGGAGTGGACGGCATGGATGATACAACCGGCTCCGAGGAAGAGGCAGGCCTTGAACATGGCATGGGTGAACAGATGGAACATCGAAGCCATGTAGCCCAGCTGGGCGTGATTGTCCATCAGCGTCTCATGGCCTGGCAGACACACACCGAGAGCCACCATCATGAAGGCAATCTGAGAGATGGTAGAGAAGGCCAGCACACGCTTGATGTCGCTCTGGGCACAGGCCACGGCAGCAGCATAGAAAGCGGTGAACACGCCAACCCACACGACAATCGACATCGCCTCGGGGGCATACTCAATCCACAGGGGGAACATACGGGCAATCTGGAACACACCAGCCACCACCATCGTAGCGGCGTGGATGAGTGCAGAGACAGGCGTCGGACCCTCCATGGCATCAGGCAGCCAGATGTGCAACGGGAACATGGCAGACTTACCAGCACCACCAATGAACATCAGCACCAGGGCTGTTGGGATGATGAAGCCTCCGGCAGCAACGGCCTTGGCCATGTTGCCCTGAATGAACGGCGTGGTGCCCGCTCCCATCATGATCTCCTGGCCCTGTCCGGCAAAGGAGAACGAGAAGGAGTCGGTGAAATAGCCGAACGTCAGGATACCGATGAGGAAGAACATATCGGCAAAGCGGGTGACGATGAACGCCTTCTTAGAGGCTGCGATGGCAGGCTTCAGAGGATAATAGAAGCCAATGAGCAGGTAAGAAGACACACCCACGAGCTCCCAGAACATGTACATCTGGAAGATGTTGGTGGCCAGTACCAAGCCCAGCATCGACATGGTGAAGAGGCTCAGGAACGCGTAGTAGCGCTGGAAGCCCTTCTCGCCATGCATATAGCCGAAAGAGTAGATGTGTACCATGAGCGACACCGTGGAGATGACGATGAGCATCATCACCGAGATGGGGTCGAGCAGGATACCCATGTCGAAATGCAGATTGCCCAGAGGCAACCACGTGAAGTTGTAGGGAACCACCGTCTGATAGACACCCTCCACACGGTCGGCAGTGAAATACTGGAAAGCCGTGAGGTAAGAGAGTATGGTGACGAGTCCCAGCGAGCAGGTGCCGATAAGTCCGGCCACCTTATGCTGCAGCTTCATGCCGTAGAGTCCCAGAACGAGGAACGACAGCAGCGGCAGAAGCATTATGAAAATCGTGTAACTATACATAAATCTTCAATTTTTCAATTCTTCAATCCTTTAACTCTTACTATCGTTTCATATTCTGAATACTGTCTACGTTGTCGCTGTTGAACAGGCGATACACGTTGATCATGATGGCGATAGCCACAGCCGTCTCTGCAGCAGCCACACCGATGCCGAAGAGCGACATGAAGAAGCCCTCGAAATGGTTGGGATACAACAGACGGTTGAAGGCTGCGAAATTGATCTCAACGGCGTTGAGGATCAACTCTACAGAGATGAGCATCGCTAACAGATTGCGGCGCGAGATGAAGCCATAGACGCCGATGAAGAACAAGAGTGCACTGAGCACGAAATAACATTCTACTGGTATCATAAGCTTACTCCTCCTTTCTTAGTGAATCCTTCCTGGCCACAGCCAGCCCACCGATGATACATGCCAGCAGGAACACCGAGATGAGCTCGAAGGCCAGCACATACTGATAACGGTCGGCCCCCACCAGAGCGCGTCCGATGATCTCCATCGGCACTTCGGTGTCGGGCCTGGCGGCAGCGGCATAGATAAACTGGTTCTTGAAAAGCACCACCAGCACCGTGGCCAGACCCACGAGCGACATGATGGCTCCGAAGATGACACGGCTTCCGCGCACCTGTTCGACGAGTCCCTGCAGGGAGCGCTTGCCCACCAGCTGGATGGCGAACACGTAGAGCATCGTCACGCCACCGGCGTAGACGGAGATCTGAGCGGCACCGAGGAATGTATAGTCGAGCAGGAAATAGATGCCTGCCACACCGAAGAGCACGAACAACAGGAATGTTGCGGCCCGCATGATTCGCTTCGTTGTCACACACAAGACGGCAGAACCGAGTATGACAACGGCGAGAATGAGAAACATTACATAATTTGCCATAATCTTATCTTACTTCGTTTTGGTGTTAAACGTGCCAACCTGCCACTGGGCACCACCCTCGATGAGGTTGGGCAGAGAGCCTCCCTGGTAAACCTCCTCGTTGAGATGGAGCACCAAACGGTTGCGGTCGAACACGGCGTTCTCGAAATCGTTGGTAAACTGGATAGCGTCGAAGTTGCAGGCGTTGGTACAGAGCTGGCAGAACATGCAGTCGCCCAGGTCGTACGCATAGTCGTCGAGCACCTTCTTTTTCTTTCCTGTCTCAGGATCCTCAGCCATGTGGGCCGTGATCTTGATGGTCCCGTTCGGACAGGCTTTCTCGCACAGGGTGCAAGCCGTACACTTATAGCTGCCGTCCTCGTTGCGCTTGAACACGAGGCGCCCGCGATGACGGGCAGAGACATGGAGTGTCGTCTTGCGGTTCTCGGGATACTGCTCCGTCGACTTGTTGGTGAAGAAGCCCTTGAAGTATTCCTTCCAGGTGGTCTTCATGCCAGTAGCCAGCGTCTTGGCAGCGTGCCCGATTTCTCCGAAATATGTTTTATTCTCTTCCATATTTATTCTAATGAGTAGTACACCTTATTTAATATATAGGCCGAGGGCCACTACAACAGTCATGACTACCAGGTTGATGAGTGCCAGCGGCATGAGATACTTCCACTCCAGCTTCAAGATCTGGTCGATACGCAGACGCGGGAACGTCCACTTGATCCACATCAGCAGCCACACCAGGAGGAATGCCTTGCCCAGGAACCATACGATGCCCGGGATGTAGTTCATCAGCGTGTCGAAGGGCGCAATGCCGATGTTCAGCGGAGCCCAGCCACCAAGGAACACCGTGGCGGCGATGGCAGCGATGATAAACAGGTTGAGGAACTCGGCGAGATAGAAGAATCCGAAGCCCATGCCTGAATACTCGGTATGGTGTCCGGCAGTCAACTCGCTCTCAGCCTCAGCCATATCGAACGGACCGCGGTTAGCCTCAGCATTACCGGCAATGAGGAATACGAGGAAGGCGATGATGGCAGGGATGTGCCCCTGGCAGATGAGCCAGCGGAAGGGGCCTGTCTGCGCCTCGACGATGCCCGACATCTGCATCGTGCCCGTCAGGATGACGGCCGTGATGAGACAGAGGCAGAGCGACATCTCGTAAGAAATCATCTGCACGGCACCACGCATGGCGGAGACCACAGAATACTTATTGTTGGAAGCCCATCCGGCGAGGAAGATACCTACCACGCCAATCGAGGAGACAGCCGTCAGGAGGAACACGCCTACGTTGAAATCAAGCACCGTAGCACCATTGTTCCAGGGCAGGAACGAGAAGGCACCCACACTGCCGATGATCACCAGCAGCGGAGCCACCCCATAGAGCAGCTTATCGGCACGATCCACGAAGAATATCTCCTTGATGAGCATCTTGAACACATCGGCAAACACCTGCAGCAAGCCCCAGGGACCCACACGCATCGGGCCCAGTCGGCACTGGAAGTAAGCACACACCTTGCGCTCCATGAATATCAGTACGATGGCCAGCAGCGCATATCCCACGAGGATGGCCACGCCCACCAGCACGCACTCAATCAATATCGCCAACCAGTCGGGACAGCCTAAGGTCATCCGCAGCAGTTGGTCGAACCATTGTGTTATGATAGAAAAGTCGAACATAATAACTTCAATTTTTCAATTCTTCAATTCTTCAATTTTCCGACTATCGGTCTATATCAGGTATCACCACGTCAATAGCAGCACAGGTGGCTATGAGGTCGGCTATCTTCTGACCACGCAGCATCGGGTCGAAGGCACCGACGAGTGAGAGACCCATCGGACGCATCTTCATGCGATAGGGGCTCTTGTCGCCACGGGAGTCGAGATAGATACCAAACTCGCCAGCCACTCCCTCGACAGAGTAGTACCACTGTCCCTCGGGCACCTTGATGATAGGCTTCTGCTTGACATAGAAGTCGCCCTCAGGGATGTTGTCGATGAGTTGCTCAATGATATTCAGACTCTGATACATCTCGTTGATGTGTACCATATAGCGGCCCATCGAGTCGCACGTGTTGAGTGTACACTGCTCCCACTCCACCTTGTCGTAGAGGTCGTAGGGGTGGTTCTTGCGCACGTCGTTCTTCCAGCCAGAAGCACGTCCGGCAGGTCCTGTAACAGCATAGGAGATACAATCTTCGCGTGACATCGGACCACAATTCTCCAGACGGTTGTGGGTAATCACATTGTCGCCGAACACGTCGAGATACTCTTGGATTGTCGGACGCAGATACTTCACCAGCTCCTTCACGTTCTGCACGAAGTTGGGATCGATGTCGTCCTGCAGGCCTCCGATACGGTAGTAGTTCTGAATGAGGCGCCCGCCCGTTGTCTCCTCCATGATGTTCAGCACGTGCTCACGATCACGCATGCCGTAGAGGAAGGCGGTGAGCGCACCCAGGTCCTGAGCTACACACGAGGTGTAGAGCAGGTGGGAGTCGAGACGCTGCAGCTCGTCCATGATGGTACGGATATACTTGATGCGGTCTGTCAGTTCCACGCCCATGGCCTCTTCGATGACACCCACCAGCGCATGGCGGTGCTGCATGGCACCCAGATAGTTCAGTCGGTCTGTCAATGCCAGCGTCTGCGGATAGGTCATCTGCTCCCACATCTTCTCGATACCACGATGGATATAGCCGAAGTGGGGATAGATGCGCTTCACAATCTCGCCATCGAGCACCGTCTGCAAACGGAGCACGCCGTGGGTAGCTGGGTGCTGCGGGCCGATATTGATCACATAGTCATCCTGCGAGAACAGCTTGTTCTGCTTCGACTGCAGATTGCCGTCCTTGTCGATGTAGTACTCCAGTCCATAGTCGGGCTCTACATCATCCTCCAGCGTATACTTGTCGTTGAATTCCCAGTCCTTTCGGAATGGATATCCCTTGAAGTCGCTGCGCAGGAAGAGGCGTCGCATATCAGGATGGCCGAGGAACACAATGCCATAGAAATCGTAGACCTCGCGCTCCAGCAATTCTGCCACACGCCAGATGTCGCAGACGGTAGGGATATAGTACATCGTCTGACCGTCAGTATCACCAGTGCCATTGCTCGACATGCCGTCGCCACAGACTTGCTTGCGGGCAATCTGCTTCACGGCGCAGCGCTCGTTGGTCTTGGTATTCTCAAGGATATAGACGCAGCCGAGACCTTCCTCTGGGCCAAAGTCCTCACCGACGATGGTCACCAGATAGTCGAAGCCTTTCTGCTCCTTCAAGTTGCGCATCTGCTGTGCGAACTTGTCGAAATCGAATGATAGGAAATCTAACTTCATACGGCTGCCTCCTCCTTCTTCAATTCTTCAACTTTTGAATTCTTCAATTCTTCCACGAACTCCTTGGGCACATCAGTCACCACGATGGGCTCTCTACGATGATCGCCCAACTTGTTGCGGAACGTCAGTTCCTCATTCGACACGCCAAGCTCACGCTCTTCAGCCGTCTGCTTGTGGTTGGCGCCACCGAAGAACTTCTCAATCTTCACCTTGCGCTGCAGCTGCATCATACCATACATGATGGCCTCTGGGCGCGGGGGACAACCAGGCACAAACACATCGACGGGCACGATTTCCTCAATGCCCTTCACCACATGGTAGCTCGACTTAAAGGGGCCGCCCGAGATGGCACAGCCACCCACGGCTACCACATACTTAGGTTCGGCCATCTCATCGTACAGACGCTTCAGTGCGGGAGCCATCTTGTGGGTGATGGTACCGGCACACATGATCAGGTCAGCCTGACGGGGAGAGTTACGCGTCACCTCGAAGCCGAAGCGCGCAAAGTCGTAACGGCTGCAACCACAGGCCATAAACTCGATGCCGCAGCACGAGGTGGCGAAAGTCAGAGACCAAAGCGAGTTAGAGCGCCCCCAGTTGATCAGCTGGTCGAGCGAACCTGTCACCACATTGACACCGCCCTCGTGGAGCTCGTCAATGATCTTCTCCAACGAGGCATTGTCGTTCCACTCCTCGTAGGGAATACTCTTGATGTGAGGCTTTCTTACTTCCATTCCAAGTCTCCTTTCCGCCAGGCATACGCCAAGCCTAATACCAGAACTACCAGGAAGAAGCCTATCGACAACAGGGCCGATGCGCCGAACTCCTTCACTACTACTGCCCATGGATACAGAAACACCGTTTCCACATCGAACATGAGGAACAAGATGGCAAAGAGGTAGAAGCCCACCGATACGGGCAACCAGGAGCTGCCTCGGGTGGGTATACCACTCTCATAGGGCTCACCCTTCAGCTTCGCGTAGGACCGCGGTCCTATCAGCTTGGCTATCACGTAAGCCCCTGCCACCAATGTTAGTGCCGTCAACATGACGGTAATTAACAAAGTAAAGTTCATAAAATTAATATAATGTTATAACAATATTGTTCTAATAGGCCGCAAAGGTACAAAAAATAATTGTAAATCTGCCGAATATTTATAAAAAAATGCGCCCATGGGGCACACTTTTACACTTTTACGTCCAAACAAGGAGAAAGGTACGTCTAAACTGGGAGAAAGGTGGCACCAAGCTCGCACCGGGGCAGGCATCGATATATGCCGAGGCCAGCCTCGGTAAATGGAGAGGCTGGCCTCGATAAATGCGGAAGGGGGGCTCGGTACCTGATTTCAGACCTGCAAGATGTCAATCAAATCACTGCTCCATCTTTTTCTTATAGGCCGCAACCCTCGTGGCTGCATTGGCCTTGATGTTATAGTAGTAGAGCGGATAGTCGTTCTCGTGGAAACTGGCTGGTCCGAAGAGTGGGAAAGTCTCAGGGGCAACGGCCTTGGTTGTCGTAATGACTACACCTCTCTTCAGGTCGATCTTAGCGTCTGCTGCATGGGGATAGTCCTCAGGCAGTCCGGTCTCCTCATTGAAGATGTAGCCGCCCAGGCTTTCCTCTGCCGAAGCGTAAGTCTCGTCTCGCTTCCAGTTGATGGGATTGATGCTGATGGCACCTGGCAGTACAACGATGTTGTTCGTGTTTCCAGCAGCCTCAGTGTTGTACGATATAATCACGCCGGTATCGTCGGCTCCCTCTGCAAACTTGAGATGCGGGTTGTCTTTGAGATAGTCCTCGGTAATGGAAAAACCAATTACATAGGCAGCAATCATGCGCTTCAGATACTCAGGGTGCGCCTTCATGTACTCTGCAAGTACAAAGCTCTGCATGATGGAGCCCTGCGAGTGTCCTGCAAGGATGAAGGGGCGTCCGCCATTGAGGTGCTCAAAATAGTAGTCGAGGGCAGCAAACACATCTGTCTTTGGAACAGAGTTGAAGGCTGCTTCACGATCTTCCATAGACATCTTGGCCAGAGCGGCCATGTTGCACTGCCTATAAAAAGGTGCGTAGACATTGGCGACATCTTCAAAAGCCGTTGCCTGCACGAGAGAAGTCCGCATAGCCGGCAGGCGCATGGCCGGCTCATCGATGGCGGCATGTATGGGTGCGCCCTCGGAGTCGTCGACATATTCGGTCGGATAGACATAGAAGCAGTCTACGTCCTTTGTTGCTTCGGACAGGTACATCCAGTTGTCCTCGTCGCTGTAGTCGACAGCCTTCACCGTCTCACTTTCGGGATCCGCAGGAACCGGGTTGTCGACCGTGCTACTGCAGGAAGTGAGTACTGCTGTCGTGCCGCAAGTCAGGATGGCGGCAAGCATCCAATTAAATTCATAATTCATAATTCACAATTCATAATTGATAAAACATGTTAAATGGAATCCGGATATCATTTCCGATTGCAAAGATAAGACAAATTCCCTATAACAGCTTTACCGCAAAGGCCTGTCGGCAAAGGTTTTGCTGATTTTGACACTATTTTTGTTAATCTTGAGAGTTTTGGGCCATGTCGCTCATCCAGGCTCTCACGTTCTGTCCCATACGCTGCTGAAAGGCGAGCCTGAAGGTGCTGTAACTCCGGTACCCACTTTCGCTTGCCAGCTGCTGGGCGGTGAAAGACCGGTTGGCTGCAACAGCTTCACGATAGAGATTTGTGAAATGATTGATGCGCAGATTGTTGATATAAGTATTGTAGGTGATGCCCTGGGAAGAGAAATACTGGCTGAGATAGAAACGATTGGTTCCGATAGCTTTGGCAAGCTGGGCAATGTTCAAATCGTACTGCAGGTAAAGTCGCGTGTCTATGCAATGGCGTTGCAGCAGTAAGGTGAAGTCTTTAGATTGTGAGGTAGCGAAAGCGTATTGACTGTCAGAACCTGAGACTTTCTGCATGCTCAAGTCGCTTAGCGTCTCTACACGCCACAGGAGGTAGCAGATAAGTGTAGCGGTGACAACCAGCATGGCATATTCATAAACTGGGGCTTTGTCGCAAAGCTCATTGACGATGAACGCCAGCAGTATGATGGCCAGTACTATAAAGCTGCGCCATATCTCCTTGTGCTCCAAGTCAGCATAGTTATCGCGCAGCCAGCGTCCATACTGTCTTAGTGCGCGCACCATATATGTAACAATGCCAATGATCAACGGCAGGTCGTATGCATAAATCACTGGGAAGAGAGCCTCGCTACGAGTGACGACACAGGCTGCCATACCTGCCACAGCAGGTGCTATCATCACGGCAAAGGGCCATAAGGGGCGCCTGCGGTCTTGCAGCATGGCAAGCAATACGACTATCGCAACAGGGAGAAGCGTCACGCTCTGAATCAGCCCGCCTACAAGGTCTACCATCTCAATATCCTCGCTTGACGAGAAGAAAAACAGTTGCATGCACCATACCTGATTCAAAGCCAAGGAGACCAAGAACACTCCCGCCCAGCGGCGCAGGCGCAGTGGCGGCGTGATTCCTGTGACAAAGGCATTAGCCTTATTAAACAGCAGATAGCAACCTGCCATCATAGCCATAGCCGCCACTACAGAATACAATATAGTAAAGAGGGTATCTCCCCGAATCTGATCGTACATGATGGATAACCTTTTGTTTGATTTCTATTGCAAAAGTACAAAAAATACGGGGATATTCAAAAAAAAGTTGTATATTTGCAACCAAATTGCCATATTTATGAGGAAGATAATCATCCGTACACTCCAGATAGCAGGCGGCATCGGCCTATTGACGGCCATTCTGCTGACGGTGGCGGCATTCGTATTGAACAGCTCCAAGTTCCAGGCCAAGATGCTGGAGAAGGCCGAGACGATGCTGAGTGAGAAGTTGCAAACTAGCGTCAACATCGACAGCGTGAGCATCGGCGTGTTCACAGGCAGTGTACAGCTCTACGGTCTGGAGATAGAAGACCGGCAGCAGCGCAAGATGCTGCAGATGGAACAACTGGATGCCGACATCGTGCTCAGCGAGCTTCTGAAGAACCGCGTGGTGATTGAGGCGGCCAGCATCCGTAGTCTTCATGCCCTGCTACTGAAGCCCTCGGCAGAAGAGGAAGCCAACTACCAGTTCGTGATAGACGCCTTCAAGAAGAAGAAGGACGACAAGCCCAAGAAGAAAGATAACAACGGCAACAAGCTCACCTTCGACATCGACAAGGCATCGCTGGTGGACATCCACGTGAGATACAACGACAGCGACATCAGTCTCGCTCAGGCCCAATACGGCAAAAAGTGGACTGGCAAGCAGCGCTTAGAGATCAGAGGCATAGACGCCTCGTGGACATCGCACTCGAAGCGAGACTCCATCATCAGCAATTTCGCATCCTTAGGCCTGCTGACGGCAACTACGGAAACGAAACAGCCCATTGAGAAAGGCGGACGACTGCTGATAGACATCAGCCAGCTGCGCTATAAGAACGACAACCACAAGCCTCGTAAGAATGTCGGCAAGCCCAAGCGCGGCTTCTTTGATGCCAAGCATCTCGACGTCACGGCTGACCTCAAGCTCACCATCGACTCCATCGTCAAAGGAACGGTGGTGGGAAAACTCACGCAGATGACAGCCACAGACTCCATCTCTGGCATTGACATCAGAGACCTCAGGGCTGGAATCAAGGCCGACAAGGAGAAGGTCGTACTGAGCGACGTGACCATTCTGCAGAAGAACACCGAGCTGAAATTCAAACAGGCAGAGCTGGTGCTGCCCAACAAGAAGAAGGGACGGCGATTCTCCTACTCCACCAGCACCATCACTGGCAGGACACAGCTGAAAGACATCTCACGAGCCTTCGCCCCCGTGCTTAACAAGTTCACCATGCCGCTGAACCTGAGCGTTCGCATGAGCGGTACCGACTCCACGATAGCCTTCCGGGACATCCTTGTGACTACCGACGACAAGAAACTGAACATCAAGGCCACGGGCGACATCAAGAACCTGAAGGAGAAGGAGAAGCTCAACGTACACTTCGACGTGAGCAAGATGACTGCCAGGGGCGACATCAAGGAGAAAATCATCAACCAGTTCACCGTGAAGAAGCTGATGATGAAACAACTGCGACTGCTGGGCGACATCAATTATACAGGCTACTTCGCCGTACTGTGGAAGCGAGTGACTTTTCAGGGAACAGTGGGCACGGCTGGCGGAGCTCTCAACTGCATGTTCACCCTCGACGGCCTAAACAAGTACATCACGGGCAGTGCCAGCTCGCAGGCATTCAACCTGGGAAAGGTGATGGACATCAAGGGCATGGGAGACATTGCAGCACATGCCGACTTCAAGATAGACATCTCCAAGCCCCGCACAGCCCTGATGCGCAAGAAGAAGGGCGGCAAACTGCCCATTGGCAACGTCAGCGCCAAGGTGACGGATTGCAGCTACAAGGGCATCCACGTGCGCAACATCACAGCCGTCATCGAGAGCGACGGTGCCGTGGCCTCAGGCGACATCCACCAGCACGGCAACTACCGCGACCTCTACTGTTCGTTCTCCTTCACCGATACCGATCAGATGCATAAGATGAAAATCACCAACCCAGGCATCAAGTTCCACAAGATATCTGACGAAGACCGCAAGGCCAAAGAGAAGCGTAAACAACAGAAGAAGCTGGAGAAGCAAAAGGCCAAGGAAGAGCGTAAGGCTGAGAAGGCTGCTGCAAAAGAGGCCAAAAAGGCTCAGAAGGCAAAGGAGGAAAAGGAAGGCAAAAAGAAAAAGAAATTCCTCGGTCTGTTCTGACCGAGGAATATTCTTATTCGGAGGAAGATCTCTCTATGATTTCCAGACACATGCGGCTGTTGTGGTAAGGACACTTCCAGAAACCCGCCTTGTCGTCTACGGTATTCAGCGAACCATCGGGATGACGACTCCAGAACCACTCACCATTCTCCCAATCGATCAGGTTGTGCTTGATATAGTCCCAACAGCGGAAGTCTCTGGTGAGAGCATCATCATCGCCGAAATACTGCCAGATGTTGTACCATCCCACCACATTCTCTGCCTGTACCCACCAATGGAGATCGTCATCAGCATGGCCTGTGTCGAGATTGGCCTCATGGATCATCGAACCGTCAGGACGTAATCCCTTGGCAGATGCCTCGGCCACCATTTGTACGATAGGCTCCATACGGGCCAACACCTCAGGATCGCCCAGAACGAGTGCTGCCTCGTGCATGAGCCAGGAGCACTCGATGTCGTGACCATAACTCTCCAGACGTCCCGCTCCACGCGTCCAGTCCATCTCGAAGAACAAATCGAGGTGATGGGTATCGGGGTTAAGGATATGGTCAGTAAAGATGCCAATGATGTTGCGCAAGGCAGCACCTACCCTGAGGATACTCTCCTCAGGCACGCCCACCTCGATAGGCAGCACTGAGCCGATGGCAGGCACATAGTTGCACGACGACCTGGCCTGCATCTCACGGAGACAGCGATAGAGGTTGGCATAGGGCTCGATGATGTGCAGATGTGTATTCTGCGACTTGGGGAAGTTGGCATCGAGCTCAGAAAGACGCATGTCGGCAATGGGTGACCAGTCGCGGGCAGTGGCTTCAATATAACCATTGTACTCGGAATCGAAGGCATGTTCCTCGATGCAGTCAAAGAGTTGCAGGGCACACTCCAAGGCCTCGCGATCACCTGTAGCACGAGCATACTCCGACATACCATAGATGGCGAAGCCTATGGCATAGAACTGCTTACGCGTATTGAGTGGCTGTCCTTTGGCATCGAGGCTCCAAAAGACGCCTCCATACTCGCGGTCGATGAAATGCTCGATGAAATAGTCCTTGGCATAGGTAGCCATCTCGAGATACGCAGGAACTTGCAGAACACGATAGGCGGCAGAGAATGACCACAAGATGCGGGCATTGAGGATGGCCCCCTTCTCCGCATCGGCATGCAGGTGACCCTCGCCGTCGATACGGCCGTAGAAGCCTCCATTCTCATGGTCCACCATCTTTGTCTGCCAGAAATGCAGGATGTTGTTCTGCAACACATCCTGCATCTCAGATTTCATAAGTTGAATATTCATAGTTTATTCAATGGAACGTATTTTCTTCAGTTCACTGCCTATCTCTTCGATTCGCTCTGTAGTGAGGGGATAGAACCAAACTACGATGATGGCCAGACCTGCCACCATGGCAGGGATGAAGCTCATCAGCCAACGGAGCGTGAGCAGAGCACTCTCAGGCTGCACGGCACCAGCCTCAAGGGCAGCAGAGTCGGTGATATAGCCGAATCCGGAGAGAAGCCATAGCACAGCAGCACCACCAATGGCACCACCAAACTTCTGAGCCATAGAGGCTGAGGAGAAGATGAGACCTGTGGAAGCGGTATGGAATTTCAGCTCGGCATAGTCGCTGACATCGGCATACATACTCCAGATGAGAGGCGACATGATACCCGTAAAGATAGAAATGAATACCTGCAGGATAAGCATCAGCCAGAAGCCTGACGACGTGATTGGCACGAAGAAGAAGGCGACACTCAGCACCAGCAACACGGCATTGACAAGGATAAACGTGGTCTTCTTACCCAACTTGTTGGCGATGGGCACACAGAGAGCCACACCCAACATGTTAGACACCTCACCAATACTCAGGAAGAGTCCTGAATAGAACAGGAAGGCCAGTCCGAAGAAACTCAGATAGACGTTAGGTCCGATGATGTCGAGGAAGAAATAGGCTACCGTGGCACCACGCACGGTGTTGAACAAGTTTGAACAGAGGGCAGCACCGATGAGCAGCCACCAGGGCTTGTTGGAGAGCAGTGACTTGAAGTCGCTGCCCACACTCACGGTCGATACCGTCTTCAGATGCTCCTTGGTAAGCAGGAAGCACAGGATGAACATCACAAAGCAGGCTGCTGAGATGCACACCATGCCCCAGAACCAACCTTCGGTGGTCTTATAGCCTCCGAACATGTTGGTCAGCGGTTCCCAAATGGCCAGCGCAATGAAGGAGCCGCCATAGGCAAAGAACATACGGAAGGAGGAGAACACGGTTTTCTCGTTGGAATCGTCAGTCATCACACCCAGCATGGCACCGTAGGGCACGTTGATACCCGTATAGACGGTCATCATCAAGATGTAGGTGACATAGGCCCAAATGAGTTTTGCACCATAGCTCCAGTCTGGAGTGGTAAACAGGAGGATACCACAGATGGAGAACAGCGGGGCCACCCACAGCAGATAGGGGCGATACTTACCCCAGCGGGTGTTAGTACGATCGGCGATGATACCCATCATGGGGTCGGAGACGGCATCCCAGATACGGGTGACGAGCACCAGCACACCGGCATCGATGAGCGACAAGCCAAAGATATTGGAGTAGAATATCGGCAGGTAGTAGGAAAACACCTTCCAGAATGTGGACGACGACATATCGCCGAAGCCATAGCCAATCTTTTCGATTAATTTAGTCTTAGCCATATTTACTTCTTCTTATTTTTCTGAATCAGTTTCTTAATGGTCTCCACAGAGGCTGCGGTAGTGAGACCGTCCTCTGGCGTATTCATGCAGTAGTCGATAAGTTTGTCGACAGTAGAGGTGGCCACATGCATACGGGTGTCGGCAGAGGCATAGTAGATGAACACCCTGCCAGAAGCATAGTGCTCACCGTCTTCTTCATCAGCTATCCATCCGTTGGCGAAAGCCACATTCATCACATCGCCCAGATACTCATCGCCCTCAGGCACAAGGAAGTAGCCGCCTGGCTGGGCAATCACCCTCGTGGGATCATCGAGGGCCGTCATATACATATATAATACATAGCGCAGGCCATCGGCAGTAGCTCTAACGCCATGGGCCAGATGGAGCCATCCTTTCCTGGTCTTGATGGGATGCGGACCCTCACCGTTCTTCACCTCAGTGATGGTGTGGTAGTGACGAGCGTTGATGATCTTCTCTTCCTTCACTTCAGCATGGGTGATATCGTCGACAAGTGCCCAGCCGATGCCTCCACCAGAACCGGTATCGATGAAGCCGTCCTGCGGACGGGTATAGAAGGCGTATTTGCCGTTGACGAACTCAGGATGGAGCACCACGTTACGCTGTTGCGACTTGGTCTTCAGGTCGGGCAGGCGCTCCCAAGTCTTCAGATCCTTCGTACGGGCAATGCCGGCCGTGGCTGTAGCAGCAGAGAGGTTGCCGGGTTGAGTGTCATCATGACGCTCTGCGCAGAAGACGCCGTAGATCCACCCATCCTCATGACGGGTAATACGCATGTCGTAGATATTGGTGGCAGGTATCACATCGTCGGGCATGGTGACTGGCTCCTCCCAGAAACGGAAGTTATCAATGCCATTGGGCGACTCAGCCACAGCGAAGAAACTCTTTCGGTCGGCTCCCTCGACGCGAACAACTAACACATACTTGTCGCCCCACTTGATGGCACCCGAATTGAGGGCTGCATTGCACATGATGCGCTGCATCAGGTAAGGGTTGTCCTTCTCGTTGAAATCGTACTTCCACTCCAAGGGGACGTGGGCAGCAGTCAGTATGGGATTCTTATATTTCTCATAAATACCATTGCCCCACTCCAGTGGTTCGTTCTTAAGGCTCAGCAGCTCCTCATGATGCTGACGGAGGGCTGCTACTTTCTTTTCAAATTCTGTCATAATATTCTTTTTTTAGTCTTTATCATCCGATTCTTCAATATCCTCCAGGAAGAGGGTCTTGGGAGAGTTATAGAACTCTACGAAATACTTGGCATCAGCCTTCACAGGAGAGGGGCCGAACCACTCCTCCTTGTAGTTGCGCCATGTGAGCAGGTAGCTGATGGGGAAGGCCTCCACGGCAGGCAGCAGGGTCGTAGACCACCAGTCGGGCTGCGTCATATTCTTCATTCCTGTCTCTGTCAGGGCCGGAATCAGATTGTGAGCCTTGGCCACCTCGCAGAGCACGCCAAGATTCTGCTTGGTTCGCTCGATGAACTGTTCCTTTTCATCGGGGTTCCACTGATAACCGTCCAGTCCGATCATGTCTACACGGTCGTCACCGGGATAGCGGTCGAGCAGGCGCTCGGCAGTCAGGTCGTCCTGACAGCCGGGAGAGTATGACCACACGATCGACTCATCGAATCCATCAGCCTTGAGTTTGTCCTGCAACATGTTCCACAGAGCCTTATATTCCTCCACGGTGCAGAGCTTCTCACCCCACCAGAACCAGGAACCAGAGTTTTCGTGCCAGGGACGGAAGATGATGGGTATCTTGTGTCCCTCATCGTCTTTCAGCGTGGCCAGGAAATCACTCACGCGCTGCATCCATGTCTGGAACTTCGCATGGAACTCGCCCTCGGGCAGTATCTTCTTCACCACAGCCGAGTCGCTCACGTCCCAAGCAGTGCCCTCAGGGAATTTCTGACCGGCATTGCCTCCTCCATCGATGGTGGTCACAGGGTTACGCGGGTGCCAACTCAAGGTGATAATTCCACCGCGGCGGTGATGGTTCTTGATCTCTTCTGTCATACGGGTGAAGGGCACGCTGTCGAGGTTCTTCGCGTCACCCATCTCAATGCCTCCCAGATCGAAGCCCATGATGGCGGGATAATCGCCACAGACATTCTTTACATCACTCGAGTCCCTGGCATATTCCCATGTGAGTCCGTACATCGGATCATCCTGATGACCATACATGATACCCTTCTGCCTGAGGGTTTCCAGGCGATCCACTAACTTCTGGGCTGTTGTTGCCTCAACTTCTTTCTTTGTTGTCGTACAGGCTGCCACTGCTACAGTCGCTAATGCCATCACTATCAGTTTCTTCATATACTTACTGTTTTATTTCCATTTCCTTAAGTAACCAGTTCTCCCACTCGTCCCACTGCTCCTGATACCAGAAGTGCCAGGTCATCTGATAGGGCGAGATCTGCTTGGGTCCCTTGACGATATTATACGTAGCCCAAGCCGTGGTGGGTGGCACCACATCATCATTGTAGCCGAAGGAGAACCATCCTGCCTGCTTGTCTGTAATCAAACGGGCAAAGTTGACACCGTCGTAATAGCGTGAGGTCTCGATCTCGCACTCCTGCCCCTTGCCCTTGTTCCAATAAAAGTAATGGGGCCATCCGCACGCCACGCCTTTCAGAGATGCCGTATGGTCGCAGAGGGCTGCATGGACAGGGGCGTAGAAGGTGATGCGCTTGTCGAGTCCTGCCGTTGCCAGTGAGAGGAATCCTCCCTGCGACGAGCCCGTCACTCCAAGCTGCTTACCATTCCATGGGGTATACTGTTCGATATAGTCCAGCGCACGGATGCACCCCAGCACCACACGCTTGTAGTAACTCTTGTCCCGATTGTCCATACCTGTCTCCCAATAGTTGGAGAGGGCGCCGTTGAACATGTCGTCATAGATCTTCTGCTCCATTGTCACAGGCACACCGTGGATACCAATCTCCAGTGTGATAGCACCTTGGGAGGCTGTCCAGATGTCACCGCCATAAGGACGAACGCCTGCGCCCGGCACACGTAACAGAGCCGGATAGCGGCCTTCCTTGACGGGCACACAGAGAATGCCATAGGTGCGATGGTTCCAACGGAAATTCTGGAAGGATACTTCATAGACATTCACATCCTTCGTGCAACGCTCGGGCAGGAGACGTTTCGTGGGATTCAAGTCTACCTTACGGGCTTCGGAGATGGCACCTTGCCAGTAGCTCTCGAAATCCTGGGGCATCACCGTCGAGGGTTGCAGACGCTCTGGCGAGAAGGCTGCCCCACAGGCTTGTTTGTAGTCCTTGCCGCCAACGTGGGCTGTCACGTCCACACGATAGAATCCCGGCTGCTTCAGCGTGCCTGTCAACTTCAGCGTGCCGTCCTTCAGCACGATGCTCTTCTTCACGTCCTGGTACATCTCAGGACCTGTGGCATAGTCTATGCTCACATTGTCGATGAGGGTCCCCGACTTGCGCACCTCAATAGTAAATGATGCTTTCTCGCCTACTTTGTAGTTCCAATCCTTGTGGTCTGGTTCTACCGTCACCACGATGTTCTCTCCCCTGATCTGGGCCTGCAGCTGCGCCGCTGCCATCAGAGCCACTACGATGATAATGAGTTTCTTCATCTTATTCTGAATCCCTAAGTTCATTCATTTTCTCCACCTCTTTCTTAATCACGCTGAGGGTGGTGGAATCTCCTGCGAATACCGAGTTCAGGCCTTGAGCCTCCTGGGCCGGATCGTTGGTGTAGTCATCGCCTGGTTGCCACTGCTCGTGAACAGGCTTGGCCAGACCTCCCCAGCCCCAGAAGTTGCAGCCGGCGAAGTAGCCTCCGTCCTCAGCATTGTCACCCACGAGGGAGAAGACATACTCATAGAATCCATCGCGGCCTTGGGTGGGAGTGCCCAGATCAAACTTGAAGCCGTCACGGGGATAGCCGAACTCCTCCATCACGAGGGGCTTCTTAATTTTGGCGCAGATGTCCAGATGGCGGTCGATATAGTCCTTGGTATTCTCTTTGGCACGAGGCAGGTTCTCGATGAGCGAGTCTTTCTTGGCCCAGCCCCAGTTGTAGGGCCATAGGTGGATATTGGCGTAATCGATATTCTTGTCGGCTGTGATGCGCTCCCAGCAGTCAAAATCGTTCTCGCATCCCCAGGCTCCCTCCGAACCAATGGAAATCAAGTGGTTGGGATCCAGGCTGCGGATGAGCGCCGAGGCCTCGGCGAGCCACTTCTCAAAGGCGGGCAGTGCTTCTTTGGAGAAAGCCCTCGGCTCATTACCTATCTGCCACGACATGATAGCCGGATCGTCCTTATAAGCCAACCCCGTATAGCGATTGGTACGACCAAGGATAAAGCGTACGTAGTCGTAGAACAGTTGATGTGCCTTCTCATTGGTGGCATACTTTGCCATCGCCTCCATAAAGGCCTGATAGCCAGCTTCGTCGGGGCGTGGCTGCTTACCCTCGCCAGCCTGTTCCAGATAGTAGCCATAGCCGCCGCTCCACTCCCAGGAGTTGTTCAGATAGAGCACGGCCACCATTCCACGCTTACCCATCTCCTGCAACAGGTAGTCGAGACCTGCCAGAATGGTATCATTGTACACGCCTGGTGCCTCCTGCAATGTAGGCTCCACCTTCGTCTTCACACCACGCTCACCATCGGAGCCCACGAGAATACGCAGGTTGTCGATACCCATCGACTTCATCAGGTCAAGCTCTTTGACAAGGCGCTCACGATTGCCTCCCTGCCCCTCTGAGCCGAGAATCGCACCGTACCAGAAGTTGGTTCCAACAAAATAATAGGGTTTGCCGTCTTTCACGAAGTGCCCGTTCTCCACACGCACAAAGTCCGTCTTGGGCTCCTGCGCTTTCTGCTGACAGGCCACCACCATCAATGCTGACACAAATAATAGCAAATTTAGTTTTAGTTTCTTCATTTGGTAAAATTGTTAATTCTGCTGCAAAGATAGGTAAATATTTCGACACAACCAAATCTTTCTACAGAAATCCCGTTCAAAGTATCATATATTAATAAGAAAGTACTGACATCTTCAGGTCATGATTTGCCATGAGATTAAACATACGGCCCTGAGATGCGTCTAATAGACTGATGACAGCAAACGTAGTATAAAATGAACAACGAGAAAAGACAACTTCGGCGCAAACAACTCATGAGCAACAAGGCCTATCAGGCCATGGACGGACTGACCCGATACATGGACCGCTACTATCTGGATGCGCTCATCGGAGTCATTCCCGGGTGGGGCGATACGATAGCCCTGCTCTCTGCCCTACCCTTCGTCTATTTCTCCATGAGGATCATCAAGAGCGTACCACTCACGCTGGCCATCCTCAATAACACCTTCCGCGACGTGCTGCTCGGCATGATTCCCTTTTTCGTTGGCGACATCATTGATATCTTCCATCGTGCCAACACGAAGAACATGGCGATGGTTCAAGGATTCGTCGACGGTGACGAAGCCATCATCAAGGAGGTAAACCAGCGTGCCTGGCAGTCGGCCATCGTGCTCCTGCTGCTCCTGCTGCTGATTGTCCTCATGATATGGATGCTCATATCCTTTGGCAGCTACTTGTATTCAATGTTCTGAATCTATTCCTGAAAAAGGCATTGAAATCCAAGACGGAGAAGCGCGAGGTTGACGCAATTAGGGAGCCTCACTTCTCGCAGAGCCAGTACTCCGAGCAGCCGTTCACCATGCGGTGGCGGAAATTGAAGCGGTAGTTGTTCATCGACTTGCCCAGCACGGCAGGCGTGGCCCGCTTGGCATCGCGTGGGTCAGGATAACTCGAACAGAAGTTCAAGATAGACGAGGACTTCGATGCAGCAGATTATTTTAGCGACAGTTATGGCATTGTAGTGGCTGATGGCACCGAAATGCCATCAAGAGATACAAAAAAAGTCGTTGAATGTTTGGAGGAATAGAATAATATTCCTATCTTTGCACCAAACTTAAAAGCAAGATGGACGATGACATATCTCAATCAGTTTCACAAGGAAGCTATGGAGCGTACGATGAAGAAAATCGTAGAATTCAAGAAATCTCCAATGAACTCCAAAGACTTTGCCGACTATATGAGACGGAACCTCGAGACGGCAAAGGCTATGGAAGCCGCTTCGAAATAGAACAGCGTGTTGCTGAGCAGTACGCAAGAACTACTGGTTTATGGATTCCGATGGACAGCATTTTTGAACTTGGAATCCCTGGGCCAAGCGGTAATGAGAATGATACCTATGTTGCTGAAGATACGATTTACAAGGTTAATAATCTGCTGAATAGCGGAGGTATTTGTAAGTTGTTTGATAAAATCCTGCTTCATAATCTGATTTTCCCAAATACGGCGTATAGGATTCACGGCTTTACTGGTTATGATGGGAGAACCATTATGCCTGTGTTAGAACAAGAGCGTATTTGCGAGGCTCAGCCTGCAACTCAGGTTATGATTGATACATACATGGCGGCTATTGGATTCATTAAGGACAAAACTGAAGGACGTTTCACAAATGGCGATTATGTCGTCTGGGATCTTGTTCCAAGAAATGTCCTGATAGATGTTGATGGCGACGTGTATGTAGTTGATGCTGAAATAAAAAAAGCAGATAAATAGAATATTCTTCGAGACTGTTCCACGATTTGGGTACAAAGGTAAGAGGAACGATATGTAAATTTGTTGCTCGCCCTCTCATATAATTACTGAAATGAAACACCAGACACCATATCGCCTAAACGAAACATCCCTCTCGCCGGTGAGGGAGAGAGGGATGGTGTATAGGGGTGAGGTAATCACTTTATCCATTGATCAGCGAGACGAGCTTCTTCTGCTTCCAGTTCCTTGATGAAATCGTCGGCACTCTGTAGTTTGCGCCCTTCACGACGAACCTGCTTCATCTCATCGAACGCTCTTTCGAGCGACTCCTTAACGTATGCCTGCTGGCGGAGTGTCTTTTTATTGGACTCATCCTTGGTCTTGAACACGGTAGTAGATACCACACCGCGAAGCAGTTCAATGGCCTTGCGTACATGCAGCGTAGTCGCGTCCTCGTTCAATGTAACTAATATCTGCGTCATAATCGTAATCTTTTTGTTCTCGGGGGCAAGGACGGTGCAAGCCGAGTGCAATCAAGTTCACTTAAATTGCCGAGGCGTAGCCCGTACTCGCTGCCTTCGGCTGCAAAGATACAAAGAAAAATCGAATAAACAAAGAATTCGCATAAAATAACATGAAGTGCAACCCTTTAAACGAGAAAAGAAGTATGAGTCATTAAACAAATAGCAGTTCGAAAGAAAAAAATAGGGCAAAACTCTTTAACTAGTTTAAGACTTTCACCCCCGGCATCCGATTTTCGGTCATGTCGTGGGTCAGGGGATGGTTCTCCGACCCATAAAATCATCCAACGCATCAATGGAAAAGTGGGTCAGAGAACCTTCCCCTGACCCAACGGCATTTTCATGGCAGCCGTA
>DDQK01000034.1:0-1930 GCA_002342665.1 Prevotella sp. UBA2444
ATCTGGAACGGCTACTTCCCCGAGGAGAACCACGTGGGCTATGTGACCAATGGTGTCCACTTCCCCACATGGGCTGCTGCCGAGTGGCGCAGGGTCTACAATAAGTACTTCGATGAGAAGTTCATGGGCGACCAGTCTAACGAGGACATCTGGCATGGCATCTATAATGTTCCCGACGAGGAGGTCTGGGAGACCCGTATGGTTCTGAAACAGAAGCTCTTCGATTATATCAAGGAGCAGTTCCGTGAGACATGGTTGAAGAATCAGGGTGATCCCTCACGTGTGGTTTCACTGCTGGAGAAGATGAACCCCAATGCACTGGTCATCGGCTTCTGCCGTCGTTTCGCTACCTATAAGCGTGCCCACTTGCTCTTCACCGATGAGGCTCGTCTGGCCAAGATTGTCAACGATCCCGAGCATCCCGTGATCTTCCTCTTCGCCGGTAAGGCTCACCCCGCCGACGGTGCAGGCCAGGGACTCATCAAGCGCATCTTCGAGATTTCGCAGCGTCCGGAGTTCCTGGGTAAGATCATCTTCCTCGAGGACTACGACTTCCTGCTGGCACGTCGTCTCGTCAGTGGTGTTGACATCTGGATGAACACGCCGACACGTCCTCTCGAGGCTTCTGGTACCTCTGGTGAGAAGGCAGAGATGAATGGTGTGGTGAATCTCTCCGTGAAGGATGGCTGGTGGCTTGAGGGCTATCGCGAGGGTGCCGGATGGGCACTCACCGAGAAGCGTACCTATCAGAACCAGGGCTATCAGGACCAGCTCGATGCTGCTACCATCTATAGTCTGCTCGAGAACGAGATTATACCTCTTTATTATAATAAGGATAAGAAGGGTATCTCTAAGGGCTGGATCAAGGTCATCAAGAACTCTATCGCCCAGATTGCTCCTCACTACACGATGAAGCGTCAGCTCGACGATTACTATTCGAAGTTCTATGAGAAGCTGGCAAAGCGCTTCAAGGAGCTCTCCAAGGACAACTACCGTCTGGCTAAGGATATTGCTCAGTGGAAGGAGACCGTTGCCGAGCGCTGGGATGCTATCAGTGTGGTTTCTGCTGAGTCGACAGCTCCGGCTTCCGGTCAGCATCTGACTGACGAGGAGTACATGCTTCGCTATGTCATCAATGAGCAGGGCCTCGATGATGCCGTTGCCCTGGAGAAGGTTAACGTTTGCGTCGACAAGAATGGCGAGGAGCACGTGTACTCTATCGAGCCGCTTAAGATGGTTGGTCATGAGGGTAACAACTATACCTTCGAGGTGAAGCACTCTCCCAAGCAGTTCGGTCAGTACAAGACTGCCGTACGTATGTATCCGAAGAACAAGAACCTGCCTCACCGTCAGGACTTCTGCTATGTGAAGTGGCTGGAGTATCCGATTTGAGCGGTTACTGAATAAAATCAAAGAATCCCGAATCAGCCTTGGCTTGATTCGGGATTCTTTTTGTTTTTACTCCTCCTGGTAGTTCTCGCGGATGTAGCGTCCCAGTTCGTTGTCTTTGTTGCGCTCCGCACAGCGGAGGATGGCATCCTTCATCACCCGGTCGATGCTGTCGATATCGTGCATCATCGATTTCTGGGTCGCCTCTGTGGTGGAACCACTCATCTGAAGGGTGTTGACGATGTTCTGTATCTTCTGGCTGCAGTCGCTGATGGTATCGTTGAGGGCCTCCCATTCACGAGCCATCTGCCGATTATAGAAAGACTGGCAGCCAGTAGCTATGAGGCATACTGCTGCCAGTCCCGTTATCTGTCGTTTGTTCATCATCAGCCTAAATGAGGTAGAGGTCGCTGATACTCTCGTTGCGAATGACGCGCCGGATGGCCTCTGCAAAGGTTTCTGCCACAGAGAGCTGCTTCACCTTGGCACAGCGCTGGGTGTAGGGGATGGAATCGGTGAAGACAATCTCCTCGAGGGCCGA
>DDQK01000034.1:1963-4968 GCA_002342665.1 Prevotella sp. UBA2444
CCGTGCTCCTTCATCAGGTCGGCTGCCTTGGTGATGGTACCGGCCGTGTCTACCATATCATCGATGATGACCACGTTCTTGCCTTCCACCTCGCCGATAATCTGCATCGAAGCCACTACATTGGCACGGGCACGGGTCTTGTTACAAAGTACCAGTGGACAGCCGAGGTACTTGGCGTAGGTATTGGCTCGCTTTGATCCGCCTACATCTGGTGAAGCGATGACCAGGTCGTCGAGTTGCAGGCTCTGCAGGTAGGGTAGGATGACACCCGATGCATAGAGATGGTCTACGGGTACATCGAAGAAGCCCTGTATCTGGTCGGCGTGCAGGTCCATCGTAATCACACGGTTCACGCCTGCCACACTCAGCAGGTCGGCCACCAGTTTGGCACCGATGCTCACACGGGGCTTGTCCTTACGGTCCTGACGAGCCCAGCCGAAGTAGGGGATGACGGCATTGATGGTGCGGGCAGAGGCACGCTTGGCAGCATCAATCATCAGGAGCAGTTCCATCAGATTGTCACTGTTGGGGAAGGTGCTCTGCACAAGGAATACGTCGCGGCCACGGATGCTTTCCTCATAACTGACGGCAAACTCGCCGTCGGAGAATCTTGTGATAAGCAATTGCCCTAAGGGGCAGCCCAGACTTTGGCAGATTTTCTCTGCGAGGTACTTCGTTGCTGTTCCCGAGAATACCATATAAGAATCATTCATCATAGCGATATATTAACTTTTTTATTCTTCTTTTTAGTCTACTGCTTTTTTCAGTCGCTCAAAGTGAAGGAGCAGCTCCTTGTAGTCAAGCTCGTTGTGGATGTCGAAGCGGTTCCACAGGTCGCCACAGATGACCACTCCTCCGAAACCGAGGTCACGTATCAGCTTAATATTGTCGATGTTGATGCCTCCAAGGGCATACACCTTCTTGTCGATCAGTCCCTGGCGAGAGGCCTCCTTGAGTTCTTCCAGCGTGAAGTTGGACTTCTCTTCCTTGATGGTCTGGCTGTCGAACACCGGATGCAGGAATACGTAGTTGCTGTTGTGCTTGGCTTCCTTCAGTTCGCTGATGGCATGACACGTACGACTGATATTTCCCCGGTAGCCCGAAGGGGGTTCAGTATAGGCATCGTCGATATGAATACCCTTCAGACGGTATTCCTCTTTCAGGTAGAAATGATTGTGCACCGTTGTCTTCGCACACCAATCCTCGCCCAACAGAGTCAGCAGCCGTTCGGAGTACATGGGTGATGAACCTGGCTTGTGCAGGTGCAGGCTCTCCAATCCTTCCTCGAAAAGATTCGCGAGTATCTTGTCTTCTTCCACGAAAAACGTGGGCCTTGTCATAACAATTAACTTCATTTTTTTGCTTAATGACTCTTTCTCACGTGCAAACTTACACAAAAATTCCGATATTACGCCTTGTTTGGTAAAAAAAATGGCTTTTGGGGGGCATCTTTCGGAAAAAATGAGTAATTTTGCATCCCGAAATAGCAGAAAAGTTATCATTATTAAATAAAAAAGGAAAGAAAATGAAAGCATTCGTTTTTCCCGGACAGGGAGCACAGTTTGTTGGAATGGGTAAAGAACTTTATGAAAACAACCCGTTGGCAAAAGAACTTTTTGAAAAGGCTAATGATATCCTTGGATACCGTATTACCGATATCATGTTTGATGGTACAGACGATGAACTCAAGCAGACGAAGGTCACTCAGCCTGCTGTATTTCTCCATAGTGTGATTTCTGCCCTCTGTATGGGAGATGCCTTTGCCCCTGAAATGGTGGCTGGTCACTCCCTGGGTGAGTTCTCTGCACTGACAGCTGCCGGTGCACTGAGTTTTGAGGATGGTCTGAAGTTGGTCTATGCCCGTGCCATGGCCATGCAGAAGGCTTGTGAGGCTCAGCCCTCCACGATGGCTGCCATCATCGCCCTGCCCGACGAGAAGATCGAGGAGGTGTGTGCAGAGGTGAGCAAGATGGGCAAGGGCGTGGTGGTTCCCGCCAATTACAACTGCCCGGGCCAGCTGGTTATCTCTGGTAACATCGAGGCTATCAACGAGGCTTGCGAGCAGCTGAAGGCTGCCGGTGCCAAGCGTGCTCTGCCGCTGAAGGTGGGTGGTGCTTTTCACTCTCCGCTGATGCAGCCTGCCAAGGACGAGCTTCAGGCCGCTATTGAGCAGACGGAAATCAAGGCTCCCAAGTGCCCCGTCTATCAGAATGTCGACGCTAAGCCTCACACTGATCCTGCAGAGATCAAGGCTAATCTGATTGCCCAGTTGACGAGTAGTGTCCGCTGGACGCAGAGTGTACAGAATATGATTGCCGATGGTGCCGACGACTTCACCGAGTGCGGTCCTGGCAAGGCTCTTCAGGGTATGATTGGCAAGATCAACAAGGAAGTCAGCGCTCACGGTATAGAGTAAATTCCTTCTGTTAAGTACAGAACCAAAGATTATGGGACAGAAGATAGTTGTTTATCAGGTTTTTACGAGGCTCTACGGGAACCGTAACACCACCTGCAAGGAGAACGGCACGATAGAGGAGAACGGCTGTGGGAAGTTCAATGACTTTACCCCTGCCGTCCTGAAGAAAATCAGGGAGATGGGTGTCTCTCATGTGTGGTTTACTGGTATCATCCGCCATGCCACGCAGACGGACTATTCTGCCTATGGCATACCCCGTAATCATCCGGCTGTTGTCAAGGGTAGGGCAGGCTCTCCCTATGCCATTACCGACTATTATGACGTCGACCCCGACCTGGCAGTTGATGTCAGTCAGCGTATGGCAGAGTTCGAACAGCTGGTGGAGCGCACCCATAAGGCTGGACTGAAGGTGATTATCGACTTCGTGCCTAATCATGTGGCCCGTCAGTATCACTCCATCTGCAAGCCTGCAGAGGTGAAGGATCTTGGCGAAGAAGACAATCCCCAGAATGGCTTCGATCCTCAGAACAATTTCTACTACTGTCCCGGACAGCGTTTCACTCCTTATTTCGACCTCTACCATGATGAG
>DDQK01000034.1:5008-5731 GCA_002342665.1 Prevotella sp. UBA2444
AATGCACCGGGAATGAACGACTGGTATGAGACGGTGAAGCTGAACTATGGTGTGGACTACTATGCCGGTCGTGTGGGGCATTTCAATCCCATTCCCAATACCTGGAGCAAGATGACGGATATCCTGCTCTTTTGGGCCAGTAAGGGAGTCGACGGCTTCCGCTGCGACATGGCAGAGATGGTGCCTGCCGAGTTCTGGCAGTGGTCTACCGACAAGGTGAAGTTTGCCTATCCTGACAAGCTTTTCATCGGTGAGGTCTATAATCCTGCCGAATACCGTCGTTACATCAGTGCCGGCTTCGACTATCTCTACGATAAGGTGGGCATGTATGATACGGTCCGTGAGGTGATTCGTGGCACACAGTCTACGCATGCCATCACGACGGCATGGCAGGCTACCGACGATATCCGCGACCACATGCTCTACTTCCTCGAGAACCACGATGAGCAGCGTATTGCCAGTGATTTCTTTGCTGGCAGTGGCTGTAAGGGAATCCCTGGTCTCATCGTATCGGCTCTTCTTCAGCAGAATCCGCTCATGATCTATGCCGGACAGGAGTATGGTGAGCGGGGCATGGACAAGGAGGGTTTCAGTGGTCATGACGGTCGTACAACCATCTTCGACTATTGGAGCATCGACACCTTGGTGCGTGCTTCTCAGCGCAAGCTGACTGCAGGGGAAAAGGCTCTGAAGGATATATATAATAAGGTATTGAACATCTCG
>DDQK01000034.1:5812-6700 GCA_002342665.1 Prevotella sp. UBA2444
GTCTTGGTGGTGGCTAATTTCGAAGAGATACCGGTGGAGGTCAATGTCACCATCCCGGCTCATGCCTTCGATTACCTGGACATCAAGGAGAAGAATGTCCAAGCCGTTGACTTGCTGACTGGCGAGAAGACGAAGCTCATGCTGAAGCGCGACGGGGCCGTCGGCCTTGCCATTGCTCCACTGAGTGCCGCTATCCTGAAATTCAAGGCATGAGACAGGTATGGCTGATTATATATTAAACGAGCACAATAAGGAAGAGTTCCCGCCGGCCCATACGGCGGAGCATCTGCTGAATCAGACGATGATCCGTATCTTCGGCTGTGAGCGGTCCTTCAATGCACATATCGAGCGCAAGAAAAGTAAGATGAGCTTTCATCTCGACCACAAGCCCAGCCGTCAGGAGGAAAAGGAGATTGAGCAGCGGATGAACGAGCTCATTGAAGAGGACTTGCCCGTCACGTTTGAGTTTGTCACTCGTGATGAATTGCCCGAGGAGATCAGTCTCGACCGCCTGCCCGACGATGCTTCAGAAACCATCCGGCTGGTTCGTATCGGCGACTATGATGTCTGTCCATGCATCGGCAAGCATGTGCGTTCAACCTCTCAGATAGGCCGTTTCGAGATGCTCGGCACCAACTGGGATGAGCACGAGCGCTCCTTCCGTGTTCGCTTTAAGATCGTTTGATATGATAGGCAGTCTGACAAGAAAGAAAATCTCCGGTAGTTGTTACCGGAGATTTTTTATTTCAGGGCTATCTTCATGAATACTGGGTAGTGGTCTGAGTAGCTCAGCTCCTTCATGTAGCAGTTGATACCCTCATAGTCCTTGTCGTGGAAGATGTAGTCGATGCGCAGCGGGGTCTTGCCTCGCAGGGTGTGCATCCATCC
>DDQK01000001.1:0-24997 GCA_002342665.1 Prevotella sp. UBA2444
TTGAAGGGTTTTTCAGTGCCTTCTGACGGTGCAGTCTTTTTCTCACTTGCAGGACTATATAAATAGAAATGGTATGTTTACGATGGAGATAACAAGGCTGATAGAACAGTGCAGACAGGGGGATGCGGATGCCCTCGGAGAATTGTATACGGCATACGCCCGGAAGATGAGGGGCGTATGCCGTCGGTATATCAGCGATGAACAAGCCATCAGCGATGTATTGCATGACTCGTTTGTGATTATCTTTACCTCTTTTGACAAGCTCCGCGATGACAGGAAAGCAGAGGCATGGATGATGTCGATAACGAGAAATGTGGCGTCGAAATATAAAGACCATCTGGCGAAGGCGACTTTTGTGCAACTGGAAGAAGCAGAGCATTTGCAGATGCCTGAAGGTGAGAGCGAAGTGAGAGGCGTGCCACTGGAGGATGTCGTGCAGCTTGTTGACCATCTGCCGGAGGGTTACGGGCAGGTATTTCGACTCTCTGTGTTTGAAGGGATGTCACACAAAGAGATTTCCGACATGTTGGGCATCGAGCCACATTCGTCATCGTCGCAACTGGCACGGGCGAAGAAAATGCTGCGCAAGATGATGCAGCAGTATTGGGTGGCCGGACTTCTGCTGCTACTTGTTCCATTTACGTTCTTTCTGCTCAGGAAAGGAAATACTGCTATCAAGGATGAAGACGGCGGTGAGCACCAGCCGTCGGCAGTTGTGGCGAAACAGAAAGAGACATCCAAAGAATCACAGACAAACCAGTCACAAGAGCCGGTGATTGTTCGTTTGCCAACGTACCATTCTACGATTATTACAATTGATAGCCTTCCAATGGAAAAAACTCAGGCGACGGATTCCGCCACGGCAGACACCTTGTTTAATATGGTTGCACAAGGACAGGCAAATACAGACACGATACTGAACGATACGGCAAAGACAATGCACGAGGTTGAGATTCCTCATGACGACATCGCAGGCTTATCCCCCGAAAAGCCAGCCACCAGCATCCGACGTCTGCAAAAATGGTCGGTGGATCTTGCATACGCTGGAGGTTTTGGTGAACAGAATTATAATCGTCCTTACGGCTTCACAGAAACACCGATGATAGCCACGACGGGTGAGCCACCATCGCCTGTCACCTTTGAGAACTGGAGCGACTATGCGGCCTTCCTGGCCGAGCTGCCTGATGACGACAGCAGTCATAGCCGAGGCGTCATTATGAACATTGCACTGAGCAATGCCGGAGATGCCTTAGGCACAGGCACAGACAAAATCGTCCGCAAGAGCCACCACTATATGCCCGTCAACTTCTCGTTGGCATTGACCTATAGGCTAAATAGTCGCTTTGCATTGGAGACCGGGCTGAACTATAGTAGGTTGAAGTCCGAGTTTGAGATGGGGTCAAATGGTAATACTATCAATGAACAGCAGACCATTCACTATATCGGCATCCCACTGAAAGGCATCTACAACATGTTCTCTGGCAATGCATGGAGCCTCTACGGCAGTCTCGGCGTGACGACAGAAATCCCCGTCTACTCGCCGCTCAAAACCAGCTACTACTTACATAACGAATTGAAAGCTACGGATAAGTCTACTATCCGCGCTCCGTGGCAGTGGTCAGTTGGTACAGGCTTTGGCTTGCAATACAATTTCACTCCCAACATCGGACTGTTTGCCGAGCCAAGTCTGCAATTCTTTATTCCGATGCATAGTGACATCGAGACCTACCGCACAGATCATCCGTTTATGTTCTCTTTGCCTTTGGGCATCAGATTTACCTGGTAAGCGGTGCAGTCTTTTTGACGATTTAGGGACTATATAAATAGAGACAATCCTTTTAAATACGAATGAACATGAAGCATTACAAACCCCTTGCCTGGATGATGGCGATAGCCATTGCCACGTTTTCCCTGCCGCTGACAGCCTGCAGCAATGATGACGAAGCGGTTAACGTCAGCGACGACAATCAGACTGAACCGATGGCGGAACTATGCGCATATGGTGTCATGCCCACAAAAGCCAGAGGTGCCCACGGTGCCTTATTTACCGATGATGACATCGAATGGTTCGACCTAAACACCCGTGAACTGCGCTTCCGCGACGCGATGGAGCCACTGCGTGAAGAAATCCCGTTGCTGGCTGGGATAGATATCTATCTCGATGGCGAATATCTCTTTTCCAGTGGGGCCACCTTCGTCAGTCTCATCTGTAGCCAAATGTTTGATGACCTCGTACTCTGCTGCGGAAAAATTGACGGCGAGGTCATTGACGATGGTCACTACTATCTCTATGACTGCTATCCTGCCCAATTCATTGATGACGAACGTGTAAAAGCCAACCGCCTTCGTCGCGCTTCGCAATGGGAAGCGTTCTTGAAATATCTGGAAAGCAAAGGTAAACTGAGAAAATAGCCTCTTGCCCTGTGCAGTCATTCGTTGCAATTTTGGACTTTATAAGTAGAGAACAAAATTGCAACGAATTTTATGTACACGATTTACGATTATGCCTACAATGGCTACCTCTATCTGAACAACATCATGCGCCCGCGCCACAAGCGCCTGTCGCAATTGATGATTTATTCGACAACCGCCTGCCAGTCGCGCTGCAAGCATTGCAATATCTGGCAGAAGAAGGTGGAACACCTGTCACTCGAAGACATCAAGCGAATCATGCAGAGCCGATGCGTCACCAAACGGACAACCGTAGGACTGGAGGGCGGCGAGTTCATCCTCCACCCACTGGCTGCGGAAATCATGGCGTGGTTCCGCGAGCATCACCCGAACTACACGCTACTGTCTAATTGTCTCGCGCCCCGTCGTGTCATAGATGCCGTCCGTCTCTATCAGCCCCGGCATCTGTACGTCTCTCTCGACGGTGGCCGCGAGACTTACCAGCGGATGCGAGGGCGTGACGGCTATGACCGGGTGATTCAGGTGGTGGAGGCATTGAAGGACGAGGTGCCGCTGTCGCTGATGTTCTGCCTATCGCCGTGGAACGACTTCGATGACATGGCGTATGTTATTGATGTTGCCAAACATTACGATGTAGACATCCGCATCGGCATCTACGGCACAATGGCATTCTTCGACACAACGAGCGAACTGCTGACGGCCTCGGACTTCATCAGCCAGATTCCTGCGAGCATCCACCAGACACAAGAAAACTTCGACTTCGTAGCACTCTACGACCAGTGGCGTAACGGACATTTGCGTTTGCGCTGCCAAAGCATCATGAGCAGTCTTGTCATCCACAGCAACGGTGATGTACCACTTTGCCAGAATCTCGACGTTACTCTTGGCAATATTCATAGTCAATCTCTCGACGAGATTTTCAATAGCGTGACATCCTGCCAGATGCATTGCCATTATTCCAAGAACTGCAACGGCTGCTGGATTAACTTCCACCGCAAATATGACATCATTCTCATGCGAAACATGGAGCGACTTCTGCCCAAACGCCTCATAGAGAAGTTCTACGGTCCATATCAGTGGACGGAAAACCCGCGCACAACCTATCACCAATATTTCAAGACATTATGATACAGCAATTGATAGACCGCTACAAACGCCTCCGCACTGAGCGCCTTCTCGCCCAAACGTACCAACATTCTTATGCCTTCGTCGGCATGGGCCAACACTCGCTCACCAATCTTTACCCCGTACTTCACTATCTCGGCGTGTCACTGAAATACATCTGCGTCACATCGGAACGGAAAGCCAGACTGATAGAACGGAAGTTCCCTCATGCGAAAACAACAACCTCGCTTGACACGATATTAAATGATGATGAAGTGAAAGGCATATTTGTTGCCGCTTCACCCTCTGCCCATTTCTCCCTTGCCTCACAGATATTAAAAAATGGGAAGTCATTATTCATCGAGAAGCCGCCCTGCCAATCGCTACAGGAACTTGATGCACTCATCGACCTTCAGCACATTTATGGATCTCCTGTCGTCATGGTAGGCTTGCAGAAACGCTACGCCCCTGCCGTGCAGATTCTTCAAAAGCGGCTGGGCAAAGAGCATCTTATCAGTTACGATCTTCATTATCTAACGGGGGCATATCCAGAGGGCAGTGCCTTGCTCGATCTTTACATCCATCCCCTCGACCTCGTTACCTATCTTTTTGGGCCCCCCGAAATCATCGTCTGCCAGCAAATCGCGCCAGCGTCCTATATCCTCATGCTCCGTCATCCCCACATCGTCGGCACTCTCGAACTCTCCACCGCATATACTTGGACTAATGCCGAAGAATCCCTCAAAGTTTGCACTTCGTCTGGCGTTTATCGTCTCTCGCAGATGGAAGAATTGAATTTCGAATCAAAACCCTCCACCATCTTCGGCATTCCATGCGAGAAAGTCTGTTCGTGTAATAGAATCATCGAACATATCTACTCTCGCAACAACTTCACTCCCGCACTCCCCAACAATCAAATTTATTTTCAAGGCTATTTCAACGAAATACAAGCCTTTCTTGATGTTGTGGAATGTAGGCAAAAAAAAGATATCATGGACATGCAATCACTCAGGACGGTCTATGAGACAATTGCTAAAATCTAAAAATCAGATTATCTATAATAAGATGTTAATATTTGAATGCGTGAAAGATTCGCCCCTGACGACTATCCTCACGGGAAAAAACTGTTTTGAACCAAATGTCGTTACTTTCTGTCGATGCCCAAAATAGGTTCCCAAGAGCACAATGGGTTAGGAACGATGTGCAATTTCTTCTTAATTTATTTGATCAGAAAAATATTTCGTAACTTTGCAGCAGTTAATCAAATAGTATGGCAAGACAACTAAGGGAACAAAGTGCAACAGGTATTCATCACGTTATGCTACGTGGAATCAACTGTCAGATTATCTTCGAAGACGCTGAAGACTATAGAGTATTTATCCACTATCTTATACGCGCGCGTATATATAGCGAAACAAGAAATCAACCCACACCTCTAACACTTCCTACACCTTAGTCTGGTGTAGGAAGTGTAAGAGGTGTAGGATAAAAAGAGCATATAACAACTATATATACGCGCGTATCATCACGCGAAGGCTCCATAGGATTCCACGGAAGATCCCTACGATTCTACGGAACTTTTATTTTTTCCTATAGCGCCTCCATAGAATTGCGGGAAGCCTCCGTATAAAGGTTCATGTTAACACCCTAAGAAAGCAAAATCCCCTGCAAATCGTTGATTTACAGGGGATTTTCGGATGCTCCGAGTAGTCGATAGGGGAATCGAACCCCTATGCCAAGATTGAGAATCTTGTATCCTAACCATTAGATGAATCGACCAACATTTCAAAGATGCACTCGCAGAGAAAATCCCTCGGCCTGCGGAAGGAGGGGGATTCGAACCCCCGGTACGGGAACCCGTACGGCAGTTTAGCAAACTGCTGGTTTCAGCCACTCACCCATCCTTCCTTCAGGACCTCGGAGCTAGAAACCTTGGGGTTATCTCCTTGATTGCGGGTGCAAAGGTACGCACTTTTTCTGAAACCGCCAAATGTTTTGCCGACTTTTTTTGAAAAAAGTTATTTGAAGGCTATAATTCCGGTCAAATCGCGGTCGAAATAGAAGGTCTTGGCAGCTTCGAGGGTGTCGCCTGGCTCCTGATAGCGCATGCGAATGTAGAGCAGGGTGGGGTAGGAACCTGCACTGAAATCGCTGAGGGGTGCCGACTTGAAGAGGGGATCGCTCTTGGCTCGCTGTCGCAGATCCTGGATGAGCGAGTCGGAGATGACGCGGGTGGAGTCGAGGTCGGAGAATGAGCGGATGTCGATCTCCTGGCGGGCATTTTCATTGACGAATTCCTTCACCATCGACTTGGCCTTCTGCTGCTTCCCGCAAGAGGCGAGAAGCAGCAGGGCACATATAATAATAGGTACGCGTGATAGGGATTTCATCGCAGGGGAATGTTTTTAAGCACGTCGAGCAGGTGGTCCCACACCATCTGGACGGTGGGGATGTGCAGTCGCTCGTCGGGAGTGTGAACAGCTCTGAGAGTGGGGCCGAAGCTTACCATGTCGATCTGCGGGTATCGCTCAGAGAAGAGTCCGCACTCCAGTCCGGCGTGGATGCCTCGCACGATGGGGTCTTTGCCGAAGAGCCGCTTGTAGGAGTCGACGACGAGTTTGGTGAGTTTCGAGTCGGCCTTCATCTTCCAGGCGGGATAGCCGTCTGAGGTGGAGACCTTGGCGCCGGCGAGTTCGAATGCGGCTCGTATGGTGGCGCACATGTTGTCGAGGTTAGACATCACGTTGCTCCGCTGGCTGCTCACGATGTCGATGGACGTCTGTGAGGAGTGTACGCTGGCGATGTTGCTCGAAGTCTCGACCATGCCTCCCAGAGCCTCGTCCTGACAGATGGCAAACACGCCGTTGTCGACGGCCTGGAGGGCCCAGATGAAGTTTCTGGCCAGGGCTGGAGGGATAATGGGGCTTTCCTTGGTGCTCTCCATATAGAATTGCATCTGTGTGTCGGTGACGTGGAATTCATCCTCTACCTCAGTAGCGAACACGTTCCAGTCGGCTCGCACATTTTCCTTCACCTCGTTGGGCACGGCAATCTCGAAGAGGCCGTCGCGGGGGATGGCGTTGTGGAGCTTGCCGGAGTGGAAACTGACGAGTTGTATGCCTTCGTAGCGGTTCATCTCCTGGAAGATGAAGCGTGCCATGATCTTGATGGCGTTGGCCCGCTTCTTGTCGATGTCGTCGCCGGAGTGGCCTCCGAAGAGTCCCTTCACCTCGCCCTTCATGAAGAAGCTGCCTGCAGGGGCATTCTCGCGTTCGAAGGAGAAGCTGGCCTGGGTGTTACGCCCTCCGGCACAGCTGACGAAGATCTGGCCTTCGTCCTCCGAGTCGAGGTTGATGAGATAGTCGCCCGTCATGAATCCAGCCTCCATGCCGTTGGCGCCAGTGAGTCCCGTCTCCTCATCGCGTGTGAAGACGCACTCCAGGGGGCCGTGCTGGATGTCGTCAGAGGCGAGGATGGCCAGCTGGATAGCACAGCCGATGCCGTCGTCGGCCCCCAGGGTGGTGCCATCGGCGGTGAGCCACTCGCCTTCGATGTGAGTGCGGATAGGCTCGTTGTTGAAGTCGAACTCCAGATCGACGAGCTTGTCGCACACCATGTCCATGTGGCTCTGCAGGATGACGGCCTTGCGGTCTTGCATGCCGGGGGTGGCCGGCTTGCGTATCAGTACGTTGCCCACCTTGTCGACTATTGTCTCCAGGCGATGGCTCTCACCCCATGACTTCAGATACTCAATCATCTTCTCCTCGTGCTTCGAAGGACGGGGAATTTGGTTAATCTTCGCAAATTCGGCGAAGACTTCAGCAGGTTTTAAGTCGTTTTTATTCATTATTAATGATATTTTTGATTGAATTTGACGCAAAATGCTTAACTTTGCACCCGAATATGGCTGCAAATCAGCTGCAAAGGTATAAAAAATGATTGAAACTCTCGTTGTATCCACGTTAATAATTGCTATCGGGATGGCATTTTTCCTGGTGAGGGTGCTGTTTTCGAAGCAAGGTGAGTTTAAATCGCAGCACATCCACGACTCGGAGGCTATGCGTGAGCGGGGTATCCACTGCGTGATGGATCAGGACAAGGAGATGCGGCGGAAGAGCAAGTTTGCCGTTGAGGAGAGATCGAAGATAGAAAATTGAAATAATAAAATCGTTAAGTAAAGAATGAAAAAGTACATTTTATCCGTGCTGGCCATCGCTGCGGTGATGGCGTCGTGCAACAATGCTGCTCCGAAGATGGACGAGCAGCCCGCTGGTAGTAACTCTGGTGACGGCATGAAGATTGCCTATGTAGAGGTAGACTCGCTGATGACGCAGTACACCTTCGCCAAAGACTACACGGTGACCCTCGAGAAGAAGTCGAACAATGCCCGTAACACGCTGACCCAGAAGGGCAATGCCCTGCAGGCCGCAGTGAACAATTTCCAGCAGAAGCTGAACAACAACGGATTCCAGAGCCGCGAACAGGCAGAGAGCGTGCAGGCAGCCATCCAGCGCCAGCAGGCCGACCTGCAGCAGCTGCAGGCCCGACTGGAAGGTGAGCTCGCCTCGGAAACAGCCAAGTTCAACCAGGCCCTGCGCGACTCGCTGAACAACTTTCTCCAGGCCTACAACAAGGACAAGAAGTACGACTTGATTCTCTCAAAGGCCGGCGACAACATCCTCTTCGCCAGCAAGAAGTTTGATATCACTCAGGACGTGATCAACGGTCTGAACAAGCGCTATAAGCCAGGCAAGAAGGCTGACGAGAAGAAGGCTGATGCCAAGCAGGGCGACGAGAAGAAAGACGACAAGAAGAAGTAATTGTCAGGCCCAATAACCCACTAAAACATAAAAATTATGAAACTGACAGGAAGAAGAGAAAGTAGTAATGTGGAAGACCGCCGCGGAATGAGCGGTGGCGCCAAGGCCGGTATCGGCGGTATTGGAGCAGTGATCGTGGCAGCCCTGTTCGCTTGGATGAGTGGCGGCGACCCTCTCTCGGCAGGACTCCAGGCAGCGCAGCAGCAGATGCAGGCCCGTACGGAGACCGTCGACGAACAGAACTTCACGGAGGAAGAACAGGAGCTTGCTACCGAGTGCAAGCAGATTCTTGCTTCGACGGAAGATGTATGGGGAAAGGTATTCCAGGAGATGGGGCGCACCTATGAGCCTCCCACGCTGGTACTCTTCAGCAATCAGGTGAACTCGGCCTGCGGAAGTGCTACGGCTGCCGTCGGTCCGTTCTATTGCTCAGGCGACCAGAAACTGTATATCGACCTCTCATTCTTCACTCAGATGAAGCGTCAGCTGGGCGTAGAGGGCAACACCTTCGCCTATGCCTACGTGATAGCCCACGAGATAGGCCACCACATCGAGTATATGCTCGGCACGCTGGGCAAGGCCCATCAGCAGATGAGCCAGACCGACAAGGTGTCGGCCAATCAGATCAGCGTGCGTCTGGAACTGCTGGCCGACTACTATGCCGGCGTGTGGGCTCACTACGAGGAAGCCATGAATCACTCTATGGAGTATGGTGACCTGGAGAAGGGCCTCGAGCTGGCCAAGGCCATCGGCGATGACTGGCTGCAGAAGAAGGCACAGGGTAGGGCAACTCCGGAATCGTTCACCCACGGAACTAGCGATCAGCGCAAGCGTTGGCTGAAGCGTGGATTCGAGACCGGCAACATGAGTACCTCGACCTTCAGCGTACAGAACTACAATGACTTGTAAGTCACCATACGAAAAGCCCTCCTGACTGGAGGGCTTTTTCATTCTTATTCGTGATGGTAAGGTTCACCGCGGATGATGGTACAGGCGCGGTAAAGTTGTTCGGTGAAGATGAGTCGCACCATCTGGTGAGAGAAGGTCAGCCTTGACAGGCTGATTTTTTCGTTTGCACGCGCATATACCGATTCCGAGAATCCGTAAGGACCGCCGATGATGAACACCAGTCGCCGGGCTGTCTGCTGGCGCTGCTCCAGCCATCGCGCAAACTCGATGCTACGTCGTTCTGCCCCATGCTCGTCGAGGAGTACCACAGTGTCGGAGACTTGTAGTTGCTTGAGGATCAGTTCGCCCTCGGCCGTCTTCTGTTGTTCTTCCGAGAGGCTCTTGGTGTTGCGCAGTTCGGGGATGGTCACGATATCGAAAGGCATATAGTGACAGATGCGCTGGGCATAGTCGCTGATGCCTGCCTGGAAGTGCTTGTCGGCCGTCTTACCTACCAGTATCAGTATCGTCTTCATAGTCGCTGAGTCGCTTAGGATTCTTCGGGAACCAGCCTTTCTGCACGCGTTTCCGTTGTGAGAAAAGCTCACCGATGCCCCAGAGGGCCGATGCTCCGAAGACGCCGAGGAAGGAGGATAGATAGACATTCTCGATAAACAGGGCTGCTACGCAGCAGAGGATGCCGATGAGCAGATAGACCACCCAGGGGCGAGTGCCCCAGTGGTATTCCGTCTTGATGACGATGGGATGCCAGAAGCCTATCGTGAGAAAGGTCATGATGGCGATGGTGATACCTGTGAAATACATATCTTGACTTATTTGATGGTTTCGTTAGCGATGAACTCGTCGAACTGCTGCTGGTAGCCGTTGAACACGTTGATGTCTACCTCGCCGGTGATGCCCTGTACGCGTCCGTCGGGCGACAGTTGCCAGATGACCAGCTTCACGTCGGGCTTGTATTCGCCGTAGCGTGCTATCCACACCTTGTAATCGCGTTTGATGTCGGGAGCATCGGGCAGATACTTGTTGACGAATCGCTGGTTGACATAGAGGATGGGCTTCACCTTCGTGCGCTGTTCTACGGCCTGCAGCCAGGCACGTATGTTGCGGAAAAGTGCATCCGTGCCTCCGTAACGGGCGATATCGCGGTCGCTGGGCTCTATGTCGAGTACGGGTGGCAGATCGCCTTGACGGAAGATGGTGCTGTTGATGAAGTAGGCAGCCTGCGCCGAACCACTCGACTTGCAGGAGTAGAAATGGTAGGCTCCGGTGTGTATGCCGTGCTTCTTGGCACCTTGGTAGTCCTTCAGGAAGTACTTGTTGCGAATGCTGGTGCCCTCAGTCGACTTGATGAAGCAGAACTGTACGGGATAGTCGACAGTCCCCGATATCTTCTTTCTGCTCTTCGAGCCGAGGTGGCTGATGCGCAGGCGATCCCAGAGAATGGGATACTTCTTGCGCCCTTTGCCGTGCTGATAGCGTGAGATGTCGATGCCGTAGATGCGCTCCGAGGTGTAGTTCATGCGCTCACCCTTGTATTGGTCTTTCTGCCATTCGCCTACCTTGAGTGAGGTGAGAACTTCGTTCTGCAGCATTTGCAGGCCAAAGCCTTCGCGACGGTCGTCAGTCCAGTGACCTTCGAAATAGTGGCCCTCGGTATCAGTATACGCCCCGTGCCCTTCGGCCTTCGCATTGACGATATGTCCAGGGCGTCCTCCGCAGAAGGCTCCCTGATAGAAACCTGCAGAGTCGAGGCGGACACCGCTGGTGAGTGTGTCGGCATTCCAATTGCCGATGATGATGCGGCCCAGTGAATCGCGGCTGACGGCGGTTCCTTCGCGCTTCTTACCTTTCCACCGGCCAATGTTGAAGATAGGTATTGTGTCGGTGGTTTCCCTAAGTCGCTGCCCGTTGGCGAAGGCAGCCACCATCTCGTAGCCCTCATCCTCCACATTGTGGCGGAGCATGTAGTAGTCGGTCTCTTCTTTCAGCAACCGCTGGGAGGTGATGCGCAGGGAATCGGTGAGGGCAGATGGTGACAGGCGGGCAGCGCTGTCAATATGGCTCAGGTCGGCATCGGTCAGCGGTTCCGGGCCTTTGTACAACAAGGCGAGTGAACCTCCGGCAATGGCCAGAAGGAGTACGAGGAGTCCGTATTTTGCCGCTTTCTTCATAATTTTCTGCAAAAATACGAAATATTTATGACTTATCATTTATCATTTCTTATTTATTTTGTATCTTTGCCCCATAGAATTGACTTAAAACATGATTTTACGCTTATGAAAGATTTCAATTTCTACGCGCCTACGCGTATCGTTTTCGGCAGCAGTTCCGAGGAGCAGTTGCCCGCACTTATCCGTCAGTATGGAGGTTCCAAGGTGCTGGTTCATTATGGGGGCGGCTCAGCCCGTCGCTACGGTTTGCTCGACAAGGTAGAACAGATGCTCAATGATGCCGGCATCCCGTTTGTGGAGTTGGGTGGAGTGGTACCAAATCCTCTGCTCTCGAAGGTGAAGGAGGGTATTGGACTTTGCTGTAAAGAGGAGGTCGACTTTATCCTGGCGGTAGGCGGTGGCAGTGTGATCGACTCAGCTAAGGCTATCGCCTATGGTGTGCCTTATGAAGGCGATGTGTGGGATTTCTGGGATGGCAAGGCTGTGCCAAGCAAGTGCTTGCCCATCGGCGTGATGCTCACCATCCCTGCCGCTGGCTCCGAGATGTCGTCAAGCACTGTCATCACCCGCGACGAGGGCATGCTCAAGCGAGGCTTCAATAGTGACTTGTGCCGTTGCAAGTTTGCTATCATGAATCCCGAACGTACCTATACCTTGCCGCCCTACCAGACGGCAGCTGGCGTCACCGACATCATGATGCACACGATGGAGCGCTACTTCTCTAAGTATGAAGACGCGACACTGACAGATGCCATAAGCGAAGCTTTATTGAGAACGGTTAAAGACGCTGTGTTCGAGGTTCTTAAGAATCCGGAAGACTATCGTAATCGCGCTCAAATCATGTGGGCCAGTTCGTTGGCGCACAATGATCTGACGGAGTGCGGCACGGAAAAAGACTTTGCCTGCCACAAGCTGGAACACGAGCTCTCCGGACTCTTCGGTGTGACCCATGGTGCAGGCCTGGCATCCCTCTGGCCCTCTTGGGCTCGCCTGATGATGGACCGGCACCTGAGCCGCTTCGTACAGTTCGCCGTCAACGTGATGGGAGTGCGCAATGATTTCTCCGATCCGCGGGCAACGGCTCTGAAAGGCATTGAAGCCATAGAACGGTTCTACCACGCCATCGGCATGCCCACCAGCATACCTGAACTGATTGGCCGTTCTGCCACAGATGAAGAAATCAAGGAGATGGTACGTAAGTGCTCGCGCGACGGTAAGATTACCATCGGTGCCATGGAAGTACTCCATGAGGAAGAGATGGAGCAGGTGTATCGTGCTGCTAACAAATGACGGATGGCAGTTGACAACTTACTGTGTGAAAATAAAGCCCTTCACCTTCTGTCTGAAGGGGAGGGCTTTATTTATCTGGTGATAGGTACTTACGAGAAGGCTGCAGTCAGTCCTGCCATCACAATCGATACCATCGACATCAGCTTGATCAGGATGTTGAGTGACGGACCAGACGTGTCCTTGAATGGATCGCCTACGGTGTCGCCCACGATGCAGGCCTTATGGGCAAAGGAGCCCTTGCCGCCGAAGGCCCCCTCCTCGATATTCTTCTTGGCATTGTCCCAGGCACCTCCGGCATTGGCCATAAACACTGCGAGTGTGAAGCCGCCAGCCAGACCGCCCACGAGCAGACCAAGTACGCCTGCCACACCGAGGATGACACCCACGAGGATGGGGATGATGATGGCCAGAATCGAGGGGATGATCATCTCGTGCTGGGCAGCACGGGTTGAAATCTCCACGCAGCGGCCATAGTCGGGAGTACCTGTTCCCTCAAGAATACCGGCAATCTCGCGGAACTGTCGGCGTACCTCCTGCACCATCTTCTCGGCAGCACGGCCCACGGCCTCCATTGTCATTCCGCAGAAAAGGAAGGCTGCCATGGCTCCGACAAATGCTCCTACGAGCACCTTCGGGTTCATCAGGTTCACTTGGAAATAGTTCATGAAGTCGGGGATGGTGGCGTCGGTAGCAGAAATCACTTCACCGGCCACATTAGTCAACGTCTGTCCGGCGCGTGACATGGCAATTTTGATTTCCTCGATATAGGATGCTAATAGGGCGAGAGCCGTGAGGGCAGCAGAGCCGATGGCAAAGCCCTTACCTGTGGCAGCAGTGGTGTTGCCAAGTGCATCGAGGGCGTCTGTACGGTGGCGCACCTCCTCTCCCAGTTGTGACATCTCAGCATTGCCGCCAGCATTATCGGCAATGGGTCCGTAGGCGTCGGTAGCCAGTGTGATTCCCAGTGTGGAGAGCATACCTACAGCAGCGATGCCGATGCCATAGAGACCGTGAGCCAGACTCTGCGACGACATCGAAAGGTCGAAGCCATTGGCGCAGAGATAGCTGAGCATGATGGCCACACCGATGGTGATTACGGGGATGCAGGTAGAAATCATGCCTGTGCCGATACCCTTGATGATAACGGTAGCGGCACCCGTCTGTCCTGCTTCAGAAATCTTCTGCGTCGGCTTATATGAATGAGAGGTGTAATATTCTGTAGCCTGTCCGATGATGACGCCTGCAGCCAGTCCGCTGATGACGCTGAATGAGAGTCCAACCCAGTTCTCCATCTCCAGGAGCCGGAGAATGCCGAAGGTTGCCACGGCAATGAGCACGGCACTGACGTTGGTTCCCAGTGACAGTGAGCGGAGCAAATCCCTCATGGTGGCTCCCTCCTTGGTGCGAACGAGGAAGATGCCCAGTAGTGAGAGGAACACACCTACGGCTGCGATCAGCATGGGAGCAATGACAGCCTTGAACTGGATTTCGAGGCCAGCCACGCCAAAGGCAGCTGCACCCAGGGCGGCAGTAGAGAGCACTGAGCCGCAATAGCTCTCGTAGAGGTCGGCACCCATACCAGCCACATCACCCACGTTGTCGCCCACGTTGTCAGCAATCGTTGCGGGGTTGCGGGGGTCATCCTCAGGGATGTCTGCCTCTACCTTACCCACAATGTCGGCACCCACGTCGGCAGCTTTCGTATAGATACCGCCGCCAACACGGGCAAAAAGCGCCTGCGTAGAAGCACCCATTCCGAAGGTAAGCATCGTGGTGGTGATTGAAATTAGTCCGTCGGAATCAAACTGGTTCAGTACGATGAACCAGATGGCGATATCAAGTAGTCCCAACCCTACCACCGTCAGGCCCATCACGGCACCTGAGCGGAAGGCAATTTTCAGTCCTGCATCGAGGCTCTCACGAGCAGCATTGGCAGTACGGGCAGAGGCATAGGTGGCTGTCTTCATACCGAAGAATCCGGCTAGGCCGGAGAAGAAGCCGCCGGTGAGGAAAGCAAAGGGCACCCAGGGATTCTGTACGTGCAGTCCATAGGCCATGAAGGCAAAGAGGGCGCAGAGTACGACGAATACGATGGATACCACCTTGTACTGCTGTGCGAGATATGCCATGGCACCTTTGCGCACATATAGTGCAATCTCTTTCATACGGGGCGTACCTTCGTCTGCCTTCATCATCTGAGTGAAGAAGTAGTACGCCATACCCAATGCCACGATGGATGCCACGGGCACGAGCCAGAATACTTGGGGAATAGTCATGATTTATTTCTTTTTGTTGGTTGTGGTTTATTCGTCTGCGAAGTCTATTAGCTCGGCTGCTTCGTCATCGGGATCTCCTGAGCCAAGGTCCATCATCGTGGAGTAGTTGTCTTCAGTAATCAGGTCGTCGTCTGGATCGTCCAGTTCCTGTTCCTCCTCGTCGTGGTTCTTGTAGTCGTCCTGTACTTCGAAGTCCTCATCGTCCATATCCTCGTTGTCGATATCCTCGTCATCGGCATCTTTCTTCTTCGGCTTCTCAGGCTCTGGCTTCAGCTTGGCGAAGATGGCTTCCACCCAGTTGCCCTTTGGTATCTCAAGCACTTCGAAACCGTCGTCCACCTTCTTCTCATACATGCCGCCCTTCTTGTGAAGACGGTCTTTCGGTAGCGTGGTGGTGGAGATGTCGAAACCACTGACGATGATGTCCTGGATGGACTGTGAGAGCGAGTCCCAGCCTCCACCGAAGTTGCGTTCAAGTACTTCCAACAGCTTAGCTGCGGAAATATGGCGGATATTCTCATACGACAGGTCGGTCACTCGCAGGATTGGTTTCTTCTTCAGGGCCCAGATGGTCTTCTTCTGGTCGTCGAACTTGAGGCTTCCCACCTTGTAGCCTTTCTTTTCGTAAGCTTTCTTAACGGGGGCAGTGTCTTCCTTAACTTCTACAATTTCGAAGGCGTTGCGTATAATATCTACATAGTGACGGACGTTCTCGCGAATATCGGCATCCTTCAGCCCTGATTCGAGCATCCGGAAGACGTCATTTTCCTGCACGTCCCACACTGAACTCTTGGTGAGTGTTTTCAACGAAGACACAATAGTGTCGTCTGTCTGTTGTTTTGTCCTTGCCATAATTTTCTATATTACTACATTTTTCTGCAAATGTACCTACTTTATTTATTTCTCACAAGTTTTTTGCCGTTTTTTTTTGTTCTTTTCGCATTTTAGTGTAACTTTGCGCCCAAAATATGGCTCAACCACTGGCAGAAAGACTACGACCTCGCACGCTCGACGACTATATCGGGCAGCAGCATCTGGTAGGCGAGGGGGCCGTCCTGCGTAAGATGATTGATGCAGGGCGCATATCTTCTTTTATCCTCTGGGGACCCCCAGGAGTGGGCAAGACTACGTTGGCCCAGATTATCGCCCACAGGCTGGAGACTCCTTTCTATACGCTTTCGGCTGTGACAAGTGGTGTGAAGGAGGTACGCGAGGTAATAGAGAAGGCGCAGAAGGGCCGTTTCTTCAATGAGGCATCGCCCATTCTGTTTATCGATGAGATACACCGTTTCTCCAAGTCGCAGCAGGACTCGCTCTTGGGGGCGGTTGAGAAAGGGGTTGTGACGTTGATTGGCGCTACGACGGAGAACCCTTCCTTCGAGGTGATACGTCCGCTGCTAAGCCGTTGTCAGCTCTATGTCCTCAAGTCGCTCGAAAAGGACGACCTGCTAAAATTGCTCGACAGAGCTATTACGCAGGACGCTATACTGAAGGAGAAGAATATACAACTGAAAGAAACGGGAGCACTATTAAGGTTTAGTGGAGGCGATGCGCGTAAACTGCTTAATATACTGGAGCTTGTGGTAGAAAGTGGTGATACGGTCATTACCGATGAAATCGTCAATCTGAGGCTTCAGCAAAATCCATTGGCCTATGATAAGGATGGCGAGATGCACTATGATATCATCTCGGCTTTCATCAAGTCGATACGTGGCAGCGATCCTGATGCAGCCCTGTATTGGCTGGCTCGGATGATAGAGGGCGGTGAGGACCCAAAGTTCATTGCCCGTCGACTGGTGATCTCTGCTTCAGAGGATATCGGTCTGGCCAATCCCAATGCATTGCTGCTGGCCAATGCGGCCTTCGATGCGGTCAACAAGATAGGGTGGCCGGAAGGACGTATCCCATTGGCAGAAGCGACTGTCTATCTGGCTACCTCACCGAAAAGCAACTCGGCCTATCTTGGCATCGATGCCGCTCTGGAATTGGTGCGCCGTACGGGGAACCAGCCAGTACCGCTGCCCATCCGTAATGCACCTACCCAGTTGATGAAGGATTTGGGGTATCATGACGGCTACAAATATCCTCATGACTATCCCGGTCATTTCACAGAGCAGCAATATCTCCCTGACAGTCTTGTTGGTGAGCGTCTATGGCATGGGCAGCACTCGCCTGCAGAGGAAAAGCTGGTGGAGCGGATGATTAACTATTGGGGGGAAAGATATAAGAAATGAATTGTTGTGGAACAGGATATCATTTATAAAATCATAGAACTTCTGGGTACGTTTGCCTTTGCCATATCTGGCATCCGGCATGCTGCTGCAAAGCATTTCGACTGGTTTGGCGGCTATGTGTGTGGTATTGCCGTTGCCATTGGTGGTGGTACCATACGCGATGTGATGCTCTCTACTACCCCCTTCTGGATGACCACACCTCTCTACCTGATCTGTACGGCTTTTGCTCTGCTGACGGTGGCTTTCTTCGGCAAGTGGATGGAGCCGCTGAAGAATGCGTGGTTTGTATTCGACACCCTGGGACTGGCTCTCTTCACCATTGCCGGCATTCAGAAGAGCCTGGTGTTCGGCCAACCTTTCTGGGTAGCCATCATCATGGGATGTATCACTGGTTCGGCGGGTGGTGTCATACGTGATGTGCTGCTCAACAACGAACCTGTCATCTTTCACCGCGAGATTTATGCGATGGCATGTGTCTTAGGTGGAATGGCTTACTGGGGATTGGCGACGATGGGCGTCTCTGTCGAACTGAATGTGGTCATCAGTTTCTTGCTTATCTGCCTGACAAGGTTCTTGGCTGTCAGATACCACATCTCACTGCCTGTATTAAACGAAAACGAGGGAGCCTGACTGACTCCCTCGTTTGCTATATTGCTGAGTTGACTTTATCCGTTCATCGACATGAGGAATTCCTCGTTGTCGTGTGTCTGGACCAGTCGGTCGCGGATGGTGTTCATGGCTTCGATGGGGTTCATCTCGGCGATGTACTTGCGCATAATCCACATACGGTTGAGTGTGGTTTCGTCGTGTAACAGGTCGTCGCGGCGTGTTGACGACTGTACCAAGTCGATGGCAGGGAAGATACGCTTGTTCGACAGTGAGCGGTTGAGCTGGATTTCAGAGTTACCGGTTCCCTTGAATTCCTCGAAGATCACCTCGTCCATCTTCGAACCCGTATCCACGAGGGCTGTGGCGATGATGGTCAGCGATCCGCCGCCTTCTATGTTACGAGCGGCACCGAAGAAGCGCTTGGGCTTCTGCAGGGCGTTAGCGTCGACACCACCGGTGAGCACCTTGCCTGAAGCGGGAGCTGTTGTGTTGTAGGCGCGGGCCAGACGAGTGATGGAGTCAAGGAATATGACCACATCGTGTCCGCACTCCACCATTCGTTTTGCCTTCTCAAGTACAATGCCGGCAATCTTCACGTGACGGTCAGCGGGCTCGTCAAACGTAGAGGCGATAACTTCCGCATCAACGGTGCGCGCCATATCTGTTACCTCCTCTGGACGCTCGTCAATGAGCAGCATCATGATATAGGCTTCCGGGTGGTTGGCTGCTATGGCGTTGGCAATGTCCTTCATCAGGATCGTTTTACCAGTCTTGGGTTGAGCCACGATGAGTGCACGCTGACCTTTTCCGATGGGCGAGAAGAGGTCTACGATGCGGACGCTGGGATTGGTCGTAGCCTTGTCTCCGCAGAGGGTGAACTTCTCATCGGGGAAGAGGGGGGTGAGATGCTCAAAGGCAATGCGGTCGCGTACTTCGGCAGGGTTACGGCCGTTGATAGTCTTTACGTCTGAGAGTGCGAAGTACTTCTCGTTCTCGTATGGAGGACGGATAGTGCAGTCTACCACGTCGCCAGTCTTCAGGCCGAAGTTCTTGATCTGTGCAGGCGATACGTAGATGTCGTCGGGTGAGGAGAGATAGTTGTAGTCGCTGGAGCGGATGAATCCATAGCCGTCGGTGAGTATTTCCAGCACACCATTGCCAGTGATGACGTCCTTGAAGTCGTACTTCTGGCGGTGGTTTTCGGCAGGGGCACTGAAACTCTGCTCCTCCGGATACTGCTGAGTGTTGACAGGACGGTCGAACATATCGAGGGTGGGGATAGCACCCTGATCCTCGATGGGAATATCGAGCATGGTGATGAAGTCGGTGCCGTCGCCGGGGTCACCTTTCCATACGCCGTCCTCATCCATTTCGTCGTCTTCCATCACCTTTTCGTTCTCGTGGGTGCGCTCCATCTTCTGCTTCAGTTGTTCTATCAGATCTGACTGATCCTCACCATCGCCGTCAAAGTCGCCAGTAGCGTAGCTCTGTTCGGGGATGAAATCCTGACCTGCATCGAAGGCTGCCTCAGGCACATCGTCACTGATGCTTTCTGCAACGGGAGCCTCAGTATTGGTTTCGGTTTCTTCTGCAGCTTTTACTTCTTCGTTAGCATCCGTGGTTTCATTAGCCTTTGCAGCTTCTTCAACCTTTGCGGCTTCCTCAGCAGCTGCAGCCTCGGCTGCAAGTTCGGCTTTCGACTTGCGGCCGCGCTTCTTGGGCTTGACCTCTGGCTCTGCAGACATCTCTTCTGAATCTGTTGGAGCGACGGGCATATCACTGAATAGAGACGGGGTTTCAACGGGCTTGCGGTTGTTCTTCACGTCGAAATTCTCGCCCTCATTCCCCTTGACGGAATATACTCTGCTAGTATCTTTCTTCTGAATTCGGGTGCGCTTACGCTTTGGAGCCTCGCTGGTGGCGGCACTTTCTGCAGCCTTGTCGAGGATGGCGTAAACTACCGTCTCTAAGGGATCGTCCTGAGAGACTTTGACACCTAACTCATTCGCAATCCCCATCAGGTCGGGAATTGCCATTGACTCTAATTCTTCTTTGGTATACATACTATTATACATTAAGCAGTGTTTAATAACTGCGCTCTTTTTGAAATTTGTGGTAAAAATGCTTCCCGAACGGAAGCACGTTTTAGAAAATCGATGCAAAGGTACACATTATTTCCCTAACTACCAAATTTTTCCCATTTTTTTTCGTACCTTTGTCGCCAAATTCAGAATAAATATGGAAATAAAGAAAGCAGAATTCACCATTAGTGCACCTATGGTGTCGATGTGTCCTAAGGATACCAAGCCTGAATATGCGTTTATCGGACGTTCCAATGTCGGTAAGTCTAGTCTGATCAACATGCTTACTAACAACAAACGGTTGGCTAAGACGTCGGCTACACCAGGCAAGACACTGCTCATCAACCACTTTATCATCAACAACGAGTGGTATCTGGTTGACCTGCCGGGCTATGGCTTTGCCAAGCGCTCAAAGAAGGAAATTGCCAAACTCGAGCAGATGATTGAAGGCTACATCTTGCAGCGCGAGCAGCTGATCAACGTGTTTGTATTGGTCGATGTACGTCTGGAGCCGCAGAAGATTGACTTGGAGTTCATCGAGTGGCTGGGTACTTCGAGCATACCCTTTTCTATTGTTTTTACGAAGGCAGACAAACTCTCTGCGGGCAAGGTGGCTCAGAATGTGGCGCAGTACAAGAAGGTTCTCATGGAGACATGGGAGGAATTGCCACCAATGTTTGTCACCTCATCCGAAAACAAACAGGGACGCGATGAAGTGCTCGATTATATTGAGCAGATTAATAAGAATCTGAAAGCTTAATAATTAATAAGGTGGCTAAGGAGAATCCATATTTAGATGTACAGAACCTGACGAAGTCGTTCGGTTCACTTGTGCTTTTCCAGAACATCAGCTTCTCCATCGCAGAAGGACAGAAGGTGGGACTGATTGCCAAGAATGGCACAGGCAAGTCGACCCTGCTCTCCGTACTCTCTGGCAAGGATGGTTACGACTCGGGCAGCATCGTCTTCCGGCGTGATATCAAGGTGGGCATGCTCGAACAGTCGCCGGTGTTCGACCCTGGGGAAAGTGTGCTCGATGCGTGCTTTAATCACCAAAACGATGAAGAAAAGGTGTTGCGCGCTAAACAAGTACTCACCCAACTGAAGATTCGTGATCTCAACCAGCCTATGGGCCAACTCTCTGGAGGACAGCAGAAACGAGTGGCGCTGGCCAACGTGCTGCTCACAGAGCCAGATCTGTTGATACTCGACGAGCCCACCAATCATCTCGACCTCGAAATGATAGAGTGGCTCGAAGGCTACCTCGGCAGAGGACGCAAGACGCTGCTGATGGTTACCCACGACCGTTTTTTCCTTGACCGTGTCTGTTCTGTCATCCTTGAACTCGATGATCAGACTATCTACACCTATCGTGGTAACTATTCTTACTATCTGGAAAAACGGCAGGAGCGTATTGACAACCGTAGGGCAGAAATAGCACGTGCCAACAATCTCTATCGTACGGAATTGGAGTGGATGCGCCGCATGCCGCAAGCCCGAGGACATAAGGCCCGCTATCGCGAGGAGGCGTTCTACGATCTGGAGCGTATTGCCAAACAGCGTATCGAGGAGAGACAGATTCGTCTGAAGGCAAGCAATGTCTATATAGGTTCCAAGATTTTCGAGTGCCAGTATGTGTCCAAACGATTCGGCGACTTGGTTATTATGAAGGACTTCTATTACAATTTCTCGCGTTTCGAGAAAATGGGCATTGTGGGCAACAATGGCACTGGGAAGTCAACCTTCCTTCGGATGCTCCTTGGACAGACTCCACCCGACGAGGGACGCTTTGATATTGGCGACACCGTGCGGTTTGGCTATTTCTCACAAGAGGGTTTGCAGTTCGATGAGCAACAGAAGGTCATCGATGTAGTACGCGATATCGCAGAATATATAGATTTGGGGAGTGGGCGACACCTCACTGCCTCGCAATTCTTACAACATTTCCTCTTCACCCCTGAACAGCAGCACAATTACGTCTACAAACTCAGTGGTGGTGAACGCCGCAAGCTATACCTCTGTACTGTGCTGATGAGGAATCCCAACTTTCTGGTACTTGACGAGCCCACCAACGACCTTGACATCGTAACCCTACAGATACTTGAGGAATATCTGCAGGACTTTCCTGGCTGTGTCATCGTGGTCTCCCACGATCGTTATTTTATGGATAAGGTAGTCGATCATCTGCTGGTGTTCAAGGGAGACGGCATCATCAAGGATTTTCCAGGCAACTATACCCAGTATCGGGAATGGCAGTCGTTGCAACCGCGTGAGTCGTCGGCAACTGCACCTAAGGAGCAGAAAGTTCAGCAGTCACCGAAATCAGGGGTGTCACCCTCACGTCGCAAGATGACATACAAGGAGAAGACAGAGTTTGAACGCCTGGAACGCGAGATTGCCGCACTCGAACAAGAGCAGCATCAGCTAGAAGAAGCCCTTTGCAGTGGTACTCTCTCCATCGACCAACTAACGGAAATGAGCAAGCGCCTACCTCTGCTAAAAGATGAACTCGATGAGAAATCCCTCCGTTGGCTGGAACTTTCGGAGATAGAAAACTGACTATTGAATATAGAGTGATGATACAACAACAATACCCCTCGCAATTGCTGGAGAAGGCTGTACAAGAATTTTCCAAACTGCCAGGTGTCGGGCGTAAGACAGCCTTGCGCCTGGTGCTCCATCTCCTCCGTCAGGATACTGGCGATGTGGATGACTTTTCCGATGCCATCGTCAGACTGAAGCATGAGGTGAAATACTGTCGCGTATGTCACAACATCAGCGACAACGAGATTTGCCCTATCTGTAGCAATTCCCGTAGAGACGGCTCACTAGTTTGCGTAGTGGAGAATATCCAAGACGTGATGGCAGTGGAGAACACCCAGCAGTTCAACGGACTTTACCACGTATTGGGGGGCGTTATCTCACCTATGGATGGCATCGGACCAAGCGATCTTGAAATAGACTCTCTCGTCAGTCGTGTGGCCGAAGGAAACATCCGTGAGGTAATTCTCGCACTGAGCTCCACGATGGAGGGCGATACTACCAACTTCTATATCTACCGGAAGATGGCGCCCTACGATGTGAAGGTCAGTATCATCGCCCGGGGTATCTCTATCGGCGATGAATTGGAATATACCGACGAGGTGACACTCGGACGTTCCATTTTAAACAGAACATTATTCGAAGGAAAATAATATGGAAGATATGAAGAAAACCCAAACGACGTTGATGATGGTCTATGTAGGCATCATCCTCATGACGCTGCTTCTGGTGGTGCTATGTGAGACCGATGTGCTCGATTCTGGCCAGATGGCCCACAATAAGCAAGCAGAATTCGTTACCACTGCAATGATGGAACTGATAACTCTCGCAAGCGCATTTTTCGGTCTCCGCATGTTTAAGTTTCAGGTTGTTCGTCAGCAGCTCCTCAGCCAGCAAGCGCCGGCTCTGCTCAAGTTTGGTCTGGTACGGTTGGTAATGCTCGAGGCCCCTATGCTCAGTAATACCTTATTTTATTATATGTACATGAATCCTACGTTCGGCTATATGGCCATCATCCTGCTGCTTTGTCTGCCGTTCGTCTATCCCAGTATGAGCCGTTGCATCGCTGAAACCACTGAAGAATGAAACTTTCTGTCGTTATAGTCAGCTATAATGTCCGTCGCTTCGTTGAGCAGTGCCTGGATAGTGTACACAAGGCCTCCGAGGGTATCGAAACCGAGGTGTTTGTTGTCGATAATGCCTCGCAGGATGATACCGTAGAGGCTATTGGCAAGGAGTATCCCTGGGTTCGTCTGATAGCCAACGATGACAATCTCGGGTTCGCCCGCGCCAACAATATTGCCATCCGGCAGTCTGTAGGCGAGTACGTGTTGTTGCTCAATCCAGATACCATAGTTGCTGAACAGACACTCCGACAGACCGTTGATTTCATGGATGCCCATCCGAAAGCGGGTGGGGTAGGGGTGCGCATGCACAATGCTGATGGTACGCTGGCTCCAGAATCGCGCAGGGCCATACCAACGCCTTGGGTGTCATGTCTGAAGATGCTCGGATTCACTCGTCGCTACTATATGAGCCACCTCTCCTGGGATGAGCCCGGACGCATTGAGGTTATTAGCGGAGCCTTCTGTCTGCTGCGTCGAAAGGCACTCGACCAAATAGGACTGCTCGACGAAGACTTCTTTATGTATGGTGAAGACATAGACCTCTCTTTCCGATTGCTCAAGGGTGGGTGGGAAAACTGGTACGTGCCCTGCGATATTGTCCATTTTAAGGGAGAGTCCACTCAGAAGTCCACTTTCCGCTATGTCCATGTCTTCTATCAGGCTATGCTCATCTTCTTCCGGAAGCACTACAGCCACTTGAGTGTCTTCTATACCCTTCCTGTGAAGATGGCCATCTACTTCCGGGCAGCAATTGCACTGATTGATATCATCCGTAAAAAACTACATCTATGAGAAAAGTCTATCCAAAAGTGAACCTTCGTGCCATCGAACCCGAGGATCTCGACTTGCTCTACCGCATCGAGAACGACGTTAAACTATGGAATGTCGGCACCTCCAATGTGCCCTATAGCCGATACACCCTTCATGAATATATTGCCAATGCCTCTGGTGATATCTATATCGACAAGCAGGTGCGCATGATGATTGAGAACGAGCAGCATCAGGTTGTGGGTATTGTCGATATTGTCAACTTCGACCCCAGTAACCGGCGTGCAGAATTAGGACTGGTCATCGAAGAGCCCTATCGCCATCAAGGCTACGGCATGAGCACTATTCGGGAAATTGCAGCCTATGCCCTCAATGTACTCCATCTGCACCAACTTTTCGCTTTCATTGATGCACGCAATGAACCATGTCTGCAACTCTTCAGACAGTTAGGTTGTATAGAGACGTCCAAACTTAATGATTGGCTCTTCGATGGCGTAGAATACCACGAAGCTGTCGTCATGCAGATGGTTTTGTGACTCTTTTTGCCTATTTTCAGAAAAAAAGTCCGAAAATGTTTTGCTAATTCGGATTTTATTCATACCTTTGCACCCGCAAACGAAAAAAGAGACCAACAAGGTGCGTTAGTTCAGTAGGT
>DDQK01000001.1:25078-90896 GCA_002342665.1 Prevotella sp. UBA2444
CGAATCTCGTACGCACCGCAAAATTTCCACCGGAGTCATTTCGGTGGATTTTTTTTACCCTTTCTCTTGGCCGAAACCAAATTAATGCTTACCTTTGCACCCAAATTATAGAATCAACAAAACTTGCAAAATGAAAAGGAATATACTTATCTTGGCTTTAAGCATGCTTTTCTGTACTCCTGTCGTCAATGCCCAGGATGTTAAGAAGAGTGAACTCGAGCAGCGTGCTGAGGCTGCCGATCAGAAGAAGAATGTGGCTGAGGCTCGTTTCACGTATATACGTGCTTTCGAAGACTATATGCGGGCTGGCAAGCTGGATCAGGGTGTCGATTGTGGTGTCAAGGCTACGGCTCTCTACTACAAGGAGAACTACTACAAGGAGGCCTTTGACCTGCTGCGTCGCATAGCTGATTCCGTCACCCACGCTTCTGGTGTCACCGAAGCCCAGAAGGCTGGTCTTTTTTACCAAATCTGCAAGGAACGCATGCAGATGTATATGAGATTGAAGAAAAGTGAGGGCGTGCGTGAACAGCTTGGGGCCATGGAGAACTTAGCTGGCCAGTCAGGAAACGAGGCACTGCAAAACGACTACCTCTACAACAAGGCCGTCTATCACTATAGCTTCGGACAGGTGCAGCAGGGTAATGCTGTATTCAAGCAGATGGCTGCCAATCTGACAACGACCAAGGACTACGACAAGATGGATGAGGTATACCAGACCCTCATCACCAACGCCCGTAAGTCGGGCAGTGCACAGATGGTCGCTCAGTCCTATAGCAACTATCTCGCCTGGAAAGACTCCATTTCAGAAGTGCGTCGACTTGACGAGACGGGTGCCTTGAAGAAGCAGATAGCTGACAATGAGGCTGTCATCGCCGACAAGGACAGCTCGCTCACCACCCGCCAGGCTATTATCTGGGGATTAGGTATCCTTGCCGTAGCCCTTGCAGCAGCCCTCGTATTCGGTGCCCTTGTGCTGATGCGTTTCATCCTGCTCAGTCGCAAACAGAAAAAGACCATCAAACTGGCCAACGAGAGCAATGCCTTGAAGGCTAAGTTCATCAGCAATATTTCTGCACAGATGGGGCCTACTCTGCAGAAACTTGATCAACGCCAGCCTGAGGTACAGGCACTCGTCAGCTTTGCCGATCATATCCAGACCCTTTCCGACCTTGAGAACACGGATGAAGCTGTAGAATTAGAGGAAGTAGCCCTCCAGCCTTTCTGCGAAGATCTTATGAATCAGGTGCGTGGCACAGAGAAGAGTGGCGTTACGCTGACCGTCAACGCTCCCAAGATGTCTGCTGCCATTCATCGCGAATATGTTTCCCATATCCTGCTCCACCTGCTTCGTAATGCTGTGGAGTATACGCCTGCAGGTGGTGCTGTCAAGCTTGATTATAAGAAGCGTGGCGCTCATGCCCATCAGTTTATTGTCACCGATACGGGGTGTGGCATCTCCGAGGAGTTGCGCGAGGAAATCTTCAAGCCGTTCCGTGAGATCAAGGACCTTACCACTGGTGATGGTCTGGGATTGCCTACTTGCAAGCAGATGGCCCTCAAGATGAATGGCGACCTCGAAATCGACCCACAGTATTCAAAGGGAACCCGATTCCTGCTCGATCTCCACAGTTAAACTGGTGGGAACTATTTTATACACTCATCAGTTCACTCATGATCATGTCGCTGACAAAGATGCCGCGGCGGGTTAGGGATAGAGATTGATGATGAAGTTTAAGCAGTCCGTCGTTAATGAAACGTCGGGCTGCTTTTGTGCAATAGTTGCGGTGATGTGGGGATAGTGAGGATAGGTCGATGCCCTCGCGAGTACGGAGTGCCGTGGTGATGAGGTCGTTGTAACGGGTGTCATCATCGATAGTCTCATATTCGAAGATACGTTTACCATGTTCCATGCCCTCGATGTATTGGTTGAGGTCGCTGATGTTCCATGAACGGGTCTGGATGTCGTAGCTGTGGGCTGCAGCGCCGATGCCGATGTAGGGACTGCCATTCCAATAACTGGAATTGTGCTGGGAGCGGAAACCTGGACGCGCAAAGTTGGAGATTTCGTAATGTTCATAGCCAGCGGTCTCAAGGCAGTCGATGAGGTGGTAGTACATTCGACGTTCAAGCTCTTCATCTACGGGGCGAGGGTTCATCTTGTGGAGGGGTGTGCCTTCCTCAATCATCAGGCAATAGGCAGAGAGATGTTCGGGAGCAAGGGCGAGAACGGAGGATATATCGCGGTCCCAATCTTCGATAGATTCCTGTGGGAATCCATACATCAGGTCGATGCTGATGTTGTGGATACCTGCAGCCCTGAGGCGTTCAACGGCTTCGGACACCTGATATGAGGTGTGGCGACGGTGAAGCCAATGGAGACGCTGGTCGTTGAAGGTCTGGGCTCCCATCGATACACGATTGACGGGCAGAGTGCTTAGGCCCTGTACGAACAGAGGTGTCACGTCGTCGGGATTGGCCTCGATGGTCACTTCGGCATTCTCGCTAACCTTATTATATATATATATGGAAGTGAAAATCTGACGGAGCTGGTCGATGGAAAGCTGGGAGGGCGTGCCCCCGCCAAGGTAGATGGTGGAGATTTGGGAGTCGAGCCTTCGCATCTCTATTTCGCGGCACAAGGCATCGACATACCTTTGGCGCATCTCGAGAGATGTGGTGGAGTAGAAGCCACAGTAGATGCAACGACTGCGACAAAACGGTATATGTATGTAGATTCCTGCCATTTCGGAGACAAAATTACTAATTTAGTTTAATATTTGAAAGATTTATTTGGTTTTTCCCACAAAAATGCCTACCTTAGCGGGCGTTTTGAACGAATATTCACCTAAAACTAAATTGATATGAAGAATTATCAGACAAACGAGATCAAGAACATCGCGCTCATTGGCAGTGCGGGAAGCGGCAAGACGACTCTTGCCGAAGCAATGGTTTACGAAGCAGGCATTATCAAGCGCCGTGGCACCGTAGAGGGTAAGAATACGATGAGCGACTACTTCCCCGTGGAGCAGGAGTATGGCTACTCGGTATTCTCCACTGTGTTCCATGTGGAGTGGAACAACAAGAAGCTCAACATCATCGACTGCCCAGGTTCGGACGACTTCGTAGGCGGAAGTATCACCGCCATGAACGTGACCGATCAGGCTGTTATTCTTGTCAACGGACAGTATGGCCCCGAGGTGGGAACGATGAATGCCTTCCGTAATACTGAGAAGCTGAAGAAGCCAGTGATCTTCTTGGTGAACCAGCTGGATCGCGACAACTGCGATTTCGACCAGATCCTTGCCCAACTGAAGGAAGTGTATGGTAACAATTGTGTGCCTGTGCAGTATCCTATCGCTACGGGTCCTGGATTCAATAGTGTGATCGACGTTCTTCTGATGAAGAAATATTCTTGGAAGCCCGAGGGTGGTGCTCCCATTATCGAGGATGTTCCTGCTGATCAGTTGGAAAAAGCCAAGGAGATGAAGGCTGCCCTCGTGGAGGCCGCTGCTGCTGGTGATGATACCTTGATGGAGAAATTCTTCGAGAGTGAGGACCTGACAGAGGACGAGATGCGCGAGGGTATCCGTAAGGGACTTGTCACGCGTTCGATTTTCCCCGTGTTCTGCGTTTGTGCAGGCCGCGATATGGGTGTTCGCCGTCTGATGGAATTCCTCGGCAATGTGGTACCCTTCGTTTCTGAGATGCCTGTCGTTAAGAACGCTGCAGGACAGGATGTACCTGCTGACGCTTCTAAGCCGACATCGCTCTACTTCTTCAAGACAGGTGTGGAGCCCCATATCGGTGAGGTGAGCTATTTCAAGGTGATGAGTGGTACGGTGAAGAGTGGCGACGATTTGACCAATGCCGACCGCGGCTCTAAGGAGCGCATTGGTACACTCTATGCTTGTGCAGGTGCCAACCGTATACAGGTGGATCAGCTGATGGCTGGTGATATCGGATGCACTGTGAAGCTGAAGGATGTGAAAACTGGCAATACACTCAACGGTAAGGATGTGGATTGGAAGTTCGACTTTATCAAGTATCCTAATTCCAAGTTCTCGCGTGCCATCAAGGCCGTCAACGAGGCTGAGACCGAGAAGATGATGGCTGCCCTTCAGAAGATGCGCCAGGAGGATCCCACATGGGTGGTGGAGCAGTCGAAGGAGTTGCGCCAGATTATCGTTCACGGACAGGGTGAGTTCCACTTGCGCACGCTGAAATGGCGTATGGAGAACAATGAGAAGATTCAGATAGAATATCAGGAGCCTAAGATTCCTTATCGTGAGACCATCACGAAGATGGCCCGCGCTGACTATCGCCACAAGAAACAGTCGGGTGGTGCAGGACAGTTTGGTGAGGTTCACCTGATTGTTGAGCCTTACACTGATGGTATGCCCGATCCCACAAGCTTCACGATCAACGGACAGGAGTTCAAGATGAACATCAAGTCGAAGGAAGAGAAGGACCTCGAGTGGGGCGGCAAACTCGTATTCATCAACAGTGTGGTTGGTGGTGCTATCGATATGCGTTTCATGCCCGCTATCCTGAAAGGTGTGATGGAGCGTATGGAGCAGGGACCTCTGACAGGTTCGTATGCCCGAGATGTACGTGTCATCGTCTATGACGGTAAGATGCACCCGGTAGACTCCAACGAGCTCTCGTTCATGCTTGCAGCTCGCAATGCTTTCTCTGCAGCATTCAAGGAGGCCGGTCCTAAGGTACTTGAGCCTATCTATGATCTCGAAGTGCTGGTACCCGCTGACTATATGGGTGACGTGATGAGCGACCTGCAGGGTCGTCGCGCCATCATCATGGGTATGGACTCAGAGGCTGGTTATCAGAAACTGACTGCCAAGATACCTCTGAAGGAGCTGGCCAGCTACTCCATTGCCTTGAGTTCGCTCACTGGTGGACGTGCTTCGTTCAGCACCCAGTTCTCAAGCTATGAACTTGTGCCGAACGATATCCAGCAGGATCTCATCAAGCAGCATGAGGCTGAGATGAAGGACGAGGACTAGAATGATCGTGAATTAGAAATTTATCCCCCTAAAGGTCATTAAGACAAAAATCTTCAAAAATCTAACAGAAATCTCTTGTATGACAAAGTTTCGTGTTAGATTTTTGAAGATTTTTGTTTCTTTTGAGGCTAATGACCGATATCGTATAACACTGTGTGATTTGTGTAAATAAGGTCTGTGTCAGTCAGGTGCTCATTTCGCCCCGTATGCTCTGTTGCATCAGTTGCCGCACGCTGTCGGGATCGTCGGGATAGTGACTCTGTAGGAACATCAGTTTAGTGACTGCCGACTCAACTGTCATATCTCTTCCGCTGATGACCCCAGCCTCCTGCAGGTGGTAGCCGCAATCATAACGGCTCATCTCAACTGCTCCTTGCATGCACTGGCTGATGTTCACAATGATTTTTCCGTTTCTCGTACCCTCCTTGAGCGCGTTGAGCAGCCAGGGACTCTGTGGGGCGTTGCCTGAACCGAAAGTGCGCATGACGATGGCCTTCAGGTTGGGCGTGTGGATGATGTGGCGGATGAGATCTTCGCGGATGCCGGGGAAGAGAGAGAAGATGATCACGTTGTTGTCGAGGCGGAAGTGTGGGGTCATCGGCTTGCCGTAGTCGGGTCTTAAGATGCGCCCTTGATGGTAGTTGATGTTGACACCTGCATCCACGAGGTGGGGATAGTTGAACGACTCGAATGCATTGAACTCCTCGGCACTCTGCTTGGTGGTGCGGTTGCCACGCAGCAGGTGCGAGTTGAAGTATATGCCCACTTCAGGCACCAAGGCACGCCCCTTATCATCCTTGGCGGCAGCAATTTCTATCGAGGTAATCAGATTCTCCTTACCGTCAGTGCGGAACTGGCCGATGGGCAGCTGAGAGCCGGTGAAGACGACAGGCTTGGTCAGATTCTCCAGCATATAGGAGAGGGCAGAGGCGGTGTAGGCCATCGTATCGGTGCCGTGGAGCACGACGAAACCGTCGTAGTCCTGATAGCGGTCGGCAATGCAATGACTGATATCCGTCCATCGGGCAGGAGTCATGTTGCTGGAGTCGATGGGCGGCTGAAACTGGTAAGTGTCTATCTCGGTGTCGAGCTGCTTCAGCTCCGGCACATGATACAGAAGGTGTTCGAAATCGAAGGGTTCCAAGGCCCCGGTCTTCGGGTTATGGTTCATACCGATGGTGCCTCCTGTATAGATTAATAAAACTCTGCTCTGCATGGGCTATCTTAAACGTTTACGTGTTATTTTTTGCAAAGATAGCTTTTTTCTGCGGAATATTTACTATCTTTGCACGGAAATTTAAAACTTACAACTAAAACAACAAATTATGAAGCAATTTAACGACGATAATTTCGTTCTCGAAACCGAGGTTGCGCAGAAGCTTTATCATGAGCATGCTGCTAAGATGCCAATCATTGACTATCATTGTCACCTCATTCCTGAAATGGTGGCCAACGATCATCGTTTCAAGTCTATCACCGAGTTGTGGCTTGGCGGCGACCACTACAAGTGGCGTGCTATGCGTACCAATGGTGTGGAAGAGCGTTACTGCACAGGTAAGGATACCAGCGACTGGGAGAAATTTGAGAAGTGGGCTGAGACCGTGCCTTACACTTTCCGTAATCCCCTTTACCACTGGACTCACCTGGAGCTGAAGACTGCATTTGGCATTACCAAGCAGTTGAATCCGAAGACGGCCCGTGAGATCTTCGACGAGTGTAACGAAAAGCTCAAGCAGCCAGAGTTCTCTGCCCGTGGTCTGATGAAGCATTACAACGTGGAGTGCGTGTGCACCACCGATGATCCCGTTGACGATCTGCACAACCATATCGAGTATGCCAAGCACAAGGCTCAGGATGATCCCATCATGATTCCTGCCTGGCGTCCTGACAAGGCCATGAACATTGAGAAGCCTGAGTTCGCCAAGTATGTAGAACAGCTCGCACAGGTCAGCGGTGTCACTATCAACAAGTTTGCTGATATGGTTGACGCTCTGCAGAAGCGCCATGACTTCTTCGCTGAGCAGGGTTCGAAGCTCTCCGATCATGGTATCGAGGAGTTCTACAACGAGCCGTATACCGACTCTCAGATTGAGACCATCTTTGACAAGGCTATGCGTGGTCAGCAGCTCTCTGAGTACGAGACACGCCAGTACAAGAACTGCTTCCTCACCGTGATGGCCGAGATGGATGCCGATGCTGGCTGGACACAGCAGTTCCACTATGGTGCCATCCGCGACAACAATACGGCTATGTACAACCAGCTGGGCCCTGACACAGGCTTCGATTCTATTGGCGAATTCAACACAGCCAAGGCAATGTCTGCATTCCTGAATAAGCTCAACATGAAGGGCAAGCTCACGCGTACCATATTATATACACTGAATCCCTGTGCCAACGAAGTGATTGCCACTATGCTTGGTAACTTCCAGGGTGGAGAGCCCGGAAAGATCCAGTTTGGTTCGGGCTGGTGGTTCAACGACCAGATGGACGGTATGATCCGCCAGATGAATGCTCTTTCTGTACTGGGTCTGCTGAGTCGTTTCGTGGGTATGCTTACGGATAGTCGCTCGTTCCTCTCTTATCCGCGTCATGAGTATTTCCGTCGCATCCTCTGCAACATTCTTGGCAACGACGTAGAGAAAGGCCTCCTGCCTTGCGACATGGAGATTCTCGGACGGATGGTTGAGGATATTTCCTACAACAACGCTCGTCGTTACTTCAAGTTCTATTAAATCATAAAGTTGAGGGAGTTTATCAAAAACTCCCTCATTTTTTTGCACAAACGAAATATTTGCATTACCTTTGCACGCAATTAAGACACAAACAGACATAACGATATGTGCGGAATAGTAGGATATATAGGCACAAAAGAAGCCTTTCCAGTACTGATAAAAGGATTACGCCGACTGGAATATCGTGGTTACGACTCGGCTGGCGTGGCTCTGATTAACACTAATGGCGACTTGAACGTCTACAAGGCGAAAGGAAAAGTCGACAACCTCGTGGAGTTTTGTTCGGACAAGGATGTGAGCGGCACCATTGGCATCGCTCATACGCGTTGGGCCACCCATGGAGAACCCTCCAGTCGTAATGCCCACCCGCACTATTCTGAGAGCCACAACCTGGCCATCATCCACAACGGTATCATCGAGAATTATGCCGACATCAAGGAGAAGCTGATGGCGAAAGGTATTCATTTCAAGAGCGATACCGATACGGAAGTGCTGGTACAGCTCATAGAGTATATTCAGGTGCACAAGCAACTTGATTTGCTGACCGCCGTCCAGGTGGCTTTGTATCAGGTGATAGGTGCCTATGCTATTGCCGTGCTCGATAAGCGCAACCCCGAACAGATTGTGGCTGCACGCAAGCAGAGTCCGCTGGTGGTGGGTATCGGTGAGAATGAGTTCTTCCTGGGGTCTGACGCCAGTCCTATCGTGGAGTATACCGACAAGGTGGTATATCTGGAAGATGGCAATATCGCCGTCATCCGTCGTGACAAGGAACTTAAGGTGGTGAGCATTCTGGGCGAGGAACAGGAACTGAAGGTGAAGACTGTCGATATCGACTTAGGACAGATAGAGAAGGGCGGCTATCCGCACTTCATGCTCAAGGAGATCTTCGAGCAACCTGAGTGCCTGACAAACTGCATGCGAGGGCGCGTGAACGTGGATGCCGACCATGTGACTCTGTCTGCCCTGATAGACTATCGCCGACAGTTACTCGATGCGAAACGCATCGTGATTGTGGCCTGCGGTACATCCTGGCATGCTGGTCTGATAGGCAAGCAGATCATTGAGAAACTGTGCCGAATCCCCGTTGAGGTGGAGTATGCCTCAGAGTTCCGCTACCGCAACCCGGTTGTGGGTAAGGGCGATGTGGTGATAGCCATCTCGCAGAGCGGCGAAACAGCCGATACGCTGGCTGCTGTACAGTTGGCCAAGGAGAAAGGAGCCTTCATCTATGGTATCTGTAATGCCATTGGCTCTAGCATACCTCGCGCCACGAATACTGGCACCTATATTCATGTGGGGCCTGAGATCGGTGTGGCATCGACGAAGGCTTTCACCGGGCAGGTGACAGTGCTCGTGATGTTTGCTCTGGCTCTCTCAGAAGCCAAGGGCACCGTGAAGCGCGACGAGTATCTGAAGATTGTGAAGGGACTGAGCGAGATTCCTATGAAGATACGGGAGGTATTGCAGACCAACGAACGGGTGGCTGATCTCGCACGTACATTTACTTATGCTCATAATTTCCTCTATCTGGGGCGTGGCTACTCTTATCCAGTGGCACTTGAGGGGGCTCTGAAACTGAAGGAAATCAGTTACATCCATGCCGAGGGCTATCCTGCCGCCGAGATGAAGCATGGTCCTATAGCACTCATCGACTCTGATATGCCGGTAGTGGTGATTGCCACTCATAATGCGATGTACGAGAAGGTGCTGTCGAATATTCAGGAAATCAAGGCACGTCAGGGTAGGGTGATAGCTCTCGTCTCGAAAGGCGATGACACAATCGCGAAGATTGCTGACGAAGTAATAGAGCTGCCAGACGTGCAGGAGTGTCTGGAGCCGCTCGTGGCGACGATACCCCTGCAGCTGCTGGCCTATCACGTAGCTGTCTGCAAGGGCAAGAACGTTGACCAACCAAGAAACTTGGCAAAATCAGTAACAGTGGAATAAATATCAGGGCGATTCGTTTTATTGACGTTTCGCCTTTTTTATAACTAACAGGAAAAGATGAAAGAGGTAACACTCGTCCTGCAGGACGGAACAGAATTCAGAGGGAAGAGCTTCGGCTACGATAAGGAAGTGGTCGGAGAGGTGGTGTTCAACACGGCCATGATGGGTTATCCTGAGAGTCTGACAGACCCCAGCTATGCGGGGCAGATGCTCGTGATGACTTATCCACTGGTGGGCAACTATGGTGTACCCCCATTTAGCGTGGGTGATAATGGTATACCCGATTTTATGGAGAGCGACCGTATTTATGCCAAGGCCCTCATCGTCAGCGACTATTCCGAGAAGTATTCTCACTGGAATGCCGTAGAGAGCCTGGGTGATTGGCTCCGTCGCGAGCAGGTACCAGGTGTGACAGGCATCGACACCAGGGCCCTGACGAAGGTGCTCCGAGAGCAAGGTGTGATGATGGGCAGAATCATATTCCAGAATACTCCGGATCACCTGGATAATCCGGAATATCCGGATAATACCGAAGAAGATTACGGCGCCATCAACTGGGTAGAGCGTGTGAGCTGCAAGGATATTATCCGCTACAACGAGGGCGCTGGCAAGAAGGTGGTACTCGTCGACTGCGGCGTGAAGGCCAATATCATCCGTTGTTTGGTTAACAGAGGCTGCGAGGTCATCCGCGTACCCTGGAACTACGACTATACGGCGATGGATTTCGACGGACTCTTCCTGGCCAATGGCCCTGGCGATCCAGACAAGTGCGTCGAGGCTGTAGAGGTGCTGCGCAGACAGATGTCTGCTTCGCGAAAGCCCATCTGTGGCATCTGTATGGGCAATCAGTTGCTGGCCAAGGCTGGTGGTGCTACCATTTACAAGCTGAAATATGGTCATCGGAGCCACAACCAACCTGTACGTGAGATAGGTACGAACCGTTGCTATGTGACGAGTCAGAATCATGGTTATGCCGTAGATGGTTCTACGCTTGGCAACGACTGGCGCGAATTGTTCGTGAATATGAACGACGGCTCCAACGAGGGAATCCGCCATCAGACCAATCCCTGGTTCTCATCGCAATTTCATCCCGAAGCCTGCTCGGGTCCTGTAGATACTGAGTTTATGTTTGACCGTTTTTTGAAGACATTATGAAAGATCAGAATATCAAGAAAGTCCTGTTGCTTGGCTCAGGCGCTCTGAAGATAGGCGAAGCCGGAGAGTTCGACTATAGTGGCAGTCAGGCCCTGAAAGCCTTGAAGGAAGAGGGCGTGGCCACAGTTCTTATCAATCCCAATATTGCGACGGTGCAGACTTCCGAAGGTGTGGCCGACGAGGTCTATTTCCTGCCTGTCCAGCCATATTTCGTGGAGCGTGTCATTGAGAAGGAGCGTCCTGACGGCATCCTGTTGGCCTTTGGAGGACAGACCGCCCTGAATTGTGGTGTGGAACTCTATCGGAGCGGCGTGCTCGATAAGTATGGCGTCAAGGTGCTGGGTACACCCGTACAGGCCATCATGGACACCGAAGATCGTGAACTCTTTGTACGCAAGCTCGATGAGATAGGCGTGAAGACGATCAAGAGTCATGCTTGCGAGAATATCGACGCCGCCCGCCAAGCAGCCCGTGAACTGGGTTATCCCGTCATCCTGCGTGCTGCTTATGCCCTGGGAGGTCTTGGATCTGGCTTCTGCGACAATGAGGAGGAACTGGACCGTCTGGCAGAGAAGGCATTCTCTTTCTCGCCTCAGGTGTTGGTGGAAAAGAGCCTGAAAGGCTGGAAGGAGATAGAATATGAGGTGGTGCGCGACCGTTATGACAACTGCATCACCGTCTGCAACATGGAGAACTTCGACCCGCTGGGCATCCATACTGGCGAGTCAATCGTGGTGGCCCCCAGTCAGACGCTCACCAACTCTGAATACCACAAGCTGAGGGCTCTGGCCATTAAGATTATCCGTCATATCGGCATCGTGGGTGAGTGTAATGTGCAGTATGCCTTCGACCCGCAGTCGGAGGACTATCGCGTCATTGAGGTGAATGCCCGTTTGTCGCGTTCTTCGGCTCTGGCCTCCAAGGCTACGGGCTATCCCCTGGCCTTTGTAGCAGCCAAGTTAGGCATGGGCTACGGACTGTTTGAACTGAAGAACTCCGTCACCAAGACCACTTCGGCCTTCTTCGAGCCGGCTCTCGACTATGTGGTGTGCAAGATACCCCGTTGGGACTTGTCGAAGTTCCATGGCGTCGACAAGGAATTGGGCTCTTCGATGAAGAGCGTGGGCGAGGTGATGGCCATCGGCCGCACCTTCGAGGAAGCCATTCAGAAAGGTCTGCGCATGATAGGGCAGGGGATGCACGGTTTTGTGGAGAACAAGGAACTGAAAATTTCCGATATCGATGCGGCACTCCGTGAACCTACTGACAAGCGCATCTTCGTCATCTCCAAGGCGATGCACCTGCCGGAGTACGACATCGACAAGATTCACCAACTGACAAAGATAGACCGTTGGTTCCTGGAGAAACTGCAGCACATTATCGACATTGACGAACGGCTGAAGCGGCAGAACATCAATACGCTTGAGGCCGATTTGCTGCACGAGGCAAAGGTCTATGGCTTCACTGATTTCCAGATTGCCCGTGCCGTCGGACTGGAACATGAGCTCGGCAACATGCACAAGGCACTCTTCCTGGTGCGCAATCGCAGAAAACAGCTGGGCATACTGCCTGTGGTGAAGCAGATCGACACGCTGGCTGCTGAGTATCCTGCACAGACCAACTATCTCTACGTGACCTACTCGGGTACGGCGAGTGACATCCACTACGAGCACGACCAGCGTAGCATCATTGTTTTGGGCTCGGGGGCTTACAGGATTGGTTCTTCAGTCGAGTTCGACTGGTGTGGCGTGCAGGCTCTCAGCACCATCCGTAAGGAGGGCTGGCGCAGTGTGATGATCAACTATAACCCAGAAACCGTATCTACAGACTATGACATGTGCGACCGTCTCTACTTCGACGAGCTGACCTTTGAGCGTGTGCTCGATATCATCGACCTGGAACAGCCGCATGGCGTCATTGTCAGTACGGGGGGACAGATACCCAACAATCTGGCCGTCTATCTCGACGAGGCTGGCGTGCGCATTCTGGGTACTCAGGCACAGGATATCGACGGAGCAGAAGACCGGGCCAAGTTCTCACAGATGCTCAATGAGTTGGGTGTTAACCAGCCCGAATGGAGCGCACTGACCTCGATGGCTGACATCAGCCGTTTCGTAGAGCGTGTGGGCTACCCCGTTCTGGTTCGCCCCAGCTATGTACTCTCGGGAGCAGCCATGAATGTCTGTTCCAATGAAGACGAGCTGGAGCGCTTTCTCCAGCTGGCTGCCAACGTGTCGGAGGATCACCCCGTAGTGGTTTCGAAATTCATCGAGCACGCCAAGGAGATAGAGATGGACGCTGTGGCCAAGGACGGCGAGATTCTTGCCTATGCCATCAGTGAGCACATTGAGTTTGCGGGTGTTCACTCCGGCGATGCTACCATTCAGTTCCCTCCGCAGAAACTCTATGTGGAGACGGTGCGCCGCATCAAACGCATCTCCCGACAGATTGCCAAGGCACTGCACATCAACGGGCCGTTCAATATCCAGTATATGGCACGCGACAACGATATCCTCGTCATCGAGTGCAACCTGCGTGCTTCGCGCTCCTTCCCATTCGTATCAAAGGTGTTGAAACTGAATTTCATCGACCTGGCTACTAAAGTGATGCTGGGACTGCCCGTGGAGCGTCCGCACAAGAACCTCTTCGACCTCGACTACGTGGGCATCAAGGCTTCGCAGTTCTCCTTCAACCGTCTGCAGAAGGCAGACCCCGTACTTGGTGTCGATATGGCTTCTACCGGCGAGGTGGGCTGCATCGGCGACAATACGGATACCGCCCTGCTCAAGGCCATGCTCTCCGTGGGACAGCGCATCCCGAAGAAGACGGTGCTGCTCTCTACTGGTGGAGCCAAACAGAAAGTGGAGATGCTCGACGCTGCCCGGATGCTGCTTAATCACGGCTACGAGATCTATGCCACCGGAGGTACCTCGAAGTATCTCTCCGACAACGGTATCAGCAACACGCTCGTCCATTGGCCCAGCGAACCCGATCTGCAGCCGCAGGCCCTCACACTGCTCCATGAACATAAGATTGACATGGTGGTCAACATCCCCAAGGACCTCACGTCGCACGAACTGACCAACGGCTACAAGATCCGGCGTGCAGCCATCGACCTCAACGTGCCGCTGATCACCAACTCGCGTCTTGCCTCAGCTTTTATCCATGCTTTCTGTACCGTCGGAATTGAAGGTATAGGCATTAAATCTTGGGCAGAATACCGCTAGAATGTATTGGAAAATGCAAATATTGGTGCAATAATTTGGTTATTTCAAATTATTGCACTATATTTGCACCCAAAATGGTAATTACTGACCCAACAATATGGATGCAGGAGTAACTCTAGAATCTAAGATAAACCGAAGTGACTATAAGATCCTTATCGTCGATGACGTGATGAGCAACGTATTGTTGCTCAAGATTCTTTTGACCAATGAGAAATTTCAGGTTTGTACGGCCAACTGTGGAAAAGCCTGTATCGAGCAGGCCCGCAAAGAGCATCCCGACTTGGTATTGCTCGATGTGATGATGCCCGATATCTCCGGATTCGACACTGCCGTCATCATGAAGAAAGACCCGGAGCTCAAAGAGATCCCCATCATCTTCCTCACAGCCTTGAACACCCCAGCCGATCTGGTGAAGGGATTCCAGGTGGGTGCCAACGACTTCCTCACCAAGCCTTTCAACAAGGAGGAGCTGGTGATGCGTGTCATGCAGCAGATTTCACTCGTGGCTGCCAAACGTATCATCGAGAAGCAGAACGCCGAACTCAGGGCTACGCTCAGCAACCGTGACAAGATGTACTCCGTCATTGCCCACGACTTGCGATCGCCGATGGCCAGCATCCGCATGGTACTCAATCTCGTGGTGCAGTCGGCCACTCCCGAGTCGGTGGGCCCGGAGCTCTATTCGCTGCTCGACCAGGCCAACCGCGAGTCGGAGGAGGTACACGACCTGCTCGACAATCTGCTCAAGTGGACCAAGAGTCAGACGGGACGACTGAATGTGGTGACTCAGGATCTCGACCTCAACGACATCATACCCGGCGTGGTAGACATCTTCGAGATGATTGCTGCCACCAAGAATATCAAACTCAATCTCCAGCATACGGGTGGTCCGTTGGTGGTGCGTGCCGACAATGATATGCTCAAGACCGTCGTGCGCAACTTCATGTCGAATGCCGTCAAGTTCTCACCTGAAGGCTCTACGATTGAGATTATCATGTCCTCGGATGGCGATTTTGCCAAGGTGAGTGTCAGAGACCATGGCGTGGGTATCTCTGCCGATCGCCTCGGCTCTATCTTCCACAAGGGCGAGACCACCTACGGCACTGGCGGTGAGGAAGGTTCCGGACTGGGCTTGCAGCTCTGTCAGGACTTTGCCCGCAAGAATGGAGGCGACTGCATGGTAGAGTCGACGGAAGGGCAGGGCTCCACGTTCAGCGTCACTATCCCCCTAAAGAAAGACTGATGGCTACACCTATTTATATTATAGAAGAGACAAAGCTTCGCCGCAACCTTCAGTTGATTGCTGATGTTGCGGCGAAAGCCGATATAGAGATTATCCTCGCCTTCAAAGCTTTTGCCCTTTGGAAGGTGTTCCCCATTTTCCGCGAGTATATCCATTCCACCACTGCCAGCTCCCTCTCCGAGGCCCGCCTGGCCCTCGAGGAGTTTGGTGCTCCGGCCCATACCTATTCGCCAGCCTATACCGATGAGGAGATACGTGGCATCCTGAAGTGCTCCTCCCATCTGACGTTCAATTCGCTCTCTCAGTATGAGCGGTACCGCAATTTGTGCGGGGGCGTGTCCATCGGTCTGCGTGTCAATCCCGAATACTCCGAAGTAGGCACGCTGCTCTATAATCCCTGTGCACCCGGCACCCGGTTCGGCATCACTGCCGACAAGCTGCCGGAAGTGTTGCCCGACGACATTGAAGGCTTCCATTGTCATTGTCACTGCGAGAGTGGGGCAGACGTATTCCAGAGGACGTTGGTGCATATAGAGGAAAAATTCTCGAAGTGGTTCCCGCAGCTGAAATGGATCAACTTCGGAGGCGGTCATCTGATGACCCGAAAGGACTACGATGTCGATTTGCTTATTCGTCTGATGCAGGACTTTCACAAGCGCTATCCTTGGCTGAAGGTGATCTTGGAACCTGGTAGCGCTTTTGCCTGGCAGACGGGTCCCTTGGTATCGCATGTGGTGGATATCGTAGAGGACAAGGGTATTAAGACAGCCATTCTTGATGTGAGTTTCACCTGCCACATGCCCGACTGTCTGGAGATGCCGTATTATCCTGATGTCCGCGGGGCGGTTTTCTGGGAGGATTCAGAGTCCTCGGAAAATTCGGAATATGCTGATTATCGCTATCGCCTTGGGGGAAACAGCTGCCTGAGTGGTGACTTCATGGGTTCGTGGCAGTTTGATCATGAGCTGCAGATAGGCGAGGAAGTGATTTTTGAGGATATGATCCATTATACTACTGTTAAGACCAACACTTTTAATGGCGTTACACACCCCTCGATAGGTTTGCTTCATGCCGATGGACGATTGGAGGTTTTGCGCGAGTTTGGGTACGAAGATTACCGAAATCGGATGGATTAGAGCCGCCAGAATGGCCTTTTTTCGATGAAATGAGCGATTTTTGAAAAAAAAATGCCAAAAAAGTTTGCCAGTTCCGAAAAAAGCATTACCTTTGCATCCGCATTCAGGGGAATGCTCCTTCACAAAGGAAATCAAATGCGGAAATAGCTCAGTTGGTAGAGCACAACCTTGCCAAGGTTGGGGTCGCGGGTCCGAGTCCCGTTTTCCGCTCCATTTGTTGAACAAAAAAGAGACATCACGGGATTGGCCCGGATGTAAAATGCCCAGGTGGCGGAATTGGTAGACGCGCACGTTTCAGGTGCGTGTGCCGCGAGGCGTGCAGGTTCGAGTCCTGTTCTGGGCACTCTTTTTTATTCAGCTGTTTTGTTGGAGAGGTGGCGGAATTGGTAGACGCGCTACTTTGAGGGGGTAGTGTCAATTGCGACGTGGGAGTTCGAGTCTCCTCCTCTTCACATTTTTTACTAAGACAGAATTGCGGAAATAGCTCAGTTGGTAGAGCACAACCTTGCCAAGGTTGGGGTCGCGGGTCCGAGTCCCGTTTTCCGCTCTTTTTTATGAAAACATCGTTCACAAATGAATTTGTATTTAAGATATTTCGACCGTGAAACCCTAGTACCCACAGTCGATGAGGCTATTGCCTTTTTGAGATCAATTGATGAGGTTGGGATGAATCCAGTTTTGGAGGCTGACATTCGTGAGTATGTGGCCAGCGATGTGTTTTATCCCAAAAGATATAAGGTGCGCACACGCGTCTATTTCATTATTATCAAGACCGAAGCTTCAACCATGCAGGACTTCAAGGAGAAGAAGGCCGTCCATGCTGCAGCTGCTACGCCCAGCGGCAAGCAGGCATCACCTGTTCTGATGCGCCTCAACGAGGAGCGCGCCGGATGGTACGAGGGGCTTATAGATTTCAAGCGCGTGCTGCTCGTTCCCGGCACAGGAAAATTCCAGTATCGCGACACGCAGTTCGTGGCTCGTGTCAAGGCTAAGTCGGGCATGGACTGCTACAACCGCATCGTCGACCATCTGCGTGAGCGTGTCGATGAGCGCAGCCAGTTCCCGTCGGCTAAGGGCAAGAATTTCAAGTTCCGCTATCTTGGACGAGCCAAGTAGCTTTTTATAAACCTTTTAAAAATAATAACTATGAATAAAGTAATGCTTATTGGCAACGTAGGGCAGGAGCCCGAGGTTCGCTATGTGGAACAGGGTGTGGCAGTAGCACAAGTGCGCCTGGCAACGACAGAGCGCGGCTATACCCTCCAGAACGGCACCGTGGTGCCCGACCATACCGACTGGCATACCGTCATCCTTTGGCGCAAACTGGCTGAGGTGGTCGAAAAATACGTCCATAAGGGCGACAAACTTTACATCGAAGGCCGTATACGCTATCGCACATACGACGACAAGCAGGGGCAGCGCCGCTATGTCACCGAGATATGGGCTGACAATATGGAGATGCTCTCGCCTAAGGCTGCCGGCACTCCCGCTGGAGCCAACGAGCCCGCACCTCAGCAACCTGCACCTCAGCAGTCAGCGCCGCAGACGCAGACGACGACTGCCGACAGTGAAGGTCTGCCCTTCTAATCACTCGTTATGGACTATCTTCAACAAATATTCAGTGAAGTAACTTTCATGGCTCCCTCCATGGGAGCCATCTTTGCGGCTGTCCTCGCTGCCATACTTCTCGTCCTTTCTGGCTTAGCTTCAGGCTCAGAGATCGCCTTCTTCTCATTGACACCCAATGATATCAACGAGCTGGAGGAGAGCAACTCGGAGCGCGACCGCGACATCCTCGCACTTCGTGAGGATTCCGAGCGACTGTTGGCCACGATCCTCATCACCAACAACCTGGTGAATGTGACCATCATCATGCTCTGCAACTATTTCATCAGCCATACCGTCAACTTCGGTAATGCCGTCTGGCTCCAGTTCCTCGTCATCACCGTCCTGCTCACGTTCCTCTTGCTCCTCTTCGGCGAGATCATGCCCAAGGTCTACTGCCGCCAGCACGCCCTCGCCATGTGTCGCACACTCTGTGGCAGCATCCGTTTCCTGCGTAAGCTGTTCTATCCTTTGGAGAACATCCTGCTCCGCTCTGGCATCCTGGCCGAGAAGGTGGTGCAGAAGGAGAACCACGTGCTCAGTGTAGATGACCTCGAACAGGCACTCGAACTGACTGACGAGGAGGAACTCAAGGGCGAGAAGAACATGCTCGAGGGCATCGTGCGCTTCGGCGACGAGACGGCCAAGGAGGTCATGACCAGCCGTCAGGACATTATCGACCTCGACTTCCGAAGCCGTTTCCCTGACGTCATCCAGTGTATCGTGGAGAACAACTACTCCCGCATCCCCGTCTATCAGGACTCTATCGACAATGTGCGCGGCATCCTCTATATCAAGGACCTGCTGCCCCATCTGTCGAAGCCCGCCAATTTCCGCTGGCAGTCGCTTATCCGTCCGCCCTATTTCGTGCCGGAAACGAAGAAGATCGACGACCTGCTGCGTGAGTTCCAGGAGAACAAGGTTCATATCGCCATCGTGGTCGACGAGTTTGGTGGTACCAGCGGTCTCATCACCCTGGAGGATATCCTCGAGGAGATTGTCGGCGAGATCAACGATGAGTATGACGAGGAGGAGAAGAACTATGTGCGTATCAATGCCAACACCTACGTCTTCGAGGGCAAGACGCTGCTCAGCGATTTCTTCAAGATCCTCGACATCGATGACGAAACCTTCGAGGGGGTAGGGGGCGATGCTGACTCGCTCGCAGGCTTGCTGCTCGAGATCAAGGGCGATTTCCCCGAACTTCGTGAGCGCATTGACTATCAGAACTTCACCTTCGAGGTCACTGAGCTCGACGAGCACCGCATCTCCAAGATTAAGGTCATCGTACATTAAGCAGTCTGATTCCCTTTTTTTTGATCATCCATATCATTTTCGCCTGGTTTATATACACTGCAATATACACTTATACACTAAATCTGATTAATTGTCTAATATTCAGTATATTACCAATTATTTTATATACACTACATGTACACTTTATATACACTAAACGTACACCATTTGTTCACCATTCGAAAGATAAGTGTGTTTTCTCGGTAGGAAAGTGGGACTTTGGACGGAGTAAAGTCCCACTTTGCTCCGTCCAAAGTCGGACTGCTAAAAAGAAGGTTACTTTCGGGCGGCAGGAGCCTCCAAATTTTTCTACGGAACTTAGTTTTAACAAATAGGGGCCTCTATTTTTCTGAAAGGAGGCTACTTTTGACGTATAAATAGTCGGTTAGTGTATATTTAGTGTATATAAAGTGTACGTTTAGTGTATGTGTTTTATGCTTGTAAGTTATTGATAATAAGCCAATTGTTATAATTTAGTGTATAAGTGTATACGTCATTGTACAAAAATTTCTTCTGTTTGAGTGATTTTTACCAGGTCAAAACCCTAATGAAACTTATATTTCGTTAATAATTTGCCCAAATGAGCCTACGATTCAGATTTTCTTCTTACATTTGCCAAGTAAATCTATCGAAACAGAGATGAATCCGAAGAACAGTCGCATATTAAAGAGGTGTTTGCTCATGATAGCCTTGAGTGTTGGCCTCCCCTTCGCTGCTAATGCGCAGGAGAGGGTGGGGGACTTTCGTCTTGACGGACTGACCATCCAGCCAACTCCCTCGATGATGCCGGATACCGTGCTCTCTGTATCTCCTGACGCGTTTATCGCTCCCCTTAGCGACGAACAGAGCCCGGCATTGCCACCCCTCACATATCGCGGCACCATCGCCCACTATCCATACTACGGCAGTATCCTCACGGGCTATCCCAACTGGAACCTCCATCGCGGACTGAATGCCTCGCTCTCAGCCTCCGCCATCTTCGGACTGGGCCACAACTCGGGGAGCGGCTTCGCCAACAGCCTCTCCGTGATGTATGCTGATACCATCACTTCCCGTCTCTCCTTCGCTGTGGGAGGCTACTACTCCATCCTCAACTTCGGAGGCCGTCAGCTCAACGATGTCGGCCTCTCGGCCATGCTCGGCTATCGTTTCAACGACCACTGGGAGGCCTCTGCTTTCGTCCAGAAGTCGATCATGGAGCCCACAGTCCCCCCGCAGCTCTACTGGATGAGCGATGTGGGCGACAAGATCGGTGCTTCCCTCCGCTACAACTTCAATCCCTCCTTCAGCGTCTCCCTCTCCGTCTGGAACGAGCGTCGTCCCCTCGGCCCCATCCCCCTCTACGGCCCGGCCTCATCCCATCCGCGACCTGTCGGCTCCGGCGTCGTGAAAGACCTGATGGACCATTATAGATGACACCTCACCACGACCATATCGTACTTTTTTGTTGTTACATCAATATTAAATAAGAAGTTGAATAGGTGAAAGAAGGATTGAAAAAGTTGCTGCTTGACACCCTCGCTGAATATCAGTCATTGGGAATCGCAGAACAGATAGATTACAAGAAATTCTATCTGTATTCCCTTATTACCCATTCTACAGCCATTGAGGGCAGTACAGTCACGGAGATTGAGAACCAATTGCTGTTTGACGAAGGTATCACCGCAAAGGGACGTAGCCTGCAAGAGCAGATGATGAACCTCGACCTGAAAGCGGCCTACGAGCAATCTATGCGATGGGCACATCAGCACATGGATTTTTCTGTGCAGATGCTCAAAAACCTTTCAGCCCTTGTCATGAAGAATACAGGAGCCTCCTATAACACCGCCCAAGGTTCTTTCGATGCTTCAAAAGGCGACCTGCGTTTGGTAGGTGTAACGGCTGGTATTGGCGGGCGTTCATACATGAATTACCTGAAAGTGCCGGCCAAGTTGGAAGAGTTCTGTAAGCAACTGAACCAGCGGAGGGGCGAACTGTCAAACCTTGATGACATTGTGGCTAAATACCTGATGAGTTTTGACGCTCACTATCAGTTGGTGACAATCCATCCTTGGGTAGATGGCAATGGGCGCATGTCTCGCCTCGTCATGAACCACCTGCAATACGAGTTCGGATTGGTGCCAGTAAAAATCGTCAAGGAGGATAAGGCCGAATATATCCAGGCCTTGGTTGACTCTAGGGAACAGGATTCGCTCGAGCCCTTCCGCGAGTTTATGATGGAAGAACACATCCGGAACATCAGCAAGGAGATTGTGGCCTACAAGAAATCACAAGAGGATGACCCGATAAAGCCATTCTCTGACCCGATAAAACAATTCTCTGACCCGATAAAAGAGCGAATCTATCAAGCCGTTTTACAGGACGGAACCCTCAACTATGCAGAATACGCTGCCATCGTAGGCACTTCAGAAGCGACAGTAAAACGCCGCCTTGGAGAATTGAAAAAAGAGGGCGCTATCATTCGTGTTGGAAGCAATAAGACTGGACACTGGGAAATTAACAAAGAAAAATGACCGCAAGACTTTATGAAAAAAGAAGAAATACTGAAGTCGCTAATTTCTGTGGCGGTGTCAGGGTGTCATTCAGGAGGAAAAATGTTGGTATAGGACAGACTGTCCCTGAAGGTGTTAGTCAGGGTGATACTCAAAATGATACTCTGCCACCATCATAAATTTTATGATTAGTATGGTAATAAAACTTATCCAAGAGTGGTTGTTCGGTTTTTCCGAACAACCACTCTTGATGCATTTAAACTTATAAGAAATACTTATAAGTTCGTTAAGAGGGTAAGCGTAAGGTGCAGTACGAGACAGAGCATTACTGGGAATAAAATCACGATTCCACAAGCCTTGTGGGCGGAAATCGCTTGGTGGCAAAGATAAATGTGAGTATCTTTGCCACTGTTTTTAATTGTTGAGGCTATGACAGAACTAGAGTACATTTTGAAGCAGGTGAAATTCTTCCATTACAAAGGATGGGAGACGGGGGAATTAAGAAAGTGTGTGGATATGTTGCCAAAGCTATCCAGGGAGGAACTGCTGGCACTGTATCGGAGCAGATGGGTATCTGAGGGTGATCCTATTAAGGAGAATATATTCAATAATCTCTTTAAAGATAAGGTAGGGAAAAGAGAGCAACGTATAAAGACGGAGGACACGGATGCCCTCATCCTGGAGTTCAAGGACAAGAAGGGGGGCAATGTGTCTCTGGCACGAAAAGAACTGCGTGATCGCTATAAGGCAGGGAAGGACAAACAGAAAATCTCTGCTGCTTTTAATTCTTCGACGAAGAGTGACCAACAGTGGCTGAAGTGGCAGATTCGCAAAGAACAATATGGGTACTCTGGACTCACTGGAAAATCACCAACTCGCGTGGCAGGGTGATGACCTTGAGGCGTTCGTACCAGATGCGGGAGGAGCCGACGATGCGCTTCTGGGTGTGGCCACTGATGATGTAATAGTTGGCTGTGTATTCGTCCATCATGCTTAGGAACACCTTCTTGATACGCGAACATTTCTCATTAATAGCATTGTCGAGGGGATTGACCAGGTGGTCGACACCCTCGATGATGCGCTCCTTGTCCATCAGCTTGGCGGTGGAGAGATAATAGCGGGTCAGTTCTTCGCGATAGTCGGCGAGGTGCTTGAACTCGATACCTTCGGGGTGGGCGAGGAACAGCAGGTAGACAGCCTTGTGGACTGGCTGCAGTTCTATCTCCTGATTGTCGTAATCCATGAGGAAGAAACGGTAGTCCTTTGTGATCAGCAGTCGGCTTAGCTTTGCCCGGGCAGCTTCGATGCGGAGCTCTTCGAGCAAGGGTGTGCCAATAGCCCGCAGCAGGAGGTCATTCCTGTCCGCTGCCTGCAGATGGCGAGCCAGACGGCTCAGCTGCTCGGCTATTTCCTCGTGAGAAAACAGTGAAAGGTCTGTCATTCGGTTACGTCGCTCATCAGGTTGTTTAACCAATGTTTCCACTTGTCGATGATTGTAGGCTGGCGTTTGGCCTCTTCGACGCTGTTCTCTTCCTCAGATGTCTCTTCTTCAGGAGTGTTCGCGTCCTCTGTGGGAGTTGCTACTTCCACGGCAGGCTCTGGATCAGGGGTGGGCTCCACCTCAAAGGGAATCTCCAGGGCGAGTGCCTCCTTCAGCGTCGGCTTCTTTGTCTTGCCTGGCTTATAGAGTATCGGGATGAGGTCTTCGTAGAAATCGTCGTCACTGCGATGGACCTCCTTCTGCACCTCGCTACGCAGTTCGTCCTCAAGGCCTGTGGCCAGGATGGTGACCTTCGCATCCTCGCCGAGAGAGTCGTCGGTGGCCGTTCCCCAGATAACGTCGATATTAGGATCGAGCTGGGCAAAGAAGTCATCGATCTCCTGCAGTTCCCTGACGAAGATAGGATGCTCATCGCTGGCATAGATATTAAATAGGATGCGCTTGGCGCGTCCGATATCGTTGCCATAGAGGAGGGGAGAGTCGAGAGCATCGAGGATGGCCTTTTCTACGCGATGATCTCCACTGGCACGTCCCATAGCCATGATGGCTCCTCCACCGTTCTTCATCGTGGTCTCCACATCGCGGAAGTCGCTCTTGATGCCTCCGTCGCTGGGCAGGGTGATGAGTTCGGAGATACCCTTGACAGCATCCATCAGGATATTGTCGGCTCTAAGAAAGGCCTCCTTGACGGAAAGTTCGGAGTCGGCATAGACATCGCAGAGGCGCTCGTTGTTGACAATGAGCAGGGCATCGACATTCTTCCGCAACTCGTCGACACCCTTGAGGGCCTTGATGATCTTGCGTTTCTTTTCGAAGTAGAAAGGAATGGTGACCACACCTACCGTCAGCAGTCCCATCTCTTTGGCTAAGCCAGCCACTACGGGAGCAGCTCCTGTGCCTGTACCACCACCCATGCCAGCGGTGACAAACACCATCTTGGTGCCGTCGGAGAGTAGTTGCCTGAGGCTGTCGATGCTGTCCTCGGCTTCTTCTTTGCCCACTTCAGGGTTTCCACCTGCTCCGAGGCCTGCACCTAACTGGATCTTGGCTGGTACAGGAGAGCGCGACAGCGACTGACTGTCGGTATTGCAGACGGCATAGGTGACGCCGCCTATCTGGTCATTAAACATGTTTCGGACGGCGTTGCACCCTCCTCCTCCGACACCAATCACCTTGATGATGCCTTGCATTTTGTCCTCTACGGGACCGAAATCGATGATATCCTCTGGCATAGTTGCGTAATTTGCTTGCAAAGTTACGAATTATTTTTTATACAGCCAACTGTTCACAAGGCTTGCGAGGATGAAGGTAAGAAAAAATCGGCACCAACTCCGACGGGAGAGGGTGCCGATGTATAGGGAATGACGACGGGGATCGCCTTAGCTGGCAGATTCGAACTCCTCGAGGAAACGGGTGTCGTTCTCGGAGAACATGCGGAGGTCGGAAACGCGATACTTCAGGTTGGTGATGCGCTCCACGCCCATGCCGAAGGCATAGCCGCTGTACTCCTTTGAATCGATACCGCAGAGCTCGAGCACGTTGGGATCGACCATGCCGCAGCCAAGAATCTCCACCCAACCAGTATGCTTGCAGAATCCGCAGCCTTCGCCGCCACAGATGAAGCACGAGATGTCCATCTCTGCCGAGGGCTCCGTGAAGGGGAAGTAGCTGGGGCGCAGGCGAATCTTGGTGTCAGCGCCAAACATCTCACGGGCAAAGGAAAGGAGCACCTGCTTGAGGTCGGTGAACGATACGTTCTTGTCGATGTAGAGACCCTCCACCTGATGGAAGAAGCAGTGAGCACGGGCTGTGATGGCCTCGTTGCGATAGACGCGACCCGGACAGATGACGCGGATGGGAGCCGTCAGCTTGCCGTCCTCGGTATGCATCTGCTCCATCACTCGGGCCTGAACGGAAGAGGTGTGGGAGCGGAGCAGGATGTTCTTAGTGACATCGTTGGGATGCTGGCTGACGAAGAAAGTGTCCTGCATGTCACGGGCTGGATGGTCGGCAGCGAAGTTCATCTTGGTGAAGATGTGGTTGTCGTCTTCCACCTCAGGTCCGTCGGCCAGTACGAATCCCATGCGAGAAAAGATGTCGATGATCTCGTTGGTGACGATGGTCAGCGGGTGGCGCGTACCAAGCTGGATGGGGTAGGGAGTGCGTGTCAGGTCGATGGCCTCGTCGGAAGTCTCCTGTGAGTCGCACTCTTCACGCAGCTGGTTGATGCGCTCGGTGGCCAGTGTCTTGAGTTCATTGATCTTCATGCCGACGGTCTTCTTCTGGTCGGCAGCTACGTTACGGAAGTCGTTCATCAGGGCAGTGATCTCACCTTTCTTGCTGAGATATTTCAGTCGGAGCTGCTCTACCTCCTCTGCGTTCTTGGCGCTTAAATCCTGTACTTCTTTCAGGAGTTCGTCTATCTTATCAAGTATCATATCAGTGTTAAAATTGCAATTTTGCGTGCAAAGGTACAAAAAAAAAGAGAATAAAGAATGAAGAATGAAGAATTATTTGTAACTTTGCCGAAATTTTGAGAGAAATTAGAGATTGACAGGTTACTACTTACGTAGATGAGAAAGTTTTTTGGTGCGTTATGTGCATTGGGGCTGCTGATGTTGTCGTGTACGGGCAACAAGGGGCAGCGGACAGATATCCAGGCAGACTCGCTGGCAGTTGCTGCTGACAGTATCGATACTGTAGCCGTGGATACGCTGGAGCAATTGATTATAGATACACCGATGCCGAAAGCCGCTGATGAGCTGTTCGACGATTTCCTCTTCAACTTTGCTGCTAACAAGCGGTTGCAGCGTGAACGTGTGGTCTTTCCGTTGAATGTACGCAAGAAGGACAAAGATGAACAGATAGCCAAGGAGCGCTGGAAGATGGAACATTTCTTCATGCGCCAGGGTTACTATACCCTGATGTTCAACGACGATCAGCAGATGCGCCTGATGAAGGACACGTCTGTTAATCGAGCGATCGTGGAGAGGATTCAATTGCGTAAGAATGAGGTGACAGACTATGTGTTCCGTAGAATTCGCGGAGCGTGGATGCTGCTGGAAATCAGGAAGACAACCATCGAGGACAATGTGAATGCCTCGTTCCTCGAGTTCTATCGGCACTTTGTGACAGACTCCGCCTTCCAGGTGAAGAGTCTGAACCGTACGGTAGACTTCGTGGGGCCTGACCCCGATGATGACTTCGGCATGATGGAAGGCGTGATCACTGCCGACACTTGGGAGGCCTTCGCACCAAAGTTACCCTCGAAGACCATCTATAATATCGTCTATGGTGACCCTCAGGAGGAGGGTGATGAGAAGATATTCATCATGCGAGGTATTGCTAATGGCCTTGAACTGGAATTGAGATTCAAGAAGGTGGGTGAACGCTGGCTGCTGATGAAGATGATGACGTAGAACGTTTGTAGATTGAACATTGAAGATTGAACATTGAAGATTGAAAGAGACTATAGCCTGAAAGCGCATAACACATTTGGCATTGATGCCAGATGCAGGGAGTTTATGGAGTTTGCTACTGTCGAGGAAGCGCAGCAGGTAGCAATGTTGTTGCGCTCTTCGACTACACCTTATATAATAATAGGTGGTGGCAGCAACCTGTTGCTGACACAGGATTTCGATGGTATCGTGGTGCGTTCGGCCATTAAGGGACGTGAGTTGTCGTCGTCTGATGAAATCACCGTTGGAAGTGGGGAGAACTGGGATGAGACAGTCGACTACTGTCTCGCTCAAGGACTCTATGGCGCTGAGAATCTGTCGCTGATTCCTGGCGACGTGGGAGCTTCGGCAGTCCAGAATATCGGGGCCTACGGTGTCGAGGCAAAAGACTTGATAGTCCGTGTGGAGGCAGTCGAGATTGACTCATGCCGTCAGGTAGTCTTCAGTGGAGAGGATTGCGGCTACGGCTACCGTGATAGCAGATTCAAGCATGAGTGGAAGAACCGCTACTTGATAACGCATGTCACTTATCGTCTGTCAACTGTCTTTGAGCCCCATCTCGACTATGGTAACATCCGCTCGGAACTGGAGCATAAGGGAATCACAGAACCTACAGCCAAGGAGTTGCGCGACGTCATCATCGACATCCGCAAAGCCAAATTGCCAGATCCTCAGGTGGAGGGTAATGCTGGCAGTTTCTTTATGAACCCGATAGTGAGCCGCGAGAAATATGAGCAGTTGGCAGCGCAGTTTGCAGGGATGCCCCACTACGAGGTGGATGCTGCTCACGTAAAGATTCCCGCAGGTTGGATGATTGACCAGTGCGGATGGAAAGGCAAGTCGTTTGGGCATGCCGGAGTACACGATAAGCAAGCCCTGGTACTCGTCAACCGTGGTGGAGCGACAGGGCGTGAGATCGTAGCCCTCTGTGATGCCATCCGCTGCGATGTGAGGGATAAGTTCGGAATTGATATCCATCCGGAAGTGAATATCATATGAAACTGACATTCTTAGGAACGGGAACATCGTGTGGCGTGCCAGTCATCGGTTGTCAGTGCAAGGTCTGCCAAAGTACAGACCCCAGGGACAAGCGTACCCGTTGCTCGGCACTGGTAGAGACTGAAACCACGCGTCTGCTCATCGATTGTGGTCCTGACTTCCGACAACAGATACTGCCTCAACCCTTCCGTAGGATTGATGGTATCCTAATTACCCACAGTCACTACGACCACATGGGGGGAATGGATGATATCAGACCTTATTGCCAGTTCGGACAGATTGATGTCTACGCTGATCCGCAGGCCCGTCAGTCGATGTTGGAGATGCTGCCTTATTGTTTCGCTGAGCACCGATATCCTGGTGTGCCTGCCATCGGACTGCATGAGATACATCCCCACGAACCGCTTCATATCGGCGATATGGAGGTGATGCCCATCGAAGTGATGCACGGCCAACTGCCCATTCTCGGATTCAGGATTGGCAAACTGGCTTACATTACTGATATGAAGACCATCGATGAGGCTGAGATGTCATATCTGGAGGGAACGGAACTGCTCGTGGTCAATGCCCTGCGTTTCGACAAGCCCCACCATTCGCATCAGCTTGTCGATGATGCCGTGGCGTTTGCCCGTAGGGTGGGGGCTCGCCAGACCTATTTGATACATTCTTGTCATGACATCGGACTGCATGAAGAGGTGAACCGCATTCTTCCTGTAGGGATTGAACTGGCTTTTGATGGACAAATCGTTGAAATATAGCTCCAAAAGGGAATGATTTGGTTAAAGAATGTTATAGAATGGTACTTTTTTGTGGAAAAACTTGTGGAGATGCGGAAATAGTCGTATCTTTGCAATGTGTTTTTCATAGTATTAGATTTAAGGTTAACAAAGGTTTGGGTCCCAGCGGGGACCCTTTTTTTGTGATTTCCTGTCGATTTCAGGGCATAAAAAAAGCGCCTCGTCAGCGCTTCTTCTTCGTTGAAGACTTCTTCGAAAGTCCGAAGAGTCCACCGTAGTTCTTGATAAGTTTCCGTACCAGAAGGAATGTGTCGACGGCTGTGATGCTGTTGGCCACCAGACCAGAGATAAATTCTCCCTTGGAATTGCCCTCCCGTTTGATGAACGTCTGGTTCCAAAGCGTACTGAACTTGGTGCTGTCCTGTTGCAGTTCGCTGAGCAGTTGCTCTTTCCGTACCCTGATTTCTTCGAGGGTTCTGAAATGAGTGGTTTCTTTCTTGACGGGAAGTTCCATAATGAGTCACATATTACTTGCTGAGTAAGATTCCGGCGAGAATGCGCACAAGCGGTTTCTCAATCCATGTCTTGCGGAAGATGATGAACAATATGAAAATCAGCAGATGCAGTATGGCCACGATGAGGAATGCCTTGGTGAATCCCATATAGGCAGAGAGCCAGAAAGCAATTGCGAACGAGAAATACATCAGCACCGCTATGAAGATAAAGAAAAAGAGGACAGCCAAGGCGGCAGCCTTTAGCAGACGTACCACCTTGTCTATCACATCGAGTTTCACATACTCCGCCTGTATCCCAAGATAGTGCTTGAGAACCTCGATGAGTTGCGCAATCGACTCTACATTCTTGTCACTCGACAGCATCTATGCCAATCTTATACGGCTTCTTCTGCGGCATCCTGGATGTCGTCAACCAGGTCGACCACTTCCTTGCGACTGAGTTTGACGTTGTGCTTCTTGAGGAAACCCTCCACAGCGTCAGTAATCTTCACACGAGTATCCTGCCCCTTCTCCGGAGCCATCAGAATACCTAAAGCAGCGCCGGCGATGGCACCGCCGAGGAATGCGCCAATATAACCTAAACTCTTCATACCAAATTTTTATTTAAAATGAAACATCTGTTATTTCTTGCAAATGTACGCATTTATTTCGAAATAGCCCTACTTTTGCCTGTCATTTTTTGTTAAAATGCTGATATTTCCGTCATTTAACAAACTTTATGCACCATTTTGTACCTTTTTTCGTTGATATTTTGTAATTTCGCACCAAAATTATTGAGAATAAGTATCACAATTAATAAATTCAAGAATGAAAAAGTACACCGTATTATGCGCAGGCTTGTGCCTGGCGTTGGCTTTTACAAGTTGTAGATCAAGTGAGAGTGCCTACAAGAAGGCTTATGAAAAGGCTAAGCAGTATGACACTGCCACCCAGCAAGCTCAGCAGCCTGCTGCCCAGCCTGCCGTAGAGACTCCTGCCGTGGTGGCTCCCGTACAGACGAAGCCTGCCACTGAGACTCGTGTCTACGACAATGCCGATAATGTGTCTGTCCGTAAGGAGAGCGTATCGCTCGTCAGCGGCAATGGCTTGAAGGCTTTCAGTGTGGTTGTCGGATCCTTCGGCCTGGTATCGAATGCTGAGGGTCTGCAGCAGCGCCTGAAGGACCAGGGCTACGACGCTCAGATCGTGAAGAACGAAGATCGCAACATGTATCGTGTCATCGCCTCTACTTTCGACAACAAGGCCGATGCTGCCCGCAGCCGCGACCAGTTCCGTGCCCAGGAGGCTTACAAGGATGCCTGGTTGCTCTCTAACCAGTAAGAGATAGTTGGCACGGATTCTTTCCATTGACTACGGTAAGAAACGTACCGGTATAGCAGTCACCGACCCTCTGCAATTGATTGCGGGAGGGTTGGCGACTGTTTCTACATCGGAGCTCTTCGACTGGTTGAAGGCCTATATGGCCCGTGAACCGGTGGAACGTATCGTCATCGGTGAGCCCCGTCAGCCCAATGGGGAACCGAGTGAAAACCTGCAGCGAGTGCAACAATTTGTCAATCGCTGGCGAAAGGCGGTGCCAGACGTACCCATCGAATTTTTCGACGAGCGGTTCACTTCTGTATTGGCCCATCAGGCCATGCTCGCCGGAGGGCTGAAGAAAAAAGCCAGACAGGACAAAGCACTTGTCGACGAGATCTCGGCAACAATTATCCTTGAAGACTATCTTCGCTCTAAGTCACAAATCTCAATTCTAAATTCTAAATGATATTACCTATTTATATATATGGTCAGCCAGTGCTTCGCAAGGTGGCCGAAGACATCACTCCTGATTATCCTGACCTGCAGCAACTGATAGCTGATATGTGGGAAACGCTGGCCGAGTCTGACGGTATCGGACTAGCCGCCCCTCAGATTGGCCGTGCTATTCGCCTGTCAGTCATCGACCTCGACGTGCTGAGTGAAGACATGCCTGAATACAAAGGGTGTCGCAGGGTGTTTATCAACCCCCATATCGTGGAGTATGACGAGTCGAATACAGACACTTCTGAAGAGGGCTGCCTGTCGCTGCCTGCCATCCACGAGAAGGTGGTGCGCCCAACAAGAATCCGTGTAGAGTGGGACGACGAACAGTTCCAGCATCATGACGAGTGGATAGAGGGATACCTGGCTCGTGTGATGCAGCACGAGTTCGATCACCTTGATGGAAAGATGTTCATCGACCGTATCTCTCCCCTTCGCAAGCAGCTCATCAAGAGTAAGTTGGCTGCCCTGACAAAGGGGCGCTATCGCTGTGGTTACAAGACAAAACCCGTCATGAGATAGAAATGCGACGCATTCTATATCTCTTGACATTTTTCCCCATATTGGCCTTTGGCCAGTATAACATCGACCGTCTGATCATGATCGGACGGTCTGCCCTCTATTATGAGGACTATGTCCTCTCCATCCAGTATTTCAATCAGGCCATCTCTGCTAAACCCTATCTCTACGAGCCATGGTACTTCCGTGGCATCGCTAAGTATTACCTCGACGATTTCCGGGGGGCTGAGAGCGATTGCACCGAGGCCATCGAGCGAAATCCTTACGTCGTCGGACTTTACGAGTTGCGCGGACTCTGCCGTATTAATCAGAAGAAATATGGTGATGCCATCATCGACTATACCCGTGCCCTTCGCTATGCTCCGGAGAGTCAGAATCTGTGGCATAACCGTATCCTCTGCCGGATTCAGGAAAAGGATTACGAGCGTGGACTGGCTGAGGTCGACACGATGTTGCAGCACTGGCCTCGCTATGCCCGCGCCTATTCGATGCAGGCAGAAATCTTTCTGTTGAAGCAGGATACCACACAGGCCATCACCTCTCTCGACAAGAGTCTGGATCTCGACCCGTACGACGGTAATACCTGGTCTGCACGAGCCGTGGTGAGCCTTTCTCGACAAGAATGGAAGGATGGTGAGAGATTCCTCGACAAGTCCATCCATCTGTTGCCTAAACATGCCGGCAACTACATCAACCGTGCGATGGCACGCTACAACCAGAACAACCTGCGTGGAGCCATGGCCGACTACGACACGGCTCTCGACCTCGACCCGAACAACTTCCTCGGACACTATAATCGAGGCCTGCTGAGAGCCCAGGTGGGCGACGACAACCGTGGTATCGAGGATTTCGACTTCGTGCTGCGTCTGGAACCCAACAACCTGATGGCTCTTTTCAACCGTGCCTTGCTGTTGGAACAGACGGGTAACCTGCGTGCAGCCATCCGTGACTATTCGAAGGTGATCGATGAATTTCCTAATTTCTGGTTTGGTCTGGAGCATCGTGCTTCTTGCTATCGCCGTCTAGGTAATACCCGGCAGGCAGAGCTCGACGAGTTCCGTATCCTGAAAGCCCAGATGGATAAACGGTATGGTAAACCGCAGCCACGACTCTCAAAGAAACAGATGCGCCGTAAGAGTGATACCGACCCCGATAAGTATAACCAGCTGGTGGTGGCCGATGAGCAGAATGTGGAACACGAGTACCGGAGCGACTATCGCGGAAGAGTGCAGAACCACCGCGTAGAGATTGCCTTGCAACCCATGTTCTCACTCTCGTTTGTCAATGTCAAGAGCGAGGTGCAGAACTACATTGCCTTCGACCGTGAGGTAGACGCCTTCAATCAGCAGCATCCCAAACATCCGCTTTATATCATCGGCAGTCAGCCTAATCTGGGCGAATCGCTGATGCAGCGCCATTTTGCATTCCTTGATTCCATCACCACTGCTATCTCTGAGGCTAAGGGTGGGGAAAAGATAAAGCCGATGCTCATACAGCGCGCTGTGGCATACAGCGGTATCCAGAACTTCGACAGTGCTATCGACGACCTCTCCACACTCATCCAGATGGACTCCACCTCAAATTCTGCCATTGCCCATTGGCTACGCGCCGTCTGTCAGGCTCGTATCAATGAGTTCAATGCTTCTCAGGGCACTAATATCGAATTGAAGTCGGCCAATGTACTGAGTGATCTCTCGCAGGCCATCCTGCGTGCTCCCAATAACGCGTTCCTTTATTATAACAGAGGCAATCTCTTCGCCCAGCGCAAGGACTATACCCGTGCTATCGACGATTACAATCAAGCCATCAAGCTCGACAAGAATCTTGCAGAGGCTTGGTATAACCGAGGACTGGTGCATATCTATGCCAACCGTCTTGCCGAGGGCATCAGCGACCTGAGTAAGGCTGGCGAGCTGGGACTCTACACGGCCTACAGCGTCATCAAGAAATATCGGGAGAAATGACAGCCGTTTCATGTCCCTACTTCAAACTGGGGCCAGGTCCGAAGTTAAACATCTTGCGCTCAGAAAGCGGTGGTGGCGGCTATCTTGTCGGCATTCATGCTACGGGCCGAGGCGTCGAAGATTTCCTTGTAAAGGCCTCCCTGACGGTAGACATCGTCGGGTGCGCCTGACTGCACCACACGTCCCTGTTGGAGCACGTAGATATGGTCGGCATCGATGATTTGGCCGATGTTGTGTGAGATAATGATGACCGTGCGGCCCTGCTTGATGGCGTCGATGCTGGCCTTGATCTGCTCTGTAGCGATGGCATCGAGGCTGGCCGTGGGCTCGTCTAAAAATATAATAGGTGGATTCTTGATGAACATGCGGGCGATGGCCACGCGCTGCTGCTGACCTCCGCTGAGTTGTAAGGCTGAGGTCTGGAAACCTTGCGGCAATTGCGAGACCTGGTCGTAGAGATAGGCCTGCTTGGCCGCCTTCACCACATCCTCATGGGTGGCCTGCGGACAGCCGTAGCGAATGTTCTCCTCGATGGTGCCGTCAAAGATGTGGTTCTTCTGCAGCACCAGACCCACGTTGTCGCGCAGCCACTGGGTGTCCCACTCAGAGAGTTCGTGGCCGTCGAGGCGGATGGAGCCCTGCTGTGGTTGGTAGAACTTGTCGAGCAGATTGACGATGGTGCTCTTGCCCGCGCCGGAGAGTCCCACCAGGGCGGTGATCTTGCCGCTGGGGATGCGCATCGACACGTCGAAGAGTGCCTGGGTGCCGTTGGAGTAGGTGAAGTCGACACCCTGGAGCTCGAAGTCGCCCTTGACATGTTGGGGGTGATACTGTCCGGTGGGCTCCACCTCGCCGTCGGCCTTGAGGATGCCGAAGAATCCCTCGGCGTAGATGAGGGCATCGTTCATATCGTCGTAGATTCGGTGGAGCTGTCGGATAGGTGCGCTGACGTTGGCGAAGAGCATCACGTGGTACATGATCTTACCGATGGTCATGCCGGGATAGTCGATGAGTACGAGATAGGCCGTTAGGATGATGATGAGCACGGTGCCTATCTGCTCGAGGAAGCTCTTCAGGCCGTTGAAGAGGTAAGCCTTCTTGCGGGTGCTGAGTTGCAGGTCGGTCATGGAGTGCTGGATGGTAGCCTGTCGCTCGGCCTCTATCTGTTCACGATTGAATGACTTGATGACGGTGATGCTCTCCAGGATGTTAAGGATGCCCTGCGAAACGGCCTGATGGCCTCCGAAGATGCCTCGTCGCCCGCCTTTCATCTTTGTGGCCTGGATGTAGGTGACCCAGAAATAGAGGGGCACGATGCAGAGGGCCACGAGGCCTACGTAGACATTGGCAGCGAACATCAGGCAGAGAGCGAGGATGGCCGAGGTAAAGAGCGGCAGAATCTCGATGAAGAAATTGTTGACCGTGTTGCTCATGCTCATGATGCCTCGGTCGATGCGCGACTGTAGCTTGCCAGTCTCATTGCCTTCACTGGTGAAGAAGGCCATGCGGAAGGAGAGGATGCGGTCGACGACCTTGAGCGACATGTCGCGGCTGACGAGGATGCGCATGCGCTCGCCGTAGTAGCGCTGGCAGAAGGTGACGAGGGCACCCACGACCTCTTTACCCAAGAGGATGACGGTGATGACGGTGAGAATCCTGACAGCCTGGCTCCACTGGAAGCCTCCGGGCTGCTGTAGCAGGGCGTTGATGGCATCGACGGCGCGGTCGAGTACCACGGCATTGACCTGTGCCATGAGTGAGCCTACGAAAGTCAGTACGAGGGTGATGGCTATGAGCCACTTGTAGGGCATCACGAAGGGTAATATGTTGCGTAGCAGCTGCCAGATGTTCATTTTCATTTCTTCCATACTCTATTCTTTTGCTTAGTTTTCGCGCACAAAATTATAAAAAATCTGTGAGAATTGGCATCAGTCAGAGGGTTTTTTCGTAACTTTGTAGCCAAAAAGCAGTGATGATGAAATTTATCAGTTGGAATGTGAATGGTTTGCGTGCCTGCGAGGGCAAGGGATTCAGCGATGTCTTCAGACAGTTGGATGCTGACTTCTTCTGCTTGCAGGAGACAAAGATGCAGGCGGGTCAGCTCGACCTGGCCTTCGAGGGTTACAAGAGTTATTGGAACTATGCCGAGAAGAAGGGTTACTCGGGTACGGCCATCTTCACCCGACGGCCGCCTCTCAGTGTGACGTACGGTATCGGCATCGAAGAGCACGACCATGAGGGGCGTGTGATTACATTGGAGATGGAGGATTTCTATCTGGTTTGCTGCTACACCCCTAATTCGCAGGACGGCCTGAAGCGGCTGGACTATCGCATGAGGTGGGAGGACGACTTTCGCGGCTATCTCGGACGGCTTGACGCCGTGAAGCCCGTTATCTTGTGCGGCGACCTGAACGTGGCCCATGAAGAGATTGACCTGAAGAACCCCAAGACGAATCACCAGAATGCGGGATTCACCGACGAGGAGCGGGGGAAGATGACTACCCTGTTAGGGAGTGGATTCACCGATTCGTTTCGCTGGAAGTATCCTGAGGAGGTGAAGTACTCCTGGTGGTCATACCGCTTCCAGGCCAGGCAGAAGAACGTGGGGTGGAGGATAGACTACTTCATCATCTCCGACCGTCTTAGGGAGCGCATCGCAGAAGCAAAAATACATACTGACATCATGGGGAGTGACCACTGTCCGGTGGAACTGGAACTTCGCTGAATGAATCGGGCGATTCGCTGAATAAAGTTGCGAGTCGCCCGTTTTCGTCTTACCTTTGCATCAGAAAACTTAAAAAACAAAGGTAAGACATGAAAGAGATACTGAATAACTTCGACCCCATCACGCTGGAGCAGATGAGTGACATCCGGCTGATGAATCGCACAGACACCAAGTTTGTCACCACCACCGAACAGTTGCGCCAACTGTTGACGATGGCCCGGCAGGACTACTACGTGCAGGATATCGACGGCGAGCGCATCGCACCGTATTACACTCTATACTTTGACACGCAGGACTGTGCGATGTATGCCGCCCACGAGGCCGGCCACACTAACCGTCAGAAGCTCCGCATACGCAGCTACGTGAACTCAGGTCTGAACTTCCTCGAGGTGAAGACGAAGAATAATCATGGCCGTACGAAGAAGAAGCGCGTGCTGGTACATGAGTTCGACCCGATGAATCCGGAGCGAGGCATCTGCTTCCGCTGCCAGTCGAGGGAGTTCTGCGAGTACGACGAGTTTCTCCGCTCCAACCTGCAGTACGACCCCTTTACACTCTCTGAGCAGCTGGAGAACCGCTTCGACCGCATCACTCTGGTGAACAAGGGGCTGACGGAACGACTGACAATCGACACCAACCTCAGGTTCCATAACGTAGCTACGGACAACTACCGATTTCTGGACAATATCGTAATCATCGAGCTGAAACGCGACGGACGTGTGCCCTCGCCGATACTCGACATGCTGAAGCAGCTGCGCATCAAGCCTCAGGGATTCTCGAAGTACACCATTGGTTCTGCCATGACCAACGACTGTCTACACTGCAACAGACTGAAACCCCGTCTGCATACCATCGAACGCATCATGGCGGCATAGGTTAACGTCCCCCCTTCATCAATATAACATTTAAATATAGTTCAGAATTATGGAATATATCACATTGACAAATAGCTACGCCATGATGCTTGTGCGTCTGGTGATCAGCATCGCCTTCACATGGCTTATCATCGACAAACTGTACTACGCCAAGAGTCACCGACGCGACTTCAGGTTCACGTTTATGCTCATCCCAGTGGCCATTTTCTTCATCGTGTTCTTCATGATCTTCGTACTTGAGGATATGAAAGGAAAGACATCGATGGGTGTGGGCATCGGACTCTTCGGCATCTTCTCCATCATGCGCTACCGTACTGATACCATGCCTGTGCGTGAGATGACATACCTTTTTATTACGATTGCACTGGCTGTGGTGAATGCCGTATCTGTAGAGGTGTCACTTTTCGAGGTGGTGCTTACCAACGTGGTGGTCACCCTTTGTGTGTGGGGCTGCGAGCGGCAGCTGAAGCTGGGAGCCACGAAGCTCATCCAGTACGACCGTATAGAGTTGATTATCCCTGAGCGTCGCGAGGAACTGGTGGCCGATCTGGAGAAGCGTCTGGGTGTGAAGGTGAAAGGTGTGAGCATCGGGGCTATCGATTTCCTGAAAGATATGGCGATGATTAAGATTACCTATGAGGGAGAGCAGGCCGACCGTGAGATTTCGAACATCACGAAGCTCTCGAAGAGCCAGCTGACGGAATTCTGAATGAGTTAATAATTAGGAGTTAGGAGTTATGAAACGACTATTGGTTATAATATTCACTGTTCACAGTTCACTATTCACTGCACTCGCGCAGGACGACTTCGGTCTCGACTTCGCCCTCGAAGCCCAGAAGAAACTGACACAGAATCTGTCGCTCTCGCTGGAAGGCGAACTTCGCACCCGTGACAATACCAAGACTGTCGACCGCTGGAGTCTGGGAGTGGGGGCAGACTATAAACTGACGAAATGGCTCAAGGGCTCGGCCAGCTACATCTTTATCTACGACAACAACGAGCGCACCAGTTACTTCGATGCAACTGACGATGAGGTGATCGATGGCGATGCCGACGAAGGTGACGCCAAGAAGCAGGGCAAATACTTGGCACCGCGACACCGCTTCAACGTGTCGCTGACGTTCGATAAGAAACTCTTCGGCGACTTCCGTTTCTCGCTGCGTGAGCGCTGGCAGTACACCTACAGACCATCGTACACCGTAGACGAGCGATGGAGTTTTCTCGACAATGCCTACGATGGCAAGGAACACACCTACAGTGGTAAGGGAAAGAGTGTGCTGAGGAGCAGGTTGCAGGTGGAGTACGACAAGAAAGGCCTGAAACTGACGCCCTATGCCAATGTGGAGTTCTTCAACGCCTGGAGCCTGCAGAAGACGCGTTTCAACGTGGGCCTTGATTACAAACTATCGAAACAACACACTATCGGAGGCTTCTACCGCTATCAGACGGTACGCAGTGATGACGATGACTACGAGCCCAACATCCACATGATAGGCGTGATGTATAAGTTCAAATTTTAAGGGCACCAATCGGTGCCCTTAAAAATTTACATATCCTCGTAGGTGTCGAGGTAGGTGACGTGGGTTACGAGGTATTCCTCTACGCCGTGCTTACCATCGGCACCGCCGATACCACTCTTCTTCACACCAGCATGGAAGCCTTGGATGGCCTCGAAGTGCTCGCGGTTGATGTAGGTCTCGCCGAACTCCAGTTCGCGGCAGGCCTTCGTGGCAATGTTCAGGTCCTTGGTGAAGATGGATGAGGCCAGACCGTACTCACAGTCGTTGGCCCATTCAATGGCCTGATCGATGGTGTCGAACTCTACCAACGGAATCACGGGGCCGAAGGTCTCTTCGTGGATGATGTCCATATCCTGTGTGCAGTTGTCGAGGACGGTGGCAGCATAGAAATAGCCCTTCTCTCCAACACGCTTGCCGCCGCAGAGCAACTTGGCACCCTGCTTGATGGCGCGCTCCACCTTCTCAGTGACGCTCTCCAGGGCGCGGGCTTCTACCAGCGGTCCCATGTCGACAGAAGCATCCTGGCAGGGGTCGCCCACCTTCACGGCAGCCATCTTCTTGACGAGAATCTCGGTAAAGGCCTCTTTTACCTCCTTCTGTACATAGACGCGTTCAGCATTGTTGCAAATCTGGCCATTATTGCCGATACGGCTGTCGACAATCCACTGGGCTGCACGCTCCAGGTCGGCATCCTTACAGACGATGGCAGGAGCCTTTCCACCCAGTTCGAGGCTGACCTTGGTGATGTTCTTCGAGGCAGCGGCCATGATGCTCTCGCCAGCGCCTACAGAGCCCGTCACCGATACGATATCGATCTTCGGGCTTCCAGCCATCTCATTGCCGATGACGGAGCCTCGGCCTGTGACAATATTGATGACACCTGCGGGCAGTCCCACCTCGTCAACAATCTTGGCAAACTCCGTGCAGTTCTCAGGAGTGATCTGCGAAGGCTTGATGACGATGGTGCAACCTGCGATAAGTGCGGCACCAGCCTTGCGGGCGATGAGGAAGAAGGGGAAGTTCCAGGGCAGGATACCAGCCACCACGCCGATGGGCTTCTTGGTGAGTAGGATGGTCTCATTGGGACGGTCGGAGGGGATGATTTCTCCTTCGATGTGGCGGGCGAAGCTGGCCATATATTCGAAATAAGAGATGGTGGCGCCTACCTCGATGGAGGCCCAATTGCGGGTCTTTCCTTGCTCGCGCATAATGATTTCGGTAAACTCATTCTCACGGGCCTTGATGCCTGCGGCAATCTTCAGCAGATAGCCGGCACGCTCGATGGCGGGAGTCTTGGCCCAGGCCTTCTGGGCAGCTCGCGCTGCATCCAGGGCGCGGTTTACGTCCTCCACTGTGCCTTCAGGCTGGCGGGAGATGACTTCTTCGGTAGAAGGGTTCAACACGTCAATCCACTTGCCGTTCGAGCTCTCGCAGAACTGGCCGTTGATGTACATCTTTAAATCTTTCATAAGCGTTTTGTTTTAGTGTATAGGATAAGTTTGGGTTTTTAAATCGTCAGCAAAAATACAAATAAAAAACGAGACTGCAAATGTCAGCCCCGTTTTTTAATATATTTTTATATTCTTATTGTGCTTTGTATTGCTTGAGCCCTTCGTCGAGGAAGTCAATGTAGGCCTGTATGTCTTCATCGTAGGCTTTGCTGCCAGCGAGAGGTTTGCCGGTAACGGGATGGAGCATCACGTAGAAAGGTTGTGCATTGGCACTGAACTTATGGCTCTGCAGATAGCTCCACTTGGCCCCAATGGTGCGCAAGGTGCGCGTCTGTCCCTGTTCGTCGGTAACCACCATCGGCTCTGGTAGCGGTGTCTTGTCGTCGACATAAAGGGAGATGAGTACAAAATCCTTCGTTAGTTTGTCAGCTACGATGGGATCAGTCCATACGGCAGCCTCCATCTTTCGGCAGTTCACGCAGCCGAAGCCTGTGAAATCGATGAGTACCGGCTTGCCTTCGGCACGGGCGGCAGCCATACCCAGTTCGTAGTCTTTGTACTTGGCCTCTACCACTCGGGTGTTGAGATTGAAATCCTGTGTGCTCATGGGCGGTGCAAAGGCACTCACGGCCTTACAGGGAGCTCCCCAGAGTCCGGGCAGCATATATATGGCGAAAGCCAGTGAACAGAGTCCTCCCATAATGCAGATGACGGGCATCGGCTTATGAAGCTCGCCGCCAATCTCGTCTTCTTGGAACTTCAGCCAGCCGCAGAGGTAGGCTCCCAAGAGACCGAAGATGACAATCCATAGCGAGAGGAATACTTCGCGGTCAAGGATATGCCAGCCGTAAGCCAGGTCGGCCACCGAGAGGAATTTCTGGGCGAAAGCCAGTTCGATGAATCCCAGTACTACCTTCAATGTGGTCATCCATGATCCAGACTTGGGTGCCTGTTTCAGCCAGGCAGGGAACATGGCGAAGAGTGTGAAGGGCAGGGCCAGTGCCAGAGCGAATCCGAACATCCCGATGGCTGGTGCGAGCCAGTTGCCGCTGGTGGTGGTCTCTACTAGCAGCAGCCCGATGATAGGGGCTGTGCAGGAGAAGCTGACGAGCACCAGGGTGAAGGCCATGAGGAAGATGGAAATCAGTCCGGTAGTCTTGGTAGCCTTGGAGTCGACATTGTTGGCCCAAGAGTCGGGCAACTTGATTTCGAACCATCCGAAGAAACTCATGGCGAAGACCACGAGCAACAAGAAGAGGAGAACGTTGAACACGGCATTGGTAGACATGGCGTTCAGGGTGTCAGAACCGAAGATGGCTGTCACAAGCAACCCTAGGCTGAGGTAGATGACGATGATAGAGATGCCGTAGGTGATGGCATCGCGGATGCCTTTCTGCCTGTCGTTTTGCGAGCGCTTGAGGAAAAAGCTGACCGTCATCGGGATGATAGGCCAGATACATGGCATGCACACAGCCAGCAGACCGCCAATGAAACCCATCAGCAGGAGGTAGAGCAGGGAACTATTGCCGATATTTCCGGTTGTGGTGCCCAATGCGCGCAGTTCCTCCACTACGGGCTTCCAGAGGTCGGAGCCATCCTCCTGAATCTCTGGGAGGGAAGTGGATGGTTCTGTTACCGAGCCGTTATTAGTATTTCGTGCCGAGTCTCCTTGACTACTGTCTTCCTTGGGCAAATTCTCTTTCAGCGGCAAAGCCTTCTCCGTGGCAGCATCCTTCGGACTTTCAGGTATGGCCACCTCCCTGGCTTTACCATGTCCTTTGAAGGATATCTCAGATGGGGGCAGACAACTCTCATCGTTGCAGGCACCGTATTCAAGATAGCAGTCAATGGCATAGTTGGGCTTGGTGAACTTCACCTTCTGCACGAACGTCACGCTTTTTTCAAAGTAGCGCAACTCCATCTCGAACACTTTGTCGAATTGTCTGATTTCCTTACCTCTCGACAGCAGTGGGCCGATAGTCTCCACGCCCTCTAGTTTGACTGCGTTGAATGTGGCAGAGATAGGTCCGTCACTGCCCAGGTTGGTGGAGTACACGTGCCACCCAGGATCGATAGTTGCCGAAAACACGATTTCACCCTCGCCACCTTTGAGCTCCTTTAGCTGCGAACTGAAATGAACGGGATCCATCATCTGTGCCTGAGCCATCAGACTCAGGATGCAGAGCAACAGGGTGGTGATGGTATTTCTCATTGCTTGAAGAGACTGTCGAGCAGAGTATAAAATGCAGGATCTTCACCAATAACGGTCTTGTAGATCTTACCCTCGGGGTCGATAATGATCTTTGTGGGGAACCCTTGGATGGCATACGCCTCAAGAATCTTAGTGTCGCGAGGGTTGTAGACATGCAGCCAAGGCAGCTGATACTTCTCGACAGCGGCCTTCCACTTCTCCTGAGTATCGTTGCAGTCGATGCCCAGAATTTCGAACTTACCTTTATATTTCTCGTAGTAGTTCTTCATTTCGGAGAAACCCTTGATGCACCAAGGGCACCAGGAGCCCCAGAAATCGAGAATGACATACTTGCCACGCAGTGAGGAGAGTGCGAGGGGCTTGCCGTTGATGTCGTCGAGTGTGAAGTCGGGGGCCAGCTCGGTTCCTTCAGCTGCCTGCTGCTGAATAATAGCTTCTTCAGTTGGCTGCTGATTCTCTGTGTTCGTTACTTGTGTCTTCTGTCCGTTGTTGGCACAGCTGCTCATGGCAACCACAGCCAGCATCATACTGAGGAAAATCTTTTTCATACGTTTGTTTATTCTCATTAGTTTATTGCTCTACGTCGTTAAATCGGCGCAAAGATACACAAAATCCCTAAGACTCAGCAGGATTTAAGGAATTTTATGCTATTTCCCCAGGAACTTAGTGTTCAGATATTCATTGAAGGCTTCCTTGTAATTATCGCCGATAGGCAGGTAGGTGTCGGAATCCATGATGACGCGGTTTTTGTTCACCTCCTGTATCATCTTCAGGTTGATGATGTAGGAGCGGTGTATACGCATGAAATAGGGTGGGAGATACTCCTCCATCTTTTTCATCGACAACAGTGTGACGATGGGCTTTGGCTGGCTCTCAAGGTGTATCTTCAAATACTCGCTCATGCCCTCGATGTAGCGGATGTCACTCACGGCGAGTTTCACCACGCGGTAGTCCGTCTTCACGAAAATGGTGTCGTCGGAGTCATTATCAGACAGTAATGCGGGAGTGGGCTCTTCCGTTGCGGGTGCTGCAGTCTTAAGGCGTTCCTGTAGACGGTTGGCCGCGCGTCGGAAGTCATCGAGTCCGAAGGGCTTGAGCAGATAGTCTACGGCATCCACTTTGAATCCCTCTACGGCATATTCTGAGTAGGCTGTGGTGAACACTACCAGAGGGGGAGCGGCGAGAGATTTCACAAAGTCCATGCCGTTGAGATCGGGCATGTTGATATCGCAGAAGATGGCATCGATATTCTCCTGATTGAGGATATCCTTGGCTTCGATGGCACTCTGGCACTCACCTGCGAGTTCGAGGAATGGGATTTTCTTAATGTAGGCAACGAGCTGTTGGAGTGCCAGGGGCTCGTCGTCGATGGCTAATACTTTAATCATAAGGGTATTGTCAGTTTTACGGTGTATGTATTTTGTTCGTCATTGATATCGAGCGTGTAGCGGTCACCGTAGATGAGGTCCAGACGCTGTTTGACGTTGGTGAGTCCCACGCCGCCATGCTTGTCGTCTTCCTTGGGAATCTTGCTGTTTCGGCAAGAGAATACGAGATGGTCTTCTTTCGTATCAATCTTAACCTCGATGAAGGACTCTTGTCTGTAGGATACGCCATGCTTGAAAGCATTTTCGACGAACGTGATGAACATCAGGGGCGGCACTTCCTTGTTTGGCATCGAGGCAGGTGTATCGACCGTGATTCTCACCTTGTCGGTGTAGCGCAATTTCATCAGTGTGATATAGTTCTGAAGGAAGGCTATCTCTCGATCCAATGGCACGCCCTGCTTATTGCCTTCGTATAGTACGAAGCGCATCATCTTCGACAGTTCGAGGATTGTCTGCTTGGCCTTTTCGGAGTCAATATCGACGAGGGCGTGGATATTGTTAAGCGTGTTCATGAAGAAGTGGGGATTGATCTGGTATTTCAGATATTCCAGTTGCTGCTCGAGGTTCTGTTTCTCCAGATCTTCCATCTTCTGGCGATCGCCGCGCTGTCGGAAGAAGAGTTTGACACCCACGTTCATTCCCATCATCAGGATGAGGATGATGAGCGAGACGAGATCGTGCTGGCCGAACATCAGTGGGGGGCGAAACTCTCTTTGCCAGGGGTGCTTACCTGGCTTCATCCTATGTTCGATACCCTCCATCCTATGTTCGTCAGCCTCCATACGATGCTCAGCACGTTCCATATGGTGCAGACTATCCTCTGGGTGATCCATGTCGCCCATCATCTCCGGAACTTCGGGGCCGTGAAATCCTGGATCTTCACCATCGTGAGGCATGGGTGGCCGTTGGCGGCCCTCTGACTTCAGTTCTATTCTGTTTCTGCGCCCCTCATGGAAATGAGGCCTGTGATTGGTTTGCCAGATGTGGAATATTACAATCAGTGCGATACAGCCTACTACGTATTGCCATTTACGCTGTCGGTAGATGAGTTGTGGTGCTATCAGATGGTTGTGGATGAGGAATACGATGAAGAAGGGCAAGAACTCCTTCCAAACCATCAGGATCTCATTCCAGTTAAAGGCCACGTCAGTATTGGCGATGCGCACGCTGAGACTGATTACCGGAGCTATGAACAGCATGGCCCATAGCCCCAGATAGATCAGTGTCTCTTGTCGATGTTCTTTCTTGAAACTCACTTCCTATAGTTTTATCGTTGATTATCTGCCGCCGCCGGGTCGATTCCCGCCGCCCCCCATGCCATTTCCGCCACTATAGGAGGAAAGGCTGACGTTGGTGCCACCGCTGACGGTGCATCCTGTGTTGCCCATACCGCCAAAGATTTCAGTACCGTCACCGACGGTAACGCCAGATAGTAGAGTGGGGGCGCTGGCTCCTGACACCACGATACCGCTGCCGCCGCTCTGTGGGGTCTTGAAGGCAAAGGTTTCATTTCCAACAGTCAACGCGTACCATGTATTTCGGCTCCATGATGATGCTTGATAGCAAGTTTGCGTGAGGCTGGCTCCATTCTCCAATCCACCGATTGCCACGATAGTGCCTCCTGTGACGTAGAGCTTGTATCCGCCCTCGGTATTGGCATCGATTGCTACTTCAGGTTGGCCCGAGCAGATGGCGTAGACGGTACCTCCCTTGATATACGTGTTGCCGTTGGAGTCGATGCCGTCGTTGCCCGTGGAGTACCCCATCACGTAGCCACCGCTGATGGTCAGATGGCTGGCAGCATTGATAGCATCGTCACTGGCTGTCACACTCACTTTCCCACCTGTGATGTCGATGGTCGACTTGGATTCAAGGCCCTCGTGACTGGCAGAGCTGATGGTGATGTCGCCTCCGCTGATAGTGATGCTGCCATCGGCCTTCACACCCTTGGCATACTTATGGTTGCTGGATGACGAGGAGTTGCCTCCCCATCCTCCCATTCTTCCGCCGGATGATGAACCGTAGTTGGAGCCTTTGGCCTGTGCCACGATAGTACCGCCGCTAATGTCGAGTGTACCGTCGGTATTAATGGCGCGACCACCCTGTCCGCTATTAGTGAATGTCATGTTGCCTCCGCTGATGCTGACAGATGCATCGCCCTTGATACAGGCGCTGGCCTTCAGGTCGCTGCTATCGCTGGTATCAGTGCCGCCAGTGGTGCTGATGGTGATTAGGGTAGGCACGTCTGCGCTTGTCTCGCTGATGGTAAGAGCACCTTCTGTTTTCATTCCCTTCGAGCCTACGGCTGTGTTTGAGATGTTGATGGTGCCTCCGGTGATGCTCAGTGCACCGGTATTTTCCTCTTCTTCGGTGAGGGGGATTATCTGATCGTTGTCATCGGTCTCGTAGCTCACCTGCAGGCCATCGTCACCCACATTGCTGATGTTGAGTGTACCGCTTTCCATGGTGAAGTGCTGGTTCACGTTGATGCCGTCTTTCACGGCTCCCAGGATGTTGAGCGTCAGGTTCTTCATCTCAAGGAACTCCTTGCCCCAGAAGGCATTGACAGAGTTGCCCGTGATGTTGAGCGTACCTTTGCCCTTCAGCTCGGTGTGGCCCTTGATCCGTACACATCCCTTCCAGTCGCCGCCAGTGCCGTCGGCCAGGGTGTTTTCCGTATCTTTCTTCACACTGATATTTATCTTCTTGCCGTTGTCGATGTAGATGGCCGGGCCATTGGGGTTGGTCAGTGTCAGACCTGCCAGCGTCATGTCCATCTTGTAGCTGCCGGAGAGGTAGAATTCTCCATCGCTGCTCTCGCCACTCAGGGTGTATTCCACCTTGCCTGTCTCATCGCCGATACCCTCACCTTGAGTAATGCTTACATGGGCTCCGCTGACGGAGGCCGTCACATGCTGGGCAATGTTGCCTGCGATGATAACCTGTGCCGAGTTTCCCGCATAGCTGATGCTGACGGCGTTGTCGGCAATAGCCTCTTCGTTCGTTGTATAGATCTTGGTGATATCGCTCGTCTTATACTGCTTACTGCCGATGGTGAGGGTGCTGCCGTTGTCGGTGTAGGTCATTTCTCCTGTCTGCGCAGCGGTATACTGATCTGTCACGTTACCCTGTACCACATGAAGCGTCTGGGCAGAAGTCGTGAATATCGAGCAGTGAATCGTAAATAGTGCAGCAAAGGCTGCTTTTATGGTATGATGTTTCATCTGATTATAATCTTTTTCGTAGTATTCCCTTTCTTGATGATGTACATTCCCTTGTTGAGGGTGCCTGTGATTTGTCGGCCCTTTAGGTCGTAGATGGCATCGGCATCGCTGAGACTGAGTGTCTCGCCGCCGTCCTGGCTGATGCTACTGATGGCTGTAGCTGCATTTTGCTCTGTATCGCTCGTGGCGAAGTTCTGCGTACCACCGCTGCAAGTGATGGTGCCGTCGGCCTTGATGGCTTTACCTCCATAGCTGGCTATGGTGAGGGTTCCGTCGGTCATGTAAAAATTGCCTGTGTCCTCATCCTCGTGTTCATCGTCGGTGGCTGCGGTGGGCGTGGTACCGTCCATTTCCACCTGGATACCGTCATCACCGGTGTTGCTGATGTTGAGGGTGCCACTCTCCATCAGGAAATACTCCTTGCAGTGGATGCCGTCCTTCTGGGCAGAAAGGATGTTGAGTGTCAGGTTCTTGATTTCCACATATTCCTTACTATAGACAGCGTGCTTGGAATTGCCGGTGATGGTGAGGGCTCCCTTGCCTGCAAACTCAGCGTGACCTTTTACGTGCAGACAACCGTTATAGTCGTCGTTGGCTCCGTCGCTCAAGGTGTTCTCCGTACCGTTCTTGGCGCTCACCTTGATGCGTTTGCCATTCTGAATGTTCAGTGCAGGGCCATTAGGGTTTGTCAGTGTAAGTCCTGACAACTGAATTGTTGCTTTATAGCTGCCCTCCATATAGAACTCGCCGTCGGTACTCGTTCCTGAGAGACTATAGATTATTTCGCCCGTTGTGTCATCAGCTACAGTAGAAGCCTGTACAAGTTTGACATGTGAAGAAGTGCCGCTGGAGCAAGTCACGTAGCTGCTTAATTCCTCAGGGATGGTGACGGCGGCAGTGGTGCCGTTGTAGCTGACGCTTACAGTGTAGTCGGCAGCTTGGGCAGCGAATATAGAACAGTGAATGGCGAAAAGTGCAGCGAGGGCTGCTTGAAGTATATTATGTTTCATTTTACCTGGATTTTTTTTGTGAGATTACCTTTCTTGATGATGTAGATTCCCTTGTGAAGTTGGGCATCGCCAGATAGTTGACGACCGTTGAGGTCATAGATGGCATCGGCATCGTTGAGGCTGAAGCCGTCGTTTGTTTCCATGGAACTGATGGCCGTCGTACCAATAGGATCGTTGGAGAACTGCATCTTCTTGAGTTCGGAGAGCAAAATCCGTTCATTACCCGCTACGAGATAGCCTTCGCTGAATGTGAGAGTTGCTTCTGTAGCTGATAGGGAAATGCCCGTGCCGTCGCTCTTGACGATGTTCAGGTAGGCATAGTCTTCAGCGCTTGCCGTGAGTGCAGCACCGAGTAGCATGGTGCTTAAAATGAGTCTTTTCTTCTTCATCTTTGCTTTCGTTTTCTTTAATTAATAAATTTTCTGCAAAGGTAGGCATTAACGGTAAACGGGGCAAATCCGTTCAACGAAAGCCCCGTTTTATTCAGCGAATAGCTCGTCCTCCTGCATCATTTAGTGAAGGTCACCCTTGATATTCGGCAACAAAATTAGCTTTTTTTTTAAGAAGTTGTTAAAATGGATTTGATGTTTTTGGCTTTTTTCTTAATTTTGCAACCGTTTTCAAGATAATTAACAGAAGATGACAACATTAGAGTTCAAACCGAAACTGCTTTCGACGTTAAAGAACTACAATCGGAAGCAGTTTACTACCGATTTGCTGGCGGGAATCATCGTCGGCATCGTTGCATTGCCACTTGCCATTGCCTTTGGTATTGCCTCAGGCGTCACTCCGGAGAAAGGTATCATCACCGCAATCGTGGCCGGTCTTATCGTTTCGGTGCTTGGTGGTTCAAAGGTACAGATAGGTGGCCCTACAGGTGCATTCATTATTATTATATATGGTATCATCCAGCAATATGGTTTCGAGGGACTCACTATCGCCACACTGATGGCCGGTTTCTTTCTTATCATGTTCGGTTTGCTGCATCTTGGCACCATCATCAAGTACATTCCTTATCCCATCGTGGTCGGTTTTACTTCTGGTATAGCCCTGACCATCTTCACAACCCAGATTAAGGATTTGCTTGGAATGACCATGTCATCAGTACCCTCCGACTTCGTTGAAAAGTGGATAGCCTATTTCTCGGCTTTCCCCACGATTGATGTCTGGAGTGCTGCAGTTGGCATCGGTTCGGTTATAGTTATTGCCATTTGGCCGAAGGTGTCTCGCAAAACTGCTTTGGGGAAATTGCCAGGTTCGTTGATTGCTATCATTCTGATGACGATTGCAGCCCTGCTGCTCAAGCAATATGCAGGTGTGGCTACTATCGAGACGATCGGCGACAGATTCTCTATTTCCAGTCAGTTGCCTGGGGCACAAGTACCGGAACTGACATGGGACGTTGTCAAGATGCTTGTATCGCCGGCTTTGACTATCGCTATCCTCGGAGCTATAGAGTCATTGCTCTCTGCAACTGTTGCAGACGGTGTCATAGGCGACCGTCATAACTCCAATACCGAACTGATTGCGCAGGGTGTGGCTAATCTTGCCAGTCCTATCTTTGGCGGTATTCCTGCCACAGGTGCAATTGCCCGAACGATGACCAATATCAACAATGGCGGCCGTACACCGGTGGCAGGCATCGTACATGCTGCCGTACTGCTGCTCATCTTCCTTTTCCTGATGCCTTTGGCGCAATATATTCCGATGGCCTGTCTGGCAGGTGTGCTGGTCATCGTCAGTTACAATATGAGTGGCTGGCGCTCGTTTGTGTCTATCATGAAGAATCCTAAGAGTGATGTCATCGTGCTTTGGGTAACGTTCCTGCTGACCGTTGTATTCGATCTGACGGTAGCCATTGAGGTTGGACTCATCTGCGCTTGTCTGCTGTTCATGCGCCGTATGGCTGAAACAACAGACGTGAAGGTGATTAGCGACGAGATCAATCCTGAGGAGGAAAGTAGTGACTTCCAACTGGGCAACCTGGAGCACCTCACCATCCCGGAGGGAGTGGAAGTCTACGAGATTAATGGTCCCTATTTCTTTGGGGCAGGCAATAAGTTTGAGGAAATTATGGGTGCTCTGCGTCATCAGCGCAGCAAACCGCGCGTACGAATCATACGAATGCGTAAGGTGCCATTTATCGATTCTACAGGCATTCACAACCTGACCAATCTCTGTCTGATGTCACAGCAGGAAGGCATTCAGGTGGTGCTCTCGGGTGTCAATCCCAAGGTGCAGGCCGTGCTCCATCGGGCAGGATTCGATGCGATGCTGGGACAGGACAACATCTGTTCCCATATCAACGTAGCATTAGAGCGCGCTGGTCAGTTACTTCTTGAGAACGATTATCGATAGATGTAATACGCACCACCATCGCTTTCGCAGAACTTGCGGAGCAGCTCTTGGATATACTCAGCGTTCTCCCTGACCCGCTGTTCATTGCCGTCGTAGCCGTTGATGAGTACCAATAGGTGGCTGGTGTTATCTGATATCTTCGTGCGTTCATTGTCGCTCGTTGGAGTCCCCACGCCTCCCTTGGCATCACGGTAGACGGGCAGTCCGTGGATGTTGATGATGCCTCTGCCTATCCCCTCGTAGGGCTCACCTTCACGTCCGATACCTAACGTGAGTGTGTCTCCTTCAAATTTATCAGCATCGAATCCACCTATGCTGTAGCCATAGGCTATTGAGGCTAGGTTTACCAGGTCTACCAGCGTATTCAGCTGGTAGAGGCGCTTGCCTTGCAGGATGCGCCGTATAAGGGCCTCGGAGGCCGGGCGGTATCTCGAAGGGTCTTTGCCGCATGCCTTGTAGACCCGTCGGGTAGCGGCAATGCTGGTTATCTCTTTGAGTGACTCGGTGGTGAGCTGTTGGCGGAACTTCTCGCTACACGCCGATATTTCCTCCCACAGAGTTGCGCTGTAAGGTGTGTTGACCACTTGGGCATCAATACATGCTCCGACGAATTCAGGACACACCTGTTCTATCTCTTCTGATACTATGACTTTCATATGACATTCTTTCTCTTAATTATCGTTTTGCGTTACAAAAGTACAATAATTCTTATTAATTCCACATTAAAATAGCTTTTATTTTTCATTTTTCATTGATCATCAATCTTTTTTTGTACCTTTGCTCCTGAGAAGAATAAAGCATGGCGATACAAGTAACATACAGACGAACCAGCAGGATGTCAATGCGCATCGTGAAAAACGGCGATGTGCACGTGTCGGTTCCTATCGGTATGCCAAAAAGAGAGGTGGAGCGATTCATAGAGGAACATCGTGAATGGATAAGCGATGCACGGAAGAAAAACTATGAGAATCAACAGCGCAGGGCGGCATTCTACAGTCATTTGCCCTTGCAGACACGGGCACAGGCTGATGATGCCATCAGACAACTGAAAGCCCTGGTAGAACCGATGGTGGAACGCCACTCTAAAGCGATGGGTGTGCAACCCTCATTGGTTTCTTATAAAGCGATGATTTCCCGTTGGGGTGTGTGCAATGTCAGGAATCGAAGCATCTGCTTTTCGGTCTATCTGCTGTTGTTGCCGGAGTGGTGTGTGGAACATGTTGTGGTTCATGAACTTTGTCATCTCCTGGAACCCAGCCACAATGCCCGCTTCCATGCGCTGATGGACAAATTTTTCCCTCGTTGGAAGGAAGCCCGCCGAGCGACAAGACAAATCTATAAGATGGAGGAAGACGATTGATAAAAATAGGAAACTATATACCTGTTGACATTGCTGTCCACTAAAAATCGCAAAGTGTTCTTTGAAATGATTGAAATTTCTATGCAGGCTTTATAGGTGCAAAAGTACAAAAAATCGCTCATAATTCGCACAATTATTCGAAAAAGTTTGGAAGTTTGGAAAAATGTGCTTATTTTTGCAGCTGTAAACATACAATATTGATATTTTATACATTAATTTGATGTTTAAGACTACAAAAATGTAATGCGATATGGAGGATTTTTCGGATTATTCAGCACCAGAACTGGTGAAAATGCTTGGCAGTCGATTCAAGGAATACCGATTGAGGGCTAATATGACGCAGAAGGAAGTTGCGGAGATGGCAGGCTTGTCTGTGCTGTCAGTCTATCGCTTTGAGAACGGTACGGTAACGAATATTTCGTTGAGTACGTTCCTGCTGCTCATGAAGGCAGTAGGGTGTATCAATGACTTGAACGATCTGATGCCTGAGCAACCGGAATCACTCTATCTATATAGTAAGAAGAATAAGAAGGTACAACGTGTAAGACATAAAAGACAATGACTGAAGTTTTGAAAGTGCTTCTTTGGGGTCAGGAGATTGGCCGACTGGCTTGGCATGATGCCCGCAAGACATCGTTCTTCATGTATAATCCGGAGTTCTTGAAAGGAACTTTGGACATAGCACCTTTGGCTGCTTCCATCCACAATCCGCTCAGTACCCGTGCCATCTTCGGTGAGGCAGAGCGAATCTACCAGAAGCTGCCTTCGTTTATAGCAGACTCCCTGCCAGATGCCTGGGGTAATATGCTTTTCGAGCAATGGCGCAGGGATAATCGTCTTACGGAAAGAAATGTGAATTCGATTGAGAAACTGGCCTTCATCGGAAAGCGAGGCATGGGTGCCTTGGAGTTTGTCCCAGAGATAAAACGAGGTTCGTTGACTGGTCAGATAGACATCAAGGCATTGGCCGATTTGGCTGAGAAGATAGCCATGGAGCGAGAAAACGTGAGGATACTGCCTGACGAGTCGCTAACCTTGCAGTCTTTGATAGCAGTCGGCACCTCTGCAGGTGGTCGTCAGCCCAAGGGAATCATTGCCATTGACAGAAAGACGGGAATGATTCGTAGTGGACAGATAGATGTGGAGCCGAACCTGGATTATTACATCTTGAAGTTTGGTGACAAGGCTCGTTCGACAGCCGAACTGGAGCAAACCTATTATGAAATGGCTTTGGCTGCTGGCATTAATATGATGGAGTCACGGCTGCTTGAAGTGGATGGGACAAACCATTTCCTTACCAAACGCTTTGACCGTAACGAAACGGGAAAGTTGCACACGCAGACATTAGCAGCGATGGATCCTGACGCTGACAGTTACGAAAAACTATTTGCCGTATGCCGTAAGTTGCATCTGCCAGAGGTGGATTGCCAGGAACTATATCGCCGTATGGTATTCAATATCCTTGCCAACAATACCGACGACCACAACAAGAACTTCACGTTCATCATGGATCGTCAAGGTACATGGCGGCTGTCACCTGCCTACGATATGACCTATATCTTCGATACAGGCGGCTATCTGCCCAATAAGGATCATTGCCTGATGATTGGCGGTAAGTTGCAAGGCATTACCCGTGAGGATGCCATCCAGTTTGCCCGCGACAATGGCATTCGCCGACCTGATGCCATCATCCGCGATGTGGTTGCATCACTGAAGGAGTTCCGTTCTATCGCCACGAAATACGGAGTGTCTGATGAATGGACGGGTAGGGTGGAGACAACGATTATCGGCCACCTGAAAGCATGGGGAGAATGGGATGAATCCGAATTGCCTGAGTTCTCAATGAACGGTCATTCGGTTTCCAACATCCGCATGGAACAGGCATATAAAGGTAACTACCATCTGCTTGCTGAGATTGATGGAAAGGAACGTAAGTTCGTCATAGGCAAGAACAAAGAGGAGTTTGCGCTGATTGAGAAGACTGGTATCGCCAACCTTACTCCAGACCAGCTGCAAGCAATGGTAGAGAAATACTTTTTTTCTTGACCGAATAACGATGAGTAGTGTTGTGATAGCCATATTCCTGTTGAGCATCGGGGCCAGTTTTGTGCAGCGCACTACCGGCTTCGGCTTTGGCATCTTCATTATGACAATGCTGCCGTTCTTCCTGCCTACATACGGCGAGGCCACAACTCTCTCTGGACTTCTGGCCATTACCACCTCGGCTGTCATCGTGTGGCGAATGAGAAGCTATGTCACTTGGAAACGACTTTGGCCGATATTGCTGACGTTTATTGTTGTATCGACAATAGCCATCTTTGCTTTGACCCGCATTGAAGACCACATCTTGAAGCGGATCCTGGGTGTGGCTCTCATCCTTATCAGCATTTATTTTGCGCTGTTCAGCCAGAAGATCAAGTTGCCGACAACGAAGCGTGTCCAGGTAGGTGCTGGTACACTCAGCGGACTGATGGGAGGCTTCTTTGGTATGCAAGGTCCGCCAGCCGTGCTCTATTTCATCCAGAGTGAGCCTTCGAAGGAAAACTATATGGCGATGGCGCAGACTTACTTTCTGATTGGCAATGTGATGATGACCTTTGTTCGCGCCTATAATGGCTTCTTTACCACGACCGTCTTGACAGACTACTGTTTCGGACTTGGTGGAGTCATCATCGGAACAACCCTTGGAGCCTACGTCTTCAAGCGCATTCCCAATCGCATTTTCCGATACATCGTCTATGCGTATATCGCCATAAGCGGTGTGATTATACTTTTATCGTAGGTTTATGCTTTCACGCCGATGACAGTTGCATTCGATGGCTTCATGCGGTGAATCTCAGTCTGGATGAAGCCTGCATCGTCGAGCAGCGTCTTCAGTTCCTCCGGCGAATAGGCCGTCATGCCCTCTACGACATTCGTCCACATGGAGTCGCCATCAACCACTTCTACCAGAATGGCGAATTTTCCGCCAGGCTTCAGTACACGGCGCACCTCTTGAAGACAGTCAGCTAGGTTTGGCCAGAAATATACCGTCTCTACCGCCGTCACGAGGTCGAACTTCCCGTCTTCATAAGGCAACTTCTCGGCAGAACCCTGAGTGTATCCTTCTCTGTTTTGATGCTTTGACGGGGCAAAGATACAAATAATATCCAAAAGTCGGGGCAAAAAACATAGAAAATCATCCAAAATACCACCCAAAACCAAAAGTAAGGGCTAGTATGTGCTTTCATGCTATGAATTGGCCGATTCGTTGAATAGTTTTGGCAGAATAAAGGTTTCTCCGTACCTTTGCTTCGCAAATTCAAAAAACAAGTATGATGAAACAGACAAGAAAGATGTTGCTGCTATTGGCCCTGCTGATTCCGGCAGGAGCAATGGCACAGACGCGTGCGGGTGATTCGTCACCCAAGGAACCACAGGGTGCAACCTACACCTTGTCGGATGGTTCGACGGTGACAAAGACTGGTGAGACCATCAGCAGCGAGACACAGTATTATAATGTGGTTCAGGTGACAAAGGGTTCACTCACGCTGGATGGCTGTACACTCACGAAAACAGGCGACGGTACCAGCGGCGACAACAGCAGTTTCTACGGTACTAACTCAGCCGTCTATGCCAGCGGCAGTGAGGCTGTCATCAATATGATTGGCGGCACGATCACCACTTCCTCACAGGGTGCCAATGCCATCTTCGCTACCAACGGAGCCACCATCAATGTCAGCGGTGTAACCATCGACAATTCCCAGTCTGTATCGCGAGGCATACACGCCACCTTCGGCGGCATCATCAATGCTAAAGATGTGAATATCACCACCCGCAAGGCCACATCCTCAACAGTGGCTACCGATCGTGGAGGAGGCACAGTCACCGTCAATGGCGGCACACTGACAGCAAAGGGCGACAAGTCGGCCGTGCTCTATTCCACGGGCATCATCACAGCCAACAGCGTTACGGGACTTTCTGAGCAGGGGCCGATGGCTACAGTAGAAGGTTCAAACTATGTCTATATCAACGACTCCGAGATGACCAGTAGTTCATCGAAGCGTGGCATCCTGCTCCATCAGTCAGGCTCGGGTGATGCTGAAGGAAAGACACCTGTCTGCGAGATTTCCCGATCCACACTCACCACCACCGATTCCTCTGCACCATTGTGCTTTGTTGTCAACTCAACGGCCACGCTCACGCTGACTGATGTAACGCTCAATGTAGCCAGTTCACACCTGATGTCTGTGCCCACCGACAGCAAAGGCAGCGGTTCCACGGGAACACTTGTACTGAAGACCACGAAAGACAGCTGGACGTATCAGGGCACCGTCAGTGCCAGCAGCGACAATAAGGTGGCTGTTGAAGTAGGGCAGGGGGTAACGTGGCAACTCACTGCCAATACCAATGTGAACACCCTCGTCAACAATGGTACTATCGTAACGAATGGCTATACGCTGAATGTCAGTGGTTCGAGCAGTGGTACAGGAACCGTCAGCGAGACCACAGGTATCAGATCTATGATCACTCCTACCGATGATAACAGTGCTGCCCGATATACCCTCGATGGAAGAAGAGCTCTCTCCACCCACAAAGGCATCATCATACAGAACGGTAAGAAATATGTAAGTAAGTAGTTATTCGCTTAGTCGCCATTACCACGATCTTCTGGCCATACGAACAGATCTTCCAAGTATATAATACACATTCTACATTACTCTTTATACTCCAAAGCAAGTCCACCTTCGCTAGTCTCCTTGTAGAGCGAGGGCAAGTCGTGTCCTGTACGCTTCATCACCTCCACCACATGGTCAAATGAAATGCGGTGGTTACCGTCGGAAGTAATGGCATAGAATGTCGCATCGGCAGCACGTGCGGCAGCAAAGGCATTACGCTCGATGCACGGAATCTGAACCAATCCGCAGATGGGGTCGCAGGTCATGCCGAGGTGATGCTCCAGTCCCATCTCAGCAGCATATTCTATCTGGTTGGGACTGCCTCCCCATAGCTGGCAACCGGCTGCAGCGGCCATAGCGCAGGCGACACCCACCTCACCCTGACATCCTACTTCTGCACCGCTGATGCTGGCATTGTGCTTAATCACGTTGCCAAAGAGTCCAGCTGTAGCAAGGGCTCTCAGTACGCGCTGCTTAGAGAATCCCAGATCGTGGTAGGCCGCATAGAGAATGGCAGGAAGAACACCACAACTGCCACAGGTGGGAGCCGTCACAATCGTGCCTCCACAGGCATTTTCTTCAATAACTGCCAATGCATAGGAATAGAGTAGGGCACTGTAACGGGCAGTTTCATTGTATCCTTGTGCCTTCACATGATAAGATACAGCCTTGCGCGCAAGACCCAACGGACCAGGCAGGGCGCCTTCAGCATCGAGACCTCGTACTACGGCTTTTTCCATCGTATCAAAGACTTCCTTCAGAAAATCCCAGATTTCCGGTCCTTCACACTGTTCCACATATTCCCAGTAGCCATGGCCTGTTTTCTTGCACCACGCCATGATGTCCTTGATCTTGTGCATCTCATAGACATCGCCGCCAGCAGCGAACATGTCACCTTCTGCCTTGCCTTCAGAAAGTGCACCGCCGCCTACGCTATATACCGTCCACTCGTCGCCTCCATCAGCTGTGAACTTCATGCCGTTAGGGTGGAATGGCAGGAATATCTTAGGTCGCCAGACGATGTTCACTGGGGCTATCTTGCTCAGCACATCAATGATGGCGACATCGGTCATGTGACCTTTTCCCGTAGCAGCGAGACTGCCGTAAAGAGTTACTTCGAAGCTCTTGGCCTCGGGATGGCGCTTGGCATAGATACGTGCTGCATTATCTGGTCCCATCGTGTGACTGCTTGACGGTCCTTTTCCGATACGGAATAGTTCTCTGAGTGATTTCATCTTTTAGTTCGTTTTATTCTTTATGTCGATTAAAAACCTTGACGGCATCTTGCATAATGTCATAATGGTCAAAGGCAAGATGGGGCCGCTCGGCTATGCCGCTTGGCTTGTCCAAGAAGTCTGACAGTGGCCACCACTCTGCTTTGGCCGCATCATCCTGACCGTTGACGGCTATAGGTTCATCAACGATGGCTAGATAAGCGACAGTGATAGTCCTTCCTCTTGGGTCTCGATCAACCTTAGAGTATGCTCCAATCTGATGCACATCCGACACTCGAAGTCCCGTTTCTTCTTCCAGTTCACGTATAGCACATTGCTCCGTGGTTTCATCCATATTCATGAAACCACCCGGGAATGCCCAGCATCCCTTGAAAGGTTCATCACCACGTTCAACCAGCAGAACTTTCGGATCAGGTTCTTTCGTTATAACAATGCAGTCTGCTGTAACTGCAGGTCTTGGATATTTGTATGTGTATGCCATAATAATTAGCTAATGCGTTTATAGAACTCTTCAACGACCTCTTTCATTTCTTCTGTTAGGGAAAGTTCAATTTGTAAGTATTGCATGCAGCTTGATCAAAATCAATTGCACCTACAAGATTTACTCTTCCTGTATTCTCAAATCTTTTGGAGATTCCTCCACAACCAGAGAAAAGGTCTATAACGTTGTATTTTTTTCATCAATATTATTCTTCAAAATAGTCTGTATTAATCCTTTATATCACAAATGCCTGATAATCTCCTCCGCCTTTGTCTCCTGCATCTTCATGATGGCGAACCAGCGTTTGCCGAGGTCTTTCAGGCTTGCTCCTATGTGATACACGTCATCGTCAAGCAGGAGAAAACGGTCGTGTGAGCGAGTTAGTATGTGAACAGGAATAGGGGCATACTGGCTGTCGTGCCGCTGAATGTCAAGTTGAAGTTGCTGGCTTATCTGCTGGGTATATATCTCTGCCGTCACACCATCGGCTCGCTTGTCAAGGAGGGTCAGCACGGTCTCGTCGATGTAGTTGTCGATGAGGATAATCCGTTTGCGAGCACTCTTCACTAGGCGACTGGCCAATTCGTAGGCATCGTAAATCTGCCCGTCGAAAAAAACGCCCTCTACAGGTGGCAGTGAAGTACGGACAAAGAAGTCTATCTTTTCCTCCGTGCGGCTTACCCGCTGCTCCAACCGCTCGAAACGCTGGTTGATGCTATAACCCTTGAGTAGATATTCTTTCAAGACCTTGTTGGCCCATTGCCTGAAAAGAATACCTTGACTCGATTTTACTCTATAGCCAACAGAGAGAATCATGTCAAGGTTGTAGAAATCGATCATTCTTGTCACTTGCCGGCCACCCTCATTTTGAACTATCGCAAATTTTGCGACAGTTGCCAAGCCTTGTAATTCTTCGCGCAAGGCGTTGTTGATGTGCTTGCCGATGGTTTTAACATCGCGTCCAAACAAAATTGACATCTGATTACGGTTCAGCCAGACAGTTTCTTCCTCCAATCTCACCTCCAGATGGATAGCATCGTTGGGCTGGTAAAGCACAATCTCGTTCTCCTGCATCCTTATTTTTGTTTCCATTGTGCCACTCATTATTCTTCAAAATAGTCAGTATCAATCCTCTTGACCTCGTAGGTCTTGCGGGTGCTGACACCTACGTTGAACTCTATCATATACTTGGCAAGGGCAATACCGTCAATTAGGACAATCTTGCTCGTTGCCTTGCTGACTGACTCTCTTGCACCTTGTGTAAAAGTGCTGGTGGTGACAAATACACCTTTGGATGCTTTCTGCTCACTCAGGGCTCCAATGAATTGCTGAATTTCGGGTTTGTGAACAGGCGCCCCCTCTTTATATCGTTTCGCCTGAATATAAATCTTGTCGAGACCTAATGCATCCTCAGGTATGATTCCATCCACGCCATTATCGTGGCTGACGGGTGTTACCTTTGCCAAGTCTTTATTTGAACCACCATAGCCCATCGCCAGCAACAAGTCGAGAACCAGTTGCTCGAATTTTGCAGGCGACATATCTCTTGCCTTTTGCAGGATGTCCGCAGCCAAATCATCGTCAATCTTCTTCATTGCCGCCTCCAACTGCTCTGTGGGAGTCAACTCTTCGGTTGCTGGTTCTGTTTCTTCTTTCTTCTCGCTCTTCTTCTCTTGGGGAGATCCAGCATACTCAGCATATTCAGGATATTCCATCAAATCTGTCTGGCGGAGGTCTGAGTGTGTATCCAGATATTCCTTACCTCTTTGAGTGATGCGATAGATGCCTTTCTGTGGAATCTCTATGAAAAGCGCACGGCGAAGCCATTGGCGCACCCAGCCTATTCTGTCGTCCAACTGATAGAGTGAGCCGCCTTTTGTCTTCAGCATACAATCCTCATCGGATAGTCCGAAGTGCTTTGTCAGTATTTCCTTCATCTCCTTGGTACTCACGTCCTTATCCTTCAGTTGGAGGAGAAACGGGTACAGGAAATCTTGGAACTTAGGTATTGCCATTATCTGTTTGTTCTTAATTTCAAGTTACAAAGATAGACGTTTTTTTCGAAATTACAAAATCGGGTGGCAAATCTTAACATTTTTATATGTATGGGGATGAGGTCACGTGCGCTCCTTCTCGAAGGTGATGCCGTCGTAGAGGGCCTGAGAGCCATCGCTGCTCTCGGGGATGAAATGGAGGCGGACACCACGGATGTGTTTCTTGGCACGGAAGTCTTTGAGGTTGTCTACCTTGTCGCTCTCTATCTCGAGTTTCATCAGGCCCCAGTCGCGCAGACGGACACGGTCGCCCTGGCGCAGATGGCGGTTGATTACTTCCGAAAGCCGTATGATGGCGGCGGTCATCACGCCTTCGCTGATGGGGTTCTGCTCGCAGGCCTCCTTGATGAGTTGGTCTGAACTGATGGTCTGCTGATGCACGGCCACGGCCTTGTATTTGCCGAAAGTTGGGAGCTTCGGTTTGGTCTCTTTCTTGATCCTGTATTTCATCGTTCCTTTTTTGGGGACAAAGATACGAATAAGTGAGCAAAAAGCCAAAAGAATTTTGAGCTTTTTCGAGCGAGAGTATTTTCGAGCTTTCAGCTCAAAGATACGAATAAGCAAGCAAAAAGCCAAAAGAATTTTGAGCTTTTTCGAGCGAGAGTATTTTCGAGCGTCTAGCTCAGGGATATGAATTATTGTTTTGTAATAACTATTTTGTTTCTGCTTCTACTAAAAGAACTTTATATTATTGAATATTATTAGTTTAGGCGAAATATTGCATCTATTTTACATCTACTCTTCTTCTACTTTGCCTCTACTCTGCCTCTACATAACATCTGTCTCGCTGGATAGTAGCCAAATCGCCAAGGACAAGCGTTCAAACTCCATCGCTACAGCCTGCTTCCGGGATATCGGAAGCCTTATGGCTGCTAAATTCTCTAGAGAATTTACAGGTTTGCTTACTGCAAAGTCTAAGAAAGGTGCCACCTAAGTGATAAATTCTCTAGAGAATTTCAAAGAGCGGCGGCTTCCTGGTTAGCGCTAGGCGGGGATGGGACGTCAGTTTGGAGGGCGCAAAGTTGCATGTATGGGCGGTGCGAAGTTCTATTAGGGTGGAGGGGGAGGTTGAGGTAAGGTAGAAGGAAAATAGAGGATTTGTAGAGGTAGAATAGAAGAAAAAATTAGCAAAATCCTTGCATAATATCCTAAAAATGAGTAATTTTGCAACCATATATCGAATGATTTAGTAGAGGCAAAGCTAAAAATACGAATTTATGAAGATAAGTTTACTGAAAATATCGCGAAAGAAGATGGTAATCAACCGTCTGGAGTTGAAGGATCTGGCAGAGATGATCCGCAAGAGTCCTGAGGAGCAGAAGGTGTTCAACCTGCGCCTGAACTATCAGTTCTGTCAGCCGCAGCGGCTGGACGACGGACAGATCGTGATCGACGCGCAGGACCATACGGTGGACTTGCCGCGCATACTCTTTGCCGCAGAGTGCGTGAACTATAAGGAGATACAGAAGGGGCTTCGCTATAACGGGCTGGTGGTGGTAGAGGTCAACGGCCTGAAGACGTATGAGGAGGCCGTCGCCATCAGAAACCAGGCGGCGCGGATGGACGAGACGGTGATGGCTTTCTTAGGGGCGTCTGGCAAGTCGGTGAAGATTGTGTGCAGGGGCGAAATGTACGGAGTAATGGCATTGCCAGAGAAGGAAGAAGAGGTGAGGCAGTTCCACAAGAACCTGTATGAGACGGCGCGGAGGGCCTATCAGAACCAGTTCGGACTGGACATTGAGTACTTGGAGCCGACGTTGGAACGGACGGTCTATCTAAGTGCCGACCCTGAGATGTACTTCAATCCCGATGCACGACCCTTCAAGGCGGATACGGCGAAGCACGAACAGCCGGAGCCGACGCCTATCTCGTGGGAGAGTGACATGCTGATGCCTGGGCGCACCGTCAAGCGGACGTATCATTTCAATTGGGTGTTTATACTCCGCGAGGTGTTGGGCGGCTACTTTGACTTGCCCGACGAGGACCGCCAGATGCTGCTGCTGCAGCAGATAGCCCGCAAGTCGCTCGAACAGGGCATACCGCTCGCTCATGCTCAGGGCATGACGCTGGAGCATCCGCTCTTCCACAACGACCCGGAACTGGTGAAGAGCGTCTTTGCTTCCACCTATGAGATTCCGCTGATGGAGGAGTATCGCAAGAAAAATAAGATAAAGCCGCTGAAGAGCGTGCCGCAGGAGACGCTGCAGACGATGCGGACGGAGATTTTTCTTACTGCCAACTACGACATGCGCAAGAACCTGATGACGGGCGTGGCCGAGTATCGCATGAAATACTCAGAGGACCAGACGTTTAAGCCGTTGACCGAGGAGGTGCGCAACGATATGACCATCGAAGCGCGAGAGCAGGGACTGAAGTCGTGGGACCAGGACGTGAACCGATTCATCGACTCTACCCGTATCGAGCAGTACGACCCCGTGAACACGTGGCTCGACAGCCTGCCTGCATGGGACGGGGAGGATAGGATAGGGGAGCTTGCGCTGCGAGTACCTACGGAACAGCCGCACTGGGAGAAGTACCTGCGGTATTGGCTTGTGGGGATGGTGGCGCAGTGGCGAGAGAGCGATAAGCAGCTGACTGGCAATGCGTTGACGCCACTGCTGATAGGTCGTCAGGGATGTGGCAAGACGCGCTTCTGCAAGATTCTGCTGCCGCCGGAGTTGCGTGATTATTACAACGACAAGCTGAACTTCAAGAACGAGTTTGACCTGAACATCGCGCTGACCTCGTTTGCGCTCATCAACATCGATGAGTTTGACAAGACCACCTCGTCGCAGCAGATCGTGCTGAAGTACCTGTTGTCGTCGAGCGACGTGAAGTTCCGTCCGCCCTACGGCAAGACCATCAAGCAGTATCGCCGCTATACCTCGTTCATTGGTACCACGAATCAGCAACAGCCGCTGGTCGATCCCACGGGGTCGCGCCGCTTCGTCTGTGTGGGCATCCCGGCTGGCAAGAACATCGACTTCACCGACAATCTCAACCATCGCCAACTCTATGCCCAGGCTCTCCACCTCTTTAATAAGGGTGAGCGCTTCTGGTTGGAGGATGACGAGATACAGACGCTGATCGAGGAGAACGTGCCCTACCAGCGCACCATCGACCTGGTGGAGATGATCAACGAGACGTTCCGCAAGCCCAAGGACGGCGAGGGCCGGTGGTGGAGCACATCGGAGATACTTGCCACGTTCTCAGGGCGTTACGCCTACTTCGATGCCAAGCGGGCCACGCCTGCCGTGCTGGGCAAGTCGATGAACAACTACCGCTTCAACTTCCGCCACCGCATGGTGAACGGCTGTTCGGAGTACTGGCTCTGCGAGAAGTGAACTCCCTGGCTGTCCTATCTTTTCAATTAGAATTTAGCTATTGGTATAACATCTATCTTATAGCCATCCTTCTCGATGGTGCGCTCATCGTCGTAGGTCACAATGGTAAGATTGTCACACTTCAGTTCGCCAGCACATTCCACTATTGCGTCAACCTCGCGCTTCTCCGTCTTGGGACTGCTCAGATCATAACATACTTGCACCAGACGCTCGATGTGAACTCCCTGTCGCAATACGAAATCAACTTCTTTATCGTTTCGTGAACGATAATAGAACATGGTTTTCTCAGTGTCGTAGCCACGTCGTACCAGTTCTATGAAAATCTGGTTCTCAAGTAAGCGTCCGAGATTTTCAGTCACAGAGAAAGCCTTAGCAGCCACAAAGCCGTTATCTACAACATAAACTTTCCGCGGTGCTTTTTTCATCAGTTTCAGTTTGTTGTTGTAGCGTGACAGATAATATAACAGATAGGGTTCATGAAGATAGGCCATATATTTTTTAGTGGTGTTGACACTCGAAAACCCTAACTCTTCTGCCAATTCGTTGGAACTAAGCGGGTTGCAGAAATTTGACACCAGATAAACAGCAAGGTTGTTTAGGTCTGTGATGTTTCTCACGTTATGACGCTTGGCCACATCCTTCCACACAATAGAGTCGAACAGCGTATCGAGATAACTGCGTACCAACTGTCGTGATGCTACGACTTCCGGATAGCCACCATTCCGCAGGTAATCGTCTGTCAGCACTTTGCACTCAGCACCCTGTTCGGGCATAAGATGGTGCAGGTCAAGTTTGTGCCAGTCGAACAACTCCTCAAGGCTGAAGGGAAGCATCTCGACTTGCAGATACTTGCCTGTCAGCACCGTTGCCATTTCGCTTGAAAGCATCTTGGCGTTACTGCCTGTGATGACCAGGTTCTTCCCCTGTCTGTAGAGTTCACTGACCCACAAGTCCCACGCGTCCAGGTTCTGCACCTCATCCAGCAACAGATAGTCATACCCGGGATAGACATCATCCAGCATTCTCATGACCAGATTGGCATCCCACGCATCCAGCAGTTGCTGACTGTCGAAGTTCAGATACGCAAAGTTCTTGTCCCTCAACATCAGTAGAGCCTGTGTGGACTTGCCTACACGGCGTGGCCCAGTGATCAACTTGATGAGATGGCTGTTCAACAGCGTGTCGGTATCCAGAGAAATCCTTCTTGTCAGATACGGACGTGACAACAACGCATCTCGTTCTTTTCGTTGGTTTAGAACTATTGTCTTCATAAGCTCATGTCTATTTCTGTTGCAAATCTACAACATTTTCTTCATTTCTGCAAGCTTATTGCACAAAAAATGCACTATTTTATGCAATACGGGATAAAATACTGCATAAAATGACTATTCTGTTCCCTTCGTTCATACGATTCTGAGCCTAATGTTCCAATCTCCTCGGGAGAGTTTAGGAAATCAAAGTCTGCGTAAACTATAATTCTCTTCATCGTCTCAGTAATTCTGCATCCTGAAGTTGTCTGCCAAGAGCGTCGTCGGCAGCCAACAGGGTGATATCCTTTTCCAGATTAAGTGCAAAAAGTACACGTGCATAGATACCCATGGAGACCGTTGGGTCGCCATGTTCCACCTTTGAGACAGTTAGACGCGTTACCGTAGCCCTGTCTGCTATGTCTTGCATAGACAAATGCCTGCGCTTGCGGGCCAACATGATTTGCTCGCCCATGATTTTTAGGTTCTGGCTTAATGCCCTTGGCATCGTTTTACCAAATGTATTCTTTCCCATAATTGTATCTTATCGGGTGCAAAGATATATAAAAATGTTTAATATAACAAACATTTTATCAAATAATCTGTTTAGACTACTCTTTTTGGGGCTTTTTTCTATAGATACCTGCAATTTTGTCGATTAACAATCGATGAGACTACTATTTTTAATCATCTGAAGTCATGGGGTGAGTGGCAGGAAGAAATCAATGCGCCAGAATTGACCATCATCGGCCATATCAAATTATAAAAGTTTCGTATTTCAAAAGCAGAAGTCAAGAAATACATCAAGTCATTGGAACGTAACTCATTGGAAGAGTTGGTGATGGACTTGTATTCGACTCGTAAAGAGGCGAAGGAGTATCTAGGCTGAAGAATTTGGGGGAAGCCCATCCAGTAGAAGACGATGAAATAAGGGAGTGTTATCATCATGTGTTTGGTGATAGGTAGTATCGATTAATATAACAAATCCGCAGATTCCTCGATATGAGAAATCTGCGGATTCTGTTTTCATGTCAGAGGCTTAGAGCGCTATCGGACCGTAGCCCATGCAACTCGTGGTGCTCAGTGCTGTAATGACAGATGCGATGATGCTGCCGATGATCTGGAGGATGGTCTTCCACGTTTCCTTGTTGTTCTTCATGGTGTCAGATGTTTTGAGGGTTAATAACTTCTTTGACTAATCGAGCAGGGGAGGGAGCCGAGGGCAGCCCGCCCCCTCCGTATGCCTGCTCATCAAGGCTGCTCCGAGCCACCGGTATCAGTGCTGCCGCTGTTGCCGCTACCGTTCTCGTCCTCGGTCTTCAG
>DDQK01000037.1:0-37197 GCA_002342665.1 Prevotella sp. UBA2444
CAACCGTATTCAGGAAAAGACACGATAGCGGGTAGGTTGAGCCTTAGCAGGATGACAAATGACAGATGACAGTTTCCTGAAAATCCATGCAAAGTTATAATTAGTATTATATATATTATAATATATATAATACTAATATTCTCTATCTCTTCAAATTCAAAAACTGTCATCTGTCATAACTGTCATTTGTCAGTGTAAGTTTTTTGGTAAAAGAAAATAAATCTCAATAAAATTTTGTACCTTTGCAGCCAAACAAAATGCAGAATTGCTTTATGTTTTACGAACTGATACGACATAAAAGAGACCAATGGTATGCCTCACCTGCATGTACGGTAAGGGACTTCATTGACTATATAATTAAGAAAGGTGAAATGCGCGATGCACAGATAGAAAGCATCCGCACTTACCTCTACCTGAAAATAGCGTGTGGCAACAAACCACTTTGGAGGCTGTTTGCAGATGGGCAGTTTAATGACCCCGACTACCAGCTGAACCAAGCTGAATACGGTTCAAACACGTACCAGACAATTGTGGGCAATGCAGGAGCAATGGCCTTGATGCAGTATGCCCAGCCCGACCCCATGAGTGCCCCGGTGCTCCCCAAAATGAAAGAGCTGCTGCGTATCAAGGCCGAGGACATCGACTATGAGGCTGCGTTCAAGAGCATCTTCTACGATGAGGACTATACTGACTATGTGTTCAGCCTGCCGATGGGAGCCGGCAAAACTTTCCTGATGGCAGCCTTCATATATATAGACCTGTATTTCGCCAACTGCAAAGATAAGAGTAACCCTGTTTGGGCTCATAATTTCATGATATTCGCCCCAAGCGGCACAAAGTCCAGTATTCTGCCCAGCCTGCGCAACATCATGCGTTTCGATCCGTCGTGGGTGATACCTGAGCCAGAAGCATCCAAGTTAAGGAGGATGGTGACTTTCGAGATTCTCGACCAGCAAAAGACGGCTAAAGACAGCAATCAGATAAAGAATCCAAATGCGCTGAAAATCAACAATCATCAGCCATACGACGAGATGATGGGGCTGGTGGCTATCACTAATGCGGAAAAGGTGATTCTCGACCGAGTGGAGAAGAAAGACGCCCAGCCCGAACTCTTTCAGACGCCCGAACAAAAGAAAGAATGGGAACAGATTCGCGTGGCCAACGAACTGCGCGATGTGATTGGCCGCATACCCAATCTGGCCATCTTTGTAGACGAGGTCCATCATGTGGCGGACAAGGATAATAAGTTGAAACAGGTGATTGAGAAGTGGACGGAAGGAAAGACATTCAACGGCATGATTGGCTTCTCTGGCACTCCCTATCTGAAGAAACCATACCGTATCACTATAGGTACCGAACAACCGCTGAAAGACAGCAGCATGGCTACGGTGGTTTATTATTATCCGCTGACCAGCGGTATTAAAAACTTTCTTAAAACTCCGCGCATAGAAGACAGCGAGTTGCCCAGCCGCGAACTGCTGGACAAGGGTGTACGCGACTTCCTGGATAATTACATGGATGTGGCTTATGATATTGCAGGCGATGGGAAGCCTCGCAAGGCCAAACTGGCTATCTTCTGTCGCAGCATAGCCAATCTGGAACGTGATGTTTATCCGCAGGTCAGTCAGATAGTAGCCGAATACGGCATGTCTGCCAGCGACGTACTGCTGGCTTACCATAAAGGAGGCAAAGATGGCGGCGAAACTTTCCCTGCTCCTAAGGATGCAGAACAGGAGTTCCTACGACTCGACGAGGATAGCGACAAGCGCATCGTCCTTCTGGTTCGTATTGGACAGGAAGGCTGGGACTGTAAGAGCTTGGCAGGCGTGATTATGCCCTACGAGCCCGACGACAAGAGTCCCCAAAACTCGGTGCTCCAACGTACTTGCCGATGTCTTCGCCAAGCCGTGAGATACGAGGACGAGACGGCGCTCATCTGGCTCAATCGCGCCAATGCCGTCTATTTGGACCGCCAGCTGAAGGAAGAGCAGAACTCGTCGCTCGAGGAACTGAAAAGTGCTGCAGAAAAAGATCCTCCCCACTTCCAGCGTTATTCACGCATGGGGCGGCAGCGCGTGCCGGAGATTCCCTTCTACCAGTTGGAGCTGAACCACGTGGAGCGAATCGACGAAGTAAGACCCGACACAAAGGCCGTGCTCGAAAGCGGCGAATTGCTCATCAAGGCCAGACAATACGGGCGCGACACCAAGAATATTCATGTTGAGACCCTCAACTCCACGACTGATCTTGCCGGAATTGAAGTGCCTATGACCTTCACCGAATGGTTCTATCTGATTCTGAAAGAAGGCACAAACTATCCCAGCGAGGAAATGTTGCTAGAATATGAACCACAGCTGAGGCATGTCTTCAGCAGCATCAGCATAGAGAAGAAGGACGGCCGCTATCTGTCGGCAGAATTCGACCACGAGGCCATCCGTGAGGCCATCCGCCGGGCTTTCCTTACAGAGCGCACCGTAAAATACCGCAGAGAAGAGATACGTCGCGATGCCCATATCATGGTCATCAGGCATGGCGGTGAGACCGAGATAATCAACGACGACCGACGGCTGTCCGATTTCCAGCCTGCTGACGAAGAGAAATATTTCCCATGCCAGAAGACGGTGCGGGAAATAGTCGATGCCGACGAAAACCCGCCTGCACTTCCCGATGACGAACGTGAATTTGTGGAATACCTGCGCATGAAGGGCGAAACGGAAAAAGCCGACCTCAGGGAGCGTCAGCTCAGCGAAAAACTGCTGAGCATGGATGCCTGCCATAAGGACATCACCTACCAATACCTGCCCTACCGTTTTGACAGCAGTCTGGAGCGCGATTTCTTCCGCGACCTGCTGGCCTCCGTCCATGAGCAGAACTTGGAGATATATTTCAATGGCGACGAGCAATTCACGTCGTTTATCATCAAGCCCTACAAGACGACGGGCGACGAATGGGAGGCACTGCAGCAGTACGTGCCCGACTTCTTGGTGCTGAGCCGCAGGCAGGACGGCAGCATCGACCGTGTGCTCATTATCGAGACCAAGGGCCAGATTTATGCCGACAGCTTCAAGGACAAGCACGACTACATGACGGGCACCTTCCTGGAACTAAACCGCAACCGCGAGGGACTGCCAGAGTTCGACTACCTCTATCTGGAGGCCGAGAAGGACAATAAGAACCTCGCTCAGCTGGAGACAAAGGCACGAGACACCATCAAAACTTTTTTCAAACTGAAATAAACAAATCAATATATGGCAATCAAATATATCCCATTCTATACACCGCTGGAAGGTCAGGCCGTGCTTGGCAACTTTATTCGCACCCGCCGACTGCTCGACTATCGTGGAAACCGTGATGTAGTGCCCGTCGTTGAGCGCGGCATGGTGAAATACGACATGGTGCGCGAAGAACCCGTCGGCGAAAACCCAGACAAGAATATGGTGGTGCGCGGCGACTGCGTGGCCACCTGTGCCTATCTGAAAGATCGGGGCATCAAGGTAGACTTGGTATATATCGACCCGCCCTTTGCCAGCGGTGCCGACTATGCCAAGAAAGTCTATCTGCGCCATAACCCTGCTCTGGCAGAGCGGATAGAGGAAGCCGAGCGCGAACTCTCGCACGACGAGATGAAGAGCTTCGAGGAAAAGATGTACGGCGACATCTGGGACAAGGAGAAATACCTCAACTGGATGTACGAGAACCTCTGTGCCATCAAGAGCGTCATGAGCGATGAGGCAAGCATATATGTGCATCTGGACTGGAACATAGGCCACTATGTGAAAATACTGATGGACGAGATTTTCGGCGAAGAGAATTTTGCAAACGAAATCGTCTGGCATTATTACAATAAGATGCAGGGCAACGTCAACAGATTTGCTTCCAACCATGATACAATTTTTTACTACCATATTGGGAATGATTTCAACTTTACTCCAATAAAGGAAAAACGAGAGAAGCAGACAAAGCAAATTAAAAGAGTTTGGGATAGTGAGGGTCAAAAACTCGTCAATGCCAAAGACGAGAATGGAAAAGTGATTTATCAAGATTCAGACTCTTTCACGATTGATGATGTTTGGAGATTGCCTATGCTTCAACCTGCTGGCCAAGTTGAGCCGATGGAATATGAAACTCAAAAACCAGAGGCATTATTAAGACGAATTATCGAATCATCAAGCAATGAAGGCATGCTTGTGGCCGACTTCTTCGCGGGCAGCGGCGTGACAGCGGCTGTCGCCCATAAACTGGGGCGCAGATTCGTTACCTGCGACATTGGCATCAACAGCATCGAGCTGACCCGCGACCGCCTGAAGAACCTCGGTGCCGAGTTCGACGTGATGAAGGTGGACGACGGGGTCTCTCTCTTCCGCAATCCGGCACAGACGATGGACAGAGTAAGAGAAATCATCCCCAACCTAAAGGCAGATGCCGAACTGGGCAAGTTCTGGGCAGGCAGCGTCAGCGATACGCAGAAAGGCAAGATACCCGTCTACGTACCCGACCTGAAGAACAGTGCGGAGCGCCTGCTCGACCGCGCCATGATGAGTCGTATCGTGGAGGAGATAACGAAAATCAATGCCGACACCGACCTGAAGGAAGTGCGCATCTACTATATCAACAAGATAGCCGACGGCGAGTTGGAAAAGGAGGAGCGTCACGCCGACCCCCGCATCCACATCGTCAAGGAGCCGCTGCGCCCCTATCTGGCTCAGACCATCGAACTGGACAAGGCCCGATGGGAGGGGCCACGTGAGGTACAGGATGGCTGCTTCACACGCTGGCGCATTGACCTCCGCTGGTTCTTCAGCGACCGCGTAGCCAAGAAAATCAAAGACTACAACGAAGTAAGTCTGGCTCAGGTGAACAAGTACAATGAGAAGCATACTGATGCCCCCAAGACGTTCACCCCGCTGCGCATCAGCGAAGAAGGGCTGGAGTGCATCGAGATGGTGAGCCTCGACTGCACCTGCAGCGACTCGCCCGAGTGGCACGCCGATGCAGAAATCAAAATCGACGCCAAGACCAGCCGCATGATTTTCAACGGCACGAAAACGCAGAAGTTCTGGCAGGGCTACATCGTTAGCGACGAGCGCCCACTGCGCCTGAAGATTCGCAACATCTGCGGAGATGAGACAATTTTTGTATTATAGAGTATAGAATATTTAGATAAGATGGAGTCACATTTCGTAAAACTGGAACCTCCCTATCAGATTATCCATTACGGAGGAGTTGTTGGAATACAAATAGGAACTCTTATTGTGGTAGGTAAAGAGTATCCTGGCCCAGATGGTATAGATATTTATACGCATAGCCATCCGGTTGTCAGCTATGTTAACAAGCGTCAACTCTTGGCTAAGCTTGGTAAGGATCGGGGCAATCGTGATATAACGTCATATTATGGTGGCGGAGAAGGGAACGTGTGGAGTAAAGTGGAGGTTAGTGACGTGGACATTATTGGCATGTCTGACCCTAATGCCGACGTAGAGCCGAGTCCCTTTGAATGGAGTGATTTCGTACTGCTTGCTAGTGATGGCTTTACTTTGGGAGATGCAGAAAAGGGGGCCTGGCGTAAAAACGGAATCTTTGATTTGGAAAGTTACCTGCGTAGAGTTGGCTTATACCTTAATCTCCCCACTGTAGCTGACCATTTAGAATTGAATTTATCTCTGTTATATAGAAAAGACAAAACCGGCTTTGTCAGAAAATGTATCGTTTGTCAAGAGGATAACCCTGAATTGATTTCCTTCTTTGTGCCTATTTATAACAAAAAGGATCAAGAAATAATCGAGATTATCATTCAGCAACTCTGGCAGTATTTGTCATTAATGAAAAGTCTTGGTGCTTCTGTTGTATTCAGGGCGTCTGAAATCCCAGAATTCGGAGAAGTAAATATGCCAAGGGATGAAAAGGACGTTAGCTGCCTGTCGAGAGTAGTCAAGACCCTTAATGAAACTTACGAAGAGAAGTACCGCAAGACATTCCTCTTGCGTCAGTAATCATTCTGATGAGGAAAGACTACGATAAAGAGTTTATTGAAATAGATACTGCACCTCTAAGTATAGGTAGTATACTTAAAATGGCACAGCACAACATCGGTAATACCACATATACCGATGCTCTGCTGATTTATGCCAACAATTGTAATCCAACAGACCTTTATATTATAAGTTATGTGGGTCGTATTATTAAACTAAGACGGATTAATGAAGTCAGTCTTCCTGGTGAACCTCATGAGTTGATGCGTCCTCAGCAGTTAAATCAAGACCCGAGGGCAAAGTATCGTCGCTTGGATATAACTGCTCGTGCAGAAATACTAAAGTCTGCTCTGTTGGATATGTACAAGAGGAAATTGTTTACGACTAAAAATCATTGGGTTGGCACTTTCTTGGTAGTGCGCGACCATTTAGAAAGGGCTGGCTTTACACAGACAGACTTTACCAGTATGGCTGTAAGCATAACCCCTGAAGACTTCCCTCAGAGGCTGCACATCAGCGAAAGTACCATGAAGAACTTCACCAAGGTGATTACTGATCCTCACGACAGGAACGAGGCCTACTACGACATGAAAAACAATCCACAGGAGGACTTCTGCGATGAACTATGGAATGCGATAGAAAGGATGTTGTAATACGGAATTAACGTATTCCGATATCATAAATTACGGACTTTATACGGACTTTATACGGCGGTTACGGAAGTGACCGCCACTTCTTTTTTTTGTACTTACCTTTGCATTGGAAACAAGAAGCCACGGGCTCTATAAACCCCGTTCGGATGAGTTCCAAGAAGCAACAAAAGTATTAACAAAAAAGGAAAGTAAAAAAATGCAAGCAAACATTATGAAAGTGAAGAGCTGCAGCGAGCAGTTCTACGTGAAGAGTGAGAAGGCCGACAACGGTCAGATGGCCAAGCGTAACCTGGTACTTCAGGAGATTGGCGGCAAGTTCGAAAACTCTTACCTTGTGGCTGTCCTTGGCAACCTTGCCGGATGCCAGTTCTACGAAGGCGATGTGGTCATCACGACCCTTCGGTTCTCTACCCGTGAGTACAACGGTCAAGTTTTTCAAGACATCGTAGCCACGGACATTATTAAAATAAACAGATAAGTTAAACTTTGGGTTGAAGTGAGGAGGATGTTCCCGGGTAAATGCGCAAAGATTCCAACCTTCTTCTCGCAAACAACTCAAAACATGGAAAAAGTAAACAACAGTAACAAGCAGCAGATTTTGCAGAACGTCCAGATGGACACCCAGACAACATTCATGAACAATGGCGACATCAATATCTTCCCATGCTTATGGGAGCAGGATAAAGCACCAGTGACAGCTGATGGCAAGGGGCTGGTTCGCTATCGTGCTGGGGTGATGGTGGAAGAAGACGGAAGGACTCGCATGAAGCGTTACCATGACGGACTGAACGGTCCTAAGTATGAGACGCTCTTCCAGACAGCCCATGCTGATGTGAAGCGTACTCGCGAGATGAACCACGGACAGCGCGGATGTCTGAAGGTGGAGTTCAGATTTCCCCGCCGCTATCCACTCTCGTTGATGAAGAGCCTCTTCTATCAGGAGTCCGAGGAGATCATGGCCTATTTTAACTCAAGAAAGGAGGAAACAGTATGGTAAATCGACTGATAGCACTGAACACCAAGCATTTCCCTGACAAACAGAAGAATAATCGGGGGTATGCAGAGACCCAAACTGGGGAGCAGCTTGACGAGCTGCTCCGCCAGGAGTGGCTCCGCCGCGATGTAGCAGATATTCGTGCAGGTAAGGAGGAGAAGAAAGACTGGCTGCCATTCATCTGCCCTCACTACACAGCTTTCAAGGACAACCATCGGTCGCAGGACAGCATCATTTCCGAGGCTTTCACCTTTATGACATGTGTGGATATCGATAATCCCAAGCTGGTGCGCGGGGCCTTCGAGAAAGCCTTGGAGGTGAACAAGGACGAGATGTCGGAGTGGTACGATATGGTGCTGCGTGAGGCTTATTCGGCTCGTGGTAAAGGCCACATCTATATCCGCATTCCCAAAGGCATGACCATAGAAGAAGCCCAGCGAGCTTTCTGCGAGGAGTTAGGATTCGATGCCGACGAGTTGCTTGATGCATCATGCTTCACACCCGAAAGGTATATCTATGTAACGGGTATAGACCAAGAAACATTCCGCTCAGAGCATTGGCTGGAGCCCATTGAGGGCGAAGAGTTGGAGGAGCGCCGAGAGGCCTATCTGCAAAGAGGGCTTGATGTAGATGGAAGGCCTTTGGTTAAGCCTGAAGCCACCGCTACACCTTCTGTTTCCGTGAGCACATCAGAAGATGTCGTTGAGGCTGACGCGCGTACCTTATATATCTTTGATGCTTGCATGAAGGAGGCTGAGTTGACTGCCGATGTGCTCATCGTGGAAGGTCATAGACATGAGGCTCTGAAAAGCATCCTCTCTGTAGGTGCTACCCAGTTGTTGAAGAAGTCGGAGTTGATGGGTGTGTTGCAGGTACGCATGGCGCAGAACTGGCAAGACAAGAATATCCAGCAGTTGGTGGATGATTTCTATTCGAAATACTATGACCCTAATCAGAAGATGTCACAGTTCCAGCGCAAAGTATTGGCCAAAAGCCTGAAGATGATTAAAGCAGAGCCAGCAGACAATCAAGTGGCTACAAATGGTCGTTCAACATCTATGACCACTGAGCCTGCCTTGCCACCAGAGATGCCGAAGAAACTGCCGAAAGTGGTACAGCTGCTAGTTTCAAGAACCCCCGATGTCTATAAGCCTGCTGTGGCTCACGCTATTTTTCCGTCGCTGGGTGCTCATCTGTGGAAGGTCCGTTTTCCGTATATCGACAATGTGATGCACGAAGCCACGTTTATGAACGTGCTGATGGCTGGAACGGGAGCCGGTAAGGATTGTATCTCGCAACCCATCAACCACATCATGGCCGACATCCGCAAGCGTGATGCTGAGAACCTGAAACGAGAGGCCGACTGGAAGAAGGAGGTGAACTCTAAGGGCTCTAATAAAGACAAACGCCAGCGCCCTGAAGGTCTTGTTATCCAGGAGGTTGACCCCGATATGACCAACCCTGCCTTCGTGATGCGTATGGCCGAGGCTGACGAGCATTTCCTCTATACGAAGATGAACGAGATCGACCAGTTTGATGCCCTTCGCGGTTCGGCTCGTGGTTCACAGCAGTTTCAGATCATGTGTCTGGCCTTCGACCCTGACAACCGTTACGGTCAGACGCGTGTTGGTACGCAATCGGTCACGGAAAAAGTGTGCATCCGATTCAATTGGAATGCAGCAACGACCATCCAAAAAGGGCAGCGCTATTTCGCACGGGTTTTGACCGATGGCCCTATCAGTCGTATCAACTTCTGCACCATCCCTGAACGGGAAATCGGAGCCGACATGCCCGTGTATGGCACATATGATTCAAGCTTCGACGAAGAACTGAGGCCTTTCATTGACCGCCTTTGTCGAGCTGCTGGGGTGATAGACTGTCCGCAGGCATTCCGTCTGGCTAAGCGCCTAAAAGATGAATGTGCCGAGTTTGCCCGTCTCTCACAGTCGAGAGTGTATGAGAACCTCTCGTTCCGAGCCAACGTGATAGCTTATCTGAAGGCTTGTGTGCTCTACATCTGCAACGACTACAAATGGTCTCGCGAGATTGAGGATTTTGTCCGTTGGAGCCTGCAGTATGATATGCATTGCAAAATGACATTCTTTGGCGAGGCTATCGAGAATGCTAACCGTAGTGTCGACGAGCAGACAGGCCGTCGCGGCCCTCGCAACCTGCTAAAACTGCTGCCCGACGAGTTTACAGTACATGATGCAGACCTTATCCGACAGGCCAATGGCATGGACACTCACGGTACCCGAAACATGCTCTCGCAGTGGGTACATCGCGGCTACCTCTTACAGATGACAGATGACAGTTTTTCGAAAATCAAAAAACAGAAATAACATGGAACTGATATTAGAACGTATAGCAAAACGGAAGACCTACACCATAGGTAGGCTGTATATTCGGCGACGTGTAGATGACGAGTATCTGGCAGGCACAGCCGATGATTATTTCTGCGACACGTTGGAACCCACTTGGCGCGACTATGCCAACGGTGCTTATAAGGTGAAAGGCCGTTCGGCCATCCCCGAAGGGCGCTATGCCGTGGTCATCTCGTACTCGCCAAGATTCAAGCAGTGGCTCCCCATCCTGCTCGGCGTGCCGAAGTTTGAGGGCATCCGCATCCATGCGGGCAACACGTCAGCAGACACAGAAGGCTGCATCCTCGTCGGCAAGAACCGCGAGGTCGGCAAAGTGCTCGACAGCCGCATCTGGGTTCATCGACTGAAACAGAAGATCGTCGAGGCCAAGGGTAGGGGTGAGTCCGTCTGGATCACCGTCAAGTGACGGAACAGCGAGAGCCATCAAGCTCGCTTGAATGGCCGAGTCGTTACGGAACTCGCCGAGGTCAAGTAAATAAATTGCTATTTACTTGCCGACGCAGAAGTGCTTGAAGATATTCCCTAATACTTCGTTGGGAGTGATCTGGGTGCCGGTGATTTCGGCAAGGATGTCGAGAACGAGGCGGAGATCTTCACTGAGAAGGTCTCCGCTCATTTGCATCTCAAGGCCGTCGATGACGCGCAGGATAGCTTCGTGAGCACGCATGAGGGCGTCGTAGTGGCGGGCGTTGGTGATGATGATGTCGGAATCGGAGGTCTTGGGGGCGGCAGCGATGAGTTGCTGTTTAAGGGCTTCGATGCCTATGCCATATTTGGCTTGGAAGGCCTGGGTCTTGTTCTCGATGAGGATGACGGTCTGGTCGTCGTTGGTGGGGATGTCGGGGTAGGGCACGCCCGGCTCTGTCATCATCAGGATGATGCGGGCACGCCGGGCTGCGGCTATGGAGCGCTCGATGCCGAGGTTCTCTATCTGGTCGTTGGTATGACGGATGCCTGCTGTGTCGATAAATCGGAAGGTTATGCCGCCGAGCAAGATGGTGTCTTCGATGGCATCGCGGGTGGTGCCTTGTATGTCGGAGACGATGGCCCGTTCTTCGCCGAGCAGGGCGTTGAGCAGGGTGCTCTTGCCTACGTTTGGTGCACCGACGATGGCTACTGGGATGCCGTTCTTAAGGGCATTGCCTGTCTGGAAGGTGTCGGCCAGATGAGAGATGTGACTGTCAATAGTTTTGGCAAGTTCCAGCAGTTCGCTGCGGTCGGCAAATTCGAGGTCTTCGTGGTCGGAGAAATCGAGTTCGAGTTCGAGCAGTGAGGTGAGCCTGAGTAGTTGTTCACGCATGGTGGCCAACTCCGAGGAGATGCCACCGCGCAGCTGACTCATGGCGAGGTGGTGGGTGGCGCGATTCGTAGAGGCGATGAGGTCGGCAACGGCCTCTGCCTGCGAGAGGTCCATCTTGCCGTTGAGATAGGCGCGCTGGGTGTATTCACCAGGGCCTGCCATCCGACAGCCATGCTGCACCAAAAGCTCCAGTACCTTGTTTAATATATAGCGTGAGCCGTGACAGGAGATTTCCACGCTGTCCTCACCAGTATAGGAGTGGGGGGCTCGGAAGATGGAGACCATGACTTCATCGATGATTTCCGAGCCGTCGGTGATATGGGTGTAATGGATGGTGTTGGCTGTGCTATTAGCGCAGCGTACTGAACAGAGGGAACTGACGATAGAAAAAGCCTCAGGACCGCTGACGCGAACGATGCCGAGGGCTCCGCCTGGGGGTGTTGCGAGTGCGCAGATTGTATCATTCATCTTATAGGACTGCGGTACTACCGCAGTATACTTGACAGATTAGATGCGATCGAGGACTTTCTGGATGAGTGTGTCGATGGAGTTCTTGTATTCTGTGTTCATCTTCTGAGCATAGCGGTTGGCGATGACCATGCAGCAGGTCATGGCACGATGGCCAAGTATTGAGGCAAGGCCTGCGAGAGCCGACGACTCCATCTCGTAGTTGCATATTTTCATGCCGTCATACTCGAATGTCTCAATCTTGTTGTTCTGGTCGGGATCGACTACATCGGCTCGGAGAATACGCCCCTGAGGACCATAGAAACCACCGCAGGCTACGGTGTAGCCGCGTATCAAATCGTCTTGGGCAACCTGGTTGACAAGGTTCTCGTCGGCAACGGCTACGTATGGATTACCCATGATGGGATTCCAGTGCATGTGCTGTTTGAATGACGCTTCCATCTGGAGGTCGCACACCTTGTTGCGATCAGCATAGTAGTTCAACAGGCCATCGATGCCGATGCTTTTTACGCTGGCGATGAATGAACCCGTGGGTGTGAAAGGCTGCAAACCGCCACAGGTACCGATTCGTACCATCGTCAGCGTGCGATGTTCGTCTTTCTCTTCTCTCGTGTTGTAATCGATGTTTGCGAGCGTGTCGAGTTCGTTGACCACGATATCGATGTTGTCGCAGCCGATGCCATGACTCTGACAGGTGATGCGCTTGCCTTTATAGGTGCCGGTGATGGTGTGGAATTCACGGCTTTGTACCTCACACTCGCGGGAGTCAAAGTGTTCTGCTACGGTATTCACGCGGCCAGGGTCGCCTACGAGTATCACCTTGTCGGCCAACTGCTCTGGCTTCAGATGAAGGTGGAAGCAAGAGCCGTCGGCATTGATAATCAGTTCGGATTCTGGGAATCGTCTTTTGTTCATAGTTTTTTTTATTGATTGTTGAGCGTTTCGTTTTCTGCATTTCGGATGCGCTTCTCCAAGCTTTTCATCTCCTTGAGATAGTGCTCGTACTGGCGCTCGCTGTCAAGTATCTCCTTGCGCAGGATGTCACGGTCGCTCTTGCGGGCCTTGGCGTAGAAATTGCGTGACTTATCGAGATTCTCCTTCAGTTCCTTCTGTTGTTTCTGCATCGAGAGATACTCCTTGAATAGAACATCGTTGTCGGGAGCCTTGAATTGACTGGGCGATGTGTACGTCACTCGGTCGTTGATCACAAAGGCTATCTGATTGCTGTTGCTGCTGGCAGTAAGCTTGCGCTTGCCTTGGGCTCTCAGATTCTCCAGACGGGCGAGGGCTGCCTTGCGATCCTTACCGTTCCCCCAAGTGTCGGCGATACGTCGTATCTCGGCCCTTGAGCGTAACTGCTGGTCGGTATAGGTGTCAGGATTGTAGGTGCGGCGCGTGGTGGGCGGTATGAAGGTGTAGACGCACACCTTGCCTGCTGGCTGACGGCGATCGGTAACAAAATAGCCGATATTGGCCATCTCGTCGACAGCGAACATATAGTCGTTGGCTTCCGAGTTGAAGGGCATCCCCAGGTTCTCTGGCTTGAAAAAGTTGGCATTTTCTGTATCGCTACGGGTGATGAAAATGTCGTACCCTCCGATACTCTCCGAGCCCTTGGCAGCAAAATAGAGGGTGATGCCGTCTGCCATCACGAAGGGGTAGTTGACTTCGGTGATGCCTTCCTCGATACCAGTCACAGGAATCGGTGCCGCCCATTCCTGTCCCAGTTTGTCAGCTGTGTAGAGCCAGATGCGTCCATCTTCGTTTTCGTTGGAGAAATAGCACTTGTTGCCCATTTCGTTGAGGTAGACGTATCCTTCTAATGGTTCGTCGCTGCCTATGAATTCGTCATAGCGTGACAATTCTCCCGATTCTGGGTTGAGGCTGATGGCGTCGAGGAAATGATTCTTGTCTATCACCGTGCTGTCGATGAACACAATCTGCTGTGTCAGCTCGCGCATCTCGGTGATGCGTGGGTCTTCCTCTGGCTCGGCAGGAACGGTTACAACAGGCTTCTTCACAACAGTCTTCTTTTTCTTTTGAGCCTGCAGGGAGAAGGGTAGGATTAGCGCGATGACGATGATGGATAATTTGCTTATTCTCATTTTGTTACCTATTTATTCTTCAATCAGTTTGTTGGATGTTTCCAATGCTCTCCAGATGCTGTATCTGGCTTCGGGATTCATGCGCTCGATGTCGGCGTAGAGCTGCTTGATGTCTGAGCGAGAAGAGCTTGTCTCGTAAGGGCAGGACTTCTTCTGCTTCAGATAGCCTTGATACTCGGCATAGGCCTTGATGTCGGCTTCCTGTATCAGGCAGAGTGGACGGATGATGGTCAGTGGCATCTTCTTCATCTTGAGCCGAGCGGGCATTGTGCCGAAACGGCCTTGGAAGGTGAGGTTCATCAGGGCTGTGTGGATCAGGTCATCCTGATGGTGGCCGAGGGCAATCTTGTTGCAGCCGAGAGCCTGGGCGAGGTTGAAGAGCTGCTTGCGACGGTTCCAAGAACACAGGAAGCAGGGCTGTTTCTGGCGATGGAGGTCGGCAGTGGAAGACTGCGGCAATGCTGTAGTATCCGTGACGGAGAGGGCAGGGGCAGCGGATGTGACATCGAAACGGGTGGTGACGATGTGTAGCCTGATGCCGAGATTCTCGCAGAAATGCTCCAGATAGCCGGTATCGCTCTCGTAGTGGATATTCTCCATGCGAACGTGGAGGGCCTCAACTTCGAATCGCGGATGCTGGATCTGAGCCCGCTTGGCCAGCAACTCTGTCAGCAGAAGGGAGTCTTTGCCGCCTGAGAGCCCCACGAGGATGCGGTCATCATCGTCAATGAGCCGATAGGTAGCCATCGCCTTGACAAAACGCTCTTTCAGACGTTTCTCCAGGCGACGGCTCTCCATATCATGCAAATTTCCTTCTGTCATCTGTCATCTTTGTCATCGCTCTGTCTGTCCTAACGCTCATTGCTCAGGCTTCCCCGCGCAGGTGCTTGTCCATATTGAGCGCAGCACGACGGCCGTCACCCATGGCGAGGATTACCGTTGCACCACCGCGGACGATGTCACCACCGGCAAAGATCTCAGCACGCGAAGACTGCATCTCCTCAGAGACGGCAATCGTGTTCTTGCGGCCGAGTTCGAGGCCAGGGATAGACTTCGGCACGAGCGGGTTGGGGCTGACGCCGACTGCTACGATGACCTGATCGACATCGAGTGTGACGGTCTTGCCCTCAACGGGTACTGGCGAACGACGTCCTGAGGCATCGGGCTCTCCGAGCTCCATCACCTGCAGCACAGCCTGCTTCACGGCACCTGTCTCGTCGGCGATATATTCGATGGGGTTGTGCAGCGTCAGGAAGTTGATACCCTCCTCCTTGGCATGCTTCACCTCCTCCAGACGGGCAGGCATCTCTACCTCTGAACGACGGTATACAAGTGTTACCTCGGCACCCAGTCGCTTGGCCGTACGGCAGGAGTCCATAGCAGTGTTGCCACCACCCACCACGAGCACGCTCTTGGCAGGATTCAGCGGCGTGTCGGTTGTAGGATTGGCTGCATCCATCAGGTTCACGCGAGTCAGATACTCGTTCGATGACATGATGTTGATCGAGTTCTCACCTGGGATATTCATGAAGTTGGGCAGACCGGCACCAGAGCCCACGAAGATGCCCTTGAAGCCTTGCTCCTCGAGCTGCTCCACGCTGATGGTCTTGCCAACGATTACGTCTGTCTGGAAGTGGACACCCATCTTGGCGAGGTTCTCGATTTCCACGTCTACGATTTTGTTGGGCAGACGGAACTCAGGAATACCGTATTTCAGCACACCGCCGATTTCATGCAGTGCCTCGAAGACAAACACATCGTAGCCCTTCTTCACCATGTCGCCAGCGAACGAAAGTCCGGCAGGGCCGGAACCCACGACGGCAATCTTGATGCCGTTGGCGGGAGCAATTTCTGGCAGAGAGATATTTCCGCTCTCGCGCTCGAAATCGGCTGCAAAGCGTTCCAGATAGCCGATGGCTACAGGCTTCGAGTTCATCTTCAGGTGGATACACTTGCTCTCGCACTGTTTCTCCTGCGGACATACACGGCCACAGACAGCGGGTAGGGCAGAGGTATCCTTCAGCACCTTGGCTGCTGCAAGGAACTGTCCGCGCTCGATGTTCTTCACAAACGAGGGGATATTGATATTCACGGGACAACCCTCGATACAGCTGGGCTTGCCGCAGTCGAGACAGCGCTTGGCTTCGAGCATCGCCTGTTCCTTGGTGAGGCCGATGTTTACCTCCTCAGTACGAGTGGTGGCGCGATACACGGGGTCGAGCTCTGGCATCACTACGCGCTCTATCTGGGTGCGCTCCTTGGGTTTCATGGCCTGCTGGAGCTCCTTGCGCCAGGCGGCGTTGCGGTCAGTAAGAATTTCGATGGTGTCATTGGTGGGGTCGGCATCCATGACGATGTCGGTGGAGGGGACGGCGGAAGTACCGCCGTTTACTGGAGCGTCGGCATCGAGGTGCTCCTCGAAGTGGGCCAGCTCCTCCTGCTCCTCGCGCTTGAAGGTACCCATGCGCTTGAACATCTCGTCCCAGTCAACGAGGGCGCCGTCAAACTCAGGACCGTCGATGCAGACAAACTTGGTCTTGCCTCCGATGGTGAGTCGGCAGGCACCGCACATACCCGTTCCGTCCACCATGATGGTGTTCAGGGATACTTCGCAGGGGATGCCGTGCTTCTGAGCCGTGAGGTTTGAGAACTTCATCATGATGGGAGGGCCGATGGCAAATACTTTGTCAACGTGCTCCTGCTCGAAGAACTTCTCCATGCCAACCGTCACCACACCCTTTTCGCCATACGATCCGTCGTCGGTCATGATGATAACCTCATCAGACGACTCGCGAACCTTGTCCTCAAGGATAATCAAATCCTTCGAGCGTCCAGCCATTACTGACAGCACTCGGTTGCCAGCCTTCTTCAGTGCCTGGATGATGGGCAGCATCGGGGCTACACCGAGACCGCCGCCAGCACAGACGACGGTGCCATACTTCTCGATCTTCGTGGGGTTGCCCAGCGGGCCTACCACATCCGTCACGTAGTCTCCTTCGTTGAGGGCGCAGAGTTTCTTCGAAGAGAGTCCCACCATCTGCACTACCAGGGTGATGGTGCCCTTCTCGATGTCGGCACCAGCGATGGTCAGCGGCATGCGCTCACCCTTCTTTCCTACACGCACGATGACGAAGTTACCAGCCTTACGGCTCTTGGCGATCAGCGGCGCCTCAATCTCAAAGAGAAATACCTTCTCCGAGAATTGTTCCTTTCTGATAATCTTATTCATTTCCTGTCTTTGTTTAGTTTCTAACGATTAGTCGATGATGTCGCAGCCCATGTAGGGAACCAGGGCGGCAGGCACCTTGATGCCCTGCTCCGTCTGGTTGTTCTCCAGCAGTGCAGCCACGATGCGGGGCAGAGCCAGGGCCGAGCCGTTCAGCGTGTGGCAGAGCTCAGGCTTCTTCGAGCCCTCAGGACGATAGCGGCACTTTAGGCGGTTGGCCTGATAGGTGTCGAAATTGGATACACTCGATACCTCGAGCCAGCGGCCCTGAGCCTCCGAGTACACCTCGAAGTCGTAGCAGATGGCACTCGTAAAGCTCTGATCTCCACCGCATAACAGTAGAATCCTATAGGGAAGTTCGAGTTTCTTCAACAGTCCCTCCACGTGTTCCAGCATCTCCTTGTGGCTCTCCTTCGAGTGCTCAGGCTTATCGATGCGTACGATCTCAATCTTCGAGAACTCGTGCAGACGGTTCAGTCCTCTGACGTCCTTGCCATACGAGCCGGCCTCTCTGCGGAAGCACTCCGTGTAGGCGCAGTTCTTGATGGGCAGATCCTTCTCATCGAGTATCACATCGCGATAGATATTTGTCACAGGCACCTCGGCCGTGGGGATGAGATAGAAGTCATCCACCTCGCAGTGGTACATCTGCCCCTCCTTGTCGGGCAGCTGGCCCGTACCGTAGCCTGATGCGGCATTCACCACCGTGGGGGGCATAATCTCCGTATAGCCGCTCTTGCGGGCCTCGTCGAGGAAGAAATTGATCAGTGCTCTCTGCAGGCGGGCGCCCTTGCCGATGTAGACGGGGAATCCGGCGCCTGTGATCTTCACGCCCAGGTCGAAGTCGATCAGATTGTATTTCTTTGCCAGCTCCCAGTGGGGCAGGGGATTCTCGATGCCCAGCTTGGGATTCACGTCCCAGTTACCTACGGTATCCTCGGCCGTGCACTCCTTCAGGTTCGACTTCACCACGCGGTTGTCTTCGGCGGCTTTGCCCTCCGGCACTTCGTCGTAGGGGATGTTGGGGATGGTGCAGAGTAGCTGCGTCATCTCCTCTTGGGCACGGGCCATCTGCTCGTCCATCTCTTTCGATTTCTCCTTCAGCTGGGCCACCTGAGCCTTTACCTGTTCGGCCTCCTCCTTTTTGCCCTGCTTCATCAGACCACCGATCTGACTCGACAGTTGTTTCTGTTCGTTCAGGCTCTTATCGAGCTCCTGCTGGGCCTCGCGACGCTTCTTGTCGATGGCTTGTACCTGCCCGATGGCTTCCTTGGCATTAGGGAAATGCTTCTTCTCCAAACCGCGAATCACGCGTTCGGTTTCCTCATTGATGAGTTTGAGTGTTAACATGTTAAATACGTATTTATTTGTTCAAATTTCGATTTCTAAGGTGCAAAGGTACGAATAAATGAGATAAATACCAAATTTATTTGGATATTTCCGAATGAGAGGGCCTTCGAGCGCAGCTCAAACGTACTAAATCTTGCTGACAGCAAAGAATATCAGCATAAAAAGCAGAAATCCCGCTACTCCTTGCGGAGCGCGGGACTCTGTTGTTTGTTTGGAATAAGTCTTTTTGAATAAATGTTAGGCCTCAGCGTTTGGAATCACTGATACAACGCTCTTGTTGAACTTGCCCTTGTGGAACTGAACCGTTCCGTCGACGAGTGCAAACAGCGTATCGTCTTTACCGATAGCAACATTGTTGCCAGGATTGTGCTTCGTACCGCGCTGGCGAACGATGATGTTGCCTGCCAGGCACTGCTGACCGCCGAAAATCTTGACGCCAAGTCGCTGAGCAGCGCTCTCACGACCGTTCTTAGAACTACCTACACCTTTTTTATGAGCCATTTCTAAGTCCTCCTAAATTTAAGCGATTACTGATTTGATTTCTAACTGTGTGAACTGTTCGCGATGACCGTTGCGCTTACGAGAGTCCTTGCGGCGCTTCATCTTGAACACGATCACCTTGTCGCCCTTTACCAACGGCTCGATGACCTCACATACTACCTTGGCTCCCTCTACGGTCGGAGCACCTACCTTGACTGCACCGTCAGCATCTACGAGCAGCACCTTGTCAAATTCAACAGTCTTGCCCTGCTCGGCATCCTTGATGTGATGCACGAAGAGCTTCTTGCCTTGCTCGGCCTTAAACTGCTGACCCTGAATTTCTACAATTGCGTACATTTTGCTTTTTAATTGTTTGTATTTTAGGGGTTTTTCCGCGAGGCGGCACACGTTCGTGCGCACTTCATTCTGCCCCAACGGACTCTAACGGGGTGCAAAGGTACTATTTTTATTTGAGATTTGAGGAATGAGCTTTGAGATTTATGATAAGTTTAGCAAAGTTTAACTTTTCGGGCTGCGGAAATCAATAAAGGGACTACTTTCGCAAGCCGTCCCTCTATATCTTCAATAGGTATTAGTTTTCTAAGGTAAAAAGATTGTTTTCAGGATAACGATGCAAAGTTAAGCTTTTTTTCTTTTCCTGCCAAATTTTTTACCGACTTTTTTTCAATATCCGCGCATGTGCGGGTACACAACTGCAAAATTTATCAAATATTAACACTTTTGGACGTGCAATCGATTGATTCTTGACCTAAAACAAGACAAAGCAAGGCACTCGGTGTGGAGCAGATGATCTGCCCACTGACTTCCCTTATTATTATAAATAAGGTACGTACGTCATGGAGTAACCATGCAAATCCCCCATGCTTTGAGCCCACAGAAAAAGAAGTTCTTTTTCCTTTAAAGGTCTTTTATGTTGATGTGGGTACACTCTATCTTTTATTTTTCGGGTAGTTATTTGGAAATTTCGGATTTTCTCCGTAAATTTGCAGGCATCAACTCACTTTTTTTACAGAATAATAGGAACGAATATGAACATCAAGGTACATACTCCGAAGAGCCTGAAGCTGGGCAGTGGCCTGTCTTCGCTCAAGCAGCTGCTGCTGTCGCTCGTAGCCACCACCATCTCCATCGTGCTCACTTTCGGCACTGCGGCACTGATTGAAAACAGGAAGAAGGAGAGCGAGAAGCGCGAGATGGTGATGATGATACTCTCCGACATGTCGAACTATGTGGACAAGCTCGAGGCAACCGACTCTGTGGTCAATGCCATGTTCGAGTCCCAACTGAGCATACTGGAGCAGCCGGAGAGCTTCGAGAGCCGCAAGTACGAGATGGCGCAGCTGCTCGTGGTTTTCGATGAGCGGTCATCTGCGACGGTAGAGAATATCTTTTCGTCGAACGTCGAGACGGTGAAAACGCTGGGTAACATCCTCTTCACCGAGAAGGTGTCTGAGTTCTATCTGAACCGGAAGCAGCTCTACGACATGTTCGGACTGCTGAAAAAGGAGCTCTTCCAGTCGGAGGGTGACATCCTTAGTACTTACGACAATCTGGCAAAGGCCAATCTGGTGCCAATCGTTGGTACGTGCGAAAACACGCTGCATGCCGAGCGCCGTATCCTGAGTCAGTGCCAGCAGATGATGGATGTGGGTGACAGTGAGCTGGCCGAGTTTGCCAGTAAGCGCGAGGCCCTGAGCCTGAAGTCAGACACTCTACAGGGACAGTCGTCGCAGCAGAAGATGGATGAGCGCCTCCGTAGGTTCTGGCAGGCTCTGGAAGCGGGCAGGCAAAACAGCAACAAGGCCGGGCAACAGTAGTGTGCGCCCGGCCTTGCTGGTCTTCAGTCAGAGAGTCTTGACCTGTTATTTCTGCATATCGTAAACTACCTGCATCAGGCGCTTGCCCAGTTCATCAGCCTGTGCCATCGTCTGAGCCTCGCTGTAGACGCGGATGATGGGCTCGGTGTTCGACTTGCGCAGGTGAACCCAGCGGTCAGGGAAATCGATCTTCACGCCATCGATGTCGTTGACGGTGGCAGAGTTGTCTTGAGCAAACATTTCCTTCACCTTCACCAGGATGGCGTCTACATCTGTCTCGGGCGTCAGGTCGATGCGGTTCTTGGCTATCTGATAGTCGGGGAATGTGGCTCTCAGCTGCGATGCGGTGCATCCCTTCTGTGCAAGGCTGGAGAGGAAGAGCACGATGCCCACGAGAGCATCGCGTCCGTAGTGGCTCTCGGGGTAGATCACTCCACCGTTGCCCTCGCCTCCAATGACGGCTCCCACCTGTTTCATCTTCGTGGTGACGTTCACCTCGCCGACGGCAGCGGCTGTGTACTGTCCTCCGTGGCGCTCCGTGATGTCACGCAGGGCCCGTGTGCTGCTCAGGTTCGATACGGTGTTGCCTGGCGTGTGGCTCAGCACGTAGTCGGCTACGCTCACCAGGGTGTATTCCTCGCCGAACATGACGCCGTTCTCGCAGATGAATGCGAGGCGATCCACGTCAGGGTCGACCACGATGCCAAGATCGAATCTGCCTTGTCTCATGCGCTCCATGATGCCCTGCAGATTCTTCTCCAGCGGTTCGGGGTTGTGGGCGAACTGGCCGTTGCACTCGCCGTTGAGTATCTCGTAGTCAGCACCGAGGGCCTCGAACAGGCGGGGCAGAATGCGCCCTCCCACGCTGTTGATGGTATCGGCGCAGAGGCGGAAGTGGCGCTTGCGGATGGCTTCGATATCGGCCAGCCGTAGCTGGAGCACGGCCTGGATGTGGCGCTCGTCGAACGTGTCGTCTTCCTGATAGCTGCCCAAATGATCCACGTCGGCATAGTCAAAGTCCTCGCGTGCAGCGACGTCAAGCACCTCGGCTCCCTCGTCGGCAGTCAGGAATTCTCCCTCGCTGTTGAGCAGCTTCAGTGCGTTCCACTGTCGTGGATTGTGGGATGCTGTGATGATGATTCCTCCGTCGGCTTGTGCCATTCGGACGGCCAGCTCGGTGGTTGGGGTGGTGGCGTAGCCGATGTTCAGCACATCTAATCCCATGCCCATGAGTGTGCCGCAGACCACGTTCTTGACCATCTCGCCTGAGATGCGTCCGTCGCGTCCTACGACGATTTTCGTGGCCTCAGGGTTTCTGCGCTTGATGAGTGTGGCGTAGGCCGTTGTAAACTTGACGATGTCGAGTGGATTGAGTGTATCACCGGTTTGTCCGCCGATGGTACCGCGGATACCGGAGATGGATTTGATGAGTGTCATTTTAGTATGTATAAATAATCGTTATGCTTCTCGTTCGAAGGTGATGATGTAGTAGTATGGCCTGACGTTGCTCGATGCTGTGGCGTGGCCTTGTGTATGGGGCACGATGAGCCTCACCTTTGATATCTCGTCTTGCATCGACTTGGGGCGTCCTATATTGACGTAAGCCAGTGGCACAAGCCATCCTGCGGGCACTGATGCGCTGGAGTAGGCGAGTGTCATCATCCCGGAGGTGAAAGAGGCTGTGAAGGTGCCGCTGGAGCGCGTGACTCTCATCACATCGGGCTCGGATGCCATTATGTCAGTGTCGTTCCACAGGTAGAGCGAGTCGCCGATAATGTTGTACTCACGGAATCGGCAGCAGAGGTTGACTGATTCGCCGTCCTTGATCATCTCGCCGCACCCTTGTCGTACAATCTGCATGTAGACACCGCTCTTGTCGAGCTTGACGAACTCGTTGCGCTCGAGGTTGGTGGTCTTGCCTTGCTTGACGAACTGGTCTTCGGAGATGACGGTGATGCTGGAGTCGGCAATGAATTTGGAGATGGCGTTGCGCTCCTTCTCCTTCATGTCGCCATAGGTCTCGTAGTCGTTGCAACTGGCAAGCACTGCGATGGCGGCTATCATGACAAATAGAAACTTCTTCATATCGTGTGCAAAGTTAAGAAAAAGAATTGGTTTTGGCATGAATTTCATCGACAAAGACGGATTTTTTTGTTTATTTTAAGTTTCCGTGCCGTTTTTGCCGTGATAATGCCTGCTATCCGTGTCTTTATCCAAGTTTGTCGGCGAAGGCCTCGATGGCCTGCTTCACCACTTTGACAGCCTCGTCGATGGTGCCTTCGATTCGTCCTCCCGATGCGTTCAGGTGTCCTCCGCCGTTGAAGAACTGCTGGGCCATGAGGTTGCAGGGGAAGTCGTCTACCGAGCGCAAGCTTACCCATACGATGTTGTTCTTCTCCGTATCTTCTCGCAGCGAGATGGAGAGTTTGAGGCCTCTGATCTGCTGTGGGATGTTGACCAGTCCTTCGGCATCGCCCTTGATGAAGTTGAAACGCCGCTGCTCCTCACGGTTGATGGTGTAGTAGGCGGCGTGGCGTTCGGGTATGTAGACGAGTTTCTCGTACATCACGTAGCCCATCAGTCGGATGCGGCTCTCGGTGTAGTTGTGGTATACGTTTCGGTAGATTTTGTCCTTATCGATGTGCTTGGTGAGCAGTTCTCCGATGATGAAGTATATCTCGGGTCGGGTGCTGTTGAAGGTGAATCCTCCCGTGTCGGTCATCATGCCGCAGTAGACGGGTATGGCGAAGTGCTTGTTCTGTCGTTCGAACATGCCCATCTGCCATACGATTCTGAACACCAGCTCGCAGGTGCTGCAGGCTTCGGTGTTGGAGATGGTGACTTCGGCGGGCACGTCTGGCCCGATATGGTGATCGATGAGTATGCGCTTGCCCTTGGTGGCGAGCAGTGCGGTGGCCATCTCGTCAACGCGACTGGGGGTGTTGAAGTCAAGGCATACCACTAGGTCGGCTATCTGGAAGAGCATGTCGCACTTTTCGCGATGCTTGTCGTAGCGTATGATTTTCTCCGTGTTGGGCATCCAGTGGAGGAAGTCGGGATACTGGTCGGGTACGATCACGGTGGGCTCCTTTCCCACTGACCGGAGGAACTCGGCGAAGCCCAGTGCCGATCCTATGGCATCGCCGTCTGGACTTCGGTGACAGGTGACGATGATGGTCTGTGAATTGGAAATCAGCTGGCTCATCTGGGCCAGCTGATCTGGTGTCATAATGTCTATGTTCATTAGAATAGTTTGTTCGGATAGATGCCTTCGTCGACGAGGCGCTTGATGCGGTCTACGGTGTCCTGACGATCGGCAGCATAGGTGACTCCGAACCACTTCGATGTGGTGTCGAGTACCTCGCAGGTAGCAGTGCCCTCGGTGATGAGCTTGTTGACCATCAGGGGGATAAAGAACTCGGCCTTCAGGTTCTCCATGTTCTTCGGATCGCTGAGGAACTCCTTGAAGTAGGCCTCGCTGTAGTCGAAGTAGTCGGGGGTGAAGCCCCACATGTTCATCGACACGGGTACGTTCTCCTCCAGCGGTTGCCATTGTCCCTGCTCATCCTTGAATCGGATGGGCTCAGTGGCATTGCCGGCATTGGAGCCATCGGCAGCACAGCGGACGATCTCGGTACGTTCAACGACGTCTGTCAGATGGCGCTTCTCGTTGTAGGCGCATACGCCACGGGCTACGGTGCCGTTCTCCGAGAGGGTGTTGCACACGCGGAAGCCTACCATCGCATACTGGTTCTTGGCACCTTCGGGGAGATTGCTTAGATACTTGCCGATCTGCATGAAGGCATCGCGGCCGTAGAAGTCATCGCAGTTGATCACGCAGAAGGGCTCCTTGATCACGTCCTTACCCATGAGCACGGCGTGGTTGGTGCCCCAAGGCTTCTGTCGTCCCTCAGGCACTGAGAATCCTTCGGGCAGTGCATCGAGTGCCTGGAAGCAGAGCTCACAGGGAATCTGGCCCTCGTATTTAGAAAGAATCTGATTGCGGAACTGCTCCTCGAAATCCTTGCGGATGACCCATACGATCTTGCCGAATCCGGCTTGGATGGCATCGTAGATACTGTAGTCCATGATGGTCTCACCGTTGGGGCCCAGGCCGTCAAGCTGCTTCAGGCCTCCGTATCGGCTGCCCATACCTGCTGCGAGCAGGAAAAGAGTTGGTTTCATAAGCTATTATTTATTAAGTTAGGATAAAACTGAGTGCAAAGGTACAAAAAAACTTTTGATTCATGTACGTATTAACGCGCCTTAACACATTAGAACGGGTATCCGATGGCGAAATTGAGTGTATGGAGGTCGCTGGTGCGCTCTGTGTTGAAGAAATAGCGCGACACACCGTTGTCGCAGGGCTGGTGGATGCAGAGTCCCCAGTCAAGTCGTACAACGAGGAATCCCAGATCATAACGCAGTCCCACGCCAGTGCCGATGGCTATGTCGTTGAACAGTCGTGAGGGCTTGAAGAGCATTTGGTCCATCCATTTCTTGTCTTCGTTGTATAGTTCTTCGGCTGTCACTTCAGCGCCCATTTCGTTTATTAATTGTGCCGTGTACTCATAGTCATCCATCGAGCCGAAACTCAGGCTTCGCAGTCTCCACGTGTTTCCCATATCGAGGAAGATGGCTCCTTTCAGATTCCCCCAGATGGGTGCCCGGTATTCGAGGTTGGCCAGGAATTTCAGGTCACCGTTGCGCAGCAGATAGAACATCTGACGCTCATAATGGCCTTTGAGTCCCATGTCACTGAAGGCACCGGGGCCGATGTCACGCACCCTGAAGGCTCGAATACTATTAGGGCCACCCACGTAGAACTGCTCTGTGAGTGGCGACTCGATGCTGTTACCATAGCAGAAGAGCACGCCGGCATTGATGTGCCCCACCAGCTTCGACTCAGTGCCCATCGACCAGGTCTTGGTAAAATCAGTCTCCAGGCGCACAAATTGGGCGTAGGGATTCTTGAAAAGCTTCTTCTCCGGCTCATTGAAGGGATGGCCGCAGATCTTGTCAAATACCGACACGAGATTGCCCGACTCCTCGATGGTGGTCTCCCAGCGGATAGGGTTGAGGTTGGTTGACGGACTGGTGTATATATAGGTGTAGCGCATCTTGGGTATGAAGTAGTCGCCCATAGTTCGTTCAAGATAGGGATAACTTGCCACGAGCGAATCGTACTTCTCCGTGCTGGAGTTCTTGAACTGATAGTTGACAGTGAGTGGTGAGAACTCATGACGGCTGGTGGCGGTGGGTTGCCATCGGTAGGTCCATTCGCCTCCCACGACGTGCATCTTGTAGTAATCCGGTCGCCGTATGACATCGGTCGACACCTTGAGCAGGGTCGTTGGGGTAGAAAAGAAGCGGCGTCGACGGATGGGACGCCCGTTCTTGTCACGGCGCACGCGATCGCTGTCGTAGAAAGGCGCGATGATGCGAGGGAACTCGATGCTGGCGTCGGCACCATATTGATAGGTGCTCATATTGGTGCCTCGGCCTCGCTGCCACTCGTAAGAGCCGTGCAGGTTGACATCGAGCTTTTCGGCTCCCCTGAATGCGTTGCGACGGGTGATACCTACTTTCAGCTCAGGTCCGAATCGGCCGTTGGTACGCCCGTTGAAGTTGGTCTCGATGTAGAAGTCGTAAGGCTTATCGAAAACGCAGTTGAGCGTCAGGTCGAGCGTGTCGGTGTCAGGACGTGGCGTGAACTGAAAGTCGGTGGTAGTGAATACACCCGTAGCGTTGACATTGGCCGACGACTCCTGGAAATTGTCGTAGTTGAAGAGCTGTCGGGGCCGCATTCGGAGGTTCTTCAGAATGACACCAGGTCGGATGGGTGATTTCTCTCCATTGAACCTGATAGTGAGGTGTCGGCGCTTGATGCTGTCGGTAAGCTGTTCGCGTATGGATTTCCTGAAGTTGACACTGATGTTGCCGATGTGCCACTTCGAGAGTGCCTCCGGGGGCAGGCCTTCTGCCAGTTGGAGACGCAGGTGGGCCTTGTTCTCCACGATGGTCGTGTCTGAGAGATAGGAGGCATAGCTTGGTGCGTAATAGTAGTAGCCATTGTTGCGAAAGAGCGAGCTGATTCGGTTTCGCTCTCCTTCGAGTGATGAGAGGCTGAAGGCACTGCCGGGCTTGATGAGCGACTCGCTGGCAGTGGAGTCGATGAGTTGTTGCAGCGTATCGGGGAAGTTGACGTAGGCCACGCTGTCGAGTGTGTAGAGAGAGTCGAGGTGTACGGTATAGCGTATCTTGTTCTTTCTGGGATTCTTTTGGGGAACGATCTCGTAGGTGACGTCGCCTCGGAAATAGCCGTTGTTGCGCAGCACGCTTTTTGCCACCGATGAGCGCAGGCTTGGGTTCACCTGACTCATCAGCACAGGAGGATGCCCGAATGACTTGGTCATCCAGCGCGCGAAGCCCGAGTCCTTGCCTGAGAATCGGTTGTAGACCCACAGATGCCAGGACCAGGGCACGGTGTAGTAGCTGCTGCCGAAGAGCGAGCCGTTGGGTTTGGTGGCGAGTGCTGCCTCTATTTCCTCCTTGGTAGTTTCCAGATGGGGCCTGAAAGAGTCGGTGGGTTGCTCATCGGTATAGACTATAGGCTTGAGACCCGTGAACAGCTGATCGTCCTCAGGGATTCCCTTGGTCATCGAACAGGAGGCGAGGAGGAGCATCACTGACAGATGACAGATGACAGATGACAGATGATAAATATGCGTTAAGGGCTGCTTCATTGGTTCACCTCCTTTCGGATGCTGTCGTTAGTGTTGGTATGGCTGCGCTGGGGCTGGTTCTGTTCCTGTGGGCGTCGCATCATCATCGGTTGCTGTTCCTTCTTCCAGAAGGTGAAGATGTCCCAGAAGCTCTGCAGCTTGCGACGCCACACGAAACCAGCGCCATATATGCTGGTGTAGCCCTCGAGCCAGTCGAACACGTTCTGCTGGTAATAGAGCTTGACGTTCTGCGTGGCATTCTGATTCAGGCGATATTCCATCGAAACATTGTCGAAGAACGACTGTGTCTGTCCTATGGCAGCATTGGCTCCCGAGGACACCTTGCCACCGAGTTCTATTTTCAGCCGGTTGTTGAAGAATCGCTTGGCGAACTTGAAAGAGTAGTCGGTATACATGTTACCCGTGGCATCGGTGGTATTGTCGATGCCAACACTCAGGTCGAGGGTCTTCAAGGCTGAGCCTGCGATATTGTTAATTTCACTCTGCAGGAAGGAACTCAGTGCCGAGTTCATCGAGAATCCTTTGGTGTCGCCGTTAGACAGATACATGCCTGTGGTGAGCATCGTTACGGCTACCTTGCCTCGCTCCTCGATGGTCATTGTGGCCAGTTCGCTATTGACATTATTGTCCTCAGGGGCCTCGATGGTGAACTGCAGTCCCATGTCCTTGAGGGTCTTGGTGATGATGACGCCACAGTCGAAGGCCACGCTGCGCGTAGCACCACTCTCATCGCCTACGGTAGCCTTGGTACGCTCCGTAGCGGTGATGTTGAGTTTCGGATTCATCGGGTCGCCCGTAAACTCTACGTAGCTGCCGTCTTTGATGGTAAAGGTCTTCAGCGGGATGACGGGCAGCGAATACTTCATCTCTCCGCTGTTAAGCGTATAGCGTCCTTTCAGGTCGATTCCCTCTGCATTGTAGCGCATTCTCAGGTCACCACCACCCATCAGGTCTACGTAGTTGGTCTGCTCGGCATTGAGGTCGCACACGATGTGGGCTCCTTCAGAGACACTGATCGTCAGGTCGACATCGAGTCCGGATGGTCTGGGGCGTGTGACAACGGTCTGCGTCGTATCGCTGAAATCAGTGAATTTCACCAGTTCATCCAGACGGTTGTCTTTAGAAAGAGGCGAGTCGAGCAGCATGTAGGTCATGTCCGTAGAACCCAACACGTCAAGTCGTCCTCGCATTTGGAGCATGTCAAGTGGTCCTCGCATACGGGCAAAGAAGTTGACGAAGGCCTTTCCGAATGTAATCGACTTAGGCTCCTGGCGGGCATTGATGAGCTGCAGGTTTCTGGCTCGCATGCGCATGTCCATCGTGATGCGTTCGGTGTTGGTGAAGTCTATGTCGCCCATGATGTTCAGCGGTTCGTCATTGTTGGCATAGAGTCCGAAATTCTCCAGCAGCAGGTGAGAGCCCACGATACGTACAGGGTCGTTATCAAAGCGCATCCTCACGCCATAGGGAATACTGACCAGATAGGCCGAGTCGACGTATATCTCACCATCTACCAGCGGGTGGGTGGTGGTGCCCTTGATGGCCACGCTGCCTTCGCCGAAACCTTCGAGACCTACGATTTGATCGGGTATAAAGCCGTTGATGAGTGATAGTGGCATGCGCATCATGTCAAACTTGGCATCAATGTTGCCATTCTCATGATAGGTTCCTGAGAGTAGCCCGAACTCTTCATCATTGCTCAGCAGTCGGGCTTCTATGGCATGGGTCTCGTCCTCCTTCTGCAGATATACCAGCTCAGTGCTGATGTTGCCGATGGGCGATCCCTCGTAGGTCATGTTTTGCACAACCATATCGGAAGCGATGGAGAATCTGCCCTCCTGGTCTTGTAGGATGCGGTAGTCGCCATTCAGATAGCCAGTGATGCGTGGCATGTAGGGCAGTACGCTGGTTACCTCACCCAAGTTAATACGGTTGAGTGAGAGCGTCAGGTCTTGAAGCATTGTGGAGTCCTGGTTCTCGGTGTAGAGTTTCAAACCTGTCTTGTCATCGGCGATGAGGTCGATTTTTGCTTGTATCTTTTTGTTGCTGGCCAGGAAGATGAAGTTATCTTTATTCAGATTGAACTCCTTATATCCGATGGTAGGGCGGTTGGGCATCAGTCTGATTCTGAGTCCGTTGGATTCCATTTCTGCTGTGGCTCCGATGCGCACGCCCATTCGGTCTTCGGCATCGTAGTAGCGTATGCCTGCCAAGGCACCGTGCTCGTGGATATGGCCGTCGATCAGTGCGTTGAATACAAACTGGGGATTTTTCTTGTTGTTGCGTACCTGTGCTTGGTAGGTGAGTTTGTCTCCCTTCTGGGTGAGCCTCAGTTTGATGGTGTCGATACGCGTGCTGTCGTAGTTGAGTGAATAGAGGTATCCGTTACCGTTGATACCTGTTTCTGCAGAGGTGGTCAGGTCAAGTTGTGTCTCCTTGAAGTCGATGCCTGCCGTTCTGAGAAGAATGGCTACGGGATTCTCACGCTTGCTTTCCAGATGCATCTTCATCGTGGGCAACATGGCCTTGATGGCTTTTTGGTTGATGACTTTGGCATCAAACTGCGCCATCACGGAGTCAGCAAGGGTGGTGGTGCGATGGAGCAACTGCTCGTATCCTCCCGAAGCATCGAGTTTCAGGATGAAGTCGCCACTCTGGGCTCTGACGTAAGTAGTGTCTTGATTTGTGTTCAGTAGCAGTCCGATATTGCCAGGATTGTAAGTCTTCTTTCCTGTAGTGACATATACATCACGCATCAGCCCGCTCAGACGATGGCGTTGTTTCATATCCGAATCGATGTCCATGCTGCCATGCATACCAACGGTGATTTGCTGGTCCATCAGGCGCATCTGATAGAGGTCTGCCTTGGAAAGGTCTGCTTTAACTGTACCTTGTATCTGTTTGGTACTGAGTAGCATGTCAACTTCCATCGAGCCGTTGAAGATGGGGTTGGAACCTGTGATTGTGGCTTGTGCACGTCCGTTTGCCAATACGGCATTGGCATTCAGATTGTCTAGATCCATGTGGCCGTATTTGAGCAACCCTACAGATACTTCTGCCGTCATTCGGCTACGGTTGGACAGGATGTCAATGCCATAGCCTTTGGCCTTAATATCCGCCGTGAGGGTGTAGATGGAGTCTTTGGGCAGGAAATGGTGAAGGTTGAGCTGTCGGATGTCGATTCCTGCATCGTAGCTCATCAGGTCAGGTTTCAGTTCGCCTTTGGCATCTGTGGGGATGAGCGAGTAGCCCTTCAGACGTATGTTGCCGTTGCCGTCGTGTGCAGTCAGGTCGGCTCCGTATTTGGTACCATCAGCGGTTAGTCGCCCGTTGAGGGTGAGGCCAACGGGTATCCGGTAGCTGCCGCTCATCTTAGGGTCTGCGAGAGCTGTTATAAAGTTCAGGTCTCCGGTTTTGCCTTCTATCAGGAGTTCGGCCTTCATCCGGTTGATGTCTGTCACGTTTTCTGCAGTACCTTTCACACTGGCGTGCAGGGCTGTTGCCAGATTGATGTCTATTCCTGATATGTCGAGGTGTTGCATATTGCCATTGACAGAGCCTCTGATAATCAACGGACGATTTGGGAAGTGCTCCATGAACTTCTGGGGCAGGTCGCCTTTCATTCTGAACAGGTCCTGCTTGCCCAGCTGAGCCATCAGTCGCAGCTTCATCCTACCAGGATTCTGCTCATCGAAAGCATTGAAGTCGATATCTGCCTCTGCCATGATGTTGGAATCGGGGGTTCGCAGCGTTATCTGAGGCATTTGTATATTGTTGAAAGCGGAGTCGAGCTTTACTCCACCCGTGAGTTCCTTGATCTCTATGCCGCTCTTCTCCTTGAAACATACTTGACGGATGTGGAATGAGGTGTTTTGAGGCGTATAGCTAATGTTGTCAATCCCCAGTCGTAATTGGTTGAGTGCCAGATGACTGAAGTCTAGACCCGACAGTTCGGGCTGCGTGTGGTCATCATAGTTGAAACGGCCGTCATGCCAGTCGAGGCTTGCTACCTTATATATGCTCTTCCCCAAGTCGATATCTGCTTTCTTGGCAACCGCTCTGTCCATCCATGCAGTCATGCTGAGCGTATCGCCCGGCATACGGATATTCAGTAGTGATTTGCTGATAGTCAGGCTATCGGCATTGATTCTCCACTTGACGTCTGATTTGGTTGTGTCGACTGCTGCCGTATCGCTTAGGATGATATCCAAACGGGCTTCTGCGAGACGCGCACCATTCACCTCAACCATCTCTCCTTCGAGATCGATGCCCTTCGATGAAAGCCATAGCTGACTGAGTTCTCCCTGTATGCGCAGGTCGCTGATGAATCCATCGGTATTGATACGTGCATTTTGCAGCGACAGCTCGTTGATGACGATACGTTTCTGAAACAGAGGCCATAACTGCACATCAGCCACCAGACGGCTCACATCGGCGATGGTGTCTTTCTGTTGGGGATGTAGTTCGTTGGGTTTGATGGCACGAAACTCTTCAATACCCAGATTCAACGGCCATTCCAGACGGACTCTGCCCACGCTGATATCCATGTCGGTCTTTTCCGAAACAATAGACGTCACCTTCTGGACCGCCCAGTTCTGAATGGGTGGACAATAGAGCAGTGCGGCAAGTATCAGTATCAGCAAAATGGGTGTCAATGCCGCCAGTATCACCCATTTCAAGGCTTTTCTCATCAGATTTCTCTGTGGATGACGGTACAAAAGTACAACAAAAGATTGAAGATACAGAAAGGGGTGGGGAAGAATTTCGCATGGCTTGTGTATTTTTAACATCTTCGGCAGAAAATAAATGCCTATTTGTTTGGAAGATTAAGTTTTTATTCTTATCTTTGCAAACGAAAATGATAATAACTAACAACATTATTGTATGAGGAAAATGATAATTGTGGTCATTCTGATGGCGATAGCCATCGCTGGCCGAGGTTTTAATTACGACAGAGCCCGTGCAGAGGCACTCTTCTTATCAGACAAGATGGCTTACGAACTGAATCTGAGTTCACCGCAGTACGATGCCGTCTACGAAATCAATATGGACTATTTCCTGGGTGTTGGTAACCGACTCGATGTGTATGGCAACATATGGGATCAGCGCAACTATCAGATGCAGCGCGTGCTAACACCGATACAGTTCGATCAGTTCCAACGACTGCTCTATTTCTATCGACCATTGGCCTGGCGCGATGGACGCTGGCATTTCCGTGTATACAGTAGGTATGGCGATCGTCGGCACTTTTATCGTGGACGTCCTGGTGGCTATGCTAGCTATCGTGGTGGCCGTTACTACAGACCCGGTGGGCGTCGTGCCGGACCACCTGCCAGAAGGGTAGGGCCGAGTCCTCGTTACCGTCGTGTAGCACCAGCACCACGTAATAATTTCAGAGATAACAGGCCTGGAATTCGTGACCGTCGTGTAGCACCAGCACCACGTAATAATTTCAGAGATAACAGGCTTGGAATTCGTGACCGTCGTATGGCACCTCCAAGAAGCAACAACCTTCGCGGACCAGCTCCCAGACCCAATCAGGGGCGCGTGACTCGTAATGGAATGGTACAGCGTGTGGGGGGAACATCACGAACAACGGTGACTCGTCGACAGGCTCCTACACAGCAGAATTTCCGTGGAGGCACCCGTGGAGGTGACAATATGCGTCAGGGTGGTAATCGCAGACCTCAGGTTAATGACGGTCGCCGTGGCAACCGTCAGCGTAATAGATAGGGCACGCAGTTGCGGATTTCAATGGGGATGGTTTCCACTTGGAGACCATCTTTTTTGATAAATAGGCTGACAAGACAGGCTTTTGTGTTGAGAGGCTTATGCTGATCGAATATGAAGTTGCCGACACTATAGTAGATACGATGGTCTTGGTAGTCTTCTATAGTTTGAAGGGTATGGGTATGGTGACAGACAAGAAGGTCGGCTCCTGCACGTATAAGCCTGTGGGCTTCAAGACGTTGCCGAGGTGATGGCTGCAATGTGTGCTCACCGCCCCAATGCAGGCTCACAATGATGACTGCCGTCGAGTCAGCACTCCTGATGGCGGCTACACGAGCAAGTAATGTGTCCATTGGCTCCTGGCTGACACATGGCTTATCAGGCAGATAGGCGTAGTTCTCAAGGGCCAGGCGCAATGAGGGTACAAGCCATACATGTCGCGGATGTTCTGCCAGCAGTACAGGTTCGGATGCTTCTGCCATGTTCTCTCCTGCACCAATAGGGACAATTCCAGCCTCAAGGATGTTGCGCCGGGTGTCCATCAGTCCCTTGCGGCCTTGGTCTATCGCGTGGTTGTTGGCCAGATTCAAGTGAGTGATACCGTGCAAGTGAAGACTATCGAGCCATTCCGGTTCAGCACGGAAAATGAAGAGTTTCTGGACGGGCGCATGAATCTTGGTGGCTGGGCACTCAAGATTGCCCACAACTACCTGGGCAGAACGAAACACGGAGTCGACCCCCTCAGAAAAGAGACGGCCGACTCCATGACGATCAATCACTCGACGTACTCCGCGATCAAGCAGAATGTCACCAGTGAGAACAACTGTGAGGGTGCTGTCCTTATCGCTTAATGGGACTGTCCCTCTGTGCTGCGATGGCTCCGCACAACAGGGGCAGTCCACATTAGTGATAAACAGGCTAACAGCCAGAGCTATAGAAAACCTCTTCATCTGGTTCTGGGGCTACTTTTAGTGGTACGATGATGGATTTCATCCACTCGGGCACACCCTTACGTGGGGTCTTTTTCAGCATTTGCTGCCATTCCTCATCCGTCAGGCGAGGTTCATCGATTGGCTGTATGAACTCACGATAGCTCAGCACGGCACCACGTGTCAGATAGAGATAGCCTCCAATCTCAACGATGACGAATATCTCATCGGCATTGCCAACGGCTTCGAAGAGAATAGATTTTTCCGGATTGTTGTCTGCATTGGCGGTATAGACATCTGCCACCAGGGCTACATTTTTATCGGCCCCCTGTACATCGTTCCAGCCCTGAAGGAACTGGTCTTTCTCACAGACCAGTTCAAGGGAGATGTTTTCGAATGTTGCACCGATGTACTCCAGTTGCTGATACTCCTCGTTGGAGAGTAGCTTGCCCTGCAATTCCTTCTGGCTAGCGCGCAACAGGAATTCGGCCTCTTCGTGAAGACGTTCGGTGGCTCTCTCGATTTTCTCTGTGAGCATGTTCTCCTGCTTGAGCAGTTTCTCGGTGTTCTTGAGCAGTTCGATGGCTTTCTGCCAGAAAGCCACATTGGGCTCCACATATCCCTTCAGAATTGGTTCTGGAATCTCATCACCACCACCACACTCTGCTCCTGCGGGCTGCTTGGCATAGAGGATAGCATCGTGCTTCAGTTCGGCCCACGAGGCGAGCATCGCATTCAGGTCCTTGCGGTCCCATTGGGTGTTGCCCATGAAATAGGGGAGACTGTCACCCTTGGCGCTCAGCTTTGTCAGGGCATTCATCCACTGCGTGGCAATCGTCTCCTGCCAGTCAATCTCATCCATGCGTTTCTTCATCACCACCAGTGTGTCGCCGAGGGCTTTCCAGTCATTCTTCTCCTCCATGAGGCTACGCTCGGCAGCGGTGACGTCCATCGCTGCGAAGAAGTCAAGGCCCTTGGGGGTGGCGCGCTTCGTTGGCTTGTTGTCATAATCGACCATCTTCAGCAGCACTTCGCCATCGGGCTGGTAGCGCTGTGGCATCACACAGATTTTATTGTGGCTGGTACGCTCGAAGGCAGGACGGATACGCGTCTGTTCATTGCCAATCTTCTCGAGTCGGGCCTTGACCTTGCCCAGCTCGGCATCGTTGTGCAACAGGTCTTCCATCTGCATGTCGGTTTTCGCCACTTCGGCCATCACTTGAGGCAGGCTCAGGTTGTCAGGTTTGCCCATCAGGAAGGTGATGAAGCGGTTCATCTTGTCATACTTCTTCATCAGTTCCTTGTCTGATTTCAAGGCGTAGGCCATCATGACGGCCTGCTGCACCTCTTCCTGGTGGTTCATGCCGAAGGGTACGGTCTGTAGCCACATCATGCCTCGGAAGAAGCGTTGTAGTTTCTCTGTGCGACTGTAGTGGCCTCTCGGACGGAATAGACTGTAAGGAAATTGAATATCTTCGTAATCTTTCATGAAACGGTTCGTGGATTCTGTAGCTGCCATGACGTGCTCTACCTCCTCGATGACCACACTGCCAGGCTCAGGGTCGCTGATGTATTTGTCGGTGAAGAGTTTATAGGCGATGTTGTAGAAGTCTGCATTGTGCTTGGCGGTCTTCTCTACGAGCTCATCGGCACCGGCCCGTCGATACATATTGTACGACAGGTCGTACATGCCACGTGTGAAATCAATCATCAACTGGCACAGTCTCTGCTCTTCCAGTTCGCGTAGCATGCAATCGAAATAGAGGTGGAAGAGCTGCAGGTAGAGATCGGTGGTGACGAAGCTGGGAAATCCTGCATAGTCATTTCGCTCATAGACGTGGAAGAGCTGTTGGTGGTTGGCGGGCACGATGCCGAAGCCATCTTTGGCCAGCTGCTGGCAGAGCAGTGAATCGTACTCTTTGATCTGGGTGGGGTTGATGATGTTCTGCACATTCACCTTCAGCCCTTCTCCAGGAGTGAAGTTCTGCTTCCGTAGTTCGTCCTCACGCGCCTTCAGCCGCTTCATGAAATCAAGTTCCTGCTGAGTGTATTTCAGCAGTTTGCCTTCTTCGATCGTGCGGTAGAAGGCATGTTCCCAGGTCTCATCTTCTTTTTCATTGATTTTCACCTCCATTTTCTCGCTGAGGACATAAGTCAGTGAGTCGTACCAGGTGGTGCTACCGTAGATTGAGCGCAGGTAGGAATCCTCGAAAGGATAACCCTGCAGGGCGGCAGGAGCATTCCGGAGCACTCGGATATCACCGAGACACAATCCGCTGACATCCATGTCGTAATCAATACTGTCGCGCAGCTGCTCCACATTGATCTGTGATACTGGTATCTGCACGGCTGTCATCTGTTTCTGGCTGCAGGCAGTTGATATGGCTGCCACACTCAGCAATACAAAGGTCTTTGCTTTCATTGGCTAAAGTATTTAAGTGCTGTTGATTTGTCTGTTCCTTTGACGATGAAGTGGTCAAACTCCATGCCAAATCCGCTCCATCGGTAATCTGTCACGACGTAGAGACTGTCGGTTGTGGATTCCAGGGCTCGGATACGGCCATCGATAAATCGGAAATCTTCCAGAGTGCCACCCAGGCGCGAGCCTAACCACAGCGGGCGGGCTTTGCCGTTCACCTGCTTGAAGATAAACAGCCGGCGCGCTTTTTCTGGATAGAATCGGGTGGACTTGACGACCCCCACCATTGCGTCTTCACTGCCATCACCATCCACATCGCCTGTCTGAAACTGATACACAGGGTAGGGTAGCCGCCAGTCGTTCACCCAGTAGAGGCTATCATTCTCCTTGCGGAGATTGAAAGTCTGGGCCAGGGCTGCAAGATTGAGCAGGCATGTCGTGAGAAGGATGGTGGTTCTTAGTTGCATAGTGGTTGATGGGTGGTTCTTATGGTGCAAGTGCTCTCCAGAGATTGTCATCGGGTATGGGCGCTTCGATGCTGATGGGCTCTTTCGAAACGGGATGGATGAACTCCACACGGCGTGCCATCAGCGAGATGGAACCATC
>DDQK01000037.1:37224-125113 GCA_002342665.1 Prevotella sp. UBA2444
TATCTGGTGGTGGCGGCCTGTCAGCAGTTGCACCTCCAGCAGGGTATAGTTGTCACTGTGGCCGATGGTGCGATATTTCAGGATGGCCTTCTTGGAATGGGGCTTCTCCGACTGATAGGCGTACGACTTGTTCTGCTTCTCATTGCGCACCAGCCAGTTCTCAAGCGTACCTTCTGGCTGCCGAGGGGCGTTCTTTACGATTGCCCAGTAGGTCTTGTGTACCTCGCCTTCGGCAAACATCTTGTTCAGCCGGGTGAGGGCCTTCGAGGTGCGGGCAAACACCACGAGCCCTGATACGGGGCGGTCCAGGCGATGCACCACACCCAGGAATACGGCCCCTGGCTTCGCATATCGGTCCTTGATGTAGTCTTTTAACATATCAGAGAGGGGGCGATCGCCAGTTTTGTCTCCCTGTACGATCTCCCCGCTCTGTTTATTGACGACGATAATATGGTTGTCCTCGTAGACGACTTCCATCTATAAACCGATTTACATATTCATGCCGCCGTCCACCTGAATCACCTGACCACTGACATAGCTCGACATGTCTGAGGCAAGGAATGTGGCCACGTTGGCAATATCTTCCACCTGACCGCCGCGGCGCAGAGGTATCTTCTGTATCCACTCCTTGCGGATATCATCGGGCAGAGCCTGAGTCATGGCTGTATCGATGAAACCGGGAGCGATGGCGTTGGCACGGATACCCTTGGGGCCCATCTCCTGTCCGATACTCTTTGCCAGGGCTATGAGGCCAGCCTTCGAGGCGGCATAGTTGGCCTGACCGGCATTACCGTGCACACCTACCACAGAGGCCATGTTGATGATGCTTCCACCACGCTGGCGCATCATCACGGGTACGCAGGCATGGATGAAGTTGAAGGCCGATTTCAGGTTCACGGCGATCACGGCATCCCACTGTTGCTCCGTCATGCGCAGCATCAAACCGTCTTTTGTAATACCGGCATTGTTCACCAGTATGTCGATGCTTCCGAATTCCTCCTTCACGGCCTTCACCACTTCCTCCGTCTGTGCGAAGTCAGCAGCGTTCGAGGCATAGCTCTTAGCCTTCACGCCCTTGGCTGCGATTTCCTTCTCGGTCTCCTCGTTTACTTCGAGGTCGGTGAATGCAATGTTAGCGCCTTCTTCGGCAAACTTCAGTGCGATAGCTTTTCCGATACCGCGTGCAGCACCTGTGATCAGCGCTGTCTTTCCTTCTAATAATCCCATAATTACTGATTTGTGTTATAATTCTTTTGTTGATACTTTCCTAATGCACCGTAGACCACTTTTGCCACCTGTGGCTTAGTGTCCTCTTCCTTCATTCCGTGAGCGATGCGCCCGTAGATATAAGGCACTTCAAGACCCTTGATACAGTAGTGGGTGATGTCTGCCACGAGGTCTACGTTATCGATGTCAAACTCTCCGTCTTCTTTTCCTTCGGTATACACCTTGCGGAAGAGTTCTATCTCGGCGTCATCAAAATGCTTGCGCACCTTCTCTACCATCCAGATATTTCGGAAGAATTCTGCACGCAGGTTGCCGTTTCTGACCACCGTCTCGCGAATCATGCTCAGGTGGGTATAGATGAGCTCAATGATCTTGTCCTGCGGACGGATCTTACGAGCTGCCACCTCGTCAAGCTTGTCGCTCAGGCGTTCAAGCTCGCTCTCGATGACGGCATAGTAGATCTCTTCCTTAGATTTAAAATAGGTGTAAAGTGTTCTGCGACCTTTACCCGATTGCTGGGCGATGTCGTTCATTGTCGTGTTTTCTAGCCCGTTCTTGGCAAATAGCTGACGGGCCACATCTACGAGTTTCTGTCTTGTCTTTGATATTGACATGTCTGTTCCCTCCTTGGTTTAGTAAAATTGCACACGGCAATTACAGTGTGCAAAATTAAGCTTTTTCTTTTAATTACGCAAGTTTTCTTGGCAAAAAATTTACTCGATAGGCAAATTTCTAAAAAAAACTCGTATTTATTTGCATAATTCAAAAAATAGTCGTACCTTTGCACCCGATTTCAAGAGAGCATCTCTGAAACATTGGATTTTTACATCGCGGAGTGGAGCAGTTGGTAGCTCGCCAGGCTCATAACCTGGAGGTCGCACGTTCGAATCCTGCCTCCGCAACTCAGGAAGGTAAGAAGCTGCGCTGCAGCCGATTACCTTCTTCGCGTTTCGGGGAAGCCCGACGCGGGAAAGACGGAAAATTATCGGATCACATTGGTTGCGCGGCAAACAATGTAAAAAAATGTTTTCTGCAGCAGAAGAAATCATCAAACTTAAAGAGGTAACGGAATGGACCTACCCCGTGCTACACAGGGGCAGGCAGTGGTATGTGGACTTCCAGGCATACGACCCGGCAAGGGGGAAGATGCGGCGGAAGAAGTTTCAGCTGGACCGCTACAAGACGCGCAAGGCCAAGGTGGCCATGGGGATGGAGCTGATCGCGGCACTGGTACAGAAGCTGAAGGCTGGCTGGAACCCGTGGGTGAACGCCGGGAAGACCCGGCAGTTCACGCCGTGGGAGCACGTGATGGAGCGCTACAGGCAGTACCTGGAGACCGCCGTGGGCAAGAACCAGCTGAAGGCAAAGACGGCCTACGACTACAAGTCGCGCCTGAAGGGGCTGGAGCAGTACCAGGAGGAGACGGGCAACCGGATAGGGCAGGTGAGCCAGTTCTGCCATGAGTGGGTGGCCGACTACCTGGACTACCTTATATATGACAAGGATGTGAGCGCACGCACGCGCAACAACCACCGCACCTGGCTCTCGACGCTCGGGGCGTGGCTCGTGGAGCGGCGCTACATGACGGTGAACCCCGTGGAGGATATCCGCATGCTCAGGGAGGAGGAGAAGAAGCGCGACCCGCTGTCGCACCGCCAGCTCAGGCAGCTGAAGGAGTACCTGGAGAAGGAGAACCCGAGGTTCCTGCTGTGCTGCATGATGGTCTATTATGCCAACATCCGCCCGGAGGAGCTGCGGAACATCAGGCTGGGCGACATCTCCATCGAGCACCAGACCGTGACCGTGAGGGCCGAGATATCGAAGAACCGGCGGACGCAGACCGTGGGGCTGCACGACAGCGTGATCCGGCTGATGATCGCCCTGAAGACCTTCGACGGCACGACGAACCAGGACTACCTCTTCGGCGACGACCTGAGGCCCGGCCGGCAGCAGGCCTACATCAACCGCTTCCGGCTGGAGTGGAAGAAGGTGCGCCAGGCGCTCCGGTGGGACGACCGCTTCCAGTTCTACTCGCTGAAGGACTCCGGCATCCGCGACGGCATCAACGCCATGGGGCTGGTGACGGCCCGCGACCAGGCACGCCACTCGGACGTGGCCGTGACCAACCTCTACGCCAAGCGGGCCAAGGAACCCGAGGAACAGACGAAGCACTGGGGCGGGGAACTGTAGCCGGTTCTTTCCAGAGTTGCAAGAAATGGAAAGAAATAAAATGGCCGGGATCTTCACAGACCCCGACCACAGGAAAATCTTGGTTTTAAATTAAAAAAATGTTTTCTGCTGCAAAGTTACGGATTTTCCCGAACACCTGCAAGAAACGGATGTAAAAAAATGTATGCCGACGGATCTTTAGAACATGTGGCCTTCGATACTCATAGGTTCAGTTCGTTTGGGTCTCATGAATCACTGATCGTGGCGGTGCTTAGGGTTGCTGGTCAGATCCTTTGCGGGCAAGGGCGAATTTCTCGCATTCGATGGAAGCGCGGAGGTCGTAGATGGCCTGCAGGTGATTCCTCAGGATATTGAGCGCACGGAGGATGGACAGGGTGTCGCGCTCGCTGAAGTGGTCTCCCTCGTCGAGGAGGTACTGCATGGCATAGCCGACGGTTTCGATCGTCGGGCGGAGCTGGTCGATGTCGGTGAATTCGCCGATCTTCTCCGTGAGAGTCTTGTTGAGATTGTCTATTGTAGCCATAACGGTCAGTCTTGAATGATTGCTGCGAGAAACATGATGGCGAAAGCGAAAGCGACACAGAGAGAGGCCTGGAGGGCGAGGACGATCGTGGGGAGGAGGGCTGCCGCCATGGAGCGGACGGCCTTGAGCTGCCGTGCGGCATAGTTGCTCACGTTGCTGCACACCTGCCTGAGGGCGGCGGCGTAGTCGGGCTGCTGGAGAGCCCAGCCGGGAGATAGTTCATTCGTTGTCATAGTCAATTACTTTTTTTAATGCGTTAATAACTCTTTTTCTGCCGGCCCTGCCCCTCGGGGAAAAGGGGAGGCGGCTGTCTGTCCCCGTTGTCAATCAGATGAGATACGTCCCGATTCGAGCGTAAATTTCTGCGGAAACATCCAGCCGCCATGCTTGAGTTATATGGGCATTAAAAAAGCCCCTCGATGTAGATGGGCGATTGACTGGTGCCCGAGCCAGGATGAGTAACCTCAACTGATTGACGGTGCAAAGATACGACGACTTTTCTTAATAACAAAAAAAAAACGTTAAACAACCTTAAAGTAAACGTTTTCGTTCGAAAAGGTTTGCTTTAGAGCCGAAGCACATTATTTATATATACGCGCGCAAGAAAAAGGCCCGCCGCTGCGAGCCTTGCAAAATGTCAAATAACTCAAAAACCTAACTTTTTTATTAACCCATAAATAAAGAAAAACTATTGAACAATACTGTCGCTCCGTCACGGAGGGAATATCCTGTAGGTCACGCCCACGCCCACGTAAGGCTCGAAGCCCCGGTACTGGAGACCGTAGCCGTAGCCCGCCTGCAGGCCGATGCTCCAGCGGCTCTGCCTGTAGCGGAGTGTGACCGTCTCTGTCACCTTTGTCACGACCTCCCGCTGGCGGACGGTGATGGAGTCGAGCCGGGGATAGTCCAGATAGCGCAGTCCGCTGACCCAGGCCGTGTAGGTGGAGTCGTCGGAGTACTCGCGCTGCACGATGCCGACCGAGTCGGCCGCCGTCGCGCCCGCCGTCGTGTCGGCCGCGCCGCCCATGGAAAGCGGTTCGAGGGGGACGTACCTGACGACCCGCTCGCGACGCACCACGGGCACGGTGTCGCGGATCTCGACGACCGTCGTGTCGCGCACGGTGTCGCGCCTGACGCTCAGCGTGTCGCCGCCATGCGGACGGCCGATGCACCTGTCGAGACAGAAGCACGTCATGCCTCCGGCCGCGAAAGTCAGCACGTAGCCGGCGAACACCAGCAGGCAGAGCCGTACGGCCCCGCCCGGGTCCCTGCCGAGTCTGTCGTCGCTTCTCATAGGCCCAGCTCCTTTCTGAATTTACGCATATAGTACTGCCGCTGCGCCAGTCCGTTGATACCGCCGTTGACCTTACGGGTTATCCGACGACATACATCGCCGGAGTTGTGGCCGTTGTCGGTATCGGCCAGTTCGGATAGGTTTGACTTCCACCAGAACCACATTGCACTCTTATAGCAGCCGGGCGATTGTGCAAGCCATTCGGGATGACTCATCAGGTCGCCAACACAGAAGCCGCTCTTTGCGTATGCCTGGTAGTTTGCTCGCCCCGTTATCTGGATGATGCCACGCCCCTTGAAACGAACGCCGTCACCCTTCTGTACGTTACCGAGATCCTTGCGCCACTCGTAAGCCTTGCCGCTGGCTATCTCTTCAAGATACTTCAGACAGCCACTCTCCTGCCAACATTGTGCAAGGAAATGGGCGACACGAAGCGGCGTGTCGATACCGAACCGCGATGCCCACTCGTTGAAGACACCGACAAACTCCTCAGCTCGCGTGCGATTGGTCTGAGGGACAGCCCTCATTAGTTGTGCTGTAGTCAAATTCATAGTTAATCCTCCATGTTTTGTTCCTTGTCATATTTATCGTTGATGGTATTGTCGACGGCCTCACCGATGTCGTGGTTCTTGATCTTAATGAGGTTGACGAAGAATCTGCATACCCACCGCCAGACATCGCTCACCCTGACCTCTACACCAAGCTTCACGTACAGGATATGACCAACGATGCTGGCCACCTCGCAGGCACAGCCGAGGCCGAGGGCTATGGCCGCAGTGAAGACGTGACCGCAAACGCCCATCGGTTCTGTGACTGCAAGTCCGAGGAAAGCACCTACGAGCAGATATGTTAGATAGTCGACGGCCTTGTTGGCAGACCGCCTTACCGCCCGTGACTTGTGCCACTTGTATTTTTCCATCAACGTCTTGTCGTATTCCTGAAGGGCGTGATGGTAGCGTTTTGACGACTCACTGTGCCCCCACCAGAAGTCGGCCACGATTAGGACGAAGGAAAGGATCACCATATACCGCAGTTCGAAGCAGACAGACATCAGCTCCTGTCCTATCGTCGCCCAGACGATTCCTTTCGTTCCAGTATTCATCTCCATATCATCCATGATTTATAAAATAAGTGATCAGCGAGCCGAAGAGCGACAGGACGCATAAGGCCTCCGCAAGGAATACGCCCTTGCCGTCGTACCATCGGGAGGGATAGATGCGCCCGTTCTGCGACGGAAGCAGGTCATAGCCATAGACGGCCACGAACGCAATCCACGCCAACAGCCAGCAGGGAGTAAGGATAGCGACACATACCTGAGAGAGCACGCCGCCGAGGATGCCGAAGACGTTGTGGGCGCGACGATTAACGTGGCTGTCGCTGATGGGCATTGCCCCGCACAGCATCAGGCAGGCAAGGGTAGCGAAGGCGAGGATGCGCCAGTCGTCAGGCATCGCCGAGATGAGAGGTATGCACGTGAGCAGGCTCACGGCCCACATCCACACGATCCACAGCCATTGCCCTGGTCGCGGCAGCTCATAGACCAGCGCGGAGATGCTGTCGGGCAGAGCTGCGTTCAGCCGTTCGGAGAAACTCGCTGAAGCATCAGTGTCGCGCCACCGCCTCCAGATGACAGTCCCCGCGTAGAGGACTGCCAGGAGGATGGAAGCTAATACAAGATACGTCATAGGCGGTTACTCTGCTTGCTGGTTCTCGTTCTGACTCTGCGACGGGAACAGGGCCTCGTAGGGAGCCCAGTCGATGGAGTCCTTTTCCCGCCAACCTGCGGCCAGCGTCTGGTTGATATGGGCGACGGCCTTCACGTAGAAGTCCTGAGCGCCGGCCATCGTTTCGAAGGTGTGGTAGACGGGCGTGCCGTCCTCCCGCTCGCCCAGCTTAAAGGTGACGGGCAGCGTCGCGCCCCCGGTCTGCACGGCGAGGTCGTAGGCCGCCTTGAAGTTGAACTGGTTCTCGCTGGAGAGCCACACAGGGACGGACTCCTCCGCGCCTTCGGGAGTCCACGCGAAGCCGCTGACGATGCGCTCGTCGGTGCGGGCGTTGATGTCATTGATGATGGTCTGCTTCACGTCGGCAAGCGAAATGGTGGCGTGCTGACGCTTGTAGAGATACACCTCATACCAGGAGGCAAGGCCGCCTGCCTGTTCAGGCTGCTGCAGTCCATAACATAGGGAGATGCGCGAACCCTCGTCGCGCAGGGGAGCGAAGTCGCTCACGGGTCCTGTGGTCTTGTTCTTCATTGTGATAATTATTAAATGGGTGAATAATGATTTTATCGTGAGGCTGCGATGGTATCGCAGCATACTGGACGGGTGGAGGGATTATGCGGCACGCTGCATGCGAGTCATGTCGGCGTCGAAGTGGCCGATGCGCAGGTACTCGGGGCGGAAGAACAGCTCGCGGCGCAGGCGGTAGCTGGCCGTCTGTCGCAGGATGCCGAGGTAGGAGTTGATTGTTCTCACCACCTTGTCGGGACGGCTGAAGTCCATCTCGCGCAGGTGGCGGCGTATGCGCTGCAGCGAGGCAGCCGACGGCGTGATGTGCCAGGGACGGACGTCGGCTCCCAGGAACTCCACACCCTGCGACGCGCGGCAGATGCACACCTTGCCCATGTGCAGGTCGAGACCAAGTTCCTGCTTCAGGAACAGCCGCACCTTCGGAACCAGCTGCAGCAGCCACTCGCGGTCGCACGACACGACGTAGAAGTCGTCCACGTAGCGGCCATAGCGACGGCATTTCAGCACACGCTTCATAAACTGGTCGAGCACGTTCAGATAGACGTTCGACAGCAGCTGCGAGGTCAGGTTGCCGATGGGCAGTCCGCAGCCGTCCTCCGTGCAGAAGAGCGACTTGGCGGGATCCAGTCCCTGCCACGCCTCGATGGGCATAGCCCGCTCGCAGGATGTCTTCGGGTCGAGCATGACGATGACCTCCGTCAGCCAGCGCACGAAGTCCATGTCGAGCACCTGCTGCCACGTGCTGCGTGGTGATACGCCGAGCACCGCTGCTGCCTCCTTCGGCAATCGGTGTGTGGCCATCCTGTCGAGCGTCGAGAGGCATATCCTGAGCAACCGTCTGCGGTCGATGTGCATAAAATAGCCGCGAATATCGAGCTTCAGGATGTAGCACTCGCGGGTATAGCCGCGGCTCTCCTGCCGGATGTGCTGCGCCAGCCGCAGGATGCCGTCGAGCGTGCCGCGATGCTCGATGCACGAGTACGAGTCCCTGATGAACGTCGCCTCGTATAGCCAGTGGGTATAGTAGAAGTACAGATGATGCACCACCCTGTCGGGGAACTGCGCTGCGAAAACCTCGCGCTGCTTGGGATGGAACACGATGAAGCACCTTGACGGCAGCGGCACGTAGATGCGCAGGATGAGCACCAGAGCCAGACACGCCAGATTCATGCGCAACTGCGAGCGGAAGTGACGGACGTAGCTCATCTTGCCCTTGTGGCGGGCAGCACTGGCGAAGGCCACGTGCAGGTCGCGCAGCAGTTGTGGATATGTAAGCGTCATCAGACTGCGGCGTTAAGAAGAGAAAGAATGGTCGCTGAGATTGCTGGACCGGCCGAACCGAGAAGCCGTTGTACCGATTGTTCGTGTTCTGCGGGTTGACACCATTGGAATTGAAGTTCAGGTTCCGCGCGTTGCGAGCCGAATTGAACGACGACGACCAGAAGTTGCCATTGCCCGTGCGATTGTTCCACGAACGGCCATTGCCGTTGCCGGACGCCGGAAAGAAAAGAGCTTCGGTCGCCACCTCACACGACGGCAGCGAGGGGTTGTACCGGGCAAGACCAGGCTGTCTCTTCACTGTTTCACACCCCCTGTGGGGGCATGACGGGCGACCTATGGAATACTTCCGGACCATTCTTTTTTATGGGTTATGTATTTTTGTTTAGAGATGGGCCAGCAGTTCTCGCTGTATCTCTTCGAGGAATTTGTGCGCATCTATCGGCGACGTGCGGTGAAGCGGCAGCGACATGATGCGTCCCACGATGGCAAGGATATGTCCGGGCGTATCGCCCATCGCGCCGCCACGACCCTGACGGTCGCCGTTGGTGCTTTCTTTCTTGTCCTTTTCCTTCGACAGCGGCTGTTCGCTCTTCCACTTCTGATAGGCGGCCTGCAGACGCTCATAGGTCAGTTCGCCGTGGTCGTCGGGCATCTGGATGGGCACGTCGATGCGCCCGTCCTCCACGTCACGCCAGTCGAGCACCAGTTCCTTGGGCAGGTACTTGTCGAACGACTTCTCCTGGAATCCCACGAAGATGTACTCGCCACCAATGTTCTTGGCGAATTTCTTCACTGCCGTGGGCGGTACTATCTCCATGTCGGGGTGCAGGCGCTTCATCTGCGAGGTGATGACCACGGCCACCAGCCACGCGCTCCACTCGTTAGCGTGCCAGTAGTTTCCGTCGCGCAGCAGGTGAACCACGTTCCACTTCTCAGGTTCCTTCCTGTCGGCCTCGATGGCCTGGATCTCCTGGTTGGTGAATCCCTTCCGCTCGCCCTGCTGCTTCGGCAGCTGGACTTTGGCAGACGGCTGGCTCTGTTGTTGTGTCTGTGCTGTTGACATATCTCTGTTTTGTCTATTTTTTCTGTTGGTTTCCTACGTCCGTCCCACTGCTGCTGTGCCGCGCTGGGGCGCGGCGGTGCAGCAGTGAAGCGCACGAAGGAATGGTTCGGGCGGAAGTATTACTGGACCGGCCGAACCGAGAAGCCGTAGTACCGACCGTACGTGTCCTGCGGGTGGACACCAAGGGAACTGAAGTACAGGTTCCGCGCGTTGCGAGCCGAATGGAACGACGACGACCAGAAGTAGCCATTGCCCGTGCGACCGACCCACGAACGGCCATAGCCGAAGCCGGACGCCGGAAAGAAAAGACGATTACCGTTGATCTTCGAGCGCAGGTAGAGGCCGTTGATGCCGTTCACCGTCACGCGCTTGTCGGCAGCCGTCTGGGCGATGCTGGTGGCTTCGGTCACTATGTTGCCGTCGGCGTCGATATAGTCGATATTGGCGAACAGCTCCACGAAGTCCTCCATGCTTGGCATACGCCAGGGAGCACCGAGGTTCACGCGGGCGGCGTCCATCGAGGGAGGTATATTTCCCGTGAGGGCGTTGCCGGGTGTCGTGCCGTAGGGCTGTCCGTCGTAGTAGGGCTCCTGCTCGTTAACGCCTCCCCAGTTGTAGTCAAAGGCGGATGTGCTGCTGGGATTGTGTCCGTCGGTGTTGCCCCACGAGAAGAAGGAGGCCTCGTACTTGAAGGGCGATACTGCACCGTCCACCTCCTGAAACTTCGATGCCGTGGTGAGGTCGATGCTGGCCTTGGCCCATAGCACGCCCGAGGGCAGGCCCATGTCTACGAAGAGGTCACTATCGACGTAGGGTTTCTGGTATTCCAGGATGTCGCTGAGTTTCTTGCCCGTCTTCAGATCGATGACCGCGTCTGTCGAGAGGGGTGTCTTGCCGTTAGGCGTTCCGTCGGGTCCGAAGAGCATCTGTGTCTGCGTCTTCAATGCCGTGTCTTGCGCCGTAAGTCCGCTCTGCACGTTCTTCAGCGCGTTTTGGAGTGTTACAGTTTCAATGCCTGCCATAGCTGTGTTATTTTTTTGTTGATGATTATATGATTTCTATCCTTTTATCCGCAGAAGAACTCTATCCAGCGTGTGCCGTCGAAGACGTAGAATGCCGAGTTCTTTCCGAGGTTTGCCCTTGTGCTGCTCTCGGTGTTACCGTTGCTTTCCATGATGTTCTTGCCGTTGCCGTTCACGGATGTTACGTCTCCTGTGGTGCCTTTTACAAACACTACCGTCCCCGTCTTCGGGTCTGACGGCAGCGACACCGTTCCGCTTCCGGTTTTCAGCGTTCCTGGTATCGACAGGCTTCCCGTGATGCTGGCAGCTCCGCTGACGTTCATCTTCTCGCATGTCACGCTTCCGTCGCAGCCACGGATGGTCACGCGTCCGCCACCGTCCGAGCCTTCCGGGGCACTTGTTATCAGCACCATGTTGTCTGAGCCGTTCCGTGTAGTCACGATGCGGCCGTAGCCCTGACTACCATCCGAGTTGAACCGCGCCCCTACCGTGACAAGATCTGAACTGCTGCTCCATTGGGAGTAGGGATCGTAGTCATCGGGGTTTATGCCTACCGCCAAGCCCCTCCAGTACGCATTTGTAGCTATCGGGGTTCCGCAGATAGCCACCTTTCTGTCTACAGACATGAAAGCCCCGTCGAATTCGCCCGACGTGGCATGTATCTCACCCCTGACATGTGCTTCGTTCTGGTAGGTCTCGCCCGTCAGTCCGTCGACGGCGAAGTTGGGGATGAAGTTGTTGTGGTCAACGGCTATGGCCGATATGCTGTGGGCGTAGTAGTTCTTTGTGTGCGAGAACGTCAGTGTGTGCTGGCCTGTGCTGGTAGCCGTATAGCTTACCGATGCCTCGGCGTTGCTGGCGGTCGGGTTGAAGATATGCTCTTCTTCGTCTGTAGTGTCAGGGTCCATGATATTGAGATATATCCTCCTCTGGGCTGTCGTTCCGCTGCCCGACGTATACCTGTGCTGGAAGCTGATACTGTAGGTCTTTCCGGCTTCCATATATACCTTCACCGACTTCGAGCCGTCCGTTGTTGACAGGCTGACAGAGCTGCTGCTGACATCTGCCGATGTCACGGCGGTGTTCGGATGCTGCGGGTCGAAATCCACATATCTCGAACTGTTCGACCCGTTGATGGTGCCCTGCGTCGAAATCAGCCAGTCGCCGTTGATGATGAACGAGCCGAACTGTGCGTACTCTCCGAAGAAGGCCTTGGCGATGTAGTACTGCTGCTCCGAGGCCATCCGCGTCCACGGGTTGGTCGTGCTGTCCGACGGCTCCTCCGTCGTCGTCAGGGTGCCCGTCGGCTCCACGCCCTTGTTGTCGAGCATCCAGAACTCATTGCCGTACCTCACGAATGGGGCCTGCGTGGTCTGTATGGTGTAGCTCTTGCCGCTAACCCACTCCCCAGCATAGTAGTACCACCGCCCGACGTGGCCCGTTGCGCCAGTCTGTCCTGCCGGGCCTTGTGGTCCTTGTGGACCTTGTGGACCTTGCGGTCCAGTGGGGCCTTGTGGCCCAGTGGGGCCTTGCGCTCCGTCCGCTCCGTTGGCCGACTTGGCTATCTCCACCGTCTCGTAGTCGGCGATGGTATATCCTGTCGTACTCGAGTCGGCGGTGTTGGTGTCTGCGTATTTCCTGAGTTCAAAGTAGATTCCAGTGTTCAGGGCCGCTATGCCCGTCTCGCCCGCCGTGACGTTGAAGGATGCACTTCTCACCCTTTCGGTCACGGCATCTTGACCGTTTGCCTTGACGTAGGTGGCAAACAGCCTGAGAATACCCTTGTTGGCGGTCGTACTAATGTTCACGCCAGCCGCCGTCGCCGATTTGAAGCCCACGGCGGTCTTGTCGCCCTTCAGGTCAGTCCTTGTCGCGCTGATGGCAATAGCCTGGGCAGTATAGGTGGCGGGATTGAAGGCGATAGCGTTGGGCTTCAGGTTCAGATCGTAGGCATCCTGGCTGATCTTGTTGGCCGTGAAGTCGGCATAGTAGTATCTGTCGTTGTACTTGGCTCGCACCTTGATCTTCACCGACGCAGCCTTCAGCCCGGTCACGGTGAGGATTCGCGTCGCCTGGTTGATGGAGGCCGTGGCGTTGGTGCTTACGGATGTTGCCCACGTACTGCCGTCGTCGTCGCTCAGCATGCACTCCGATACGGCTCCCGACACATTGTCGGGGCCGTCGTACACCCTCGCCGTGCTTGTCACCGTGCCCGTGACGTTAGTCCCCGCATCGGCGTAGATGAAGTCCTGATGCTCGTTGTCAAGAGCCAGCCGGACGGAGTTCTCCCCGTCCTTGCCGTTCGTCCCGTCCTGGCCGTCGACGGTGCCGCTGATGATGATAGTGCCTGACGCTTTCATGCCTGCAGTGAGTTGTATGTTATAGTGTGATGGTGGCCTGTGCGTGGGCGATGATGCCGCGCCGTCCTGCCGATGTCACCACGTCGGAGTACTGGATGGTGAAGTAGTCGCCGTCGGTGGTGCTGCCGGTGGGGATTCCGGAGATGGAGGCCCCGGAGGTCGCGTCGTCGAAGTTGAACGTCCACGCCACCTTGGCCTTTGCCACGTCGCCCTCGGAGTTGTAGGCTATCGGGAAGAAGTGCCGCTCCCATCCCCGGCGCAGGTCGAAGCGGGGGTACTGTCCGCGCTCGCACTCCACGTCCACCCCTGTGCCGCTCAGGCTCGACTTGACCATCCAGCGGATATGGAACGGGTCGCTGAAGTCGTAGGCAATGTCTGTATCTGCAGCGATGGGCAATACGCCTGCGGGGATAGTGCCATCCTGAGCCAGGTCGCTGGTTTTGTAGATACGGGCAGCGAAGGTCATGCTGCTGTTCACCGCGTCAGCAGGAATGGTGATGGTGTCGCCTGCGGGCTTGGCGGCGTCAGAGGTCGATATGATGATGCCGCCCTGCCCGTTGACCAGCTCCACTTCCGAGCTTCCAGTGATGTCGAACCATTTCACGGTGTAGTCTGCACCGTCTGTCACTTCCTTCACTCCCTTGTAGAGTGTAACCCGTCGCTTGGTGTTGCCGCTTACTGCCTGAATATTCTGGTCGCCATCTGGAGTCCAGATATTGGCACTGAAGCCTTCGTCGACAGACGTCATCTCGAATATCTCGACGGGAATAATCAGTCCCTTGAAATTCACCTGGCCGCTCTCGGTGGTCACATAACCCGTCAGTTCGATTTGGTCGGTATGAGTACCCGGATCTCCTGCTGCGGGGTTGCCTATGAAGGTGATGCAGTCGTGAGTGATGCCGCCGAACGTAACCGTCTCCTTCTTCAGCACGCCGGGCATCACATTGGTGGATATGCCGTTGTCGAAGTCCACGTCGAAGCCGTTGTATTGCACGCTGACGATATGCACCTGTCCGTCGAGCACCTGCTGCGTGGCGGTGTCGGTAGCCTTTATGACGATGCGCGGCAAGAGTTTCTTGTCAGCATCTGAGCCTTTTGCCTTAGCCCCCCAGTCTGGGTCGATGATACTCTCTTTATAGTGCTGCACCAGCGGTACGTTGGCACCTGTGGCGTCTACTGCCTGTACACTGTAGCTGATGGTCGTGCCATCCATGATGCCGGAAATCACGATGCCGGCGTTTGCCATATTACTCATAGTCCTTTTTTTTACGATTGGTTACTTACTTGCAGCCTTGCCTGTGCGCATGCGCTCCAGCGTGGCTGCGTCCATTACTACCGTGGCCCCCTCGATGATGCCGAGCATGCGGGCCTCCCTGCCGCTGACGATGGCCCGTCCGTCGGGCATCAGCTCGTAGTGGCGGTTCTGGGGGAGTTTCTGTCTGTCAATGAGGAAATACATATTCTGTTCTGTTTAGGATTGCTGTTACTCGAATGTGGGACTGATGACCACCTTGCCGCTGTCGTCTACGACGATGTAGCCGTTCAGGCTTACAGGCTTGCAGCCCGCATAGACGGCCACGTCGGCCCCGACGGCATACCCGTCGGCGTATGCCACGCCGTAGTCGCACGGACGGAAGCGCACCTGCGGCCCTGCCTGCAGCGTGAACTTCTGCCGGGTGGCGGTGTTCTGTCCGTGCCAGTAGTTACGGAAGAACTCGTCCTTGCGGTCATCGAGCATGGTGTTGCCGTACTTGTACTTCATGTCGAACACGACGGTGGCCGTCATCTCGCGGTTCTGTTCGGCTCCTGCCGTCAGCACGGGCACGGGGGTTATCGACTCGTTGACCTTGACTACCAGCGACGTGTCGTAGAACGGGTTGTCCGTGAGCGACGGGTCAACCCTTGTTCCGCTGTCGGGCAGTCGGCATCCGTAGCAGCGCAGCCTTACCTCGCCGTACAGGCAGCGCAGGTCGATAGTAAGGTCAGCCACGGTGTCGTCGCCGATGCCGTAGGCCATCTTCTCCAGCTCGGTCAGCTTGCGCCATTTCGATGGCTGCGTGTCGTCGCCTATGATCCACTGGAAGCAGCAGTCCTCCACGGCCAGCACACCCTCCACGCCGTGCATGCGGACGCTCACCGTGCGCTCCCACGGGGTGTCGAAGATGCTTGCGCCTGCGGCAGGCAGGGGCAGCGTCAGCGGGTCGAACACCAGCTGCTTTCCCCACGAGCCGCTGATATACACGCTGGAGTCGTCGAACGCCTCGGTGGTGAGGTTGGTGTGGCGCACGACGGAAATTTCCGTCATTGAGCGCGGGTCGGTGCTCTTCAGCCGCGCATAGATGGTCATTGATGTGCGGGCTTCCACATTCTTCCTGATGATGAGCGCTCCGGCAGGCACGTCGGTACACCACGGGCGCTCGCTGCCGTCGCTAATCAAGTAGTCGCGGTCGCGCCATGCGGCACGGTGGGTAATCTCACCTGTCTCAGGGTCTACCACGTCCACATCGTCGAGAATTGTTGCCGAGGGGTTTGTGATTTTCCGCTGGGGCTTAGTGTCGTCGGGTACATCAGTCCACCAGTCTATACCTTCCATTCCGAAGGTCTTCTCCGGCACGGCAGGGTCTTTCACCGCCATGTCGCCGTAGAGTATGCAGGGCACCAGCGTGCGGTCGTCCTCGTAGGTACCAGTGCCTACGCTGTATATCTGCCGTTTGCTTCCGCCCGGGTTGGTTATCTCCGCCGACAGCAGCAGGCCGTCGTAGGTCTGATAACTTTCGGTTGTTACACTTCTAATCATATCTCTGCTATTTGTTTGTCCGTTTTGTCTACATGATGCGCCTTGCCGCCGTTATCGGCTCTGCGCCGTCCCCGCCGATGGTGCATACGATCTGTGCCAGGCGGTAGTCGGTCATCCAGCCGCTGCCCATGTCGCTGCGCAGCAGCACGATGGAGAGCCTGCCTGAGTCGTTGTATGTCGGCGTCCAGCTGCGGTCGGCGGCTGTCTCCACGAATGTCTTCGCGTCGTCATCCCATCCCGTCATGCGCTTCCACGTGACGGTCTTCTGCGGGTAGGCCAGCATCGGCGCAATGTCCTCCTCCTGTCCGTACCTCACGCTCATGGTCAGGATGGTGTCCACGTTGCCGTTGCGGAACACGCTGCCCGCCGATGATGTGATCTCGCAATAGATCGCCCTGTCGCCCGCCACGGCAGTCCAGTCGGTGCAGCCCCATAGCGGCTCCTCCGCCGTGCCCCAGCTGCGGCACTCCCACAGCTTGCCGTTGTGCCATACGCGGGAGGTCTCAAGGTCGAGGTGCCATTCCTCCAGTATTTTGTCCAGCAGTTCCAGGTCGGTCAGGCTCTTCCATGCCGGGGAGAGGCGGCTGGTGAGCCACACGTTACGCGTGAGGCTCTGGAAGTGATACGGCTCGATGATTGTCTGTCCCTTCGTGAAGGTACCGCCGTCGCCCACCAGCAGCTGCTGCTCTTCCGTCAGCGTGCCGTCCGGGGTGTAAGTTCCAGAAGGCCCCGTGTACTCCACCTGCGGCACGTCCGTCCACTCCCCACGGTCTTCCTTGACGATCCGCGAGGGGTAGAGGATGTGGTGCATGTTCTCGTAGAAGATGGTGTTGACATACAGGGAGGGCATGCTTCTGTCTCGTGTGCGGGGCAGGTTTGCCAGGTCCGGCAGGATGCCCAGGCAGAGTGCATAGTTGTCATCGCGTATGATGGGCTGGTCCACTCGCCAGAAGTAACTCAGCCGCTGGTCGGTGGTGGATAGCACCCACGACTGCTGGCGTTCCTGCTGCCGCTGGCGTATGGCGGCATCAGCCGATCCTGCCACGTTCCCGTGGCGCGTCACGGTGATGTTCGTGTCGAAGCCTCCCTCGCCGAGCGTCGCTCCCGTCACGCTTAGCACCACTGGGCTGTCGGCTGCCTCTGCCGTGATGGCCTGCTCCGTGGTGAGAGCCGTCACAGGATAGTCGCTGCCGACGATGGGCGTGCCGTAGGGCGTGAAGTTGCGGCCTCCCGGCACTATCGGGTCGCCGTCGGGTTCCTGACTGGCGTACAGGCTCACGGTGAGCGTGTTGTCCGTATAGTCCACCTCGTCGACCATCATCCACACGGTGTAGTGCGCACCGTGCTTTGTCCTCGTGTAACCGTCGGGTATGGCGGCACCCCTCGGCAGCAGGCTGTTCACCTCGGCGTAGATGATATCGCCCTCGTAGAAGGGGGTGAAGTCGCGGTCGTGCTCCTTGTGCATCCACAGCCGCAGGCGTCCGTCGCCGGTGTAGTCGATGTGCTCCACATCGCCACCCTCTGTGAAGGAGTAGTCCGACTCCATCAGCTGGAGGCGGTTGATCACCAGTTCCATCACTCGCATGAATCCGCGCACCTCCAGTCCGTCGGTCTGGATCAGTCCCTGCACGGCGTCCATCCAGATGCCGCGCCCGCCCTCGAATCCGTCAATGGCGCCGTCACTCTTCAGTATCTGGTTGAATACGAGGCTGAGCAGCTGTGCCGCACCGTCGGCTCCGATGCCGTAGGTGCCGTTGCCCACCTTCAGACCCTTCAGGAAGGTAATCAGCCCCTCGGCTGCGTCATCCTCCTTCTTCGAGAGGAACTTGTCGCCCATGAGGGCCGACAGGTCGAGCGAGTCGATCCATGCCTTGATCTTCTCGAAGTTGCGCTTCAGCTTCAGGCGGCTCGACAGGCCGGTGTCTCCCCCCGGGGTTCCCCATGGGAGGATATCCTCAAACTGGATGCCCTGCTGCTGCGGGGTCAGCTCTTGAGAGTCTTGCTGCTCGATATTGGTGGTCTCGTCTGCCATATAGCGTTAGTCGATGCTTGTCAGTGGTTCATGTTCGAAGCTCATCACGAGGGGCTGCCACAGCTGGTGCACCTCACGGGTGCTGCAGTCCAGGTAGGTGAGCATCCAGTCCTGGTATTCGTTCTTCGACTCCTTGGGGTTCTTGTAGAGGATGGCGTGCTCCACCTCCACCTCCCCGTGGCTCTCGCCGCGCTGCAGCGAGTAGCTCATGTAGCTGAAGGCGAACGGACGGTGCTGCTCGCTCCGCCGGCGCATTTCGTGGATGGCTTCGTAAACTGTCATAGTGCAAAGTTAATCATTTCAGCGGAAGGGAAAAAGGACACACTCAATGTTCAATCTTCAATGTTCAATGTTCAATAATTTACCGCCTTGCCCGCTGCTCGAGCCGCTCCTGGTGGGCTATCTCGCGGCGCAGCTCGCGCACGGAGAGGCCCTCGGCGGTGTTGTCGGCGATGCGGCGCAGTATCTCCTTGGTCTCGTTGTCGGTGGCATACAGTCCGTTGTCGCCGGAAGGGGATAGGGCGGGGTCGGTCTCGCCCTGAGTGTAGCCGCCCCGGTAGCGTCCGCCGCCGTAGGCTTCCTCCAGCATGCGGGTGGAGTTGAGCATCTGGATGTCGCCCGTCTTCTGGTGGCGGTCTATCACGTCCAGTACCGGGCGCACCTCGGGATTGGCCACGGCCTTGTGGTTGGCCACAAACTCCGACTGGTGGACGGGTATCACGCCCGCCTGCTTCTTCGGATCGCCCTTCCTGGTGTAGCCTTCCTGGTACTCGTCGTTGTAGCCGCCCTCGTAGAGACCCGCCGCCTGATCAGCGGCAGCCTTGGCCGACGCCAGCTGCATGGCACCGCTGGCGGCAGCCATGGCCACAAAGGGGATGGCCCATGGCATACCCAGTTCTGCGATGGTCTTCGTGATTCCCTGTGCGGTGTTGCCGATGATCTGCAGCACCTGCATGGCAAACTGCTTCTGGGCGTATTTCTTGGCGATGGCATCCTTCTCGGCCTGCATCTGCTCTTCGAGCTTGGTGGTGTCCTTGCCCTGCTTCTTAGCGGCAGCGATGCGTTTCTTGTACTTCGCGTCCACCTCTGCCGTCTCCCGCTGCTGCATGGCAGAGAAGAGCTGCGAGGCCGACTGCATCAGGTCGCCGACGGCCTGCTGCGCTGCCTGCTCGATACGGGTGCGCTCGTCGGCAGCTGCCTGCAGGATATCGGTCTTGTTTTGCTGGTACTGCTGTTCGCTGATCAGGTCCTGCTGGCGGTACTCGTCGTTCAGGCGCAGCATCTCATCCCAGGAGTCGGCCTGCGAGAAGTGGTCGTGGAGTATCGAATTGTTCGTGTTCTGATAGCTGCTGGTGAACCCCTCGGCATCCTTCTGCTGCTGTTGCTTCTCCTGTAGCTCCAGTGAGAGCAGTTGCCGCTGGGCAGCGCGGTACTCGTCGGAGCCCTGGGTCAGTGCCTGCAGACGGAGCCGCTGGTATTTTAGTTCCAGTTCCAGTTTCTTTCGGTCGAACTCATCCTGAGTGGCAATCTCTCCGGAGAGTCTCTGTTGTGCGAGTGCAATCTCCTCCTCGCCCTGCATGCGGTCGAGGTTGCGCAGCGACTCCTGCTGGTTGCGCTTGCGCAGCTCCTCGCGACGGTTGGCCTCGCGGGCGATGGCGTCGAGTTCCATGTTCTGCACCTCCATCAGGTCACTCTCCTTGGCGCCATGGTCGCGGCGTATCTCCAGCAGCCGGGCGATATACTTCTGCTCCGAGAGGAACTCCTTCTGGTGCCACTCGTCCTGAAGCTGTTTCTTCCCCTGGTACTGCTGGCGCAGCTCTATCTTCTCCCGCTCCCAGGCGGCTTTGGCCTGTGCCTCCAGCTCGCGGCGCCGGCGGTCGCGCTCCGTCTGCTCCTTCTTCATCTCGGAGTCAGACTTGCCGGAGCCTGAGCCATTGCTGGAAGAAGAGCCTTTCATGCCTGGTGTGACGACCACCTCGCCCACGTAGCTGACGGTGTTGGCTGCACGTTCCTCTTCCTCCTTGATCTTGGATATCTGCCCCGTGATATTGTCGAGTCCTTCCATGATGGGGCGCAGGGCACGCTTCTTGAATGATTCCTCTACACGGTTCCATTCGGCATCCCAGGCGTTGCCGAAACCCTGCAAGTGTCCGCTGATCAGGGCCTGTCCGGCTGCGGCTGTGCCCTGGGCGATACGATCGACAAAGGAGATGTCATCCTTATACCCTCCTTCTTCAAGGTCTATCTTCTGGTTGATTAGTTCCTCCTGCTTGGCCTGCAGACGCTTCAGTTTGATGCTGGTCTCCAGTTTTTTGTTGTAGGCATCCAGCATGGTGGTCAGGTCGCCAGTGCGCACCTGCTCCTCGGTCAGGTTGCCCAGGTGCAGGCTCATCAGCTTGCCGTTGAGCTTCTCCAAGGCCTCACGGCGCTCGTTCTCCGAGGCTGTGGCAGACTTGATCGTACCGATCAGGCTGTCCATCTCTGCGCGCTCAGAGGCCATCTCCTTCTTGGCCTCCCGCATGGCCTCGTTCATCTCTTCCTGAATCTGTGCGGCCTTGCGGGCACGGTTGACGTAGTTGATGACCTCGCCCACGAAGAGCGTCAGCGCGGCTGCTACAAGTCCTATGGGATTAGATGCGAGGGTGGCAAACCACTGCCTGGTGGCCACCAGTGCGTTCTTTGCGCTGACCACGAAGCGGGAATTGGCGATAGCGGCGGCGTTGACGGCCAAGGTATAGGCAGCGATGGTCGTCGTGAGTTGTATCACGGCCTTGATGTTTGGCACTATAAAGCCGACGATGGCCGACAGTACCTTCAGTACCGAAGTGGAAGCCGTGATGCTGCCCTGCACTATCGGCATCAGCTTCTGTCCCAGTTCCACCGATACGTCGTTGAGCCCCTTTTTGGCGATCTCCAGCTTGGCCGCTGCCGACGAGTTGGCATTGTTGAACTCGTCGATGATGCTCGTGCCCTGCTCGTAGGCGGTGGCGGCGGTCTGCTGGGCCTGCTTCAGTTCTCCCATCTTATTGATCAGACTGGAGATGACCGGCACGGCCTGCGTGCCCTGCATCTTGAGGGATTTCAGGGCCGGAGCCAGACTGTCGAAACCGCCTTTCGACTTCAGGCCTTCGAGGAACTGGAGGATGGCCTGGTTGGCATCGGTCTTCAGCAGATCGGTGAAGGCCTTCACCTCCAGTCCAGCAGCCTTGGCGAACTTGGCCGGGTCGGTGAACATCTTCGTGATCATCTGTGCGAACACGCCGCTGGCCGTCTCGCCCTCGATGCCTGCCTGGCTGAGGGCAGAGGCGTAGCCCATGATATCGGTCTGCGAGATCCTGACATTCACGGCCATGCCCGCCATGCGCGAGGTGAACTCAGTGATGAAGCCCGTGTTGGCAGAGGAGGATGCACCCAGCACGTTGATGGCAGAGCCGGTGGCGAGCATCGCGCCCTCCAGTCCCTTCTTCTTATCCTCGCCGAACATCATGGTCAGCTTGCCGATCTGGTCGATGGCGCCTTCGCCGAGGTCATCCCCAAGGGCGACGTTGATCTTGTCGGCTGCAGACACGAAGCCCTCGATGTCCTTCCGTGCCGTGATGCCCAGCCGTCCGGCGGCTCCTGCCAGTGCGTTCAGTTCCTCGCGTGCCGTGCGGGTCTCCATCCGCTTGAAGGTCTCGTTCATCTCCTCCACCTCCCGCTTGGTCTGCCCGGTGTACTTCATCACGTCGGTCATCGCCTCGTCCATCTGGGCGAAGCTCTGCACGTACTGGTCGGCCCACTGCACGATGCGATCCTTGATCTGAAGGGCAGCATTTAGCGCAACCACTCCTTTTGATATGCTGCCGAACATCCCTGAGCCGAACTTCTCCAACGACTCCTTAGTATCATTAGCAGAAGATCGGAGCTCCTTCATACGTTCCTTTACGCGGTCGAGTTCCGACTTGTAATCCCGGAACTCATCCGTATTGGGGTTGATATTGTTGAGTACTGCGGTCAGGTCTTTGGCTCGCTGCCCCAGCTGCTGGATTGAGAGCTTGTTGATATTAACGCTGCTGGTCCACTGCTTCATTTTCTGCTCGTTGTCGTGTACCTCACGGGCAGTCTTGGTCAGATGGACCGACAGTTTGTGGAACTCCTCCCGCTGCTCCTTGGTCATAGCACTCAGGCCGTTCTTTGACAGTTTGTCCATGGCGCGACGGGTCTTCTCCAGTTCTTTCTGCCCTTGCTTCAGGTCTTCCTGTAGCTGCTGCAGCTGCTGCTGGTCATAGTCGGGCTTCACATTGAAGCGCAGATTGACGGTATCGACGGATATGCTCATAAAAAAATACCTTTGCTTTTTACGGCAAAGGTACTTTATTACGAGTATATAAAAAAAGACACTCTAAGACCAGGCATAATCCCAAAAATCATCGTCTTTTTTCTGACGAGACTTTTTCTTCGGCTTCCAGGGCTTCTTCTCCGGCTCCTGCTTGCTCATCAGTCCTAATCCCAGTCCGATGGCAATTCCTCCTATTATGCTCAGTAATGTTGTCATACTCAAACCCTTTCTCTTCTTTTTCTGCTGCAAATATAGGCAATTCCCGTGACTTTTGCAAGGGGAAATCCCTATTTTTGGGGAGTAATATCCCTATTCTGTTTGTTATCGATTGAAGGTTTGATTGTAGTATTGTTAAGAGACTGGATACTGTCTACAGGGGGATTTGTTTCAAATTGCCCGGGGGTCACCGCTTCTTTGCCGACTGTGATATGAATGTCCCCAAAATTGTATTTATTCACGATCATGATACAAATCCATAAGAAGAGAGGAAGTAATATGGCTGCCAGAATGCTTTGAACGATACCGTGTAGATACTGGTTTCCTGTAGATGGCATCACAGATTTTACCACCGACTTCAGGTGGTCATCTTGGTTTTTTATATAATCGCTCTCTATCTGATCAGCAACTCCTTTAAGTAGCTCGTTGGAAAACGTTTCAATGATTTGTTCAGCGTGGGAATGGTATTCTTCAAGCCTTGCAGGATTGCAGCAACTTTCATGGAAAGCATCTATTTCTTCTTCGTTTGGCTCCCTCCCGTTTTTCTTTTTGAACTCCTCAATATGAGATACCTTCTCGAATTTATAGATGGCATAAGCGATATGACCTTGAATATCGTTTTTGTCCTTTACCAGCTTGCTAAAAATAAAATTGTACTTCCGTGCCATTATTTCTTATCCACAATAGCCACAGCCCTGCCGTAAGCCTCTTTTACCTGAGCCATTGATACAGAAGACCTGTAGCTCCCTCCCTTATAGTTCAAAGACAAAGATATAGCACCTTTGCTTTTTCGGGAAGGCGATACACAGCTATTCATGGTCTTTTCGCTGGCTCTTTTTACTGTATCTCTGGAAATCCTGCACATTTTTGCGGTCTTTTCTTTTGTTTGATTAGGTGAATTATCTTTCTTTCGCCCGCAAAGATACGAAAAGTTTTTGTTTTAGATACAAAGAGAACTGTTTATTTTGATAAATATTTTGTTTATTTTCGAAAAAAGCGGTTTCTGCTACGAACTTTGGGCAAAATTGTCTTTCGCACGTTGCAAAATGCCGCGGATGCGCTGCAGCTCCCGGTCGCTCATGCCGGCGGTGAGGCGGCGGATCAGGCGGCCGTAGCCCGCGTAGCGGTTCTTATTATACCACTGCACCTTCTTCGGTCGCCGGTTCTTCTTCTCCCAGACGTCGTGGTTCTTCTGCTCCTTCAGGCGCTGCTTGCGACGGCGACCGGCTATCTCCATGGCACGGCCGTAGGTCATGAACGACACGCTCAGTGTCCGGCTGCCGTCATAGCCCCTGCCCACCTCGTAGTCGAGCGACTCCAGCAGCTGGCCGGTGTCCACGTTCCTGTTCCTCTCCAGCGCTTCGGCGAAGCGGTCGACGAGCCACTCGCCGTGCTGCGACAGTTCCTCCTCGACGAACAGTTCGATTTCCTTGTAATTCGCTTCTTCCATGTCGGCAAAGGTACGAAAAAAGAGCACCGCCCGAAAGGACAATGCTCTTTTTAGTGAATAGTGAAGGGTTAGGGGTTCGTGCTGCCGCCTTCGGGATCGGTGTCCTGCCCGGCGGCCTTCTTGGCCTCCTGCACCTTCTGTCGCCAGTCGCGGTTGAGCAGCAGCGACCCGTACTTGGTGAGCTCGGCCTTGGTGAAGTCGCCCGTGGCCTGTGCGCACTGGCGGATGGACTGGATGCCTGCGGGCTTCCCCTTGTCGTCGGTCATGCCGACGGTGAGGTTCACGTCCTCCAGCTTCTGCCAGCCGCCCCTGTTCTCGACGTGTGCCGAGAAGATGGCCAGGTTGTCGATCTTCACGGGCTGGCCGTTGAGGTTGAGTTCGCGGATGCACTTCACCATGTCGCGCAGGATGCCGACGATGGTACCCTCTGAGAAGGGAGTGTTGTGCTCCGACATGTGCTTGGCCAGGCCCACGAGGTCGATGGGCTTCTCGTTGTCGGCGAAGGCGAACCACTTGCCGAAGGCTGACGATGAGGAATTGTTGTTTTGCGAAAGATAGACTTTGACTGCCATAACTTTAAGAATTTAAGAATTGAAGAATTGAAGAATTGAAGTTCTTTGTGGACTTTCCACGGGTGCAAAGTTACGTAGCCTTGGCGGTTCTGCTGCGAGTTGCGTCCGGTTGTGCCCGGTTGCGGAACCTTTCCTTCAATTCTTCAATCCTTCAATTCTTCGGCTCGTCGAGCCAGCGCCCGTCGTCGAGCCAGGCTGCACCGTCGTCCCAGACGCCCTTGGTGAGCACCCAGCGCTTCTCGATGGCCTCGTCGCTGACGTGGATGGGGTAGCATGTCAGCTTCCATTTCTTCTGCCGACCCTCGGCGGTGACCACCTCCTCTATGTCGCGCACCACCCACCGGCGGTTGCGGATGACGTACACCTGGCGCGGGTCGATCACGTTGGGGTCGTAGGTCTCGAAGGTCACGGCCCGCCGCGTGTCTATCTCGTAGCCGCCCTGGTAGTAGGTCGAGTCGAGATCCTGCAGGCGCAGCGAGCCTTCGGGCTCTCCGGGGTCGTAGGCGCCGCGGTCGCCGCTGTAGAGAGCTATGCTTGCGGCTATCTGACAGTGGTAGCTGTCGGTATAGATGACGGGGAACCCGTTCCACTGCTGGTCGCCACGGAAGGCACAGTAGAGGTCTCCCGCGCTGCTGCCGTCCTTCTTCTCGGCCTGCCGGATGGTGTCCTCGATGGGCGCCTCTGCGTCGCTCTCGCTGGGGTCCGGCTCCTCGTCGGCCCCGTCCTGCTGCTCCTCGTCGGGGAAGATGGATCGGTCGCGGTACTCGAAGAACCCGTCCTCGCCCGACAGGTCGATCAGTTCCATGCCCGCTCCCGTCTGGTAGAAGTGTATCAGGGGTGCAGGCGTGATCTTCAGTTCCAGCGTGGGCGACTCCTCGTCGCGCCTGAGGTCGGCCATCTGGTCCACCTCCATCAGGTAGGCCTCGCAGAGATCCTGCCTCCACCAGAGGCTGCTGTCGGTCATGGTGCGTATCATGCGCACGAACTTGCGGCCCGTCGAGGTGTCTCGGAGGATGACCGGCTCCATGGCCTTCTTCTCCAGTGCCTCATAGTCGTCGCGGCTGACGCCGTCCCACGATGCGCGCAGCAGCTGGTGCAGGGTGGGGTAGTCGCGTATCTCGAGCGTGGGCAGTCCCTCCGGCAGTCGCATCAGCTTGGCCCAGCGGTGGGAGGGCAGGTCGTAGCTGACGTTCGACGAGGGGAAGTCGGCCTCGCTGCTGTCGCCGTCCTCCATCTCGGCCTCGTAGGCGTCCACCACGTTGCGCAGCGTCAGCTGGCGGGCCTCTAAGTAGTAGCGCGTCTTGAGCACGATGTCGCAGGTCTTCTTCAGGTTGTCGGTGATGAACACCACGCCCGTCAGCTTCTCTACCTCGCTTAGGAAGTCCTTCACCGTCCAGCCCGGTATCATCTTGGCATACTCCCGGGTGCGGATGGTGTTCACCAGGAAGAGGCGCCTGAACTCGGTATCGTCCACCTGGTTCGTGCCGATGGTGTAGCCCAGTGCCCTGACAATGCGGGGCAGCAGCGTCGAGAGCATGGGCGAGGGCACGTCGCGGAGCCACGTGTGCTGGTACCGGCTGTTGACCCCGTCCTTGACCCACTGTCGGCTCACGTTGATATAGGCCTTGGCAGCCGTACGGACCACGGGCCAGGCGCACTCGTCGTCGCTGCCGATCGTGCCCAGGTCGAGTTCCTCGATCTTGCGGTCCTGTCCGATGAAGTAGTTCATCTCCGACTCTCCGGAGACGATCTGGATGCTGACCGTCTCCTCCGTCCAGCCGGTGATGACCTCCGTGCCCCGGCAGTACACGTGGCCGTCGGCGATGAGGATGGCCGGGCGGTTGCTGTCCACCTCGTCGGTCTTGTTCAGCCGGTGCAGGAATCCGTACAGCTGGCGGTTCACGGGGTTGTCGAGCCTCAGTGTGGCGTCGTAGGTGTACTCTCCCGACTTGGTGAAGAAGGAGTTCTCGCGCTTCACCGTGCAGGCGAAGTTCTGCGGCAGTACGGCCGTCACGCCGTCGATGATCAGCTGTGTCATAGGCCGGTGCCGTTACGGTCCTTCAGGCGGAAGGTGACGCTCTGTCCGTTGAATCCGCCCCAGATGTTATACTCCCACTCCACGACGATGGGACGCGAGAAGTCCACCTCTCCCTTGTCGCAGAACTCCTGGAAGTCCTCGCCCGTGAGCAGGCGGACGATGGCGGCCATCAGCTGCTGCATGCGGGCGTACTCGTCGTACTCCCAGTCGGTGCCCTGGCGGTCTTCGGGCGTCTTCTCGATCACGTAGAGGATGCACTCGCCGCTGCTGAGGAAGAAGCCGTTGTTGCCGATCTCTGCCCCGGGGATGTTGCCGGCCACCACGATGCCTGCCTGGTCCTTGAGCAGGTTGATGAGCTGGCTCTCGGTGACGGCCAGCCTGATCTTGCCGACATCCACGCCCGACCGCTCCTCGGCGGCAGCCGTCAGCTCGGCGATAAACTGTCTGTAGTCGTTGATTGCTATCATAGGATAATGTTTGGATTTGCCGTCTGGAATGATATCTCTGCCTGCTGACCGTACATCTGACGGCGGCGGTGGGTGTAGTTGGCCTTGGTGACGATGATGTCCTGCCACGCCCCATAGAGCCACACCTGGGCCTTGCGGGCCATGAGCAGGTCTTCCCACGCGACGTATTCCTCCTGGTGAGCCATGGGCATGCTCTTCAGCGTGTACTCCGTCGATGCCTTCACGCCAAAGCGCGTGCGCCGTCCGTCCATCATGCTCGCGCTGTCGGTGGCCGAGGGCTTGTCTTCGAGCCATGCGGCCACGAGCGACTCCATCACGTCGTAGCGGTTGAGGAACCTGACGGGCACGTTGTCCTGACAGGCCGGTGCACCGATGCGTGCCTCCAGCTCGCCGCCGAAGGCGACGGATGCTCCCTGTTGCCAGCTGGAGGGGAAGAGTGCCCGCGGGTCGCAGTCCTGGGTGTAGACGGTGCCGGGCGAGCCCACGCTGACCGACGCTATCTCCGAGCCGTCGGCGCGCCGCAGCGATGCCGCCACGCTGCCCGCGAAGGTCAGGTAGAAGGGTGTGCCGGGGTGGCACGTGGCACGGGTGGCAGCAGCCATCACGCGCTTCTGTCCCTGCGGGTCGGCGGGGTTGCACATCCGGCTGCTGTAGAGGTCGTGCGACGAGACGACGGCATCGTTGATCAGGAAGTCCACCGTGGCGCGTGCGTTGGGCTGGCTGCCTGCGGAGAGCGTGCCGTAGAGGCACTGGCTCACCATGTCGGCAATGCCCAGTATGCGCACCTGGCCGTCGGTGTCGTAGTTGTAGGTCTCCGAGACCACCGTCGTGCCGTTGACCCTCAGCTGGAAGGAGATGCTCTCGGTGAGTCCGCCGACGAGGATGTCCTGTCCGTCGGCGGCAAAGTGGCTGTAGGGGTAGGGGTTCGTGTAGGTCATAGCCGCATGTATTTATTGTGTCGGTCGTTCTCCGGCATCTGCAGGTGGGTGGTCGTCTCCAGTCCTGCTGCCGCGTCGCGCAGCCGCTTCATCTCCTCCAGCCAGTAGTGCTGGTCGCGGGAGAGCTGCTTCAGGTAGTCGCCGATCCGCTCCATGGTACCCTGCTCTTGACGGTTGCCACCGCCGTCGCTCTCGAAGAGTCGCATCAGCCCGTAGGGTAGTGCCTGCAGCGATGTGCGGCGCCCCATCAGGGCGATGGCCCCCAGTGCCACGGCCTTGGAGGCGGCGTAGTCGAGCGTGTCGGTAGAGGGGTAGGGGGCTTCGATGCTCCCGGCGTCGAACTTGCTGCCGTAGGCCTGTTCCACGAACCGCTGGCTCTCGGCCAGATGGGGCACGAGCCTCAGGTAGAGCCAGGGCGACTCGTCGGCCCCCGTGAGCCACGTGAGCATCTCGGCGCTCCTGACGATGAGTCCCGCCTGCCGGCGGTAGCTGCCGGTCTGCCAGTAGCGCGGGTCGGAGGCCAGTGCGCCCGTGAGGCGGTCCAGTGCGCGATAGTACTCCTCGAGGTGCATGCGGTCGTCGCGGGCCAGCTGCCACTCGAAGGGGCGTGCCTCGTTGTCGTGGTCTATCTTCACCTTGCGGCCCATCGTCTCGTGCGAGATGTCGTTGAGCCGGTAGTAGCGCATGGCGGCCATGTAGGCCACGGCCTGCTGGCAGCTCACCACAGCGCTGGCATTGGCCAGATGGAGCGTGTCGCCCTCCAGCCGGGCCGTGATGCCGTAGGCCGAGTAGCCCTCGCCCAGGCGGATGGTGCCGTCCTGGCCGATGTTAAACTCGCGGTTGGCCACCCGCAGCGTCTGGCCGTCGGCGGTCTCTATCTTCATGGTGGCTTCCTCGCCCTCGGCCTCCTGGGCCAGCGAGGCCATCACGTCGCGCCCTATCACCTGGGCCAGCTCGTCCTCCACGCCGCGCACGATGGTCTCTATCTTCGAGAAGTCGGCATTGGCGTAGAAGGAGCCGGTCAGCCGGCGCATCTGTTCTGAATCCTTGATGATCATATCTTCTTCTTTTTGAGTTTCATGAGTGTCTGGTAGTCCATCAGCAGCTTCTGCATGACGGTGAGCAGCGGGGTGCGGTCCACGTCGCGGGCCGTGCCGAACACGTGGCTCTCGGCCAGTGTCAGGCATATCTGCTGCAGGCTCCCGCCGGCGGATTCTCCCTCCTTCTTGGGCGTGGGGTGCTCAAACAGCGGGGCGAAGCTCACCTCCTCGCCATCGATCATGAACGTGCTGGTGGTGAGTGCCTCGCAGAAGTAGGCCAGCCAGGCATAGATGCCCCACAGCTGCCAGGGCTTCATCTGCCGTCCGCGCCGGATCTTCTCCTCGAGCGTGTCCCAGTCGTAGGGCACGCGCCGCTGGTGGCACTGGCGGTACTCCTCCGGGGTAGCCTCGCGGCGGTAGAGCAGTCCGGCCAGTGCGCACAGGGCCGTGGTGCGGTAGGCTGCACGGTCGGCCTCGGTCTGGCCTGCCGGACTCTCGTAGGCCTTCAGGTGCTGTATCGCCTGCCGGAACTCGCCGAAGGTGAGGTCTTCGCCGTGCGACAGGGGGCCTACGAGCGTCTGCCGCTCCTTGCCGTTGCCGATGGTGACGACGGGGATCAGCTGCTGTGTGGAGCGGTACACCAGCGACAGCCCGTCGTCGGTCTGCTGCCACAGCCACGTGAGCGACTCGGCCAGCTGGCTCACCAGCAACAGCCACTGGGGATTGTTCAGCTGCTGGCGCACGCCCCTGCTCCTGAGCATGGCGCGGGCCGACTCTATCCTGACATCCTCGACGGTCCACTGGTGGTCGGTGGTGGCCACCATGTGCCGTATCTTCAGCAGCTCCTGCCAGTCGGCCTCCGTCAGCTCGTCCCAGTCCTCCGGCAGCGTGATGTATCGGTTTTTATTGAACATTGAACATTGAAGATTGAACAATCCTTATTGCTGGTTGGTCATGCGGTCTCCGGCACTGACGTTGTCCTCCTTCTGGATGGTCTTGTGGTAGAAGCCCAGCCAGAGGTCGTGCTTCTCGGGGAAGTTGACGTGCATCGCGTCGTTGAGGGCTTCGAGGCAGATCTCCTCCGGTATGCGGGTGTCGGCGCCGTAGAAGATCTTCAGTGCGTAGAGCATCTGACTGCCGGAGTCGCTCTTGCCGTCGATGATGATGTTGGCCAGTGCGGGCGAGAGCCCCATGGCCGAGGTGGTGGCCGAGTCGGCCATCTTGGCGATATCCTTCTGTGCGGCGATGTACTTGTCCAGATTGAGCTCGATGGGCTCTATCTTCCACGACTGCTGGTGGCCCTGGTCGTCGGTGAAGTCGACACAGGTGAAGAACTTGCCCGCGTTCTCCTTGCCTGCCATCACGTCGGCTATCTGGCGCGTGATCTTGTCGCGCAGCTTGTCCAGTTCCCGGCTCACCTGGGCTTCATCCCACTCTGGATGATCCTGCTCGATGGCCATCCGTTTCTCCCGCCAGTAGGCCTCCGGCTCGTGCACGATATAGGCAGCGGCAATCACATTGTCGTTCAGGGCCCTGACGATCTCGGCGATGTCATTGGCATCCTGCATCCAGGGAATCGAGCCGTGGAAGGATGATATCGCATAGAGGTTTCGGCCGAAGGAGCGCATCGAGTGGTAGCCGACGGCCACCTCATGGTCGGTGGGGTGCCACTTGTCGAACACGGGCAGCAGCTGCAGCTCGCGGTAGCGCTCCATGTCGCCGTAGAGTATCTCACGGATATCGTCCAGATGGGGCGTGCGTGCCGTGTCGGGCCACACCAGCCGGCAGTCGGCCGAGGGCAGGCACTGCAGGGAGTGGACCCACGGTTTGCCGATGCGCACGCTCTTGGCCATCTGATAGCGGGTGAAGTGGCCGCCCATGTGGACGTACTCATCCAGCGTCTCGCGCACGTAGCGGCGGTAGTCCCACGACTCCAGCCACAGGCGCACGTCACGGTCTTCCACCCAGTGCTGCTGCACCTCGTTCTGCTCGATCTGCCAGCGGTACATCTGCAGCCCCTGGCCGTAGATCAGTCCCACCTTGCGGGCCAGTATGCCGGGGCCGATGTTGTTCTTCTCCAGCAGGTCGCGCACCATGCGGGGCATCTGGTCATCGGGGCCCCAGGGCACCACGCTCACGCCGCCCACCGACTGCGGATCCTTGTCCCACGAGCGTCCGTCGAGGTCGAACAGCGAGCTCAGCGTCTGATCCTGGAACCGTGAGCGCATGGCCACGGCGTAGGTACCCACGCTTGTGTCTACCAGGGCGAACCCTCCCGCCCGGTCGACGATCTTTCCTTTGCGAATTGTTTCCTTGCTCATAACTGAGGGCAAAGATATATATAAATAGGTATCGGGCAAAGGACACGAAAAAGCCCCGTCCTGAGCGGGCGGGGCACTCTCATTGCGTGTTGATCGTGTCTTAAGCAAACAACGGGCCGGCTATGCGGCAGCAGCAGAGAGTTTGGTGCCAAGGTCGGTGAGCGCAGCCTTGAATGTCTTGATTTCATCGCATGTGAAGTGAGCGATCTTGCCGTTCACCACGTTGCCGTTCAGTCGCTGATAGAGCCACGTGCTCGACTTGCCGAAGTAGGTCTTGGCGATATAGCCTAATGATAGGGCGGGAGCCAGTGTCTTCAGTTGCACGCGGAGTTGTTCGGTCATTCTTGCCGCCTTGTCATCCATCACTTCGTCGTAGATGCGCTTCACGGCATCCTTGCACGACTCGCGGAATGCTGCCTTCTGGCGGTCGCTCATCTCGTCGTATCGGGCATTGCAGCGTGCGAGGATTGCATTCTTCTCCTCTTCTGTCGGGGCGTTCTGCCACGCCTCGAAGTCTGCCAGTACCAGCGGGTTAATTCCCATTTCGCTAATATCCTTCATCTCTTTGCGGTTTTTAATGCCCTCCCCGGTGGGAGGGCTGGGTTCTACTTCTCGTTGATTGCATCAAGGACTTCATCGATTTCACTTTCAGAAAGTCCCTTGCCGTACACTTTGAGGAATTTCAGGAGGTCGGCTCTCCTCTTTTTCTTGAACTCTTCGTCTGTCATTCTCTCTTTGCTTTTTGTTATACATGTTGTTTACTTAAGACACTGCAAAGATAATAATAATTTTCTAATTAGCCAAATAATTATTTGATTATTTTACATAAGGACTGCATTTTTAACAGTTCGGGGAATTGCCGGTACTCCTCAGGTCACATTTCCGAGCCGCGCGAAAACTTGCGGTCGCAACTCTTCGACGGAGCGGGTCGCGCCGAATCGTGTCATCGCCAAGGCGATTTTTTTATTTTCACTTTCAAAATCGCCTGTTTATCGGCGTTTCCGAAGATTGGCCGTTAAAAAACACCCCAAAAGTTGGCGTTTTCAGGCGAAAAGTTGGGCGTTAAAGACATAAAAAGTGGCGATAAACCATGTCTTTATCGCCGATTTTCGGGGTTTTGGACGGAAAAATAGTAAAAAAATGGCCGTTTTCTTTGCATATCGGGGTTGATATGGTAAGAAAACGGCCTTTTTTTTACTTATTTCGGGTCGATGCCTGTGGGATTGCCCACGTTCTTCCAGATGTTCACCCAGTCGGGGCGCATGATGAGATACTTCAGCGCGTCGGTCAGGTTGGTTGACTCCCAGGGCAGGCGCGCCGTGGGCAGCTTGTCGCCCTTCTTCTGCTTGCGCACCTCCTTGCGCCCCGTGCGCTTGTCCTCGGCAACCACGATGGGGCACGTCTCCATCTCCGACTTCAGACAGGGGCAGTTCTCGGCATCGATGAGCAGCCGGAACAGCTGACGCTCCAGCTGACGGGCAAAGAGGGCCGAGAAGAAATTGTACTCCTGATGGCTCCCGATGTTGCCCTGGCCGCGACTCATCAGCTGCACGCGCCAGCCGCTGCGGGTGCCGTCGGCGCGCACCTCGATGGCCTGCTTGATGCGGCGCGCCATGTCGTTGCCCTGCTTCTGGTAGTTGTTCATCGCCCGGTCGTGGTACAGCCTGAGCAGCCTGGTCTTGTGGGGCTTGAAGTATTCCAGGAACCGGTCGGCCAGCTGTCGCTCGTTGTCGGGGGGCAGGGTGTAGATCTCCTTCAGAATGCGGTACTCGCGGCCCTGGTGCTGGCCGATGACCATCGACTTCATGTTGCCGTCGTCCATGCCGCCCTCCAGCGGACGGCCCGGCAGCAGGTAGCGCAGCACGCTGCAGTCCTCCTGCCAGCCGTAGGGGTGCTGCTCGACGACCTCGTGGAGCGATCCGTCGCGGTAGAAGTCGCGGGCGGTGAGGGTGGTGTAGAACAGCTGGTCGGCCTCGAGCTTCTGGGGGATGGAGAGCAGGTTGGTGTCGATACCCTCCAGTCCGGCGGCTATCTCCTCGCTGAAGAACTCCTCGCCCAGCACGTCGGCATTGATCAGCGTCGAGGCCACCATGAAGAGGGTAGTGCCACGGCGCAGCGAGTCCCACCGCTCCTGCCACCGCTGCATGTTGCGCCCGGCCAGAGCTATGGCGCGCTCGTCGCCCGTGCCGAGAGCGTCGGCATAGCGCCGTCGCGTCTCGTTGAGCGCCTGGCCCGTCTGCAGCAGCAGCTTCACCCGGTCCTTATCCATGAGCTTGGCCAGTTTCATCACCCAGGTGTACTCGCCCGTATGGTTGGGGTTGGGCATGTCGGTGGTCAGTGAGAGAGAGCGGTACCAAGGGGAGTCGCCGTAGCGGGCACGGTAGCCGCGCACGGCCTTGCGGATATTGGTGAACTTCTCTTCGGGCCAGTACTTCACCTCGTCGCCGAAGAGACCCACAAAGCTTCGTCCGGCACCGATGCTGGGACGGTCGAGACTGACAAAGGTAAACGTGAAGCCGTTGTAGAAAGTCATCACCTGCTTGTACTTGTCGATGACGTTGTACATCTGCCGCTGCCACTCGATAGGCGGCTGGCGGTCGATGACGAAGTGGACGCCATCCTCCCAGCCGAGGAAGCGCAGGCCCTCCAGTACCGAGGGGATGACGTTCTTGTGGAGATTGGTGTAGGTGTCGGTGACCCACACGAAGGGTGCGCCGGGGCACTCCGTGACGGCCTGCTGGATGCGCATGGCCTGGAACTGGGTGGTCTTGGCCGACGCGCGGCCGAGGATGCCTACGAAGTTCTGCGGCATGCAGAGCGCGGCCACCATGGCGTACTGGTTGATATATCGCCTCTCGCTATTCACTAATCACTATTCACTATTCACTATTCACTATTCACTTCACTGGCCAGTTCGATGGAGTCGTCGAGCAGGGCGTCGATATCGAGCGGCTTCAGGCCTGCCTCCATCTCCAGCCGCTGCTGGTGGCGCTTGGGCAGCTGCAGGAAGTAGGGGTTCTGCAGGATGGCACGCTTGTCGGTGGCGGGAATTCCCACATCCTGGGCGTTGGTACCAAAGATGTTGATCTGCTGATTGTTGGTGACGGGCGGCGGCGTGTCGTCGCGCTCCGAGAGGCGCTTCAGGGCCGCAGCCTGCTTCACGATCTTGGCGTAGGCCTCGTAGTCCTTGGCCCTGGCACTGCAGGTCTGCTTGCCGGTCTCCTTGTCGAGCTTGATATACGACTGCTCCCACAGGCGGGCAGCGGTGAGCATCTTCTCGAAGAGCAGGTTGCGCCACGCCTCGGCGCGCACGTGGTCGGTGGAGTAGAACAGGTTGACGGCCTCCCACGTGATGCGGTCGGCCACGTGGCGGCTGCACCCACGGTCGGCCATCAGCCATGCCTGGGCTGCCGGACGGCCCTCGCGACGGATGATGCCCGCCACGGAGAAGAGCAGATCCTCGTACTGTCGCTCCTCTTCGCTCAGTTCGCCCTTCGAGCCGTCGGCGATGTAGTCCTGCAGGCGCAGGAAATGTGATTCAGAGTAGTTACTCATCATTGAAAAATCCGTGTTAATCCGCGTAATCCGTGCCTTTAACCGTCACCCAGTAAGTTGTTGATTTCCTGTAGCTTCATCTCGTACTCTTGAAGTTTCGCTCTACGCTTCTCTTCCAGGTGTGGCTTGTCGCCCTTGCGGAGCTCCGACCTGACGCGCCAGATGTTGTCGCGGGTCTTCTGCTGCTCACGGATCAGGTCGCGCACCGACATGGAGCGCAGCTTGTATATCTGCGAGAAGTGGCGGAACATGGGGTGCCGGCCCAGCACCTTGCGGTGCTTCTGATAGTACTCCATCTCGCGGAAGATCGCCTGGTTGTCGAGATAGGCGTCCAACAGTCGCCCGGCCACGTTGGCGCACTCCGTAAGTGTCTGGCAGTCGCGCAGTTGCGGGTACAGGTTCGAGTACTCGTGATAGCGGGTAATGCGCCGCGTGATGAGTGCCTGCAGCTCCACCGGGCAGTCGGGCTCGTTGAGGAACGGCCAGCGGTCGCGCAGTTTTTTTTCAGAGGTGAGAGGTGAGTGGTGAGAGGTAAGAGATGTGTTCTGCTCTCCAGGTATTCTCTCACCTCTCACCTCTAACCTCTCACCTCTAAACACTATCGGCGTGCGGAACCTCATGCCGGGAATCGCCCTTCAAGGAATCCGACGACGGTGTCCGTCCACGAATGGGGCGCGATCCAGGCGAAGCGCTGCGTCTTGGCCCACTTCTCCAGTGCCTCCAGCGGCGGGTTCTTCGATATGACAGGCAGCAGCCAGTTGTCCTGATCCCATGGGCGCATGATGACGGGAGCCACCTGCGGACGGGCATATCCGTCGTACTCCAGCAGCGGGTCGAAGTTCGCATAGTTCGCGATCATCTCCGGCAGCATCTTCTCCAGCACTGACTTGTGCATCAGCTTCGGGGTGCGGTTCTCGCCGACGGTCACGCCCTTCCCGGTCAGCTCGCCGCGACGGCAGCCGATCTCATAGATGGTCACGGGATTCAGGATCACCATGCCGTCGGTCATCACGATCAGGCGCTCCGTATCGATGTGCGGCAGGTGTGCCAGCAGCGTCTCGGCATCGGTCTCCTTCAGGTGCTCGTCAGTCACCAGGTGGATGTCGGCATCCACCCCTCGCAGGTTTGCCGTCACGGAGCGGGCTATCAGCTCACCGTGCTTCCCGTCGCGGGCGATGATCACCACGGTCACGGCCTCGCAGCCTTTGCCGTCGCGAGGTTGCTCCGACTCGGCGCCGGTGTCGCCGTCAGGTCGCTCCATGTCGCCTCCGGTCTCGGACTGGGTGTCAGGTGTCTCAACAGTCTCCACGGACTGAGCGTTCTCGGACTGCTCTTCAGCAGCCTGGGCATTCTTGCTTTCATCTTCTTTCATAATCGTTTGATTTTAATTGAATTAAACACTGCAAAGTTAAGTGTTAATTTGCGGTCGCAAAAAGACAGGTGTGCCTGGCGTGAAATAAGTGGCACTCTGTGAAAAATAAGTGGCACTTATTTCGAAATAAGTGCCACTTTCTGCGAATAGGGTAATCTTTGGTCGGATCCTTGATCAGACGCCGCCGCTGTTGCTGCTTTCGCTGGAGAGTCCGAGGTACTGGTCGATATCGGCCTCGCCCGTCTTGGGGATGGCGCTCTTGTCGATGATGCCCACGGGCCACGTGCGCAGCTCGGTGCGCAGCTCGAAGTGGTTGTTGTGGGCCTCGCTGGTGTCCTGCTCCTGAGCCTGCTGCATCACCAGCGGGGCACAGGGGGTGCCGTAGACCTTGGCGGTCTTCTCCGAGGCGTCGCAGTCGATGACGATGGCGCCCAGATTACCGTTGACGTTGTTGGCCTTGAACTCGGCCACGGCCAGCTCCGTGCCGGGGTGGTCGAAGTTGACGTGGTGGATGTAACCGCGGCTGTAGGCATCGCCCTCCACTTCGTCGCCCGCGTCGATGCTCGACTGGTTGACGAACATGCCGATGGGCTTGGCCTCGCTGAGCATCGTCAGCGACGTGACCTTCACGCCCTTCTCGTCGCGCTCCATCGTGGCCTTGTCGAAGTCGAAGAGCAACAGGATGTTCTTCTTTCCGCGTGGCATGCCGGGGTTCGAGCCCTGCTTCTTCACGCTTACCATGCTATATGCTGTTTCTGCCATAACTTATAAATTGAGAAATTGAGAAATTGAGAAATTTAACACTTGGAGGGGGCGTTAGATGCCGTCACCCTCACCACCTGCATTGTCGCCGTCGGCAGCCGGCTTGGCATACTTCGTGGCCGCTGCGGGGCTGATGTAGGCGAAGATGGCCTCGCCCATCCAGAAGCCCGTGCCTTCCCACCACTCGCCGAAGATCTTCACCTCGTAGTCCACTTCCTGGAAGCGGAGGGTGACGTTCTGCGGGTTGTGCGACATCAGGTGCTTGAAATTCTCCTTCGGGGTGATGAAGAAGCAGCCCGTGCCGCGCATGCCCTCCATCTCGGCAAACTCGAAGTTCGAGAAGTCGATGTCGTTCTTGTGGGTGCCGTCCTGGTTCTTCAGCCACTTGTACTCCTCGAGGTACTCGCGGCGGTAGGCGTCGGCCAGTACCGGGTCGATGTGCACCTTCATGGCCTTCTTGGCATAGAGAGGATACTTGTCGGCAACCTCCTTCACGGCGGCGTCGATGATCGTGCGCACGTTCTTCTGTGCCGGGTCGATCTGCTGGCCCACCTGTAGCCAGCGCAGGCTGCTGCCCTTCGAGCCCTCGGTCTCGCGCTCGGCGTAGAGGTCGATGAGCTGTGTCAGGTAGCCGTCCATGGTCTCCGTGGGCTTCGAGGCGGTGTAGTTGCCGTGCTCGTCGGGCTCCAGTTCCTTGAAGCGGCCCAGTGCCAGTGCCTGCTCGCGCTCCTCGTCGAGCTTGGGGAAGATGAGCTGGAAGAGGATGTAGCGCACCACGGGCATCGGCTGCAGCTGAGAGGCCTGCTCGTCGTACATGTAGCCCAGGATATCCTCCATGATGTCGGAGGGGATGATGGGCACGTTGATCTTGCACTTGAAGTTGCGGATCGTGAGCGGGGTGAACTTGGCGGCGCCTGAGGGCGTCCACTTCGGCACGAACTGCTGCAGCACGGTGCCTACGACGCTGGCCTGGTTGGCGCGCACCTCCGTCTTGTCGGTGATGATCGTCGACATGTACTGGGTCGACTCGGTCTGGCCGAACAGGCCCTTGAGGATCTCCAGGCGGTTAGAGGCGACGTACTTGCCGAACTCCTTCTTCAGCTCCTGGGTGTCGATGGTCGAGTCTCCGCTGTAGGCGGCGCTCACCTTGCCCTGCAGGTAGTCCACGAGGAAGCGGTTGTGCTTCAGCGAGAGGTCGACGCCGGCGGCGATGGCCTTCTTCTCCAGCTCAGAGACGGTCACCTGCTGGCCCTGCTGTCCTGCAGGCTGCTTCTCCAGCTTGGCGATGGTAGCCTTGAAGTCGGCCTCGGCCTTCTTCATCTCCTCGATCTGGGCCTTCAGTGTGCCCACCTCCTTGCGGCTGGCGTCGAGCTCCAGGCGTTCCTCGGCAGAGAGTGTCAGGTTGACCTGCTCGCCGTCAACCTCCATCTTCGAGAGGTCGGCCTTGAAGCCCTCTACGAACTTCTCGCCGTACTTCTCCTTCAGCGTCTGCTCCTGTTCTGCGGTGAGGAACAGCTTGCCGTCGTTGTCTTTCGCGAAATTCTGGATGCCGAGGACCGACATGACCCAGCCGGCAACCATCTTGAATTCTTTCTTCATAAAACTAATAACTAAAAACTTAAAACAATTATGTAAAACTCACAAACTTGCAGCGTATTGTGTTAATTGCATCTGTGCCGACAGGCGGCGCACCTCCTCGGTGGCGGTGTCGCTGGTGCCGATGGCGTCGATCAGTCCGTACTTACGGGCATCGGCGGCGTAGAACATCCGGCCTGCCAGTATGCCGTCCACCTTCTCGTCGAGATTCTTGCGGCGCAGGCGCACGGCCTGCTGGAACGCGCGCGCCAGCGGGTTGAGCTGCTCCTCGCGTATCGACTTGTAGTCGCCCTTCAGGGCTGCCTCGAAGGGCGCGTTCTTGTAGGTGGAGAGGTCGCTATAGATGGTGTGCACCTTGATGCCCTTCTGCTCGTAGTACTTCGCGTAGTCGGGGAACTGCATCATCACGCCGATGGAGCCGAACTCGGCCGATATCGCGTTGTCGGCCACGATCTCGTCGCAGTGGCACGCCACGTAGTAGGCTGCAGAGGCGCACAGGTCGCACGAGGCCACCACAGGCTTGCCCAGGCCCTGGCTGAAGGAGATGGCGTCGAGCATCGGGGCGATGGCGTCGACGGCACCGCCGCCGGAGTCGATATCCAGGCGGATACCGATGATATTCTTCGCCGAGGCAGCCTCACGGATCGTGGCGGCTATCTCCTCGGTACCATAGGAACAGTAGGTGCCCTCCTTCATCATGTCGCCCTTCAGGGGGATGACGGCCACCGAGCCTTCGGGAGCGTCGGCGAACCCCTTGCCCTTCGACCTGGCCTGCACGGTATATGCCCCCCTCCTACAGGAGGGGTCGGGGGAGGTCACGTCCGCCACGATCCCCACCTCCATGGGGCGGCGGTCGCTCAGACGGTCGGCGCTCATGTCGGCCGTGTCGTGGCTCAGAAACTTGTCGATCAGCACCGCCTGGGCGTCGATGCGGCGCAGGTCGATGAAGAACGGCTTGTTCAGAATCGTGTAGTATAATGTAGAAAATGCCATATATCGGAATGTTTACAGGGGCAAAGTTATATATAATAAGGTGAAGGGGCAAAGACCCGAAATGGCGGACACGGCCAGCACGTTACGGCTCGTTAAGGGCAGTGACCATCTTCTCGGGTTCGCGAAAATGGTTGTAACTTTGCACGGATGATTTATTGACACAGACGACACCGATATGAAAACAGCAGATTTTGAGATCAGACAGTACGGGCGCACGGAACTGGCACAGCTCTACTCGCCCGATATCACACCCGAAGCGGCATGGAAGAAACTCAGGGGCTGGATCGACTACCACCCTACGCTCAACGGCACGCTGCGGCAGCTGGGATACCAGCCCCGGCGGCAGCGCATCTTCACGCCGGCTCAGGTCGGTGCCATCGTCGAGGCTCTCGGAGAACCCTGAAGGGTGAAGACTTACGGCAGGACAGACCCCCCGTCTAAGTTTAACCCAAAAAATGTTAAATCTTTCGCTTTTTATGGTTTTTGGCCTTCGTAATGCCCAAAAACACCTTCATCGTGCGCTCATGGCGCTGCAGGTTCTTCAGCAGCGCATCCTCACAGTCGAGGCCCAGATGGTAGCGGCTGACGAACTGGCGAACGGCTTCCACCTTGGTGCAGCCCTGCTCCAGCTGCTGCTCGCAGTGGTGGTGGAACTCCCAGTTGAAGAGCCGCCGCAGCTGCTTCTCCACCAGCCGGGCATGTCGGGGGGAGATGTAGTTCCAGAAGGCGGGGTTCTTCTGTCCCGTACCCTCGGTGCCCCGGCGGGCGGGCAGCCAGATGCAGAGGTTCTCGTTGCCCGTCGGACGGTAGTCGCGCGGGCGGCGCTCCATCAGCTGCCACACACAGTGGTAGAGGTCGAAGGAGTCGGGGATGCGGATGCCGCCCGTCTTCGGATCCGACTCGAACTTCCTCCTGGCGTAGGCGGCCAGGTAGGGCTCGACACGGATCAGGGCCACGCGGCGGTTCTGATATAGCTGATGTTCCATAGACTGCTTCTTAGGGGATTTTCCTGTAAACAACAATGCAAAGGTAATTCTTTTTTTTCTGTTTTGTGGATTTTCGGCCGATTTTTCTGTATTTTCTGTATATAGCCGTACGAAAATGGCAGAAATGCCCTGTTTATCGGCATTTTCGGAGGTTTCTGCGTTTACACTCCGACCTGTAAAGCGGTTTGTATCCCGCCCTCCCTTCTGTAAATGGCCGGAAAGGCCGTAGTCTCGCGTTAAAATTTGTAAATCGCCTTTTCACATCCTTTATACAGATATACAGATTTCTTTTTTATGATACAGATTGGATTTGTATATCTGTATACAAGGAAAATGGTCGCAAAGGCCGATAAACAAAGGATTTTTTCACGTTTCGCAAATGCCGATATACAGATATACAGATGTTTTGCACATTCAGAGAGAGGGGAAAGGGGAGGGGAAACGGCTATCCTGGCCGCCGGGCATGAAAAGAGGGGGTGGCCACCGCATCCGTATATGGACTGTCGGTGGCCACCCGCCGGGAAAATATGATGGCTGAAAAGAAATGCCGGTCTTACGTGGACTGCTGGCCTGCGTCGGCCCAGATGTCGTGCATCTGCTGCTTCAGGCGCGTCTCCTCCTCCTTGGTGCGCATGAGGATCATCTCCATCTGGATGGTCTCGCCCGTCTGCGGGTCACGGCCGCGCTGGATGAAGCGTCCCTGCGTGTTGAGCACGTCGTGCGGGTTGAGGGCATAGATCCAGGTGGCCCACTTCGAGAAGGCCGTCAGGCGCAGCGAGAATCGCTTCATGGCATCCTTCACGCCGGGGCAGTCCTTCAGGTAGGTCTCGTAGACGCTCTTGCGCACCAGCGGACGGTTCACGTTGGGCCCGTCGGGGCTGAAGTAGGTGGTGGCCCACTCCTCGAACTGCGGGCCCATCTCGGTCTTCAGCTTGCGCTGGATGATGTTCTGCATCGGCGGCAGGATCTTCACCGGCTTCATGGCCAGCGACAGGTAGAACTGCTCGCACTGCATCAGCAGGTTCAGGTCGGCGTTCCACTCCTCGTCGGTGTAGAAGGAGTCGAAGAGGTTCTTCTGGAAGTCGTCGTAGATGGTGCGGCTCTCCTGGTAGCCGAAGGGGTTCTCGGCGGTGCGCTGGTGGTAGTAGTCGCTGAAGGTGACGTAGAGCATGCGGGCGTCGCTCGAGGCGTCGAAGTCGCCGGGCACGTAGTTGGTCGAGAAGAGGAACTTGGGGCTCTCGGCGAAGGGGATGGTGTAGGGCGTGAGGCCCTTGGGGTTGACGCGCATGTCGCCGCTGATCAGGTTGTAGAAGTCCTTCACCGACGTGTACTGGTTGATATCCTCGACGCGCACCAGCCGCGTGTATCGGGTCACGTCGGAGAGGGCGTGGGTGTCCTTCTGCAGGTCGAGCACCTTGCCGTCGAGGGTGGTGATGTCGAGGTGGAGCAGCTGCTTCAGGGCCTCGGTGAAGAATGACTTACCGGAGCGGCCGTTGGCCTCGTTGGTCTCGGCGATGCGGTTGTCCATCAGGAAGGCGGCCCAGGTGCGGCTGGGACTCTTGTAGGCGTGCAGCAGGTAGCCCAGGGTGAAGAGCTTGTTCACGAGGCACTGCGCCTGTTCGTCGCGCTGCTGGTCGGTCAGGCTCTCGCCCGCTATCTCGAAGGGGTGCATCTCCAGGTAGGCGCGCTGGGCGTCGGGCGACTGCGGGAACTGCTCCTCGATCTCCTGGCGCCAGTAGAGGCGGCTGGTATTGATAAGGTAGCCGAAGAGGTGGGAGGACTTCGCGTCTCTGACGGTCAGCCGGAAGCGGGGCGTCTGGCCGTCGTCCATCGTCTCGCCGGGCACCCACTCGACGCTGAACATCGGCTCCAGCTTGCGGAAGTCGTGGGGGATGACCGTCTGGCTCCAGACGGAGGTCTCCAGCGAGTGGTCGCGGTAGAGGTGCAGCTCGTAGTCCTCGCCGTGGCAGTGCACGAGGCCGTTCCGGAAGTAGAAGTCCTGCGTGCGGGCCGTGTAGGAGGTGAAGTCGGGGTCGACGGTGGTCAGCGCCGATAGGTAGGCGGGGGTGAAGGCCACGTCGGTCAGGATCAGGTTCCGTACGCCGTGCTCCAGCCGGATGAGGGTGTCCTGGCGCAGCGTCTCCGACGGGCAGTCGGGATCCTTGGCGCCCATGGCCCACAGCTGCACGAACTGGCGCACGTCGCGCGGCCGCTTCCTGTAGACGATGTTGTTCTTGATGCGTACGATCTGCGGCTCCTGGTCGTTGTCGTCCCTGAGGATGGCGAAGCCGTGCAGGCGGAGGAACTGGTGCAGGCAGGTGGCGTCGATCTTGTGGCGGCGCTCGCCCGACTTCTCCGAGGTCTTCGTCACCCAGAACTTGGCCTCGACGGCACGGTCCATCAGGTCGAAGTAGTCGTGCATCGTGGGGTAGTACTGGCACCAGTCGCGGAAGTCCTTCGAGGGGCGCCCGCGGTTGTCCTTCATCTCGCGAAGCGTGTCGGGCAGCCAGCAGGTCTTCATCTCCATGTACTTCAGCGCCTGTGCCGAGCCCCGTGCGATGCCGGTCTGGTCGAGGTCGGGGATGTTGATCAGTTCGCCGGCATAGCGGATGATGGCCAGGTAGTCCTGCTGGTCGAGGCGGGCGGTCTCGCTGTTGAGCCACACCGGACAGTCGCCGCGGGCGGCCACGCAGAGGGCGTCGCGCTCACCGGAGCAGAGCACCGCCCGGTAGTAGCGGGTGACTCCCCGGTCGGCACCGGGGCGGGGGATGTCGCAGAGTTTCTTCGTCTGCCAGTCGTCGTCCTGCTCGCGCTGCTCCTTGTTCAGCTGCTCGTGGGCCTTGCGCAGCTCGGCCAGCCCGTTGATGTAGTTCTGGGGCTTGGCGCCCTCGGGGAAGTACATGAAGCGCCACTTCTTGTCGGGCTCGTAGGGGCGGTAGACCTTGTAGAAGCGGTCGGGCTTGCCCTCCTCGGGGTGCTCGATGAAGCACTCGCGCAGGAAGATGGGGAACGAGTCGTTGGAGTGGAACTCCTTGATGCGGCGGTCCTTCACCTTGCCCAGCCACTCCAGGGCGTGCCAATGGAGCCGCTCGCAGGTGTCGCGGGTCACCATCGGGCCGAGGATCTTCAGCTCGCGGTCGGAGAACTCGCGGATCTCGTAGTACCACTGGCCCTCCAGCTCGTCCTCGCGGGCGGCACGCTCCGTCACGCGGGCGAAGTTCTTGTCGGGCGACAGCTCATCGCGGATGCCGTACTCCTGGGCGATGGCCAGCACCGCCGCGCCGAAGCGGGAGCGGTCCCACCCCTTCAGGCGCATCCAGGCGTCGATGGCGTTCAGGTCCTCGTCGTCGCCGCCGAAGTCATGGACCACCCAGAGGCCCGCCTTGTTCTGCCGGATGGTGGCCGAGGCGGTCTTCTCGGAGAGGCGCATCTTGAACTGTTTCTTCGTGTTAACGCAGTCACGGGCCTGCGGATAGAGGTCTAAGAGGATGTCGAGGCCTTGCCTGGTCTCGTCCATCACGCGTTGTCTGTCAATCATATTGCTTCATTTCTTTTCTTTGCCGGATGCAAATATACAGATTTACGGTTATTACGCTAAGGACGGCCTGTTTTCAGGGGGGTGAAGGGGAGCGTGCCTTCACGTTCCACCCACGGCTCCATGCGGTGGAGCGAATAGCAGGCCTGCTTGCGGTGGCGGGCGCGGTCGCGACGGGCCTTCGCCAGCAGCTCCTCGGTCTTCCAGCGGCTGTGGGGCCTCGAGATGGCCTCGCGCTCGCCCGTCAGCTCGTTCACGGCGGTGATGACGTACTTGGGCTCTCTGCTCATGGCTCGGCCTCCTTTCCGGCTGTCGGCAGCCATACGTCCTCCGTCTTTTCGCCGTCGTCGCTATAGACTGCGGCATCGGTCGCGCTCTGCCAGAGGCGCCTGATGCCGGTGGCCATGGCAAAGCTCAGCTCCGTGTTGGCGCCGTTGCTCGCCTCCCAGTCGTCGAGGAAATAGACGGCATCCTTCGTGGCCAGCACCATCAGGTCCCTCAGCAGCGCGTAGGCGTAGAACGTCGGGAACTTGCCCTCCAGTATAAGACTGCCGGGCGACAGCTTCTCTTTCTCGTAGTCCCTGCGCAGGGTCGCCTGCCACCTCTCGTCTGTCGGGTTGAACACGTCGTATCCCTTCGCCCTGAGCATCTCCTCGGCCCGGGCGAACTTCCGGCGGGTGGCATCGCTGATCACCTCCTCGCCAATCTTTCCGCTGATATATACTCTCATAGCAAATCCTTCTCATATAAAAGGTTCGACAATTCCACAGCCTCGTCGAGTAGCTTCATTGCCCTTTTCCGCATCATCTCCAGACGCAGAAGACCGTCGTAGTCAAAAAGAAACTCCTCGGCAGTGGAACGCACCAGGTCGCTAAGGCTCCTCTGCAACTCGTCACTTGCGGCACAGACCCTGGCCACGTTAGTCTCCGTCTTATCCGACAGCTGCTCGCACTTCGGATTCAGGCATTCTTCAAACTTCTTCATAGTTCATCAGTCTTGTCATATCCATAGAAGATTATTTTGATATCTTTTCTGTTTCTTATCGACGGCAGCTGCTCTTCCACCCAGGCCACTACCTGCACAAGATCTATCTTGAAAAGGGGGTTGAACGGATAGTGCAGCGTCTTGTAGAACCTGCCCCCCCCATCCTTCATGACGTCTATCTTCAGTATCTCCATATCAATCGAATTTACAGTGTCAGACAAAGCATCTCGCGCTCTTTTCCATCGGCGGCAACCACCTTGCTCAGCAAGGCTGTTGCCGCAATGTTCTTACTCAAATCCCGGAATCGTTAGCTGGCGACTGTTAGCCTGGTATTCCTCGAAGGTCATGGCCAGCGCCTTGCTCAGTTCGTTCTCGGCCACCTTCAGCTCGCTCTTGGCGATGCGCAGCTGCTCCAGCTTCTCGTCGCAGGTCTCCTTGGCCATAGCCACCGCCTTCTCCTTCTTCCGCGAGAAGTCCACACGGCTGAAGAAGTAGTCGTAGAGGATGTCGTTGCACTTCTTTTGATACTCCATCAGATTTTCGCGTACCTCCTCCTTCACGTTGTTTGGGTTGATGGAGAAAAGCCACGAGGGGAAGTAACGGAGCGGCAAGCATACCATCTCATAGGTCTTCCCGTCGGCCCCAGTTGTTGAGCTCAGCCCAATAACTGAACTGTAAAGAGGATGCTCCTTCAGCTTCGCAAATTGGCCCGGATAATCCACTCCGAGGATTTCACACACTGGCTTTACGGCCACTAACTGCTCTCTGCCATCAGCCACTACCTGGAGGCTGATGCCGTTGATAATTGCTACATTGATTGTACTCATAGTTTGAATAGTTTTGAAAATATAAATCAGGTGCGCCCGGGGGCGTCAACCAAGGCCTACGACTGCCCGCACCAGCATCCCCCGGACGCACCTTTGGGTCACTCTGAGGGATAGCTGCCTATCGGGTTCAGTTCGGTCATCTCATGCTTCAGGTCGTGACAGAGGCGGTTGATGGCCTTCCGCTCCTGCTCGATGTCCAGGGCCTCAATCTTCAGGGCTTTCAGGTTGGCCTTGAGCCCTTCTATCTGCACTCCGATTAGCTCCCGCTTGCGGCTTATCTCGCGCAGTTTGTCGAGGAACGGGCGGTTCTGCTGCGACTGCCATGCGTTCAGCTGGTTCATGTACCTATCAAACTCCCTTTGGCTACCCACTTTTAGGGGGGGGGTAAATTTCCCTTAATTCTTTCGTGTCCATAATTTGAATAGTTTTGAAAATATAATTATTTACGGGATGTATCTTTTCATAATCTCTTGTCTCTGGTTACTCTCCATAGTTGCTCCAGCGGGGCGTAGTCGATGCCGTCGACCACCAGCCGCATGTCCTTTGGCATGTGCAGGTAATAGTACTCGTTGCCATAGCGCTTGGTGCGGATGATGCCCTTGCAGAATGCCGTCATGTTCATCACCATACGCCCTGCGGCGACCTTCGTCAGCAGGCAGGCCACGGCCTCGCGGCTGTAGATGACTGACGTCCGCAAGCCCAGACGGACGGTGTGGCAGGCGTAGTAAATCAGGTGGGGCAGCAGGCTGCGCTCGATGTACTCGGCGAGCGGCGCGATGTCGCCCGTCTGGTAGTAGTCGTAGAGCAGCAGCCCCTCCTCGCAGTTCGAGGCAGCCATCTGCTCGTAGCGGGCCGCCATGTCGCGGCGCTGCTCGGCGCGCAGCCAGTCGGCATCGTGGTCGGTGGGCAGGATGCGCTTGGAGAGTACGGCATTCAGCCAGGTCTCGCAGTCGTAGCGGTTGGAGCTGCGGTGGCGATACTTCTCGCCCTGCACCTGGATCACCGCCTCGTAGCGGTTGTCGGCACGCTGCCCGTCGGGAGCCTGTCCCCTCGAACAACCGTACCGGCCGATGTGACCCGTGCGCCTCCGCGTGTCCTCGGTCCACTCGTCGACCGTCAGTTGGTAGTGTTCCTTATTCATATTCTCTCCTTCTTCTTCCAGTAGACCCTATTCTGGCGCAGCTTCTCCTGCTTCCACTGCTCGTCCATCATCCGGTGGACGAACCGCATCGCGCCGATCTCATCCAGTGCGTGGCCGAGGTCGGTGACGGGAAGCTCAGCCAGCTGCTCGCCCGTCAGGGCTATGGGTAGCTTATTCATCCGTGCCGGTCCGTGAAAAACCGTGGCCATCAGAATGTCAGGTCGAAGTCCGCGTCGCGGCGGTAGTCCAGGTACTCGGGACGGCTCACCACCGTGCAGCCCTCCACGTTCGGGTTGATCTCAAAGCTGAATCCGCGGCCCTGCGCGTCCCACATGACGTAGGTCAGCTCGCCCATCCGGGCATAGACGGCACCCACGCCGCCGTTGAGCTGGTAGCCGTATTTCAGCACCTCCAGCCCCTGCACGCCCAGTGCCTCGATGGCTTGTTCGAAGTCTCTCTTGCTCATATAGTTTTCTTTTTCGTCGGTAGTACTCTTTTCAAAGAGGGCTCCGGAGAGCCCCCGTAAGAAAGCATAGACCTGCGGGACTCGCACCCGCCCGGCTGCCTTTTCAGCCGTTTTTCTGATTGTTAATATATAATGCCCTCGCGGGCTTCTTTGTCTCCTGAATCCTGAATAACAATCTTGTTTACCTTTCCGCCAAGTACCTATATCTGATCTATGGATAACAAAATTCTTCGAGTGCCGCTGCACACCAGTCTTGCTTATTACATAAATGATTAAAAACTCTCTTGCGAGTGGCGTCGTCACGTCTGCTGGGGCTTCAGCCGGCCATGGTAGTAGGCGGCCAGCTCCACCGTCGAGCGCAGGCCCAGCTTCGCCAGGATGTTCCGGCGGTGATGGTCTACCGTCACCTTGGCTATCGACAGCCGCTCGGCGATCTCCCATGACTGCAGACCGTCGGCCAGCAGCGGCAGCAGCTCCTGCTCGCGGGAGGTGAGACCCGTCGAGAGGGTGGGGCCGCAGATCGTGCCCTCCCACCGGCAGTCGCCGGCACCCATCAGCGGGCACTTCATCTGCTCGAAGTGCAGCAGGCCGTCGCCGTCGATGTCGAGCGTCTGCGTGTCGTAGTCGCCCAGGTTGCAGCGGATGAAGCGGCTCACCATCTGGAACTCATACCAGGCACGGTTGCGCTCCGAGCGGCTGTAGATGTCGCTCAGGGCCTCGAAGGCCTCGGGATAACGGGTGCGGATGAGCGACAGCAGCGTTCCTACAAGGTCGCGATCCTGCTCCGTGAGCTCTCTCACGGCCACGCCCTGCCGCTTGTACATCACGCACCCGTCGGGCGTCTTGAAGAACTCTATGTTTCGTAAAGTCTCCATGCGAAGGCCTCCCTATTTTGCATCGGGGAAGAGTTCCTCCTCCGGTATGTTCAACACGCCGCTGATCGTCTTGCGCTCCAGCTTGTTGGGCGTGGAGCGTCCGCCAATCCAGTTGTAGATCACCACCTCGCTCTTGCATACGGCTTCGGCAAGCTCCTTGACCTTGCGTCCCTTCTCACTCATCCTCTCAGATGAAAGACTGTTCATGTAGTCACTGAATACCATTTTCTAAAACTTTTCGTTAAAAACCTTTGTTCATTAAAATAAAATGCCTACCTTTGTATCGGAAATAAACTAATTCGAGTGCAAAGATAGTATTTTTATTCTATACAAAAGAGTAATCGTTCTATCTTTAACACTAATTTAACATAATAATAGAGTGTTTACACAACTATGACGGGAAAAGAGTTGCAGACTATCATCATCCGCTCAGGAAAGACCCAGAAGGAACTCGCCGAGAAGCTGGGGATGCATCCCACCCAGTGGCGTACCTATTTCGGGCAGGACGACATAAAGTCAGGCATCATAGAGAAGGTGGCCGGACTGCTTGGGGTCACCATGGCCGAAATGTACGGGGAGGAGGGGAGTCAGGGCGACTCTCGCCTCATGGAGATGATCCAGTCGCGTGACCGCCAGCTCGACAAGAGCCAGGAGCAGATCGACAGGCTCATCCGCATCATAGAGAAGATGAAACAATAACAGCCGCATGGACGGAAGGAAACTTGAAAAGATACTGCAGCAGACAGGCAAGACGGAGCTCCAGATATCCGAACTGCTCGGGATGGATGCCAGCCGGCTGAGGAAGTTCTTCAGCATGGACGATGTGCCGACGGGGCTTATAGAGAGCCTGTCGGCATCGCTGCATCTCCCCGTCGGATTCTTCTTCGGAACGGAGAATGCGGGGGTCTGCAGCAATATTGTAGTAGACCGGGGGGTGACGGAACTGCCATTCACGCCGCTGGAGCTCGATCTTCCCCTGAACGATGGCGAGAAGGTGCGCTATATGGCTGCCGCCATCATCGATGACCATTTGGAACTGGACACCTACCCGATGGAGAGAATGGCCAGCTTCGAGTGGCCGGCAGACAAGGAGACCGCTTTCTTCGTCTTCAGGAACGAAAAGGAGTGCTTGATCCGTCATTTCGGCAAGGCCCGCTCCAGTTGCAGCAGTGTGTTGATGGGCGACGCTGGCTTTCATATCGGCATGGAATCCCTCCCCTCATGCAAAATCTGCCTCTATAAGGAGGGCCGCAAAGTGGCCGACGTTCCCGTCTTGGAACTCGACAGGTTCTGCGATGCACTTTACTTTATCTGGGAAGAGTATCGCCAGCGACTGCTTTCCACCACTGTCAAATAAACGCATATTTTCCCATGCTATCCGCAACTCAGACACGGCCACCCCTCCGATGGCCAGCTTATGTATGGACATACATAGCCCCCGAAAATCATCAACTTCTCACGGACAAATTCACTTCAAATATTAACTCAGACGCGCGCAATCGTGTGATTTCCAATGATTTACCGAATCCTGCCTCCGCAACTTTCCAAGCAGTCCTGAGGGGCTGCTTTTTTTATTGCCGCTTTTATATGTATCTCTAAGTGTATTCAAAAAAAACGTCCGGTTGCCAGTTCTATGACTTGACAATCGGACTGTATCGTTTGTTAGCTCATGAGCGCGGTAACTTTCTTGTAGTACCTGTTTGTTGCTCTTACGCTGTAGTGTATTCCCCCGTTCCAAATACGAATCGCTTTCTCTACATCGTTGGTTGGGTTGTAATACATCTGAATCAGAAGGAACATTTCTTTCGATTTACTTACGCTGAAGCGGTCTGCCAGAGTGTAGCGCTTCTTACTCTTCATCTTCTTAAGAATGTCGTTGCAATCTTCCACGAGAATCGGAGTAATCTGCATGGCGCCGGCTGAGTTGCCGCTCACTGCGTGGGGATTTCCTTCGCTTTCTACTTGAATAATCGCATCCATTACTGGATTCCAGTCAAAGCTCAATGCCTTGGTTGTGCGTGCGCTTGCTGTCGCAAAAGCCATCAGCACGGCCATCAAGCAGAGACCTGCTTTCTTACTAATAATTTTCATATGCTCTATACTTTAGGCGGAACCTCATCACGAGAACCGCGTTATCCTTTAGATCTTCTGATTTATCAGGCGATTCATCTCGAATCGGGTGCAAAGGTACGAATAATCAAGCGGTTAGCCAAATTTTTTTTGGCTTTTTTAAGGTTTTTGTGTGCGCACACTTAACTTATGTCAATCCTGATTTGCTAATCCAGGTCTACCACGGTGATGCCCGCTCCGCCGAACTGTACGTGCTCATCGCGGAAGTGGCTCACGTTGGGAATAGTGGCCAGATACTGGCGGATCAGCTGCCGCAGAATGCCTGTCCCCGTGCCGTGCAGGATGCGAACGCGAGGCACTCCCACGAGTATGGCGTCGTCGATGAAGTAGGTCACAGCGTTGATCGCTTCATCGCCTCTCATGCCGCGTACGTCTATGTCTTGTTTGAAGTTCAGCTTGCGCGAGTCAATGGCTTGGCGCGTGCCGCTGCTCACGTTGGCATACGAGCCTGCGATGTTCTGGTTGCGCTCCTCTTGCTTCGACGACTGTTGCTTGGGAGCTTCGGCCCGTTCCAGCCTCTCGGCGCGCATCTTGGTCTTCATGTCGCCGAAGATCACGGTGGCCATCTTGCCATCGATGCTCTCCAGCCTGCCCACCGAGGTGAGCCCCTTGATCCTGACCGTATCGCCTGGCTTGAACTGGGCATCCTTGGCCGATGAGCCCTGGGCTGACGCCAGGGCGGCATCCTCCTTCCGCTTTCCTGCTTCCTCCTTCTTTTGTTTCTCTGCTTTCCGTTTCTCGCGGCGCTCCTTACGTTCTTGCAGCTGGCGTATCTTGCGGGCTATCTGCTCATCGCTCTCACGGGTGTCAATGTCGCTGATTTCCTCCTTGAAGGCGTTCAGCTCCTCGCGCACTTGCCGTGCCCGTTCTTTTTCTGCCTGGCTCTCGCGTATCTCTCGGATGGCATTCTCTATCTTCTTGTTGCTCTCGCGCAGCAGTTCTTCGGCTTCCTCCTTCGCCTTGCGGAGTATCTCCTTGCGCTGGCGCTCTATCTCCGAGAGCTCGTCCTCGTAGCGGTTGATCTTACTCTCGAGCGATTTCTCGTGCTGGTGGATGGTCTGGCGCTTACCCTCCCAGTAGCGTTTGTCGCGTACGATGTCCTGCAGGTACTTGTCGCTCTGGATATAGTCGCGGCCCACGATGTCGCTCGCATCCTTGATCACTTCCTCCGGTATACCCGTCTTGCGGGCTATCTCGATGGCGAAGCTCGATCCAGGCTGGCCGATGCTGAGCTGGAACAGGGCCTGCATCTCGTGGCGATCGTAGAGCATAGCGCCGTTCACCACGCCCTGATGGTCTTCGGCAAAGTGCTTCAAGTTCTGATAGTGGGTGGTGATCACTCCGAAGGCCTGCTTCTCCCAGAACTGCTTCAGCACGGCCTCCGCGATGGCACCGCCGATAGTGGGTTCCGTGCCTCCGCCGAATTCGTCTATCAGCAGCAGCGTGTGGCCGTCGGCCTGTTTCATCATCTGCTTCATGTTCAGCAGGTGGCTCGAATAGGTCGACAGGTCGTTCTCGATGCTCTGCTCGTCGCCGATGTCGATCATGATGCTTTCGAAGATACCCGTGGTGCTTCTGTCGCCGATGGGCACTGACAGGCCGCACTGCAGCATGTACTGCAGCAGCCCCGTGGTCTTCAGGCATACTGACTTGCCGCCGGCATTGGGGCCGGATATGATCAGCAGCCTGGCCTGCGGCGTGAGCATGATGTCGAGCGGCACCACCTGTTTGCCTTGTTTCTCCAGCGAGAGCTGCAGCAGGGGGTGGCAGGCTCTGATCCAGTCCATTTGGGGCTGCTCCTTCACCTCCGGTTCGAAGCCGTTGGTCAGACTTGCCAGCTCTGCCTTGGCGCGTATCAGGTCTATCTGAGCCAGAAACTCGTACGAACCGAGTATGTCTGGTACGTGGGGCCTGACTTCATCGCTGAACACGGTCAGTATCCTGATGATCTCTCTCCGCTCGGCTGCCTCCAGCTCGCGAACCTTATTGTTGGCCTCCACCACTTCGGTGGGCTCTATGAATACCGTCTTGCCCGTGGCCGACTCATCGTGCACGATACCGCTGATCTTGCGCTTCACGCCTGGCGACACGGGTATCACCAGTCGGCCGTCTCTCACCGCGGGCGCCACGTCCTTGTCCACCAGCCCGTCTTTCTGAGCTGCGTGCAGTATAGTATATAAGGTACGCGAGATGCTCCCCTCCATCTTCTGCAGGTCGTGACGGATGCCTGCCAGGGTCATCGTGGCAGAATCCTTGATGTGGCCGAACTTGTCGAGTATGGAGTCTATGCGCCTGATCATCGCAGGGAAGGTGGCCACACCCTCCGTCAGCCGATGCAGGGCGGGGTAGGGGTAGCGCATCTCTCCGCTGGCAGTTTCCTCGCCGCCTCGCTCCAGATACTTCACGATGTTGGCTATGGTTTCCAGTGAGCGCCTCAGGTCCCACACCTCGTTCTCCTCCAGGTGCGTACCTTCCAGGCGGATGCGCTTGATGCTCTCCCTGACATCGAAGAAATACTGCAGCGGGAAGTCGTCAGCATCCTCCTGCAGGCGCCTGAATTCGCGCAGCTGCTCCAGTCGTTCGTTCACTTCGGTGACGTCTGTTGAGAAGGCTATTTCATCCACCTTCTCCTTGCCGAGTCCGCTCAGGCAGCGCTCTTTCAGCAGCGTCCGGATCTCGTCGAAACCTATCTTATGTTCAAAGTTACTTGGGTAAATCACGCTGCAAAGTTACTGCATTTTGCCTAAATTACCAAATATATTATAAAAAGTTGGCTTAAAATTTGGATAATTCGGAAAAACTCCGTACCTTTGCACCCGCTTTCAAGCAATCGAAGCACTGGAGAGATGGTAGAGTGGTCGATTACAGTAGTCTTGAAAACTACCGTGCTGAGAGGCACCGGGGGTTCGAATCCCTCTCTCTCCGCAAGAAACGCTGATTATCAGCAACTTACAAGTTTTACGCACGTAATTACGCACACTTTTTGCGATTGCGTGCGTAATTTTTTTTGTTTGGGCACGCATTCCATGCTGCAAAGATAAGTATTTCCTGTAAATTATCGGCTCTTTCCCCGAAAAAATTGCATGATAAGCTGTTTTTCTGACGAACAAGCCCATTTCGGCCCTTCTGACGGCATTTTGTGTGTTGGGATGATATGCTTGCCGTCTGTGACCTTTTAAAGCCGCCAGCGGCCTTAAAATCGCCCCAAATTGGCTTTAAAGGGCTTTTTTATACCGATGCCGTTAGTTTTTGGTACAGTTTGAATATCTCGTCCATACGGCGGCTCCCTGTTTAAAGGGAAGCCGTAGGTCTCCATCACGGCGCGGTCGTTAGCCAACCTTCATCCTAAACTGTTTTTGTTTACATGTTTACATATATACACTTCTACATAATCTGTATTAGTACATTATTACTTGTATGTTTGTCTTCATGTAAACATGAAAACATGAAAACAAAATCGGTGCAGTTCAATTCAAAGTCCTAACACCACTGCAGGTGCTATATCCAACTTGATTACAAGATCTCTGGCAATCTTCAGGGGCGGCTCTGCCTTCCCTGCAATATACTCGCTGATACGCGATGCACTTATACCCAGTATCTCTGCCAATTTAGTCTGGGTAAGCTCAAGTTCGGACATTCGCATCTTGATGACATCGCCCAGTGCCGGCTTTCCTATAGCGAAGTTCTCTTCCGAATAGTCCGCCACCAGATTAGACAGCAGTTCCAGTTCAATACAGTTTGGGTCTGTCCGTGGCGTATTGTCATCAACCAGTGGAAGCAGCTGCTCTACTCTTGCCACTGCCCATTCATACTGTTCTCTGTTTCTAATCATTTTCATTTTTAGATGCAAAGATATGAATATATTTTGGGATAACAAAATAAATATCTTGCCAATTATCGTTGTGTACACAAAATTGTACACAAAATATTTGGTAGATTCGAAGAAAAGTATTATCTTTGCATCCGTAATCAAATTATTCACAATATGACACAGTTGACAGTAAGAGACTTTAGAAGTCAGATGGCGACCTCTTTGGATCGCGTAGATGCCGGAGAACATGTTTTCATCCGCAGGAAAAACCAGCTCTATGCTATTGTTCCTGTTGAGGACGATGACTTGACCGTCACTCCAGAATTGGCAGCAAAGATAGAGAAAGCCCGTCAGGAATACCGTGAGGGCAAGGCTGTTAGCCTGAAGACTCATGAGGATATCGACAGTTACTTTGAATCTATGTGACCATGTTCGAGGTTAAGGTTTCAACAGAGGCTGACAAGGTAATCAGAAAATGGAAGAAGTCTAATCCCCAACTTTGGAAGAAATATCAGAAGATCTTCCACGAGTTGGGTGATCACCCGCGGACAGGCCTTGGCCATCCTGAACCTTTGAAAGGTGGTAAGGATATTACCTGGTCAAGACATATTACGGCACACGACCGTATTATCTATGATATATACGATGATATCATAACTGTACTTGTAGTAGAGGTTGAAGGTCATTATAATGACAAGTAGTGTACACACTACGGACATTGTGGACTATTTTACATTGAATACATGTGGATATACGGATAAGTAAACATGCGGACAAAGGTTTTATCCCCTCGCACGTACATTATATAATATTGTGTACATGTATGCAATGTTTACATATAAACAATGTACACAAACTAACATTGTAAACATGCCGACATGTAAACAATACGCTTTGCGGACACACGATCACTAACAGTCCTATTTTCCATGGACCGTTAGCAATGTACCTATGGAAGCCTGTTTGTAGCCAAACTTTCATGCCTGCAAGGGGCGATGACGTGCCATCACATCCTGCAGACATAACGCATTTATCAATGCTGGGCTTCCTTTTCCTGGACTTCGATATAATGCGAAATTCGCAAAAACCACCCAAATAATAACTATTTGGGGAAATATGACGTTCGCATCTGCCTCTTCAGATGTCTTCACCTTTAGATTTTCACCCAGATGATATCTTCCTTCGTCAGAAATTCCATCCCCTTTCTCTTTTCTGTGTTCTCTCCCCTGTTACCGTTTGGCTTCCTTCGTCACCAGAACTGCTCTCACCGTCTTGTTTCCTTCCTGGCTTAACCCTCTACTTTCGGTTTGCCAGACCATCTTCGTTTCTTCATGCCTCAGTCATGCTTTAAGCGAACATCGTTCTTTCGCACTCGATCTTTTTAAATCGGTCTAACCTTTCCATATGTTAACCGTCTCTGGACGTTCTGAAGTCCGGCATCCCCCTGATGGCGTAACTTGTAATCATCCCGCATCCTCTGACAGTACCTTTGTGTCTCTGCTCGTTGTGCCTTCACAACAATTTTTTCGGGCGATGTCATCCTTATTTTTCCGTTGCAAATTTAGCGCAAGCGGTGTCCGGCAAGTACCTCTTTGTTCCACTATCGGTTCCACGCCGTTATTCCTGTACAAATTTGACGGCAGCCTTCCGCATTTTCTTCTATACGCCAAGTAGTGGCTAAAGAAAATACGGTATTCCATAAAATTTGCTGGTAATTCCTTGACCTAATGTTCACCTTCTCCTTGCCTGCTTCTGGAGCATCGTAAAAATTAAGTTTAACATCTAAAAAATTTAAAGTTATGAAGTCAGTAAACAATTTCGCAGTGACAGGTTTCGTTGGTCAGGACGCTAAGATCAACAAGTTCAACAACGCATCAGTAGCACGCTTCGGCCTCTGCATCGCACGTACCGAGAAGGTTAACGGTGAGGACAAGCGCAAGAGCGCATTCCTCAACATCGAGATGTGGCGCAAGAACGAGAACGCTGCTTCCTTCGACCTCCTGAAGAAGGGCAACCGTATCACCGTCGAGGGCTATTTCAAGCCGGAGGAATACGAGAAGGACGGTAAGACCCATCAGGTGATCACCTTCGTAGCCACCAAGGTCTCTACAGGTGACGAAGAGAACACTGAGGACACAGAAGAGGAGGCAAAATAGCCTCTCTTCCTTTTCATACGATTACAAGGCTGGATGAAAATCTGGCCTTTTTTCATGCTGCCACAGCGGAAACCAATTATCATGCGCTGAAATCCGCATGCGGCAGATGCTTCTCGTTTCCGTGATTTTGTAAATATTTCTTCGAAAACGGCCATTTTTCGGGCATTGAAGCCCAAAACGACCTCACCAGAAGCCCCAGGAGGCCATATCTTCATGCCGGTGAGGTAATTATACCTCCTAAAATCGGGCAAAATAAAAAATACTTACATCCGATTTTAATGCAATCTGAATGACTAAACCCTCATCTCCATACTCTCACTCTCGGCACAGCCTCATTAACGGACACGGCCCACTCCTGGCAGCATGCCAATGCACTATCCTTGCTCACTTCCGGCATCTCACAGAGATTGGGTCGCCACCCCGGATGGTTCGTTGGCCGCTTTGGTCGCCGTCCGCTGTCTGTCAGTGTGTCCGCAGGTTCGCCAGATTATTCAGATTCAGGAAGCCGGAGGATCTTCTCTGCGTCCTGCTTGTGTGTCGTTTCCACCTCATAGGGTTCATGTCGCTTTCTGACGAGTCCTTTTCCCTTGCAAAGGTAGGGCAGACCGTTGCCACGCCAATAAACAAGCCGATGGTTCAGGGACAAATTTTCCGGCAGCCTTCCGCAGATTGTACCAATCTGGGTATTCCAGAAAATTTCTCGCTGAATTTCTTGGCTTAGGCCCCTATTAGTCAGCTCCTTTGTACCAGCAAGGAAAAAGACTCAAAGCGATATGAAGTCGATGACGACTGGAAATCTTGAAACACACGGCTGACTTGATAAGAAAAGACACCTAAAAGGAAAAGATCTTAAGCTCCATTCAGCCGATAACTTCAAAAAATAGCGTCACCAAATAATAACCCCTAAAACCGAAGCCGACGGGATAGAAACAGGCAGCAAAGATATGATTAGAAATTTAAACAAGCGTAAGGAACTGGCTCAGATGGTATATAACGGCTATGGAGAAAACCTTGGAATCCAACTGACCAATGAAGATAAGAAAGAACTCGAAAATGAGGTTGGAGCAGCATTCAAAGGTTATGAGTTGGCACTGAAGGAAGTTGCAAAACTAATTACTGACGGCAAGTCTACAGAGAATATCATGCAGTTTATAACGGAGGTAACGGGAGCCTAACCAACTCCCACTAATAGACACCCGACAATGAGAAAGTTAGCAAAACAAAAGAAACTATCCCGTAAAGAATGGCTGAAAGGCTTTCTATTCGGAACTGACGGCAAGTTCTATATAGTCGTTGATACCATCTTTTCAGATCGAGGAAAACAGCGAGAAGATGACTTCTATTACACCAAAGAACAATTTAGGGAGAAATTTATTAGAAAACATTGAAAACGTAACAAATTCAAAGATATGGCAAAGAAATGGTGTGTATGGGATTGTGATCTTGACGAGGTTTTCCTGAGACAATATCGCGGGAGAGGGTATGAATACCAGGAGGCAAGAAGCCTTGCTGTCGCTGCTCGTAAGAAATATGGAGGTAAGTATGAACCTCGTGTAGAACCAGAAGAATAGAAGGTAACGGGAGCCTAACCAACTCCCCACTAAACAAAATACAAATTATGGAACATCTGACTAATTTCGAGTTAATCCTTGTTGGCGCATCTATCGCCACCTTCTGTTTCGGATTCAATGCCTTCGTAAAGAATATCTTTCTGAGGAACTTTAACACTCACAAGTCATGATAACCAATTACGGACAAGAACGTGCAGTCGGCGAGGTCTGGATTGACACCATAGACGGGGCCAAAGTTATCACCGTTGCCGGTACTGGCTGCAAGGACTGTGCTTTCGCCACCTTCGCCGGTGGTGCCTGCCCTGGTGCCGTCTATGACCGTCACCCATGCTGTGCCTCTGACCGCTCAGACGGGCGTGAGGTCTATTTCAAGTTGATAGCCTATGTGCCGGAAGCCAAAGCCAAGCCTCTGAGGAAGGCAACCTTCGGCTCAGTGCTATACAAAGGAACTGTGACTATATGACAGTACTACCTGAATTTAGGCTGATTGTTGCCGGAGGGCGTGATTTCTTCAATTACAACCTTCTGCGTGAGAAATGCGACAGGCTGTTATGTCAGAAGCATCTTACACACAAGATTATTATAGTTAGTGGAGCGGCCAGAGGGGTAGACCGCCTCGGTGAACGCTATGCCTCGGAACGTGGTTACCAAGTTGAACGGTTCCCTGCTGACTGGCAGCATAAAGGCAAGGCTGCAGGCTTTATCAGAAATCGCCAGATGGCAGATGTAGCCGATGCCTTGATTGCTTTCTGGGACGGCAGTTCGAGAGGAACGGCTAATATGATAGAATTGGCAAGAAAACGCGAGCTACAGGTAAGATTGGTGTACTATCACTATCTTGATTAACCATTATTTTTTGTGTACTGGACATATTTTGCTAATTTTGTCCAGTACGTATATTTTTTGTAAACCACCCAAATAGTTATTATTTGGGGTGATGCTTTTTGCCTGTCTTCCCTGACTTTCAGGGAATTATTTTTTACGTTTTGTCTTGATTAAGCCGATTTAAGACTTTGCAAGTCGTAAATGTGTTAAATCAAGAGATTGTCAATCTGAAATTTGGCAGTCCGTAACATATTATCTTATTTTGCAGTGAGTTTAACACAATAATATATAGATATATGTTGACACCCATAGAGATTGACCAGATTGCTGCAGCAACAGCACGGAAGTTGTATAAGATGTTGAAGGAAGATGACCTTCCTCCAACTGAGTATGTAACAGTTAAGGAGGCCGCAAGAATGCTTGGCGTGAGTGAAGATCATATGCGTAAACTGAAGGATCAGTTTCCACACATCAAGAATGGTGAGAAGCAGCAGGGACGTGTCCTGTTCCTTCGTGAGGGCCTAATTAAGAACTACGCAAAGTAATAGAGTAAGGTATGTTTGTAAGCAACTATAATACACTCTTTTTTCACCATCATTCGCAGTGTGCTAATGATGTCTTCAAGGTGTATGCAATCAGCGGTGAATCGACTGGCGATTTTAGTGGTGATTTTAGTGGCGATTGGTACAAACATTCTGATTTCAGATTTCGTTACACGGAATCATCATTCACAGTTCTCCAGATGTCATGTCGCACATGGCTTTTTGAGGTCTTCAGACTGTTGGTGGTAGGAGATGCTGCATTGGTTTGCAGTCGTGTATCATCACAACTTACCCAACTGTCATCGTGCATAATGCTGCAAGTAAGAGACAACAACAATTTATCAACATCCTTCGATGCTTGGAGTGCTCTATTTTGCGAGTGTTTTTTTCTTGATATTACTATTCTGTCATGCAAGTTGGTTTCACCACACCAACATCTACTTGTTCCCAGTATATCACCGGCGTGTGTTAGAGTTGGTGACGAACATCATGAACGTCAATTATTTTTCGTTCATTTTTCTGGTTGCGGTAGTTTCTTAATTTGCAAGTTATTTTTCTATACGTATTTTCACAGCGGGGAAGTGTCGGACGGAGACCTTCGTGTAGTACTGTTGGTATCGGAGGGAAGTGTACCGACATGGAAGAAGCCTGGCATCCATTTCCTCTCAACTATGAGTACATGCCTGTATGCCCTCGTGTGTGTAGGTCATGGTTATGGTGTAGGTGACGTCCAGCACGCAGTCAACGTCACCTGTGACGGCGAGTTCCTGGAGGCAGGCATCCAGCAACTCGCGGATGTCTGGTCGTGGTATAGAACTTCCGTACGTAAGTTCATCGGCTCACTCTGCGAGTTAGGTGCCGCGTCTATAGAGGCGATGAATAACCGTACTTGCATACGGCTGACTGACATAGAGGGTTCAGACCCTTTAGGTCATCTCACCCGTCTGTGTCTCTCACCTTCAGATTTCCTCTCTAAGCGATTCAATCTTTCAAGGTGGCCTACGGCAACACCCCGGCTCTGCCGAGGTTACAGAGGCCGTTTTACGGCCCACTACGGCAGCGTCCCGTGACGCTCCCTGAAGGCGCTTGCGCGACTGAATGCTGTGCATTCGGTAAGCCTAATTACCACTTTTGGCTTTCTACCGAATCCAACAAGTGGTACGACCCTTACCTTCGGGCAGCAAGCTGGGGTCGCAAATTAGGCCAAGGGAAGCCCCCTGGACCCCTGAATTTCTCCTAACGTCGAACTAAAAAAACATGAACTATGGCAAAGCAAATGTGTGACCTCAAAGAGGGAAAAGGAATCTCTCGCGGACAGAGTACGGAACACCTCCGTAATTACAAGGTCATGGACCCCGACACAAAAAAATACGGCTACTACGATCCCACCAGGCAGAACCTGAACTTCGAGGTGGGTCGTGGCGGGGTGGTCATGCCAGTCCGCAAAAACTACGCAATAGATCAGCGTTTCAAAGACAACCTGCGGCGCAGAGGCATCGTTGATCCAAACGAAGTTAAGATGAAGAAAGGACTCGCACCAAACCGCAACACGATTGCTAATTTTATGCTTGGAGGCAATCGTGAAAGGATGCGTGAACTTGCCTTCGGTGATCAGCAAGTGGACTACAAAAAAGGGGCTGACAACCGAGGCATCGAACGTAAGGAAGATATAGAAAAATGGGCGGTGGATATGTATAATTTTATCGCAAAGAAATATGGTGAGGATAACATCATCGCCTTCGTTGTGCATCTGGACGAAAAGAACCCACACGTACACTGTACTGTCGTACCTGTAAACGAGAAGAATAAAATCTCTTATCATGCTGTTTTTGGACGGGATAAATCGGAACTTCGAGAACATATAAAACTTTTACACGACGAAATGGCAGTTGTTAACCGAAAGTGGGGACTTGAACGGGGTGACCCTATCATGGAGACTGGAGCCAAACATCGCACCTCTGAGGAGTACTGGGAATGGCTCTCTGGGCAGTGCACGGAACTGGAGAACAAGAAGGAAGGACTGGAGAATGATAACACTACCCTCCAGAGACAAAACGACTTCCTCAATCATGAAATGAACAAAGCGAATATTCGTGTCAAAGGACTGGCGAGAATGGTGGAGAATCTAACGAGGAGAAAAGAGACGATAGAAGAGGAGATTTCTACGTTGAGGGAAGAGATCAAAAAAGGACAGACCACCAACGATGACATCCTGCTCAAACGTGAACGTCTCGAAGGTGAGTTGGATGACATCGAAAAGCAGTTGAAAGACAAGTTGGAGAAACTGCGTATAGCAGAAGAGAAACTTGACCAGATAGCCTTGAAGCGTATAGAATTGGAGAGAAGCAGTGATGAGATAGAGCGTACCATTAATCGTAAGAAGCCAGTACTGACGGATATGGTACTTCGGGACGTGAAGAACGAACTCTACGACATTGTAGGTGAACAGATGACGGCTCGTCAAAATGCGATTGACGACTTTACGAAAACTCTTCCAGAGGAACATCGGAATAAATTTGACAATCTTATGGAAGACCTTGCGGTCAGCACAAAAGAGGCCGAATCCTTCATTAAATTCCCTAATGAGGTGGCGGCTATCGCCGGTGCGCTCTTCCTTGGCTACATTGATCAGGCTACATCATTCGCACAGGCGCATGGTGGAGGTGGTGGCCCTGGCGGTGGATGGGGGCGTGATAAGGATGATGATGATGACCGCTGGCTGCGAAAATGTTGCATAATGGCAACACGTATGATGCGTCCAGGCCCGAAACTTGCACGGAAAGGTCCAAGACGTTAAATGGAATTAGTCGTAAATGTGTTAAATCAAGACAAAGTTTTGGTTATTTTCATGAGTACTATATATAAAATGTAACTTTGCAGAATGATAACAATTACAAGTGGTTATGAAAGGAAACGGATGGTTTACTGGCGATGATCGGGATATGAATACCAGTGAGACCGATAGATACGAGATTCCCAAGGAACCTTGTATATTTACGGGTGTCTTTGTTGGTCGTCGCGGGCTTCCTGTTCCACCAAACCACTGGCATTCCATGGAATGCTGTTTTAAGGCTGATGACGGGCGCAGAATCAAACTTTTTGCCCATCGCTATTACTGGTATAACCGGAATAAGAAATACGGCTGCATCGACAAGTGGGCAGAGGATGTAGTGTATTCCGCATGGAACACCGACTTTCCCATCGACTTTGCCGAAAATGTAATTGTCGGTTCAAGGTGGAGGTGTGAAGTCAGAATTACTGAAAACGGTACGATTGCATGGCACAGGGCAGAGCCGATATCAACAGCATCACAACTGAAGAAATACAGGGAGAATCAGCTTTACGGCCCACATGAAATATAAACGCTGACTATTATGAGACAAAATGACAACATAAACAACATAATTTCAGAGCAAATTCGTCAGCAGGCTGTTGACGCTGAGAAACAGGCCTACCTTGACGGAATAGCAGGTCACTTATCTGAGTTGAAGGTTAACGGCCTGCCGCTTGACGGTAATCATCTGCTCGGAGCAGACCTGTCATACGGTGCAGAATTATTCGGACTTCAAGAGTTCTCACCGAAGGTTCAGACGGACATCCTTCTTAGCCTGGCATATTTCCGTTCCCCGGCCTTTCGGGAAAGAGTTGATACATCGTTAGGTTATGCTCCTGGTTCATATATGAACAGACAGGATGCGGAGACATATAACCAAGTTGTCGAACGTGCCAGTGAGGCATATCGTGACATAACCTTTGAAGTGGAAAACGATATCAGCAAGAGCCACCACATGATAACATTCGATGGAAGATCCATTGTCCGTATTCCTGACGGCAATGACCTACACGAACTCGATTCAAAATTATATAGTTCCCTGGGAGTCACGACTCATGAGATAGCCCACTATATTTATAATAGTGCAGCATCCGATTCGATTAATCCGGGCGTATACCATCAGGGGGAAGGGGAAACACTTACGCCGTCGAAACATTATGGGAAGGATAACAGCCCATATAATCGAATTAATGAGAGTGATCCTCCCAGGGAACAAGTAGCCGACTGGTACGCAAAGAAAGATCTCGAACGAGCCAAGGACTTATACGAGGGAGGCATCCTTTCCAAAGATAAATACGACAAATACGTCCAGAGGATTGTAGGTATGTCACCGGAACAGCTTGCGGAACATGAGCATGTAGATATAAAGCTCATGCACGACAACACAGGATTTGAGCGTGCTGCAGATGTCCACGCCGCCCGCATGATTATGCTCCAGGAAGGCATATGGAATCCTTTCGGTAACGAGCCTTTGAAAAAGGAGCATATCGAGCAGTTCCGCCAGAGACACCCCGACAGCCGTATCTTTGAATACTGGAACAGCAGGGAGGCTACGTACTTTCTCAACACCATCGCCCAGAACGGACAGGAAAAGAGTCCTTCCGTCGGGCAGAAACAGGACGTCCAGCAGATGATCCAGAATTTCGACAGTCAGAAATTCATGAATCAGCTCAGCCAGTTTGCATCAGTCATGTCCGGTGGTGGCGCACAAGAAGTTGCACAACTGGAACCGAAACAGCCATTGCATGAGGACAATCGACAAGGCGGCCAAGGAAAAACATTGTCTGCAGAGACCTTGAAGGCTGTGTCGGCCATGAACTTCGAGGTTGAGATGCAATCACTGAATGAAGGTCAGCAGGAACAGCGTTCCTACGGGCATCATATATAGATCTATATTTAGTAACTTTTAAATTTTACGATTATGCCAGCTTGGATTAATGCATTAAAAAAAGTATTCTTCGGCGATAAAGAGCCCGAAGAAGTGTTGGACAGTGGTGTTGCAAAGACCGCCAAGGAAATCCTTGTAGGAAAAGGATCGAAACCGGGCAAGTCTGGTGGTGCCACTCCAGGAGGTGAAGTATTTAATGACAATGCCACACATTTGAAGATGTTTGGTGGTCGGGATGTGGACGTAGTTCCAACACGTAACGGTGCACTGTTGCAAGTGTCCGGTGTTGGTGCTAAGAATGAAGGTGGTTTTTCCATCAGTATGGATAAGCAAGAGTACGCCAAGTTTAGTGCCCTTGATGAATCCCACCAGAAAAAGTTTGTGGAGAATTACCTTCAGCAGTATGCCCCAAACAGATTCAAGGAACTAAGCGGTAACAAGAATGTTGCCAACTACTGGTCACAGGTCGGTGACAAGAAATTCTATGTGCCTGTTACAACGGCAGAGCTTAACAAGCTGAAATCCCTCAGTGGGCAAGAAAAGGATGCTTATTTTAAGGAACTTCTCAAAGAGAAGAATCCACAGCAATACAATGCCATGCTTAAAGCAGAAAAAGCATTGGCTGCTGATAACAAGTTAAGGGATGTAGCCCAGACTCCATGGCAAAGGAATGGTTCTCCCACCAACTCCATTGGGAACCAGGGAGCTGCTGCATGGCAGGGTAAGTTCAAGCAGTATCCTGACGAGCCTTTGAATCCCCGCATCAGTAAGGTGACTCCCTTTGTGGATGAGAAGACTGTCTATCTCAACATGATCGTTGACGGCAAGGAGAAAAATCTGACGGTTTCCAACAAGAATACCGTTGACGCATTCAACGCCGGTGCGCTGCCTCTGAATGTTCTTGCCAACAAGTCGCTGGCAGTTGCAGAGACTATGCAGGCCAACCTTCAGAGTCGCTTTGAATTGATCATGGATGAACATCGTGGACAGGAGCAGAATCAGTCCATGGGAATAAGAGTCAGATAGCTTCTGACATATATTGTTGATTTTTACTTAAAGGGGTGCAGCGGCATCCCTTTATTTTTTGACACCGCTGAATATAGACAGATATCTATATTTTATAGGCTATTGTCTATAATTCGCGCATTTTTTGGGGTAATCCGAGCGTGCCTTTCTCGGTCGCCGTCCCACCATCAAAAGAATTAAATGCAGATGTGTGATAATTCGTTTGGAAAATCAAGGTATTCATTGATTTAATCAAGGTATTCTATGATTTAATAAAAGTATTCCTTTATCCGTGGATAGCGGACTGCGCCCACGAAGGTACTCTAACAAAATGGAATGGAATACACCTCGATCTGTTGGATATAGTGGAAAAAGAAAATAGAGTTGTGGCTGGTCAAAACAGGACCATCGAAACAGCCCCCCCGCATTTCCACAAACTCTATTCCCGTTGCAAGGAGGTCTCGCCTGGTTCTCCTCAGCGTCCCGGTGTGTTCGGCAGGAAATAACCAGGCGAATAATAGAACTAATGGTAGGGTACTTAGGAAATTCTGTAAACAGCCTCTCCGCCAATGCCATCAATTCTATTCCTGCTGCAAAGATACGAAGAAATTATCAAATCTGCTAACTTTCTGCAAAAATCTGCTAATCTGAAGTCGTAAATGTGTTAAATCAAGACTTTGTTCGTATAAAACATCCGCGTCTATATAATAATGTGTAATTTCGTAGCGTAGTTCCTTCCCAGTTGAAGTTGAACCGAAGAAAACAAAATGTGTAATATAAATAAAATGATTAGATATGGCAAGTGATTACCTACATAATTCTCCATGGAAGAAAAAGTCCAATGAGGATGAAAATATTCCTGAGAGCATTCGTCGTCCGGAAGGATACGTAGACCCGAAGAAGGAAGCGCCAAAGCGTGATCCTGAAAAGGAAAAGGCACTGTGGGAACAGACTCCAGAAGGCATTCGGAGGCCTGCTGCTGTTGATTTTGAGAGCTTTGGTCTCAGAGATGCTCTAGACAAAAACGTGAAGATGATGTCCGACGAAGAGATTGCTGCAGAACGTGCTGCCGAAAAGGAGAAGCGTGCGGCACTAATCCAGCCAAAGAAGGAACAAAAGAAAGAAGAGGCAAAAGCTGATCCGAAGCAGGAACAGCATTATGCCGAATCTGCTGCCGTTTCCCAGAATGTAGAAAGACCTTTTGTGACGCAACCCCAGCCTACAGTGACGGCCACAACGAAATATGAAATTATCAACGGCCAGGAAATCCGGGAGAGAATGAGGGATTTCATAAACTCAAGCCCGGAATTGAAAAATATCTCTTCTGAAGATCGTGCAGAGATCATAAAAAGGTTAGGCGATTCTAAGACCGCCGAAGAGATGAGAAATAAGAGATTCCTGATAGGAGAAGTGAACGGTCAGCCGATGATGCACTTGTTGTCCGAGCAGGAATCCGAAAAGTTTAATGTCCTAAGTGGGAAGAAGCGTGACCAATATGCTGCACAACTCCTTGAATCCGAGTCAAAGACACTCGGTTCTTTGGTGACTGACACCCAAATAAAGATGATCCAGGAACAAAATCGTGAGGATAGCAGGGAGAAAGCGCAGGCTGTCACCACTGCCAGTAATAGCCAAAAGACAAAAAATGAATTTTCGTATGCAAGTTCCCCGCTGGAATTGCTGTTACAAATACTCTTCAAAATGTTCGGGTTAGATTTCATGAACAAATCCTCACAGCAGCAGAGTAAGGCGACTACAGTTACTCAAAATGTTCCCGAACAGCAACAGCAGCAATCACAAGAACCTATTCAGCGAGTTCGTACAAATCCAGAGCAGCATATTAAGGAAGTCTCGAATATGCAGGTGAAATCTGATGGCGGCAATTACCACATGGTTGCCATCGTGGACGGCAAAGAAGAGTCGCGTGAAATAACTGAGCTACTGTATGTCAAGTTTAATGCTTTGGACGATCGTTCACGGCTCAGACTATTCAATAAAGTGTTCGGTATTGCTGATGGTCAGTCCGTGAAGGTTGCTGATAAGGCTATAGCCATGGAAACCGATCAGGACAACAGTGTTAAACGTTCCGCAGAGTCAGGCAAGCAAGCACAGGGCCAGAGTTGGAAGAACTCAGACTATGCTGCATTGGCAGCGATGAACTTTGAACAGGAGGAAATGAACAAAAGCCAGCAGGAACATCGTTCCAACGGATTGCGTATATAAATTCAAACAATAGTTATGGGAATAAAAAGTAAAAATATACAGTTGATTGTCATTGTGGGTTTGGTGATGTTTGGCAACATAAAGTGCCTCGCACAAATCGGCGAGTCTAACCCGTCTCAGTACATTGCTATAGAAACTGGCAACATAATGATCGATAATTCGATAGGAAAACAGTCAACAGCCATGGAAAAAACATCGGTGTTACAGGGGAGTATTGGTGGTGAAATGCTACAAATGAAAGGCTGGCAAGCCAAATACAATTCCTATCTGAAGACGGCACAAGGATATGCAGAGGCTCTGAAAGCTGGCTGCAACCTATACGCTGAAGGTGTTGCTATGCTCCGTAACTTCTATGATATCCAAAAGGCAACGGCTGCCAATCCCCAAGGTATAGCAGCTACTCTCCCTATGAATAACCTGTATATGGAAGCAGCCAGTGTTTGCGTGAATACGTACTTTTCACTGAAAAAATCCATTGCGCAAGGTGGAGGATTGAACATGATGACTGGTGCTGAGCGAACGGCTCTGCTTTGGAAACTAAATAACGGACTCGATGATCTGAACCGAAAACTCCGTCAGATAGCTTTAAGCATCTGCTTTTATAATTTAATGGATGTATGGAACAAGGCTACGGCTGGAATGATATCACTAAATCGGGGGAAAATAGCCAACGATGCTTTTGACCGTTGGAAGAGGGCGAGGAATGCAACACTAATTTTAAGTTCTAAGTAAAAATCAAATAATTATGAATAGGTGGATTGTCATATTTGCAGCCATTCTCGCTATTGCCAGTCAGAAGGTAATAGCTCAAGGATTTGATCCAGGAAGGGTATTTGTAATTGAACAAACTTCTCTGAAATCAAAGAAAGTGTTCGAAAACAACCAAAAAAAACAAATATTAATGTCTGCCGGACACATCTTCATTACGGAAGAAGAGAAGGCTATATACGATCTGCTGAATGAGTTCAATACTTATCTCGATAGCCTGCAGAACATGTTGTCAACAGCTGCTCAAATATACGGTATCTACTACGAGGTAACGGTAACAGCAAAATCGCTGAAAGAATTAAATGCGGTGGTGGCCGATGCACCAAGCAATGCTTTGGCTACGGCTTTTTCTGCCAGACGGAATAAAGTCTATAGGAAAGTCATCAAACAAGGGATTGATTTGGCTGGAGATATTAAAAAGTTCTGCCTGGGTGATTCCGTAAAAATGACAGAAGCAGAAAGGGAAATCCTCTTGGGAAACATAAGACCAAAGTTGAATCGGTTGAACAAGATGCTGATGGCCACAACACTTACGATTAAATATACATCTTTTGGGGATGTCTTTAGGGAAATAATGAATCGCGCTGAAGAATATCAGGTTGCTGATAAAAAATCAATCGCTGAACGCGCCCTTGAACGATGGAGAAATTCGGCAAAGTAATAATATATTAAAGATATAGGAGATATAATCATGTTTAGTAATCTTTTTTTAGCAGCAGAGAGTGATAGCTTTATTGATGGCATCACTACCATCGGTGCCGAACTATTCGATGAGGACATTGATAATGTCATCTTCCGGACGAATGAGTTCCTGACCGATGCATCCTTCACCAGTGAGGGAGGCCCCTTTTGGATGATCCTGCAGATGTGCATGTGCCTTGGTGCGCTGTTTGCCATCATTGCAGCCGCAGGAATGGCTTACAAGATGATGATTAAGGGCGAACCCTTCGACCCGCTGAAAATCATCCGCGTACTTGGTATCGCTATCATCATGTTCTGGTGGTACCCGACCTACGGAGGCTACAGCATCCTTGATGGTCTGGCTTACATTCCCAACTGTATCGGTTCGTACACTCATGATTTGTACGAAGCCGAAGCCATACAGGTGCAGGATAAGTTCGACGAGATGAAACCGCTACTTGTCAAACGCGATTCGCTCATCAACGAAAACAAGGCGAAAGCGGCAGCAGCTAAGAACGGCCCGAAGAACGCAGAAACCGAGATCGTGGCATCTGAAGCTCTCGGTGCCAAAGATGTAACTCAGCAATCCAAAGATTCGGAAAAATTTGATGTGTTAGCAAATTTTACGGGAATAATAGTTTTAATTGATAAAATCGGTATATTTCTGGCACTTCTGATGTGGCGTATCGGTTGGTGGGGAACTGTCTACGTCCAGCAAATCATGTTGGGAATGCTGACTATCTTCGGCCCCATTATGTGGGCGTTCAGCATCCTCCCGAAATGGGAAGGAGCGTGGGCGAAATGGATCATACGCTACCTGACGGTACATTTCTACGGAGCGATGCTGTACTTCGTGGGCTTCTACGTCCTACTTATTTTCGATATTGCCTTGAGTGTTCAGATTGATGAACTGGAGGCTATTTGTGGAAATCCTGAGGGATATATCAAGTCGGCATTCATCACCTCATTCTATATGTTGGCCTGTGGTGCTGTTTCAATGAAATGTCTGAATCTCGTGCCAGACCTGGCCGCATGGATGATACCAGAGGGCGATACCACCTTCTCTGCACGCAGCTTCGGTGAGGGAGTCGCCTCACAGATAAGCAGCAGTGCCAAAGGGGCAGTTGGAAAAGTTCTGTAACACATATATTATAAATTCCCAAAATTATGAAGGAGACAATTAAAAGGATGTACAAGGCTAACCCGCCGATGTTTACAATGGTGACCATCGTCACCTCAGTAATGATATTCTTGTTCTGTTGTATGGCCATAGTGCCTATCGCGGACAAGTCCCCCAAACACCATATACTCATTGAGGGTGTCAAGCAGGGATTACCGAACGACAGTATACTGCACAACTACGAAATGCAACATGGTTATTGATATCCCTATATCTTTTCAGGCACTTACAATCCCTCGGTGCTTCTATCCGGGCTTCCCGCCACTTGTTGACGGGGAGCCTTATCTTCAACATGTGGCGGGGTTTACGCCATGCTTTCCTCGCCTCCTTTCGTCGGCTCGGACGCTAACGCGACATATCGATGAAAGTGCCTTGGGCTGCAGAACGCAGCAGGAGAGACACTTGGAACTTAATAGCTTACACCTTGCCTTCCTCGCTTTATCGGAAACGGTATGTTCCGCTATGCCTATTTACTGTGCAAAGGTAGGATGTCCTGGTCATACAGCAAGTACCGCTATGCTATTTCTGAAAAAATTCAGCAGCAGCCTTCCACGGATTGTTGCACAATCAGGGTATTCCACTGAATTTTTCCGTAAATTCCTTGCATTTATGCCCTGTTGGACACTCCTATGGAAATGGCAAGTAAAAAGGCAAAAACTGCGAAACATCGTACCGATGTAAAAAAAAACTCAAAAGGACAAGTTGAAGCAAAAGATGAAGTAAAAAAGGCTTCCAGCTCAACAAAACCCGATATATTCGAGGAAACAACAAAAAGCGGTGGCGGCGCGATACAAACAGCCAGAATAGTTATGATGACAATGAAGCGTATAACAAGTGTGATGGTAATGATGGCAATGGCTATCGTGTGTATGACATCTTTTACTGCTTGTGGCGGGGATGATGATGATCTTCACGCTACGCCCGTGAATGGAAATGAGGCAGAGAACGTCGATTTCGATCTGATGGCACCATGCCTGAATTGGGGAGCATCTTCTGAACAGGTTAAGAACTATATGAAGGGCAGTAACATCGGTTTGAGTCTTGACGAGGATGTTCTTCTATACTATTCCAATGAGAAGAACGAGGTGCTTTATTACTTCAATGCATCTACTGGACTATATGGGGCTTCTGTGACATATCTCTGGTATAGTGACAAGGATTTCAAGGCTGTTAAAGCACAGACGGAGAAGATGTACGGAGTGAAACTGGAGGAGTATTACAATAAGACTTCTGGACTGCTTGAAGGATATGTCAGCACTACTACCATCAATGGCCGAGAGTCAGGTATCATGTGCGCCTTTAGCAAAGAAGCACAGTCTTTCGGAGTACATTTCGGATTAGTAATGGAATGATATATAGAAGTGTGAGTAATATAAATATGTAATTATAATGGTTTGCGTTATGAAGAAATTGATTTTGTTAATAGGAGCGTTGCTACTTACATACGGGGCAGCAGCTCAATCGTTCACCTTCAATCATGACGAAGTGGTGATGAACCAGTTCACCGTTGCTGAGACCGGTACGGGAAACCTTGGCGGCAACAACTTCCAATGGTACTATGATCTTTTTCATAATTCCTACAGCGATTGGGCACCTGAGAAGAACAAACAGGCATTCAGGCTGGAGAACTACTATACTCTGCATAAAGAGGTGCCAATGGCAGAAACGATAGACACCTGTCTGAAGGAACGCGCCAAAATCGAAGGATTTAACTTGATTGACAGGCAGGTTGATCTTGTATGGTCAATGGAGAAATCCAAGATAGAGGCGAAACAGCAGGCTTTCCAGAAGAATATAAACAGTATTGTTCCGCTTGGGGGTACGTCAATAGACAAGAAACACTGGCAAAACGTGTACGAGGCTATAGATTGTGGACTGAGAGCCGTCAGGGATGGATATCTCCCCAACAGTGAACGCCAGAAGTCCTATCTCCTAATGTATAAGGACTTGGTACGCTATAATACACAGTTGGTGGCTTTACTTATTGATCTAAGTAACCGCAACCAGCTAAAAGATATTGAGAAGGCCAATTCTATTCCACGGTCGGACGTGACACGTCATGCCACGAGCTGCTTCGCAAGATGGAAGGTAGCATTGACAACCGGGGGCAGCAGCAAGATATCTGGAGGACAGGGAATAGGAATACAGGAGTAATCATTTAATGAATATACAAATATGTCGAATCTTAAAGAATGTGAGTTATGGAGTTTGTGTTGTTTTGGATTTTCATGTACTGGTTCGCCAAAGGTACCCTCAAGGGTATCTGGCATAACGGGGATGACTATATCCGTGACCGCTAATGATGGGTAACGGTATGCCGTCCAGGACCGAATAATGAACGTAAGAATAGTCGTAATCGTTAAATCTTTTGATTTAACGCATTTACGACGATTTACAGCGGACGGCGGTCAACTTAACTTGCATTTCTTGCATTTCTCGCGTGCGCGTGAACTACAAAACAGACAAAATCTGCCGAAATATTTGGTAGTTTCAGATTTTTTTCGTATCTTTGCAAAAGATATAAAGGTAGAAGCATAAAAGGTGGCAATAGCTACGTAATGAGAGGTGCCTATCAACTGTCGGTGCTTGGGCAGTAGCATGGTAACTGGCTACACGTCTCGTCGGTAAAAGCCCAACCGATTTCAGAAGAACTGAAGGGAAAGACCACAGAAGATCCTACGGGGTCTCCTGTGGTCTTTTTGCGTGTATATACCTGAGATGCGTCGCGGCTCAAAGGTGAACATTTTACATAAAAACAATTGCCATTCCGGCCAACGAGAAACCGCGACTTCTCGCCCGGGGTGGCTCTATTATTTAATAAGTATGAAAAAGTATTTTGTATGTTTCGTAATGTTGCTGGCCGCAGGCAGCACATTCGGACAGGTGACAGTTCAGGAACCAGAGTTCATCAACTCCTATTGCATCCTGACAAGTGATTCAACCATCGCCATCCTCCCCAAGGAAAGCGGCTCAATCCAGAAGCATGAGAACAAGGCCAAGAAATGGGCTAAGATCATCGGTGGTGCTGCTGATGTCGTGGGTGCTGTAGGAATGGTGGGCGCATACACCAGTGGCTCTTTGTCTGGTGCAGTGACAGGCATACGAGCCGCAGGAACAGCCGCAAGTGTAGGCCATGCTGCCGATGCCGTCGGAGGTCTGACTGGTGCAGCAGGAATGGATATCGTGTTTGAGGGAAAAAGTTCTGCTTACACGGTCACCAGAGACGGCAAAGATGCCCGACTGCTGATTAAGGGTGAGAACAACGAGCAAGACCCCATGGAACTGTACCGTATCGTCCGCTTCAAGGCATCCAAGAAAGATAGGCGCATACAGTGGATGGAGTTTCAGCCTGCCCTTATCGGCTCGAAGGAAACGACTAAAGCGGGCTACCTGTCTTTCACAGGCCATAAGTACGGCGAACAGTCATACCTTCTCACCATCCCTGCCTCAGAGTTGGAGAAAGGCGAGTATGGCATCTTCTACATGAGCATCATTTCAGCGACGGCCATCCCTGTAGGCACGTTCAGCGTGAAATAGATCATATCGGGCATAGTGTGGGATTTCCTGCCGAACCTGTTGTGAGGCTGAGGAGCCTACATTATTGCCCGTCTTCAGTAAATAATTGGGCATGGTGTGGAAATTCCTGCTGAACACACTGGGACGCTGAGGAGTCCACGCCTGCCCACCTTTGATAAAGCAACAAATTCAAAGATGGTGGATTGAAACGATTGAGTTCTTTGAAAGTTTGAAAACTATTGGAGAGTCAGAAAGGTTCCGGGTACACAAGTACGTCCGGGCAACTTGAGGCAATAGCCGATAATAGCAGAAGTACGGCTCTCCATCTTCTGGGCATAAGAAGGTACAGGTGCGTCCCCCTTTGCAGTAAAGCCCAGATTTCGCCTGGCATGAATGAGCCTTGGGAAATGCGGGGAGTTGCTTCGGTGGCTTCATTTTGTCCAGCCCATGAGCGACACAGTGCCAGGCTCCCATTGGGAAACTTGGTGGAGGTGTGCGGTATGTCCGTCCCTTATTGCCTATGGAGTAGGACGCGGTTTCCCAACTTTTTGGGAGTCATTGCCACCTGTTTGAACAGCGTCTGTTTCATCGGATCTGTTCATCGGCGCTCCCAATCCATTGGCAGGAGTAGCGGGAACGGGTCTCAACGACGCGCTCACTTTGACCGGCCTGTCATGAGCCGCTGCCTGACCTCAGCGCGATTGGTGCGCTGTTCGGGTGGTGGCTCTTTAAAAGAAAACGTAACAATAACAAAATAGTAAATTATGGAAACAACAGGTCAAGTAAACAACAATGTTGAAGAGGCAACAAGACAGTTGCAGTTGCAAAGCCACGTCGATAGCATACAAGAGGCCATCGATGTGATGCTTCTTCTGGTGCCAGAAGAAGAAGGATTAGATAGCCGTATTCTACGCGCTATGTCTGGACTTGAACATACAAAGCGTTATTTGCAGGAGAAGGAAAAGAAAATGATTGAAGAGCTGCTGCAAAAACAACTCCATGAAGGAAAGATTAGTTGGCTGGAGTATATCGAGCAGTCAGAACACGGTGAAGAGTTCCGGAAGTACTGCGAGAGTAAAGGACTGTCAGAGAATGAGCAGACGGCGCAACAGTTCTTTGATAAGGTTCTGCATGAGGAAGAGCAAGTACACGAAATGAAAATGTGAGCCATAAATTTAAATACTGCTTAATAATATCATTTCGGTCGCCCAGCAGGATTTAATGCCTGTTTGGGCGATTTTTAGTCTTAAATTAGTTAAATCAAGACTTTGTTCACGGCAAGTTTAGCAGTTCCCGGTAGATTACCTACCTTTGCCACACGTTAAGACGATAGCCCGATTGTCGTTGTTCCAGTGGAGTTCCTGCTTGGATTACAGTTGAGCAATCCTGTAACGGTTGCGGTTGAACTGCCGCTGTGCTGATGAGGTCAGCGGTACTGGGACAGTCCCCTTCACGGGTTGGAGGGGGATTTTAGTTATATGTTGCGAACATCTTCAACTATTTCATAATGACCTGTTTTCTTAGAACCTACTCTTATTATTAAACCACAAGTTTTCAATTCCTTTATTGCACAATTAATTGTAACAACTTTGGAGTGACATTTTTCTGCAATTGTATTGCAATCTATGTTTTCTGTGGAGTCGTACAATACCCAGAATACTTCCTGGGCTTTTGTGGTAAGTCCTGAAAGCATAATAATATACTTATTGGGTAAACTCATAATTCTTTTCGATAGGTATTCTTTTTTTATCTGACGGAGAGCCGTGAGTTCTAATTGCTTTCTCTTCTGCTCTTCCATTAGGTCTTTTTTTCGAACAGAAGAAATAGTTCCTTTGAAAGAATTATTCATACACTCAACATCTTTAATAACTTGAAAGGAAACTATTTTGTCATCTTCCAACAGTTCCTTGAAAGGTATGGAAGTAATATTGGTAACTACTTCTTTAACAACCTTACCATTATTCAATTCTTTTATTAATTCACTCATTTTTTCCTTCCTTCTGTCGTTCTAATCCTTCCTGATCATAGCAATGCTTATGCCTTTTTATTAAATCAATAAGGTCTTGTACATCTGTAAGAGGGGATGTAATATCCTTATACTTCTTGTACTGACGGTCAAACCTCTTTCTTGATCCCTTGATTATCAGTTGTTCAATATTCTCAGGTATGAGAAAGGAAGACCTTGCGCCTAAATAGTTATAGTATTCTGTGTGAAACACATTTATCCCTGCCAAATCGTAGTCCCCGTAATGGATATATTTATTTGGAACGGACATCAGCCAGTTTCTCAAATCCGAAGAAGAGTTTTCCTGCGGATATCGGGATACAAACAGTATCTTTTGACTTTTTGTGTTCACAACCTTTGAAACCGCATTTTCAAATAGACATTTCTGTTTCCTTATGTATCTGAAATTCTCGGGATTCTCAACACCTATTATCACCACGTCTTCAGGAATGGAAAAAAGTTTCCAGTCGGCTATGAAGGTAAATGTCCCTTCTGAAGGACAGATTTGGATTTGATCATCTCCTATTCTTGCAGGAATATCTGTATAAGAGTTCACAAGGAAGCCCTCAAAAGACCTCTTGCGCTTGATTTTGGAATCACCTGTATAGGAAGCCATGTCAGATCTTGTCAGATTGTCCCCTTTTTCGTACAAGGCCAACAGTTTAGACAGGTCCCGGAATGATTCGTCAATATTCACGAGGTCGAGCTTAAACGCTTCAACATCCCTGACCTGATAATAGATAAATTGTCCACGATAAGAGGTCTTAAGATGACCACGCTGATATAGCTCCTCAGATAATTTTCCGAGATCTTTGGAATATACTTTCTCTTCTTTTTCCAAGAGGATCAAAGCATTAATCAACTTTTTGCTGTATCTCATATTTATTCTATATTTTTTTTATAGATTAAATTCCTGTCTCTCTGTCAGCATCTGAATACGGGTCCTGAAACCGTCATCCTTGAACAACTCATAGTTTCTCTTGAAAGAGATTGGATCCAATGTAACAGGCGACCCCAGTATTAAATAGATGCCCCTGTCCATACAGAATTCGAGAATATCCCTTATGTACTCGGGTGGCACTGTTTCAGATTCGTCCAATATGCAATGCAGCCAGAAACTATCTTCTTTTTTAAGGAACTTATTCTTACTTATACTGATTAGCATAATGTTCAATAGCATCTTGATCATAAGACCGGTTCCATTGCTACCTATCGTCTTGGGTAATCCGCGCATCCAGTTATATGTTTGTCCGTTCTCCGTAATTCTGAACTCAATGGAAAACATATCTTCCAGAGTGAACTCCTCGCGCTCGTTTTCTCCTGGTTTGAACAGGATATTTACGAAATTTGACAGCAGCTCGTGCATCTCTGTTCTGACTTTTTCATATTCAGACTGTGTGACCCATAATGAGACTCCCGGCAGGATGCCGTCATTATCTTCGACAAACTTGCTTATTGACAACAGACAGTCATACAACTCATCCCTTATGTCAGCCCTGCGAAGCCTAATTTCCTGTATCACAGACGGTAGCTTTGCAGAACGGAACTCCCTGTCAATCTCGGATATGATACCTTCAATAGTCGCCTTCTTCTTCAGGAGGTTATCAACCGACATCCTGATTCCCTGAAGAGTCTTTATATAGACTCCATTCTGTCCTATGCTATATTCATCTATGGTGCCTGTGTTAATGATCTCATCCAAGGATTTGGCGTATCTAAGATAATCCTCATCAAGTGTCAGACTCTGGGGAAGATTGAAAATATTAGCCTTGAAGAATCCGTTGAACTTGCTGATCATCTTCTTCAATTCACTAAGGTTTGTTATTTTGGCATCTGACAAATCACGATAGTCCTTTATCAAGTCTCCTACGGATGAAGTGTTTTCCTGGGACTCAATATGACCATCAGCGATAAAAGCGCCGGTATAAACAGACTTCCTGCTGTTGTAATCTGCAAGATCTTCATTGATTTGTTTTATCCTCTCGCTACAGTCGGTAACTATTGAGTTCGCATTGTCTAACCCTGACTGCTTCTTGTCAATAAGTTCTTTCTGTAACTTGTCATAGTTGCTCAGGGTGAATTCCAGATTCTTTTTCTCCAGAACAAAATCCTGTTCCTGATCAAGATACTCTTTCTTGTCTTCCTTGTATTTCTCAACGGTGATTTTCTGCCCGTTGAGGGTGTCGAGCTTTTGCCCTAAGGACTTTGCTTCGTTTTCCAGGACACTGATACGGTTGGTGTCAACACCCTTGCCTGCCAATTCCTCTTGCTTCTGCTCTTCATATAAGGCAACCTGACGGTCATACTTATTCTTCTCAGCGTCTTTCTCCTGATTACGTTTGTTGAGAAAATCATTGAAGGCAGCAATAATCTTACCGACAGCATCCTCAAACGCAGCCCTTATAGTTTTGATGGATTCTTCCTTGTCTTTGGTCAGCTGAGACAGTTCCTGGTTCTTGGACTTGATTTCGGCATTCTTTCCCTTTTCCTTCTCATGCAGTTCGTTAAGCTGGTGCTCCTTCTCGGTCTTCGCCTTTTCCTGAAGTTCACTGATAGCCTCTCTGATTCTCAGAATTTTGTTAGAACGGGTGGTGTTATCCAACTCCAGCTTGGCAATCCGCTCGCGAATAGATGATAATCTCTTTGCATATGCCTCGTTATTGTTCTTGATAAGCTCTTCCTTTTCAATGGCTTTCTCGCGAGTATTCTGACGAAGCTCTTCTACTCTGGAGCTAATGTTCGCCTTCTCTTTCTCGTAATCCTCTGGTGAGAACGGCTGCCCTTCTATATTGTTTACAGAAAGCCGTATGCTATAAAAACTGTCATCAGGAACATCAGAAATGTGTTCCGGGTGCAAGTCTGTACGATAGAGGACGTTATTGTCTATGACCTTACCGATGTTTGACTGCCATCCCTCTTTCTCCTGCTGCAACCAGGAGTAGAGGGAGTCGCTGTACCGTGAAAGGACATTTTCTATCTCTTGCAGTCGATTCCCAAATTTCTCTATTTCCTTGTCGTTTTTCTCTTTGGTGGCAAGATATTCAGAATTAATACGTTGTTCTATGGCAAGCCCCTCATCCTTGGTGGTCTTGTGCTTTTCTCTTTCAAGGGTTATTTCTGCAGTTGTTTGGGCAATATCTTTCTCCAGGCCGGATATCTCGTCTTTTCTGTACTGTATATCCTTGGCATAGAACTCGGTAGCTTCAACTCTGGCAATAGACTTGGAGATTTCAAGCAGTTCATCCTGAAGGTTCTTAAGACTTTCATTGACAAGGGACGACTGTTCAATAAAGATAGTGTCTGTCTTCTTCAGCGCAGAATCCCTTGTCTTTTCTGATTCAGCTTTGCCTTCCTCCAATTGCCTGCGCCTTTCATCTATGGCCTTGTTGATCTCATCTATGATCTTCTGATAGCTTTCCTTTAGGTCAAGGATCATCGACTTGTATCTGTCTTCTATAGTCAGATTGTCATTTCTGAGTTTCTGAAGCAGCTCCTCCTTGGTTTTCAGGTCTACCGTTACAGCGGGGATAGTGGCGACATCGGTAATGATCTCGTCAATATTTGCATATTTAACCTTCAAGAAACCGATTTTCTTAAGTTTCTCCTCAATGACGGCAATCTTCCCGGAAGCCTCTTTCTTTTTGTTGTCAAAAGATTGCCTGATTTTCTTAATATCTTCGATAAATTGTGATGCCAGTGCAGAGTTCTTCTGCTTTTCCTTATCCAGCTCAGGCAGCATCTTCATTGAATTGTCAACGGCATACTGAAGGCGGCAGAGGGTGGAATGTATCTGTTTTATCTTTTCCAGATAGGAGTAATTGAGGTCGATTATCTCCCTGGCCTGCTGCTGGGTCTTGTTCTCACCCTTGGGAGAAACCTTATACCACAGTCGCAGGTCTTCGGAAATATTAAGATAGTCCTGCAGGCGACTTCGCAGCTGTACGAGGTTTATGGAAGGATTGTTGTCGGGCAGGGAACATACGATGTTTGTTTTCAAGCCGTCGTGGGAGAACCCCGAATGCAGGAACACGTTCTTCAGGGATTTGAGAAGATTGTCATAGCCCTTGCTCTTTGCCAGCATGTACCGGGCATACTTATGGTCACGGTGGCATCCCCAAAGTATCTCATTGTAGTCCTTGATGTTGATAACGAGGTCACGGTCTATATGCTGTGGGATATTCTTGGTTATCTCACTCCATGAAGAGGCGACCATGCGTGTTACAGGGTCAACTATCCATTCCTTCCTGTAAGGGGAATCCACAAAAGCGTACTGGATCCTGTTCTCATAGTTTGTCAGAATGACACAAAAGGCACCATCGTCTTTCTTCACCTCATAGACAATATGAGAGTCAGCACTGGCGAAATAATACTGGATGAACGTCTTCTGACTATTCAGGTCGATGCCGAGATTCCGCTGGTCAGCAGTAAAGAAATACAATATCGCCCTCTCTACCGAAGTTTTTCCGGCGCCGGAATATCCGCTCAGATGGATATTCCCGTCAAGTTCCAACTCCTCATACCTCATGGATGCTGAGTTGATAAATATTATTTTATTCAAATGTTTCATCGTCTTGTCCTTCGTTATAGATGATTGTGTTATTGAAAATGTCTTCTATATAGTTGAAGGCAGAGGTAACAAAATACGTCTCTGCTTCATCATCAGGTTTCCTTTCTATAAAGCCGTCCTGCCTCAATAATGCCAGGATGTCACTTACAATCTCCTTGTAGTTCTCTTTTTTGGAGAACTCCCGTACCTTCAAAAGTAAATCTGGGTCTTCTGCTATTGCTTCCAGAAAAGCCGTCTTACGGAAGTCAAGACCAACGAAGAAATCTTCCCGCCATGCCTTAAGGATATTACACAACACAAGGTATTTCTTCAGACCGTTCAGGCTGTTATCTGTGTTCTCTGCTGTTACCTCACGGCAGAATTGATAATAGTCCCGCCCGTGATCAAGGGTGTAACCGATCTCCGCAAAGAACGACTTGTATTCAGCCTCATTCTCCACGAGGCTATTATACAACTGCCTTTGCTGATACTCCTGTGAATTTGCAGAGATAAACTTTCCCTTGGAAAGTCTGTCCCATATTTCCTTTTTGAATAATGAGTTCTGTTTCATATTTATTCTATATTTTTTTTATAGATTAAATTACTTAGCATAAACGAGTGGGTAACGTATGCCATTCTGTATCTGATACCCATTGAATTTGCATTCTTGGATATGTGCCTCAGTCACCATGCAGAATAGGGTAAGGTTCTCTTCCCAGGTGCCATGCTCAGATAGCCGATGGTCATTTATGTAGGTCATGAGATCGCCTGATGTTCCTTTGAACTTGTTCCAGACGGCACCGATATCAATGAATCTGACTTCTTTCTTAGCAGGAGTCATATCTTCTTCCGTCAAAGGCTCGGAAAGCGGCCGTTTTCGTGCCGAAAGTCCATTGGATGTCAATAAGGCCTTCAGCTTCTCAGGAGGAAAGTCGTTGACTACGGAGTTGACGGAAACCTTATATGACTGGGGATATGGCTTGTTAAGCCACAACGGGGAGGATGCTCTTAGCCGTTCCACAATGTCGGTCTCACCCTCCAATACCCGGAGGTCGTAAAGCTCCTTCAGTTTTCTCAGTTTCTTGTTCGTGATAATCATCTCACGGAACTGGGTGAGATACTGCAAGGCATCCTGAGTGATGTCACTTAGCCAGTTATGACAGGAAATAAGAGTGTTGGAAACATCAGACTTCAGCTTCTTTGTCTTCTCATCGCACGTGACATCGAAGAACATCGTCTCAGTATTAAGCATCTTCTCGCATTTCTCGATAATGCCGTAGATGGTGTCACCCTGCTCTTTGAATTTCTCCAGCAGTTTGATCTTCTTTTCCAGGTTAGGCTCTTGTTTATAGACCTCACGTATCTCATGTTTGAGAATGGTAACCTGTTTCATGGACTGGAGGGCTACGTGTCCGAGAACTTTCTGGACATCACGAAGGTAATGCTGCTTCTTCTTGTCATTTTTCTCTGTTTGGAAATTCTGGATAGCGACATATAGCTGATCAACACTGTCTTGGACGGCACCAACAGATATACGGTTGACTGCCTGACTGTCAAGAAAATACTCCAGATGCGGACTCTCAATGGCAACATATCCGTTATCCTCAGAGAGGACACCGTAGTTGATAAGGAGATCTGCAATGCCACTTTGATATTCCGGCAATGCCGTCAAATCCTCAATCTTTATCTCACGAAGAACCCCATTGCTAAAGATCTTTGATAGAAGGCTGCTGCCTTCATTCAGGACTTTTAGCTGGTGGGAAAGATTCTGCCATGTTAGTCGTTGTTCCATATCGTCACTCTTACTATTATTATCTTTATTATGTCATCTTATGATATGATTTTGCAAAGATAAATAAATAAAATGAGAAAAGCAATTTATTCTATATTTTTTTTATAGATTAAATTCGATTTTGTCATTTAGGCTCTCTGCTATTGTACATCTTTTAATTCCTGTCATATACTTTGTTTGATTTAGTTAGTTTTCATCCTATAGTTGTTTTGCTACAATTTCCTTTTCAAGGTCTTTATAGCACCTCGTCAATATTCTTTCTTACCTTCTTCTTTATGATTATTTCACCATATTTGCTCTCATAGGCCCTTATGCCATCTCTTAAGTATTTCTCAACCACCTCGCGTATAGTAAAACCTTCCTTCTCGGCAATGGCCTTAACTTTCTCGACAAGTTCACAGTTGCACACAACGGTGAATCTCTCCCAACTCGTATCAGGTGTTGTGACACGTGAGTTGGCAAACTCCTTCTTTTCTCTTTTCTGGGGTACTGCTTGTCCAGTACTCTCCAGCAGCGCATCCTGAAGGTTCAGGTCTTTGGCTGCATTTTTAAATTCTTTCTTTGCCATCTTATTACTCCTATTTATTGTCATACATCTTCATTAACGGATTTAAAAGTGGTGTCAAGGCATTCTTGATAATCATCTTCTTTTCATATGTAAGGCGCTCCAAGGTAGAATAACTATTCATTTGGGCACTGTACTTGATATCTGCCCCTACAAGTCCCAGTTTCTTGTGGAGTTGTTCCATGGCATCTTCTTTAGCCTTTCGTACTTCTCCGCGCTTCCAAAACCTGGTAGAGACTTTGTTCGGTACAAATAGCATATCCATCTTTTTGAAATGCTTCTTTATAAGCTTCGCAAAAAGTATTGTTGCATCTACGCTGTCGTCATTTAGTTCGAACGGAACAATGGCTACGTCTGCAGCCGCAAAGATGAGATTGAGCGCGGGATCGCTGATATTGCCAGGACAGTCAATCAGTACGGTACATGGTAGATTTTGTATTCGTTCTACCATTTTTTCTACGGCCTCCATGTCCGATGTGTTGAGAAACAGACAGTCCCATGGGGTATTAGCGGTTGGCCGTGCTTCAAGATCTCTTGCACGATGGCGAGAAAGCGACTGCTGTACGTCGGCATCAAGTACAATAACAGGGATGTTGTGCTGAACAAACAGAGTGGCGGCTGTGGCGCAAATCTGTGTCTTTCCAACACCACCTTTTTGATTGGTCGTTAAGATAATTTGATTTTTCTTTGTTCTCATATGCGTTATGTTTAAATGTTTTAATGTTTACTTGTGGACATCGTATTTATATTGATGTAAGTCTCATACGTTCGTACATTATTCGTAATCAACTAAAGATATAGGACCGAGGCTGTTATCCTCAGGATTCTCAAATCTGGTAAATTCACCACGGAACTTTAACAGCACATCGCCAGTGGCACCCTTACGGTGCTTTGCAATGATAATCTGCGCCATGCCGTGTAGGTCTCTACCGTTATCATCTTGATAAATATTATAGTACTCTGGCCGATTTACGAAAATTACTATATCTGCATGCTGCTCGATAGCCCCAGATTCTCGAAGATCACTGAGTCGTGGACGCTTGCCCTCCAGTCCCTCGCGGTTTTCCACACCACGATTAAGCTGGCATAAAGCAATTACAGGGATTTTAAGTTCCTTGGCAAGATTTTTGAGATATTCGGTAATTTTCGCAACCTCTTCTTGTCGGTTAGCGAATCGCATACCATTGGCATTGAGTAATTGTAGGTAATCAACCATAATGATCTTCACCCCATTTTCGTGTACCATACGGCGGGCTGTCACTTGCAAATCAAAGATGGAAAGACCAGGCGTGTCATCCACGAACATAGGAATGTCAAGGAGATAGTTAACTCGTTTGTCGAGCCGATTCCATTCGTCACGTCGTAACTGTCCACTTAGAATCTTAGATCCTTCGATTTCGCATACATTAGAAATCAAGCGACTTACGAGTTGTTCATTTGACATTTCAAGAGAGAAGACCCCCATAGGCACCTTGTAGTCGGCAGCAATATTCTTTGCCATAGAGAGACCAAACGATGTTTTTCCCATCGCAGGTCTTCCTGCAATGATTATTAAATCAGATGATTGCCAGCCAGAGGTTATCCCGTCGAGTTTATAATAGCCGGATGGAACACCCGTCAATCCATCTGTATTTGCTGCAGCGGCCTGAATATTCTGGATGGTCTGCGATATAACAGGATTAATCTGCGTATAATCCTTCTTCATATTACGCTGGCTCAGTTCAAAAAGCGAACCTGCGGCCTCTTGCATCAGATCGTCGACATCATTGGTCTCGTCGAAGGCCTTAGTCTCAATGATGCTGGCATAGGATATTAGCTGACGAGCGAGCGATTTTTGTGCTACAATATTGGCGTGATACTCGATATTGGCTGATGATGCAACGCGGGAACTGAGTTCTGTCACATAAGCAGGCCCCCCCACATCCTCCAATGTGCCGTTCTTGGCCAACTTATCTGTGACTGTCAGGATGTCTATAGGTTTACCCTCAATAGCTAAGTCACGGATGGCCTCGTAAACCATCTGATTGCGAGGTTCATAGAAACTGTCAGGGTGGAGTGTCTTACACACGATGGAATAGGCATCCTTGTCAATCATCAGTGCACCGATAACGGCTTTCTCTACCTCAGGTGCCTGAGGCTGAATATGATTTGTATTACCTACTGGCTGTTGCCTACGGTGATTGCGACGGTTGATGTTATTTTGTTCAGACATTATGACCCTCCTTTCTTAAATAATCTTCTGGGGTATAGCCGTAGCGACATACGAATGAACGGCGAGCGTCCATCATTGTATCATCGTTATATCCCCATTTATTATCAATTAGTGCTAATGCAGACTCCGTAATGGATTCCTTCGTATCCTGCGGAATTTTCCGTTTCCCGAAGCCCGACAAAATCCTATCCTTAGGATTGTCAGCAGAGTTGTTGCCATTTTGTTGGCAGAACTCTTCCCAGGTCATGAGGTACGACTTCTCTTCTTCTTTCCTTTGTTGGGAAAGAAGTTTATCACGTCTACAAATGGCCGTCCCACGCTTCTCACGAACCCATTTGGTTAGTTTAGCCATAACAGTTTCCATTTCAATAGCACCATAAAAACTTTCAGAATCCGGGTGCTTAAAAAAATAGTAAAAGAAAAGTGCTACCTCTGTTTCCTTCAAATATGAGAACTTTTCATATATCATCTGGCTCAGCATGCTTATCTGAATCTCATTCAACTTTAACTTGTAGTTGGTGGCCACGTTCAGCATGTTTAAATATGTTGCAATAACACCCTGGCCAGCTTTCACACCAGTTTGGAGATTTAGTTCACGCAAAGTTGGATGATTGCCAAATAAACAATCCTCAGTATTCCTACAGGTACCCATCATGTAACTAAATATCCTAAGATAATCCTCATCTGTAAAACTCTTATGTTGGATCGTTGAAGAAATCAATGACAGTATTCCTGCTGTTTGTCTTTGTTGTTTGTTGTTTGTTTCCATAATCGCTATAATCTAATAACCATTTTTTGTCAATCACACTAAATAATAGATTTGTAGCATCTTCCCAGTTTCTCATGGGCTTATTCGTTTTCTTACAGAACGCACGGAAATTAACATCAAGACGATGAAGAACCTCATCTTGGGCGAGATTAAAATCTCTCGCAGCTCTGTCGCAGATCTCATAGCATTTCTTCATGGACTCAATCTTTCCGTCAATGTTATCCGGCCAATCGGCGTTGTCGGGCCAAGGATGCGATTTGGTCTGATGATTTGTACTCTTTTCAGAAGGTTCTTTCCCCAGCCCAAAATCACACCATAAGGCTGACAGTAGTATATTCCTGCGCTCCTTCTTCGATTTCTTCTTATATCTTGTGCGGTGATCCCTTACTTTCCAAAGAACCATCTCTGAAAGGTTTTGACCATCAGATTCCCGTTCTTGAATCTGCTTGATTATGTCAGCAATATATTTCTTTGAGTCAAGAACATAGCCAAGTTCTTTTTCCAGCTCTGTAATGTTGTTAATCTCCTCATAAGAGTCAAACATTTCAAGCTGAACTGCATCTTGGTGCTCTTTTTGAGTATCGTTTATTGGCCTTTTTCGTATAAAAAATCGAAAACTATCTTTTGGTGGACGACCAACCCTTTTTGTCCCTGTAAAAGAAGTTTTCAGATCCAACCAGAACTCGGTTTTACCCTGTGAATAAAGATCCTTAAGAACATCGCAAGCAGGAACTAAAACGTCCTTTAAAAGATGATCAACACGCATATTTCTGACGGGGACTATAATATACTCTGTTCCGTCTTTACTGATGTCGGTCATCAGGTCAAAAGAAAATTTCTGACGCAGTTCTGTGACACTCCAGTTGAAGAAAGGATCATTTCCCCTGTTGTAATAGTTTTTCCAACTACATGCTTCCTCATAGAGTATGCCGGCATATATGTTCATTTCTTTAATTTCATCCAGGAGGTCGATGGAACAAGGCGAATAATTGTTTTCCATTGTGTAACTTGAAGATACATGGTATCTGAGCAAAGGATTGAACACAAATGTACAGTTACCGTCTGAATCCACATCATTATAACTCAATAGAGGGAGACTGCAATATTTGCGCTTACCATTCTTGTTTGTCGTGTCCCAAACTATGTAAGGACGCGAATGGAGTATGTCAAGCCTGGTCTTGAAGGTTGACAACGCGCGTGATGGATTCCTCTCAGTATTTACACCCACTTCTGCTGCCTTAACGTGAACTGTGAAAAAACGTTCAAGTTCCGATGGAAGTAGTTTTTTCTGATCTAACTTTATAATTTCGTCAATTTTGTCACCAAACCTATCGACAAATAAACGAATCAGAGCCTGACAGCACTTATCAAGGGGTTTCTCTGTCGGTATCTGCAACCGGCGGAGAAAAGGAGTCGAGAATATCGTCTCTCCATGATGCAACTGAACACCGTTCATACTTTTAAACCTTATTTTTCAGGAGTTACTACTTATCTGTCGGTATGCGAGCCAGACAACCGTTCTCTTCCTGGAACTTCTGAAAAAGCTGTATGGCTTTCTCTGCATCGGTGATAATGACACGGCCATTCTGAGTCACGGCATCCTTGATGATAGTTTTCTTCAGCTTCTGGGCTGTAGGGTTAGAACACCCAAAAAGGGATGCAATGCCATTGACCCCCTTCACGTAGCGCCGGTCTGGGTCTTGGAGCATTCTCTTTATAACCTCTTTGGAAGGATGTTCAGAATCCCATTTCTCAAACAACTTACCAAATAGCTGCTCGGTCAAATCTGCGTACTGGCCCACTGTCAGGTGCCATAGAGGTGTCTCGCGAGAGTAATTTACTTCCATATTCCTAATATTTTTGTTTCTATGGGTGCAAAGAAAAGAAATTGTCCGTCCACTACCGAATTTTTAATAAACAAAGTCTTGATTTAACACATTTACGACCAAAATGGAGTAAAGTTAGTCTTAAATTAGTTAAATCAAGAGATATTTCGCTCGCAATTAGGTCCTTTACCAAACCACTTTGAATAATTTCTTTTTCTCTTTCCATATTGCACGATTGTTATAGCATTGCCCGCAGATGGGCTGGAGCACCCCTGACAGAGAAACGGCTGCACATCCCGTTGCTATAACAATCGTGACTTCTCCAAGGAGCAGTTTAGAATGTCGGGATGGCAGCCGTATAGTGATGGCTATCCATATGTCTACAATCTGGGCATTAAAAAACCCAACTTGAATCAAGATGGGGCGATGTCCGTCGCTCCTCGGCGTAGTCTACTACGATTGTTATAGCGATTGCAAAGTTACAAAGTATTTTCGAAACTGCCAAAGAATATACATTTTTTAACTATTTTGCACAGCGACCGGGGAAAATTC
>DDQK01000037.1:125195-128382 GCA_002342665.1 Prevotella sp. UBA2444
CTGCACAGCGACCGGGGAAAATTATTTCAAGAAATTATGCTTAAACCCTTATGTACAGGGCGTTTTGCTTCGCACGCGCGCGCAAGAAGTGTACACTTACTGTACTTAAGTGAAGAAGAGAAGGGTACTGGTACTCTTCGCTTCCTTCTACGGACATGGCTGTGGCGGGGGCTCTGCCCCTCGACCCCGGACCAATCAGACACCCGCCTCTTGGTTGGAATATCTGGGCTGGCGCATGGATGAATAGGGGAGTGGATATGAAAAACCCGCTTTGAGGTTGGTCGACGGCATCACGTGTGTGCCTTGCTCAAGATCCTCTCAGCGGGATGACATTCCGTACCTTTCGGCGTAATGTCTGATTGGTCGGTGCAAAAGTACAACTTTTCCATAAATCCACCAAATGTTGGTCAAAAAAAATAATCCGAAGAAGAAAAATACCTCGAAAACTATCGGTCGAACAGCTTCATGGCATCGGCCTTGGCTCTGTCGGCGATGTCAATATATGGCTTCATGGCCTTATAGTCGCTGTGACCAGTCCACTTCATGACTATCTGAGGAGCAATGCCCAGCATCAGGGCATTGCAGATGAACGTTCGTCTGCCCGTATGGGTGCCTATCATCTGCCATTTGGGGTACACTTCATCTATGCGCTGGTTGCCTTTATAATACGTCACCGTCACAGGATCGTTGAACCCGATAATCTCTGCCATCTCCTTCAGATATTCATTCATGCGTTGGTTACTCACCACTGGCAGAACTTTCTCATATGGAAACGCCTTGTCTTCATACTTCTTAAGAATAGCAGCAGCATACTTGTTCAGTTCGATTTTCAGTGCGTCAGCAGTCTTGATGGTCGTAATCTTTATGTGATCGGGAAAGACATTCGCCCTCTTCAGGTTTGCAACATCTGAATAGCGCAGGGAAGTGAAACAACAGAAGCAGAACACGTCACGGACACGCTCCAGCGTGGATTTCTCCAAATTTACACGCTTCTCATACTCCTTTCCGTTAATATCCTTAAGTTTAAGTGTCGTTCCAACCTCTGGAAACTCATATTTATAGACCTTCATAAGTTCGTCCCAGTCGAGAAACACGACGGCTTTCTCAGTCGCTTTCAGCTTCGGGGAGAAAGATCTGTATGCTGTCTCCTGATTATAACCCTTTGCATTGGCCCATTTAAGAAACCATTTTAGGAAACCTAATTGTTTCCCGATGGTGCTATTCTTCATATCCAATTTGTTTCGCAGGAACTCTACGAAATCTACAAGTCCCTTCTCGTCAAACGACTCAAACGTCACTTCATCCGAGAAATCCTTGATATGGTTCTTCAAGGCATGGAACTTCTCATGAGTAGCAGCCGTCCAGTCATTCTGCTTGCCCATTTCGGCGGTGAACTCATCAAAGTAGTCAAAGAACTCCTTCTGTTCCTCGTCGTTGTCCAGGTGACGTCCAGACTTGCCAAACTCCGTACTGAAGATCTTCTTGATGTCACCTATATCGCCGTCATTGTTGAGCAGTTCGTTTTCCAGATCGGAAAAGAAACTGTCGATGCGCTTTAAATAAGCGTTGATGACCTTTGCCTTGATGCCTTTGAAATTCACCACCGACTTGCCTTCTGCCGACAAGAGTACTTTCTGGGCTTCGCTATTCCAAAAATCTGGAGCGATGCTATATCCAGTGGTTGTCAGCAGACGTTTCCCCTGGATCATTATTGAGCATCTGATGGGGGCTTCGCCCTGCTTACTCAAACGTTTTTCGAGATAGAATTTTACTGCCATTCTAATGTGCGTATCTAAATTTACGCACAAATTTACGCACATTTTTCGAGAAAAAGACTTTTTTGCTATTTTTTTCTATTTTCTTAACTTTCTCTGTAAATCAATGACTTACAGAGACGGTATTTCTCCCATTTTCCAACCTATTCTATATCGGTCAATCCCTCTCTCTCCGCTGATAAATCTGCGTAACTAATTGATTTTCAATACGTTACGCAGATTTTCTATTTCTCCGTTACCCAAAATCAGACCCAAATCTCTTCCAAAACTCGGAGAATTCTAAAAATAGCGATTCCTAAACTATCCAAGGAGATGTTAAAGTATGTATCTGATAAACAGATAGGTTGCCTTTACTTTTAGATTCAATATGGCTGGCTAGATTCTCATTTTATAAAATGTGGATAATCAGGTTCTCCAAGATTCGGCTTGTATGTAAAGCCCTCATAACTGAATGCTGACAGGTCATCGGGGTTCGTGATTCGATTTTGAATGATGAATCGTGTCATTGCTCCCCTGCATGTCTTAGCCCAAACAGCCTGAATCTTCAAATCGCCACCTTTTCTAACGTAGAATAAAGGCTGAACGATTCGGACTTCTTTACGGACACGCTGCCAGTCAAACAGGTGCTGATATTCCTCTGTTGCAAGATGTACCAGTATGCCGTCATCTGCTTTTATGCCATCAATCAGCAAATCAGTTAGGCGGCTCTTCCAAAACCCAAACTGATTCTGCCCCTCGCCACTTGGAAGTTCAACAAGACCCTCCATCCGATAAGGCTGAATGCCATCTAGTGGACGCAACAATCCATAGAGGAATGAGGTAATCCAGAGTTTCCCTTGTGAGTAATTGAGGTCATCAGCAGTTAGAATTTCAGCCTTCAGATGCTTGTAAGCCTGACCATGATACGCTAAAATGGCTGGCAGTTTCGGCTTGTCCTCAAAAAACTGCATAAACCGCAACTTATTCTGCGCTGCTATCTGCATACTACAACCCAGTATTTCGGCAATGGTTTCAGTAGAATACTGAGCCATATCCTTTGCGAAAGCTTCTGCCTCATTTTGGAAACGAGGTATTGACAGACTAATGTCGGGTATAGACTTCAACCTGTCATTCATTATCTTTGCGGAAGCGAGGATTATCTGCATGGTCAATCTTCCTTTTCTAACTGTTCTTCCAAAAACTCTGCTGCATCGGAAACACACAGAGGACACTCACGCAGTACGACCTTTGTACCGACACCTTTCAGTAGTTTGCATTGTGTGGCTCCGTTTCTCTCTTGGAACTTGGTCATTATCTGACGCATCTGTTTCATGGACTTTGCCTTATCTTTGTTAACTAATCCCAGAACGAGGCCAGATCCAACAAGTGCGCCACATGTACCTTCCATATTACCCATACCACCACCAAAAGCC
>DDQK01000008.1 GCA_002342665.1 Prevotella sp. UBA2444
CTGGCGGCTGTACGGAAGTTCCTAACAATTGCCAGGAGCTTCCATGGAGCAGAAAGAAGTCTCTTTACGGCTGCCATGAAAATGCCGCTTGGCAGCAACTGACCGACCGGCAACTGCGGCGTATGGCCATTGAGCAGATCAGACCTCGCATCGCCCCACGCTCGTTGTGGCGAAGCTGCTCTGCGAGTAGCTGCTCTTCTGTCACCTCCAACTTCTCACCTCTCACCTCTTACCTCTAATTACTGGTTGCCCATGTATTGCCCGATAAAGAAGATGGTGCCTGTCGACTGCTCACTGATGACATAGAGGAATGGACGGTTGGCGTGCAGCACCACGTCCTTGATGACGGGTACTTCTGCAGACGCACTCTTATCTATGCCAATCACCGTGACGGCAGCTGCCTCTGTGCCTGTCTCGTTGAGCTTGATGCGCGCCACCTGCTTCATCAGTTCGATATAGGTTTCTGCGTCGCAGAAGTTGGGGAACTCTGCCAACCCATCGATGAAGGCATTGGGCATGCCCAGGCTGCTCATGATCTCAATGAGGTTGAGGTCTGTCTTTGTCTCGAAGCGTGGCAGCTTCAGGTCTACGTTGGCTATACCCATGTATTGATAGTTACTCCGCCAAGTCTCGGCTGTGAGCGTATTGAGCACGTCGCTTACCTGCTTTCCCTCGCGGGGCAGCAGCAGGGTCATCGCGAAGGCCCCGTTGCCGTAGGGCAGGCTTACAGCCTGGCAGAGGTCGTTCTCGGTATAGGGGAAGTGCTCTTTCTGGTGCATCATCGGCGCTTCGAACAGGTACTTTTCAGGGCCTGCGTGCTCGAAGACTTCCATTTGCGTCTCGTTGGCATCGAACTTCTGTGCCCAGATGCCCTTGAAGTAGATGGCGTTCAGCAGGTAGCTGACGGCCAAGGGGTTGAACTCGTCTGGGCTGAGTACCTTCTCAATCATCTTCAGCGTGTGGTCGCTGGCCCACTGGTTGATGACGTCGAGGGTCTTGCCGTCGGCGAAGTCGCGGGTCTCGGGCTGGGCCAGGAAGTAGTCGTTGGCCTTCTTCACAAAGTCGGGCTTCAGCGTGTAGTCCTTGTTCATGTAGATGGTGTTGGCTATCATCACCTTGGTCAGCTTGTCGAGGTTGGGAGCCTCGATGAGCATCTTCTGGCAGAAGGCGTTGATGCCGTCGGCCCCTGTTTCGCTGAAACCGAGGGTCTTGTTGATCTGGACCTGTGTCTCGCCGGCAGCTCCGTTGTTGAGCATACCCAGGGCGTAGGTGATGCTGATGGGCGAGACAATCTGGTCCTTCTGGGGGTCGCTCGACTGTCGGAAGAGTCGGAAGGCGAAGTCGTTGTTGCCCTCCACCAGCTGCTGCTCGGCGCGTGTCAGCGTGATGTACTTCAGTTGGTTGTCCTTCGGGTCGACGTCCTCGGGGTTGATGTCTCCGGGATCAACGGGACAGATAACTACCTCGGGTTCTTTCTCGTCGTCGTTGTTGACAGAGCAGGCTGTCATTGTCATGGCCATCATTAGGGCGGTGGCCAGCCACAGATTGTTTCTTTTCATCGTTCTTTGGTGTTTTGGTTTCTATCCAGATAAATGGCGGAAAGGCAGAAATACTGCATCCGAAAACGTTAAAAGACGTGAATGTTTCACTCATTAGCGTTTCTCCGTCATGTACTTCCAGTAGCGGCGGGGCATGTCGTTGAGTTGCTTGCGGGGGTTGAGGCGCTCCTTGATGCAGATGGCCTTGAAGTAGGTGCGCCAGAGGTCCTGTAATAGTTGGTCGTCGCTGCTGAGGATGTCGTCGTTGAGTTGTCCGTTTGTGAGGCTGAACGGTACGGCCTGCTCGTCGGCAAAGGTGATGCGGGTGACGTCTGCGCCGTTCTCCTCGCCCGCATAGTAGTAGCCGTAGTGGCGGCGGGCGTCGTAGATGAGCCAGGGCTGGTCGCGGAAGCGGTCCTGGAAGTGGTCGACGACGATGGGCAGCACGTTGTGGTCGGGGGCGACGACGCCGAGGTAGGTGCCGTCCTTGGCTTTCTGGAACCGGATGAACTGCTTCATGCGGAGCTGCTCGTGGGCCACCTTCCTTGCGATGTTGCGCACGGCGAGCACGTCGGGGTCGGCATAGTTGTGACCCCCTCCGACTCCCCCTGTAGGGGTAGGGCAGTTAGTTCTGTGGGGACTCTCTGTCGTTGGAGGGCTGAACACCTTACAGATATAATTGAAGAGCGGCTGGTTGAGCTCGCGCAGTTCTGAGAGCCAGCTCAGGGAGATGACATGCAGGGCCTCGCGGTCGAGGTGCTTCTCCAGACCTGTCCATACGCGGCGGGCCTTCTCCTCGTCGGTATGCACCAGATACTGCCGGTCGCAGAACAGTGGCAGCGGCTCGCCCTCGGTGAGCAGTGCCTCCGGCTGCTCGTGCAGGGCGAAAGCATCGAATACGGCTGTCAGCAACCCGTCGAGGGTATTATCGAAGATGTAGGCGGTCATCACTCCTTGAAGTCGAGGGTTAGCTGCAGTTCCTCGGCAGCGCGTTTCTGCTGGCTCTTCGAGATGAGCATCGGGCGGAGGCGCTCGGGGTGCAGCTCGTTGATGCCAATGACGGGTATGGAGTAGTTGGTGGTCAGTTCATGACAGGTGATGAAGTACTTGGCTTTCTTCATCACCACGCCCATCTTCTTAAGGTCGTAGGATGTCAGGCGGTTGAAGCGGCGCGAGTTGACGATGAGCCAGGCCGACTTAGTGCCGAGGCCCGGCACGCGGAGCAGCTGCTCGTAGTCGGCGGTGTTGATGTCCACGGGGAAGGCCTCCGGGTGGCGCAGGGCCCAGGCCAGCTTGGGGTCTATCTCTAAGTCAAGGTTGGTGTGCTGGTCGTCAACAATCTCCTCTACCTTGAAATGATAGAAGCGCAGCAGCCAGTCGGCCTGATAGAGCCGATTCTCACGCACCAATGGGGGCTGCTTCAGGATAGGCAGTCGGGGGTCGTATGTGTTCACGCTGATGTAGCCGGAGTAGTAGACGCGCCGCATGGTGGGCTGTCCGTAGAGCATCGACGACATCGATAGGATGTCGCGGTCGGTCTCCTTCGTGGCCCCCACAATCATCTGCGTCGACTGTCCGGCGGGTACGAAGCGCGGGGCGTGACGGTATTTCCTGCGGTCCTCCTTGTTCTCCAATACGCCCTGCTGAATCAGTTTCATGGGCTGGAACACGCTCTGGTGGTCTTTCTCGGGAGCCAACAGCTTCAGCGACTCTTCCTTCGGAATCTCGATGTTGACGCTCATACGGTCGGCATAGCGTCCTGCCTCCGTGAGCAGTTCCTGCGAACAGCCGGGGATGCTCTTCAGGTGGATGTAGCCGTTGAAGCGGTGCACCGTCCGCAGGTCGCGGGCGATGGCCGTGAGGCGCTCCATGGTGTAGTCGGGGTTGCGCACTACCCCACTCGACAGAAACAGGCCCTCGATGTAGTTGCGGCGATAGAACTCCATCGTAATCTCCTCCAGTTCCGATACGGAGAGCGTGGCGCGTGGGATGTCGTTGGAGCGACGGTTGATGCAGTAGGCGCAGTCGTACTTGCAGTGATTGGTCAGCATCACCTTCAGCAGGGAGATGCAGCGGCCGTCGTCGGCAAAGGAGTGGCAGATGCCCACGCCGCCAACGGTGTTGCCCACCATCCCTTTCTTGCCACTGCGCACAGTACCGCTCGACGAGCACGACACGTCGTACTTCGCCGATTCTGCCAGTATGCGCAGCTTCTCCATCGTCTTCTCTGTCAGCATGGGTGCAAAGGTACGAATAAGTGAGCGAAAAGCCAAATAAAAGAGAAAATACTTAGGAAAAAGCTTGGAGGATTGTCGCAAAAACACTATCTTTGCCGCTGATTAAAGAAGCAAACATTATAACTATGATGAAAAAGGCATTATTGAGCATGGCCCTCATGCTGCTGTCGATAGGCGGCTATGCGCAGGGCATTACAGGAAAGTGGATCACCGAATCCGGCGACGCACAGGTGGAAATCTATCAGCAGGGCAACGTGCTGAACGGCAAGATTGTGTGGCTGCAGAAAGGCCCCGACACGGTGGACAAGAACAACAAGGACGCCAAGCTGCAGTCGCGCAAGCTGATGGGCGTGAACATCCTCTCTGGCCTGTCGAAGAAGAAGGACAAGTGGGAGGGCGGCAAGATCTACAATCCGAAGAACGGCAAGACCTACAAGTGCTCCATCTGGCCCGAAGGCAACGAGCTGAAGGTGAGGGGCTACTTAGGCATGTTCTACGAGACGCAGACCTGGAAGCGGGCTAAGTAGTTTAAAAATCTTTCGATTATGACGAAATCCTTTATGAACAACAAGCTGAGCCGCCCGTTGATGTACGTTGTTGGCGGCATCGTGTTGGTGCTGATTTTCTTCGCAGTCTGCTGCACCGTGGTCGACTCCGGCGAGGTAGGCATCAAGTTCCACAAGTGGTCGGCATCCGAGCAGGACTACGGCGGCGTGGAGGGCACCTGTAAGGGCTGGGTATTCTATAACCCCATTACTACGAGTGTGTTCACCTACCCCACCTTCACCCAGCGCAAGCAGTACGAGACGTTCAGCGTGAACGCCAAGGATGCCTCCATCTTCGAGATGGACCCCACGATAGCCTACCGCATCAATCCCGAGAAAGCCTGCGATATCTTCACCAAGTACCGCGTCGGCGTGAAGGAGCTGGAGGAGGGCTACATCCGTACCTGCATCTACGAGGCCTACCGTACCTGTGCCAACCAGTACACCTCGGACTCGCTGATGTCGAACCGTGCCAACTTCGAGCGCGATGTCCGTGCCCGTCTGGAGAAGTCGCTGATGTCTGAGGGCTTCATCGTGGAGGAGTTCACGAGTAAGATTACGCCGCCCAGTTCGCTGACGGCGATGATCGACGCCAAGAATACGGCCATCCAGAGTGCGCTGAAGGCCGAGAACCAAGTGAAAGAGGCCGAGGCCAACGCCAAGATTGAGATTGCCAAGGCCGAGGGTGCCGCCAAGGCCATGCGCATCAAGGCCGATGCCGAGGCGTACTACAACAAGACGATAGCTGCCTCGCTCTCGCCGATGATCGTGCAGGAGGACATGATTGAGAAGTGGGACGGCAAGATGCCCCAGATTGTTGGCGGCAACGGTATGATGCTCGACATCTCGAAGGTGGTCGGCAACCATAAGTAAGAAACCGCCTAAGACAGGCTGAAGAAGAACTGCTGGTCGCGATACTGCCAGCAGACGACACCGAAGCGTACCAGACGTGCCAGCAGCGTGATGACCTTTGGGCGCGGCAGACGGGAACGGCGCACCACCTGATTGAGGGTGAACTGCTGAGGCTCGGCGGTGGTCATCGCCTGCAGCAGACGGCGTACCCCCTCGGTATAGGTCATCATGGAGCCACGCTCCGACTGCTGCTCGCGCCAGATGGCCAGGTGGACAGGCGAGGCCACGATATTCTCGTCGGCGATGCGGATATAAGCGCGCTGACGGCCGTCCTCGCTGATAGCGCAGACAGGCTTTCGCTCGGAGGGAGGAACGGTGGCAATGACGATAGTCCGGCCATCGGCATGGTAAGTATCAAACTTGATGCTGGCCTCCGGGCGGCAGTATTTGTAAGCAGCTTGGTGCATCATGAATATCTCCTCCTCAGAGCGCACGCCAGAGAGGTTACCATCATCGCGTACGCCTATCAGCAGTCGGCCCCCGTCGGTATTGGCAAAGGCCGATACCGACTTGGCGAGTTTCGCAGCATCGGCCACCCGATACTTGAAGTCTTGTTGCTGATGCTCGCCCTCACGGATGAGGCTCAGAAGATAACGCTTGTCGTCCACGGCTGCAAAGGTACTAATAAGTACACGAAATGCCAAATTTATTTGGCCGTTTCGGATTTTATGAGTACCTTTGGCGTTGCCGAAGGTACTCTCGTTCGAGAATGCCAAACAAAAAAATCGTTTTTTATTTGGCATTCTGCTCACTTATTCGTACCTTTGCCGAGATAATCAACAAGAACGATATGAATCTGAACGAGAAATTTGTAATCACTATCAACCGTGAGCTTGGCTCCGGCGGTAGGACCATCGGTGAGAAACTGGCCCAGAAACTGGGAGTGCCCTTTTACGACAAGGCTGTCATTACGGCCCTGAAGGAGAAATACGACCTCAGCACCGAAGAAATAGAACGGCTGAAAGGTCAGCAGCACAACTGGTGGGCAGACTTCAAGCGTAGCCTGAAAATCATGCCCAGCTATTCTGCGCCAAACATCATTCCGAAGAATACGGCGATGCCCGACTTCCTGATCACCGATGACCTGTTCCAGTCGGAGACGGAGATTCTGAAGGGCATTGCAGAGGATGAGTCGTGCATCATCGCAGGGCGCAGCGGATTCTTTATCTTCCGTCAACATCCCAACCACCTGAGCATCCTCATCCAGGCCTCGATGGACCATCGTATCAACCGTCTGGTAAAGAAGCGCGGCATCAGTTGCGAAGAGGCTCAACAGATTATCAGCGAGGTGGATAAGGGAAGAGAGAATTACGTCAAGAAGTATACAGGCACTTCTCGTTACGACACCCGAAACTATGACCTGGTGATCAATGCTGACAGGCATAGCGAGGAACAAATCGTGGAACTTATCTTGAATTATATTAAGGGATAGATCACAGACGATGGCGAAGAAAGAGGGTAAGGAACTGACCCCGATGATGAAACAGTTCTTCGATCTGAAGGCGAAGCATCCTGATGCACTGATGCTGTTCAGGTGTGGTGACTTCTACGAGACTTATTGCGAGGATGCAGTGATTGCTGCAAAGATACTTGGTATCACGCTGACACATCGTAACAATGGGGCAGGGGTGAAGGGCGATGAGATGGCAGGATTTCCCCATCACGCCCTCGATACCTATCTGCCCAAGCTTGTCAGGGCTGGCAAGCGTGTAGCCATCTGCGACCAGTTGGAAGACCCCAAGTTGACGAAGAAACTCGTCAAGCGTGGCATTACGGAACTGGTGACGCCTGGCGTGGCCCTCTCAGACAACGTGCTGAATTACAAGGAGAACAACTTCCTGGCAGCTGTCCACTTCGGCAAGTCTGCCTGTGGTGTAGCCTTTCTCGATATCTCTACTGGAGAGTTCCTTACAGGAGAGGGTACCTACGATTACGTAGAGAAACTCTTAGGCAACTTCGCCCCTAAGGAGATTCTGCACGACCGTAGCCGAAAGCAGGATTTCGAACGCCACTTCAGCAACCGCTACTTTACGTTCCAACTTGACGACTGGGTATTCACTGAGCAGACGGCCAAGACGAAGCTACTGAAGCATTTTCACGTGAAGAATATGAAGGGTTTCGGTGTGGATCACCTACACAACGGTATGATAGCTGCCGGTGCCATCCTGCAGTACCTGGAGCAGACCCAGCATACACAGATAGGCCATATCACCTCTATCTCACGCATCGAGGAGGAGAAGTATGTCCGTCTGGACAAATTCACTATCCGAAGCCTTGAACTGGTGCAGCCGATGCAGGATGACGGCAAGTCGCTGCTCGATGTCATCGATAAGACAGTATCGCCCATGGGAGGCCGGTTGTTGCGCCGCTGGCTGGTGTTTCCCCTGAAAGATGAGACACCCATCAACCAGCGACTCGAGGTGGTGGAATACTACTACCGGGAGCCTGAGTTCCGGCAGTGCATCGATGACCAGATACACCGTATCGGCGACTTGGAGCGTATCATCTCGAAAGTGGCAGTAGGCCGTGTATCGCCTCGTGAAGTGGTGCAGCTGAAGGTGGCCCTGCAAGCCATCCAACCTATCAAGACGGCCTGCCTCTATGCCAAGAACGAGACCCTGAAGAGGGTAGGGGAACAACTGAACCTCTGCGAGAGCCTCAGAGACCGCATCGAGAAGGAGATACAGAACGATCCGCCGCAGCTCGTTGCGAAGGGTGGGGTGATCAAGGACGGTGTAAGTGCTGAACTTGACGAGCTGCGCCAGATAGCCTATAGTGGCAAGGACTACCTGCTGAAGATTCAGGAGCGTGAAGCTCAGCAGACGGGCATCGCCTCGCTGAAGATAGGCTATAACAATGTGTTCGGCTACTACCTCGAGGTGCGCAACACCTATAAGGAACAAGTGCCCCCAGAGTGGGTGCGTAAGCAGACACTGGCTCAGGCTGAACGCTATATCACCCAGGAGCTGAAGGAATACGAAGAGAAGATACTCGGAGCCGAGGACAAGATCCTGAGCCTTGAGGCCAAGCTCTTCAATGACCTCGTGCTCTCGATGCAGGAGTTTATCCCACAGATACAGATCAATGCCAATATCATCGCCCGTCTGGACTGCCTGCTGAGCTTTGCCAAGACAGCAGAGGAGAACGGATATATCAGGCCAGTGATTGATTCTTCAGAAGTGATAGACATCAAGCAAGGCCGCCATCCCGTCATCGAACAGGAGCTGCCCTTGGGAGAACGCTATGTGCCCAATGACATCCTGCTCGACAACGAGCGACAGCAGATTATCATTATTACGGGTCCGAATATGGCCGGTAAATCCGCGCTGCTGCGTCAGACGGCCTTGATAGTACTGATGGCCCAGATAGGCTGCTTCGTGCCCGCAGAGGCCGCGAGAATCGGTCTGGTGGATAAAATATTCACCAGGGTAGGGGCGTCGGATAACATCTCGCTGGGTGAATCCACGTTTATGGTGGAGATGACGGAGGCCTCGAACATCCTGAACAATGTGTCTTCGCGCTCCCTGGTGCTCTTCGATGAGCTGGGCCGAGGCACAAGTACATACGACGGCATCTCCATCGCCTGGGCGATTGTCGAGTATCTGCACGAGAACGCCAAGGGCCATCCTCGCACGCTTTTCGCCACCCACTATCACGAACTCAACGAGATGGAGAAGAATTTCTCGCGCATCAAGAACTACAATGTCTCTGTGAAGGAGGTGGATGGCAAGGTGATCTTCCTGCGAAAACTTGAAAAGGGTGGGAGTGAGCACTCCTTTGGTATTCACGTGGCAGAGATTGCGGGTATGCCGCGAAGCATCGTGAAGCGTGCCAACGTGATCCTGAAGCAGCTGGAGGCTGATAATGCGCAAGTGGGCAAGGTGGGTAAACCCACGGCAGAGATAGCTGCTTCTCGTGAAGGCATGCAGCTCTCCTTCTTCCAGCTCGACGATCCTGTGCTTTGTCAGGTGCGTGATGAGATCCTTGGTCTCGATGTCAATAATCTCACGCCCCTCGAAGCCTTGAACAAACTCAACGACATCAAGAAGATCGTTTCTGGGAAATAAGTGCCGGGTATTCAAAAATAAGTGCCACTTACTGTTGAATAAGTGGCACTTATTTATTTTTTATTGGCTCTTATCATGCAATACACGCCGAGCATCACGAACGGGATGGAGAGTATCTGTCCCATGTCGATTGGGAGAGAGGCCTCGAAGGCTTCCTGAATCTCCTTCGTATACTCGATGAAGAAGCGGAAGGTGAAGATGTAGGTCAGGCAGAAGCCGAAATACCAGCCAGTACCGATCTTCTCGGGCATCCGCTTGTGCAGCACCCATAGGATGCAGAAGAGCACAGCATAGGCGATGGCCTCGTAGAGCTGTCCGGGATGGCGAGGCATGGCATCCACCTTCTCGAAGATAAAGGCCCAGGGTACGTCGGTGATCTTGCCGATAATCTCTGAGTTCATCAGGTTGCCCAGACGGATGAAGCAGGCTGTAGTGCCAGTGGCGATGGCGATGTTGTCAAGTACCGTCCAGATGCTCAGCTTCGTCTTCTTCACATAGAGCCAGAGGGCAATGATCAGACCCAAGGTACCGCCATGCGATGCCAGGCCTGCATAGCCCACCAGCTTCCACCCTCCATCAGGAAGGAAATGTATGGGCAGCAGCATCTCTACGAACCCTTTCCAGGAGGTCAGAAAATAGTCTGGCTGGTAGAAGATGCAGTGACCCAGACGGGCTCCTGCGAGGATACCCACGAAGCAGTAGATAAAGAGCGGATCGAAGAGTTCGTCCTTGATCTTCTGCTCCTTATACAACCGCTGCACCACAAAATAGGCCAGCGCCAGGCCGATGATCCACATCAGCCCATACCAGCGCACACTGATAGGCCCCAGATGGAATGCCTCCAAGTCTGGATTCCATACGATATAGTTCAGAATATTCATCATCATCTTCATTGATTTATTAGAAACGTATTACCATCCCCATTTATCGTAATCCACGTTGATGCCACCCATCAGCAGCCATGCGGCCAGTGTTTGTTCGTAGTGTCGGAGCAAGGCTGCAGGCGAGTTCATTTCTTCGGTGGGACCGAACAGTCGTGCTGAACTGGGGGTAGTCTCACCATCCTCGGATTTTGGGGTATTGATGTATGAAATTACTTCTATGATGTCAGCGATAGTGATACCAGAATCGTCGAGCATTTCCAGGAGGTCGTAGATAGTCAGGTCTACCTTGGCCAGTGTGTCCGAGAACTTGGACAGTATCTCAATGATGTTGGTACTGCCTGAGCTTTGCCCACTGTCAGCCTTGTGCAGATCGATGCCTAAGCCCTCGAGCAGCTTGATGACTTTCATCAGGTTCAGGTCTTTCACCACAGCGTGGTAGTAGCGGTTCTGCTCGCCTTCGTAGTAGAGGACAGGCCACAGCTGGATGGCTGCAGCGGTCTGTATGAACCATACGATCCCCATCATATTATGATCCAGTTTGATCATCAGCTTGTTAGTCTGCAGTGATGTCTTGCCAGGCACCAGGCTGGGCTTGAAGCCTTTCTGCTTCATCCACGGGATGATGCAGCGTTCTGACTGTATGGGCACATAGTCGTCGTGACGGCCATGCAGCAGGAAGTAGTTCTGTAGTGTGTCAAGCTCCCAGCCGTCCATGAGACTCAGCTCCTTCATCTTCCTGATGATCACCTGTGTGGCCTCGCTCTTCAGATTGAGATAGTCGGGCTGCAGGATGTTCTTCATGCTGTCGGCGGCGATGAAATTGCCAATCTCGCCAGCGCTGTACTTCCTGTCGAGTATCCACTCCTTGACGTGTGAGGCCAGCGGCTCATAGAACATCTTCCGGTAGTCGATGCCAAGCTGATAGTTCTCGTTGAGTGCCACGAGTGCCATTACGATGCCGGCAGGGTAGGCGCTATACTGAACCTTAATCATCTCGGAATACATCTTCTCGAAATCAAGCGGTCCGCCACCGGCAAAGGTCTTGGTGAAGTTGATGCCCTTCTGCTTATACTCCATGTCGCGCAGTTTGGCTGCGAACATAGCTTCTGTGCCACCTATAGAGTAGCCTAGGTTGAAGAGGTATTTGCCTTGGGGAATCTGATGGTCGCTCATCAGCTGGCGGGCAGCCACCAGGCCGTCGAGGGAGTTGCGGGCGTTCACGTCGCCGCAGAGGAAAGCCTGTGGACGGTCGGCACTGGAGCCGAAGCCCACGTAGTCGCTCATCACGAGGATGTAGTTTGGTTTCAGTGGACTGGCCAGGAAACCGTTGGCTACCAATTCACCAGCCACCGAAGGTGTGGCTGAACTCGTAGCGTGGGCGTAGTGATTGTAGAGCAGCACACCGTCGCAGGGGTCGGTGCCGTCGTAGATATTCTTCGGCACCCATACGACACCGCTGATGGTGACGTTTTTGCCCAGAGGGTCTTTCGAGGGATATTCGTAAAGGATGTGGTGGATGTCACGTGTGCCGAAATTGAAGCCTTCATACTCAGCCTTGATGGTGGTGTCTCGTTCGGCCAGTATCTTGTATTCAGCGTTCTGTGCGCTGGCTGCTGTAGTCATGGCGGCCAATACCAGCAGTGTGAAAATCATTCTCTTCATAGTGCAGATTATTTTACAAGATGTTTGAAGGTTCCTTTTTCATTTCTCTCGATGTAGAGGCCCTTTCCGCTGGCGGTTTTGATGCGTCGTCCGTTCAGGTCGAATAACTCGCCAGAGTTGCCGTTGGCATCAGGCTGTGAGATGGACAATATCCCGGTGCCTGACTCCTTACCGCTGCCAACCCATTCGAAGACGGCACTTACAGGGTAGTGGTCGCCCAGGGGCTTACCGTCGTGCATATAGTCCTCGGTGTCGCGCTTGTAGGCAACAGCCTTCAGCTGTCGGCCGTTGGTGGGGTTGATGTAGATGATCTTATCGAAGCTTTCGCCATCGATTTCGTATCCCTCCCTCACGATACCGGTAGTGATCGGGCGCAGCTCGGGATACAGCCCTTTGTGCTCCAGCTCTACCCATACATCGCTGGCCTTGGCCTTCCCTGTGGCATTGATGGCTTCGATGAAGTCGGCCTGGATGCTGTCGCGAGAGTAAAAGCTGTTCAAGTCGCCAACCACGATGACAGGGCGCTCATCGAGCCGTTCCATGATGTCATCGCGCAGTTGTATCCACTCTCCGCGACGTGCCTGGCGGTCCTTCTGATCTGTGCCATCGTACACATCGTTTCTGTCGCTGGCATCCATGTGCATGTTGTAGACCACCAGCTGATGGCCAGAGGTGAGGGTGAGCTCATAGCGGCGGAAGCCCTTTGTCACCATCTCGTCAAGAGCGTGGCTGAACTTGCCGAAGTAGGTTTTCCAGAACGTGCGACTGACCGACCCGACGGTGATGTCGTTCTTGACAAAGGCTCCCAGCCCGTCGCACTCGAAGCGGTGGTTCTGCGGGTGTAGGAAGTCGATCTGGTGGCCCTCTACTCCAACGTCACCGGTCCAGGTGTCAATCTGGTAGTCATCCTCCAGCAAGACGGTCAGCTCGTCATGATAGTTGAAATCTTCCTGAGTGAACACCATGTCGTACTGCCGTTCAGACAGGTATTGCCCGATACGTACCGAACCAGCGCTCCCTGGGCCGTCGGCATTGACGTTGAAGAAGAGTATTTTCTGTGGCATTCCGTCAACGTTCAGCGTGGCTATGCTGAACTGCTCACGTGACTGTTGTGCGGCTGTCGTCAATACCAGCGTCAGAGCTGAAGCAAAGAGTAGCGTTCTGTTCATTTTCTTATAATCTCAAAACCTCATTATACATTGAAGCGGAAGTGCATGATATCACCATCCTGTACCACATAGTCCTTACCTTCCACAGCCAGCTTGCCGGCCTCTCTGACAGCTGCCTCAGAGCCATACTGCAGATAGTCCTCATACTTGATCACCTCGGCGCGGATGAAGCCCTTCTCGAAGTCGGTATGGATCACGCCGGCGCACTGCGGAGCCTTCCAACCCTTCTTATAGGTCCAGGCCTTCACCTCCATCTCGCCTGCAGTGATGAAGGTCTCCAGGTTGAGCAGGGCGTATGCCTTCTTGATCAGACGGTTCACGCCGCTCTCCTCCAAGCCCAGTTCTTCGAGGAACATCTGCTTGTCCTCATAGCTTTCCAGCTCGGCGATGTCCTCCTCGGTCTTGGCGGCGATGATCATCGTCTCGGCTCCTTCCTCCTGGGCCAATGCCTCCACCTTCTTCGTGAAGTCATTACCGTTCTTGGCATCGGCCTCGCCAACGTTGCAGACGTAGAGCACGGGCTTTGAAGTCAACAGGAAGAGATTCTTGGCGCAGTCCTGTTCCTCTTTCGATTCGAACTCCACCACGCGGGCGTTCTTGCCCTGATCCAGCACCTCTTTATAGGCTTTCAGCACCGTGACCTCTACTTTTGCATCCTTATTACCGGCAGCAGCAGCCTTCTCGGTTTTGGCCAGACGGCCTTCGATGGTCTCGAGGTCTTTCAGCTGAAGCTCGGTGTCTATGATTTCCTTGTCGCGGATGGGGTCGATGGTGCCGTCTACGTGGGTGATATTCTCATCTTCAAAGCAGCGAAGCACATGGATAATCGCATCCGTCTCGCGGATATTTCCTAAGAACTTATTTCCGAGGCCTTCTCCCTTCGAGGCTCCTTTCACGAGGCCTGCGATGTCTACAATCTCACAGGTAGCAGGTACGATACGACCCGGATGCACGATCTCGGCCAGCTTCGTCAACCGCTCATCAGGAACGGTGATCACGCCCACATTGGGCTCAATCGTACAAAAGGGGAAGTTTGCTGCCTGAGCCTTGGCGCTCGACAAACAATTGAACAATGTGGACTTGCCCACATTCGGCAGTCCCACAATACCACATTTTAATGCCATTTTCTTCTTTAAACGTTTAAATTTCGCTGCAAAGTTACGAAAAAGGAGTGAAAAGCGAAAAGTGAAAAGTGAAAAGTTGGACTTTATGCGCAACTTTTTGTATCTTTGTGCCCACAAATGGATATAAATCGACTTAAGAAATGAAGAAATTGCTATTATCTGCCATCATTTTGCTGGCTTCACTCCTAACTGCCAACGCACAGATCATCGAGCCAAAAGAGACCCCGCAACTGGAATTCGCCCTGCAGCTGAAGGTGACGCTCGGCGAGACGTATAGGGTAGGGGAGACGCAGTACGGCGAGCGCATCGTCATACCCATCACTGGCGGTACCTTCGAGGGACCTGGTATCAAGGGCACTATCATCAATGGCGGTGCCGACTACCAGCTGGTCAAAAAGGCACAGCATCGCACGGAGCTGGAGGCTATCTACAGCATCCGAACGGATGATGGTGTATATATTCACGTTCGCAACCGGGGCATCATCTACGACGGCAAGGATGCCCAGGGCAATCCCTCCTTCTACTTCAAGGCTGCCCCTCAGTTCGAGACCCCGGCAGATAGCCGCTATGCCTGGCTCAACAATGCCCTCTTCGTCTGTGCCCCAGATTTTTCCCAGCAGTTCAAAGGCATCATTCTTAATGTCTGGCGAGTCAAGTAGAAAGTTATGCAAGAAGTATTCTTTCGGAAGGGTAGAGTGGCTTTTACCGCTATTTCCATTTTCTTCCTGAGCTTAGGCTATTTTCTACTGATTCCCCTCTTGCTGGAGAAGCAGCCTCGCCATGTTGATGGCGTGTGGTATTTCGTTCTGGCAGTCGTTTATTTCGGTGCTCTGGTGCTTTTGCTGGTCAACTGTATCTACCTCAAGCAGTTCTGGCTGTGCGTCATCCGTCGCCAGCCGGCCTTGATGCTCACGGCTGACAGCCTCCATGCCTATCATCCCTCTTGGGGAGCCTACTGCATCCTGCCCTGGCAGCGCATCGAGGCCTTTGTGCCCTATACCTACAAGGGCCATACCACCTACTACATCGTCTTAAAGGATTATGAGGTCTATCGTCAGCAAGTGTCCAGTCCGTGGCGCCGATTCATACTGTGGATGGATGGCCTTATCGTCGTCCGTTCCGTCATCAATATCGACATCCGTTCGATGGATGCCGATGCCGGTCGATTGCTTGATGAGCTGAATAGCCGGATTGGCTAATCGTCCTTGCATATCTCTGCCGCGTATGCGTTGAGCTGAAGGCATCGCTGGCGCATATTCTCCAGTTTCTCGTTCTGATAGGGGAAGGGTGCCAGCATCAGCAGCCGGCCTTCTTCGCAGGCTTTGAGATAGCGGGGCTGAGGCTTGAATAGGGGAGGAAGGCCATTGAGCAGAAGCACGATAAGCGGGATGCCGGCAGCCATTGAGGCAGTAGCCGTCTGTTGCTCACCAGGGCTGATGCATGGCGACACCACGATGGCACCCTCTTTCTTGGCCCTTTGGAGGATGGCTTCCTTATAGTGTTCTATCTCTTCTTGGGTCATCCTCCGCGAGCACTGTATCTGTATCTTCACGGGGTTGTCGAGCAGGAATCGGTTGCCCATGGCCTGCATAGGGATGCCGGCGGCGGTGATGGTGCCGAGCTGTGTGAAGTATTCGGGGTGTAGGCGTTTGATGAGCAGGCGCTTCGGGTTATCGTCGAGGTAGGCCTTCATGCAGTCATATTGTCCTCGGCCGCGCAGGATGCGGTCGTTGTAATTCTCTTCCCATAGGATGCCGTGGTGGCGGTTGTAGCTTGATGACTGCGGCGGTGACTGCGGCGGTGACTGCGGAGATACCGCAGTATACTGGACGGGAGGATGGGAGGTGTTTTGTGGGGCTTGTTCAGTATACTGCGGTAATTCCGCAGTCACATCAGGCAGCATCCCCAGCTCCCTTGCCGCCTTCCTGCACCCCGTCTTGAAGCCCCAGATGACGTGCCCCAGGTGCCGCTCTATCCTTTCATGCACAAACAGTATCCCATGGATATGATCCGGCATGACGCATAGCTTCACCACCTCTATCTGAGGATAGTACTGCGGTATTGCCATCCAGCATGCCTTCACCCTCTCTCCGAAGGCCGACAGCTTCACGTGTGCCTCTTCAGGCGTATCTCCTGCGAGCCTTCCCAATAGAGGCCTGCGCCCCTCGATGGCCATGGTGATCATGTAGATGCCGCGGTCGCAGTAGTCGTTGAGGCTACAGCGCCGCTTCATGGAGGGCTTCTTACCCTTGGCGTATTTCTCCCATTTCGTCGGTTCTTTCTTCTCTTCCATAGGTTTTTTCCTTTTTTCTTTTCTTTCGTTTAGTAAACTGCGGAAGTACCGCAGTCTACGGGACGGAGGGCCTTAGTGCGCCTCGAGCCAGTTATCGCCGAAGCCGCTGTCAGCTACGAGGGGCACGGCCAGGGGGAAGGCCCCCTGCATCTCTTCGAGCACGATGCGCTCTACCTGCTCTTTCTCCTCCGGATAGACGGAGAAATTCAGTTCGTCATGCACCTGCAGGATCATCTTGCTACGGATGCCCTCTGCCTTGAAGCGCTGATGGATACGGATCATCGCCACCTTGATGATATCAGCCGCAGTGCCCTGGATGGGTGCATTGATGGCGTTACGCTCTGCGAAGCCCCTCACGGTGGCGTTATGCGAGTTAATATCAGGCAAATAACGGCGACGGCCGAAGAGGGTGGTGACATAGCCCTGTTTCCTTGCGATTTCTTTTGACATCTCCATATAGTCGCGTACCTGTGGGAAGGTCTGGAAATAGCCATCGATGAGCATCTTGGCTTCATCACGAGGGATATCGAGCCGCTCGGCGAGGCCGAACACGGTGATGCCGTAGATGATGCCGAAGTTGGCTCGCTTCGATTTCGTGCGTTCGTCTCGGGTCACCTCTTCTATAGGTTTCTTATAGATATTTGCCGCTGTGGCCGCATGGAGATCCTTACCTTCGCGGAATACCTCTACCATCGCTTCATCCTTCGACAGATGGGCCATTACGCGCAGTTCTATCTGACTGTAGTCTGCTGAAAAGAACAGACAGCCTGGTTCCGGGATGAAGGCCTTACGAATCTCCTTACCGTCCTCACCTCGGATGGGGATATTCTGCAGGTTGGGATCAGATGATGACAATCGTCCTGTGGCAGTGATGGTTTGGTTGAAAGATGTATGGATATGTCCTGTACGCGGATTGATCAGCTTTGGCAGGGCATCGATATAAGTGCCGATGAGTTTCTTCAAGCCCCTGTGCTCGAGGATGTCAGCCACGATTTCGTGCTTGTTCTTCAGCTGCTGGAGTACTTCTTCTGATGTCACGTATTGGCCTGTCTTCGTCTTCTTGGCCTTCTCTACGATCTTGAGTTTATCGAAGAGAATTTCTCCTACTTGCTTTGGCGATGCGATGTTGAACTGACCGCCTGCGAGTTCGTAGATACGGCCTTCGATTTCATTCATCCTATCAGTCAAAACCTTTGACGTTTCTTTCAACGAGTCCGTATCGAGGCACACACCGTTCATCTCCATCTCTGCCAGTACGGGCATCAGCGGCATTTCTATATTGTAGAATAGGTTTTCGCACTCAAACTTCTTCAGTTCCGGCTCCAGCTTGTTCTTCAGTCGCAGGGTGATATCGGCATCCTCGGCGGCATATTCATAGACATCGGTAGGGGAGAGCTCGCGCATCGATTTCTGATTCTTGCCCTTCGGCCCGATGAGCTCATCGATATGTATCGTTTGATAGTTCAGATAGATCTCCGCCATGTAGTCCATGTTGTGATGCAGTTCTGGCTGGATGAGGTAGTGGGCGATCATCGTGTCCCACATCTTGCCTTTCAACTCGATGCCATAGTTGGCGAGCACTTCAAGGTCGTACTTCAGATTCTGTCCGATTTTCAGGATTTGGGGGTCTTCGTACACCTCTTTGAATATATTAACAATTCGCAACGCTTCTTCACGTTTGGCGGGAATGGGCACGTAGAATGCCTCAAATTCCTTCACGGCGAAGCTTAAACCTACCAATTCTGCATCGATGGGCGAGGTTGAGGTCGTTTCCGTGTCCAGACTGAGAAATTCTTTTGTCCTAAAATAATCACAAAGTTTTCTCATTTCCTCCTCATTATCAACGAGTTTGTAGTTATGAGCCGTCGTTTTAAGCGTCTCAAAACTCGTGTTTTTGGCCAAATCTTGCCCGTCGGACGGAAATTCTGCAAAGAGATCGAGTTGTGTGTTAGCGGGTTTTTGCACCTTTTGTGATTTTTTAAGAACTCGGTCAGCGAAGCTCTTCATCTCCAGTTCAGTGAGCAATTTGCCCAGTTCGTCTTCATCTGGCTCTACAATCTTCAAAGATTCCAAATCGAGCTCGATGGGGACGTCGGTCTTGATGGTGGCCAGGAAGTAACTCATCTTGATATCCTCCACATGCTCCTCCACTTTCTCGCGAAGCTTACCCTTGATTTCTGACGATCGCTCTATCAGTGCTGCCACACTTCCGAACTCGTTGATCAGTTTCACGGCAGTCTTCTCGCCGACACCAGGACATCCTGGGAAGTTATCTGCCGAGTCGCCCATCAGCGCGAGCAGGTCAATGACCGATTCTGTCGATGGAATGCCATATTTCTCGCACACTTCTTGAGGGCCCATCACCTCATAGCCGCCTCCATGACGGGGGCGGTAGATGCGTGTATGGTCTGTTACAAGCTGTCCGTAGTCTTTGTCGGGTGTCAGCATATATGTCTCCACGCCGATGGAATCAGCCTTTTTTGCCAGAGTTCCGATGACATCATCGGCCTCGTAGCCATCTGCCTGCAGGATGGGGATGCGGTAGGCCTTGAGCAGTTCCTTGATGATCGGCACTGCCTTTCGGATATCTTCCGGTGTCTCCTCTCGCTGGGCTTTATAAGCTGGGAAAGCCTCGCTGCGGAAGGTAGGTCCGTGGGGATCGAAGGCTACGCCGATGTGGGTAGGCTTCTCTTTGGTGAGTACTTCGTTCAGGGTATTGAGGAACCCCATGATGGCACTCGTATTCAGCCCCTTCGAGTTGATACGTGGGTTCTTAATAAATGCATAATAGCTGCGATAAATGAGCGCATAAGCGTCTAAAAGAAATAATTTCTGCATAAATTTCTTAATTTTGAGTGTAAAATTACTAAAAATTCTTTGTAATCCAATGATTTTTACTAATTTTGTATCAAAATTCAGTCTGAGATGGATTATTTATCAGTCATAAAAGAGCCCATAGCGAGCGATTTTCAGGATTTCCAGTCTAAGTTTCAGGATGCCCTGATGTATAGTGATGGCATCCTGTCAAGTGCACTGGCTCACATCCGTCAGCGTACGGGCAAGCAGATGCGCCCTATGCTGACTCTTCTTTCTGCAAAGAACTACGGTCAGATTTCTGATGTGACTCATTATGCGGCCGTTGCCCTTGAATTGCTTCATACGGCCAGCCTCGTTCATGATGACGTGGTTGATGAGAGCAGTGAGCGGCGCGGACAACCTTCTGTCAATGTCTCCTATAATAATAAGGTGGCTGTTTTGGTGGGTGACTATATCCTCTCCACCTGTCTTCTGAACGTCTCGTTTACTAACAATCATAGAATTTTATATTATCTCTCCGAATTAGGGCGAACCTTGGCATCTGGTGAGATTCTCCAGCTTCAGAACATCAATAATCAGGAGATATCGGAAGATGCTTATTTCCAGGTTATTAGACAGAAGACGGCTTCTCTCTTCGAAACCTGTTGCAGTATGGGAGCCCTCTCCGTCGGTGCTTCTGACGAGGATGTGGAAAAGGCCAAAATGTTCGGACAGAATCTCGGTACTATTTTCCAGATACGCGATGATATTTTCGATTACTTCGATTCTGTGGATATTGGTAAGCCCACCGGCAATGATATGCGTGAAGGCAAATTGACCCTGCCTGTTATCTATGCCCTTACTCACTCTGATTTTGAACCCATGAAATTATTGGCTCGCAAGGTGAAGGTTGGTAAGATTAATGCCGATGAAATCGCCGTTTTGGTGGAATTTACCAAGCGCCAGGGTGGCATTGAGTATGCGGAGCAGAAGATGGAGGAGATAGCCGTTGATGCCCGTCGGTATATCGAGTCTTCCGTGAAACCAGACTTGCAAGAAGCCTTCTCGATGTATCTCGATTATGTGATACAGAGGAACCAATAAAAAAGGTGTGCAACTGCACACCTTTTTTATTTCCTCGATGCTTTCTTCAGAAGAATTTCACCTCTTCGCCGATTACCTCGCTCAGCAGCATATTGGCCAATCGCGATGTTCCCATGCGGAACCACTGGTTGGTGAGCCATTTTTCGCCCAGAACCTCTTTCACGATGGTGTAGTATATCAGTGCATCCATCACTGAGTTAAGGCCTCCAGCGGGCTTAAAACCGATCTGTATGCCCGTCTCATCGTAGTATTCCTTGATGGCCTGGCACATTACGTAGGCTGCCTCCGGTGTTGCCGCTGGCTCGAGCTTGCCTGTTGATGTCTTGATATAGTCTGCCCCTGCATACATGGCGAGCAGCGAGGCCGTCTTGATGTTCTTGGCTGTCTTGAGGCATCCCGTCTCCAGGATCACTTTCATCTTGTGCTCTCCGCAGGCTTCCTTCATCTGCTGGATTTCATCGCACACCGTCTCGTAGTCGCCTGAGAGGAATGCTCCCACGCTCTGCACCATATCGATCTCTGTAGCGCCGTCTTTGATGGCCAGTGAGGTTTCTACCGTCTTCACCTCTATCAGGGCCTGAGAAGACGGGAAACTGCCTGATACGCATGCTATCTCAACGCCGTCTACCTCCAATGTTTCTGAGACTATCCTGGCGAATCGCGGATAGACGCAGATGGTGGCTACGTGGGGTAGGTTAGGGTAGGTGGCCTCGAACTGGTTCACGCGCTCCGTGAAGGCCAGAACCGACTCATCTGAGTCTGTTGTCTTCAGGGTGGTCAGTTCCACGCTTCCCATCAGGAATTTCTTCACTTCCGGTGTGTCATTCTCATGCACTTTCTCTGCGATGATCTTCTTCACTGCCTCGCGAACCTCTTCGTCAGAGATCTCGAGATTGTACTTGCTCAGGGCATCTTCTATACGCCCCTTCTGAATCGTTGTTTCTGCCATTTTATACTTGTTTTATGCCATTAATTTCTTGTTGTGGATGTGGCGCAGGGAGTCGCGCTGGGTCTTCTTCTCGATGGACTTGAGTAACTCTTCGGTCAGGTCTACGCCCGTCTGATTGGCCAGGCAGAGCAGCACCCACAGCACGTCGGCCATCTCCTCGCCGAGGTTGTCCTTCTCGCCCTCCTTGAAGCTCTGATCACCGTATTTGCGGGCGATTACCCGTGCCAGTTCTCCTACCTCCTCTGTCAGAACCGCCATGTTGGTCAGTTCTGAGAAATATCTCACGCCGTACTCCCGTATCCAGCGGTCAACGGCCTCTTGTGCTTCCTTGATGGTCATCTTGCTTTCAGCATTTGTATGAGTAATATCGCGATGCAGATGAGTATCATCACGATGTATTGCTTGTTCTCGCGCTCGTATTCCTTCCAGTGGAAGGCCTTGTAGAGGAAGATGACGAGCAGGCACAGCAGTCCTGCGCCGCAGGGCCATGCGCCGTAGCCGACGCCCATAAACAGCGACAGTACCACGCCGATCAGCAGCAGTAGCATGCCCGATACTTCTATTTCCCGCAGATATTTCTTCATTCGAATGTAAATAAGTAGTCTTTCGTAAAGTATAGTATTGCCGCGATGCCGATGATTTCGAATATCAAGAGCGCCTTCCACTCCGTGTCACCGAGTGTCGTGATATTCTTATTGTGAAAGAGATGCCAAAGCGCTACGATCATCACTATGGCGCAAACGGCGATGATCACTATTTTCCAAAAATGTGGTATCAGGAATGCACCGAGTACGAATAATATACCTATGGCTACATGGCCACCAGGATGATTTATGATGCCTTTTACTGTCATTTTGATTGCTGATTATAGTCCGAATAGTGATAGTCCTACAAGTACGAGGAAGGCCACGGAGATGTAGTTCGACATCTTGTCGTTCTCTTTCCAGTGGATGATGGTCCAGATGCTCGTGAGGGTCATGATACCGAGTCCAATCCAGCAGAGGATGCCCATGTTCAGAATGCGCCCGATGATGTAGCAAATAAGCGCTACAAAGTTTGTGTAATTGATGTACTGTCTCATAATCTTATTCTTTGTTTTTGGTGTCCATGCAGATGGTGACGGGGCCGTCGTTGAGCAGTTCCACTTTCATGTCAGCTCCGAATTCGCCCGTGCCTACAGGCTTGCCGATGGCCTCTGAAAGATGGTTGCAGAAGGCCTCGTAGAGTGGGATGGAGTGCTCGTGAGAGCCTGCGCGAAACCATGAGGGCCTGTTACCTTTCTTATAACTGGCGTAGAGCGTAAACTGACTCACCACGAGGGCCTCGCCGCCGATGTCCTGGATGGAGCGGTTCATCACGCCCGCTTCATCGTCAAACACCCTCAGGTTGGCTATCTTCTTCACCAGCCAGTCTATGTCTTCTTCGGTGTCATCATCGCAGATGCCGAGGAGGATAAGGAATCCCCATCCAATCTGGCTCTTAACTTGGCCTTCGATAGTCACGCTGGCATGGCTCACTCTTTGTACGACTGCTCTCATTCTTCTGTTGTTTTCGGCTTGTTTCTGATTTTTCGGCAAAGATACGATATTATTCTGAATTGACCAAATTTTGCCTCTTAATTCTCTGTTTCCCCATTTTGTAACATTGTAACAATGTAACATTGTAACATTAAGGTCTATGACAGATGACAGATGACAGTTTTCAGAATTTGAGTGTATAAAGAATATTATTATTATATATATTA
>DDQK01000012.1:0-1853 GCA_002342665.1 Prevotella sp. UBA2444
ATCGTAATGTAAGGGATGCCAGTTATCGAACAGTTCGTTGCAGAAGGGTTCGCCGTAGAGTCTGTCTACGACAATGGTGTCAATGGACTCGCCATGATTATCGTAGCCTGCCACTATCAGCACATCACCGTCTGAAGTTCGGAAAAGGTGGGGCAAATAGCGTGACTGTGTGACATCGCGGACATGAGAGAACGTGGTCTTTCCGTCGAATATCTCTATACCGTCATTGGTGTACCAGTTGCCAGTAATCATCACCCGTCCGCTGTCCAACTCAACGGCAGCTCCTGCGACTCGCTTCTGGTCAAGGCAGCCGAATCCTTTCGACTGATGAGTGGCTGGATCATAAAGTTCTACCTCAAAACTCTGGCCGATGCCCAGATTGTCCTTGAATCCACCTGCCAAAAGCACCAGCCCTGACTTCATGACGATAGAGATGCCTCCGTCGTGGGTATAGACGGTTTGTAACTGATGCCACTTGCCATCCTCAAAATATTCTGCTGTGGGTGTGAGTACAAAGCCGGAGGTGTGTCCTCCCACTACCGTCACCTCGCCATTAGCCAGGAATGCCGAGTGACCGCTGCGAGGGACTGTCATGTCAGGCAAGCGCTCTGCCTCAAGCTTTATGATAGGACATTTCGCATTCCCAACATCATCGGCAGTGGCCTTTGATGTGGTCATCAGGGCTATTATTAATAGAATAATGTGGAATATCTTCTTCATTTCTTTTCCGACATATCTCAAATGTCGGGTACAAAATTAATCAAAAGATGGCAGAATAAAGAATAAAAGCAAAAAACAGTCCGACAAATTCCGAATTTGTCGGACGATTTCTATTTTTGGGGTCTTCGATTTGGCTCTGATTGGCTCCTTAGAAGACTGAGGCTTTCAGACGGAGGCCGGCGGTCTCGTCGATGCCGAACATGAGGTTCATTAATCACGGGGTCGGTTCTGGTGATCATTTTTTTGTAATTAATTTGGCTGTATCAGAATTTGTTTGTAAATTTGCCATCGTTAAGCAATATTCATGGAAAATATATGGCCAGACAGATACGGAAGAAAAGCGGAACAGGTATCTACCATGTAATGCTCAGAGGCATCAACCGCCAGGACATCTTTGAGGACGACGAAGACTACTTGCAAATGGTTTCCATCCTCAGAGGACAGTCTGAACGGTATGACGAGAAGGGACTTCGCCTTTCTTCATTCTGCATATTCTACGCATATTGTCTGATGAGCAACCATCTGCACCTGCTAATACAGGAACGGGAAGATAGTGTCAGCAATATCGTAAAGAGAATAGGTGTGACATACGCGCATTATTTCAACAAGAAATACGGGCGTAACGGGCATCTCTTCCAAGACAGGTTTCGAAGTGAACCAGTCGACAATATTGAGTACTTTGTCACTTTGTTAAGATACATTCACCAGAATCCTCTGAAGGCAGGAATAGTTGAAAACATAAACGCCTATCCTTGGAGTAGCTGGACGGAATATTCACCCGGGGGCTGTCCCGCCTCGTTCTGTTCTACTAGGGCTGTGTTTGCCCGTATCGGACAGGCAGACCTTGTGGAGTTAATCAATACGCCTATAGTAGATGATGGTCAGATTATGGATATTGACACCGAAGGAAACAAATCCATCAGTGACAGTGATGTAAAGGCGTTCCTTCAAATGAGTCATGGAATTGCCAATCCTCTTATGGTCCAAAGCCTTGAGAAGACGAGACGGAATGAAGTGTTAAGATACGCTCTTTCCTTTGGGGCAGGAGTCAGACAACTGTCCCGGCTGACGGGCATCTCGTTTGGAGTAGTTCAGAAACTTAAAAATGATCACTAGAACCGACCCCATGATCA
>DDQK01000012.1:1878-2165 GCA_002342665.1 Prevotella sp. UBA2444
AGCCTTCCTGTGTTTCTATAGCGCTTCCGTAGAGTTGTACGGAAGTTCCGTAGCGACGAATTTACTAGAGAATTCAATGGCGTAGTCGTTCGTTATATGTCTGAAAAAGGCAGGCTCACGCAGGAGGGACATCCTGCACCTTGATATTCTGCCTATATATAGTAGCTTAACGCCTTTTTATCCCGCACCTCCCGCACCTCCTACACCTAAGTTTCTTCGTTTTAGGTGTAAGAGGTGCGGGAGGTGTGGGTTGTTTCTGTGTTTACCTACTATATACGTGCGCGTGA
>DDQK01000012.1:2203-3528 GCA_002342665.1 Prevotella sp. UBA2444
ATCCACTCGGAGAGATTGATCTTGCCCTTGAAGTCGGGAGCTATCTGGATGTCGCTGGTGTCGGCGGGCTTGCCCAGAAGGAACTTGTCGATGAAAGCCTCCACTTCTGGGAACTGGCTCTCCGGCAGCTGGCAGTGGCCGTGGCCCCCCACGATGGAGTAGCCCATGCGGTCGGCGATGCCCAAATGTTGCCACACCCGTCGGGCGGCATTGAGCGACACGTAGGCACTCTCGTCGGCCAGCCACTTGTAGTCGGTGTTACCCAGCACCAGCAGGGCACGGGGGCAGACCATCGCAGCCAGTTCGTGGTGGTCGTAGGGCATGAGGTAGACGCTGTCGCCGTGGAACATCTCGCGCATCGACTCCTTGAACCAGTGGTAGTCGGTGCGGTCGAGGTTCTCCACGCTGTCGCGCCCGCAGTTGTAGCGCCACGAGGCGGCACCGCCGCCGCCCGGCTCCTGGGCGATGGTCAGGGCGACGCGCTCGTCGAAGGCACCGCAGAAGAGGGCCATCTTGCCGGCATAGGAGCAGCCGCTGACACCGATACGCCTGACGTCGATCTTGGTCACCTCAGGGCCCAGCAGTTCCAGTCCGTCGATGAGCCGGCTCAGTCCCCAGGCCCACTGGCTGTAGGCTCCGTTGTCCTTCAGATGGGGATAGAGACGGTCGAAGGGATGCTCGCCGCGGTCGTGGTGGCCTCGGCGCCACTGCGAGTAGTCGTTGACCTGCGCCTCGTGGTAGTTCATCACGGCGATGGGCCTGTTCTCGAACAGCGCCTTGGGCAGGGAGAGCATGCTCGTGCCAATCATCAGGGCGTAGGGAGGCTGACCGGCGGTGGGGTAGTGGATGGCGGATTTCAGGGTGAGCGTCTCGCCGCCGACAGTGACGTCGACGATAAGTGTGTCGCCGTCCATGCGTGCCTTGACGGCCTCGCGGGGCACGTCGGGTTTCTCGCCGATGCCGTACTGCTGAATCATATCGGCAATCTCCAGCCTGCGGGCACTCCAGTCGCCGAGAGTCTTCACTTCTGTGCCATTGTTCATCCTGAGGGGGTTGGGCAGGTCCTTCTGCGGAGCTGCCAGCTGGGCGGAGGCAGAGAGCGCTGCACCCAGCACGAGTGTTGATAATAAGTTTCTCTTTTTCATCGTTGATGCTGTTGATGATTTGTCGGCACAAATTTACAATCTTTTGCCCATACTTCCAAACGATTGTCGATTTTTTCGGTAGAAATGTGCTACGTTTCCAAAACTTTTCGTAAATTTGCAGCCAATTAGGTCATTTATGAAGCTCAACAAAGAATCGATAGGCGAGATTATCCGTTTCTG
>DDQK01000036.1:0-972 GCA_002342665.1 Prevotella sp. UBA2444
TACTTCTTAAGGATTGCCAACGGGATAGGCAGCAGTTTCACGTTCTCGGCCACGCCCGTCTTCTGGCGGTGTGTGTGAATCCACAAACTGCCATCAGCCGGATTCTTCACAATGTTCTCATTCTTCAGGTTCTTCAAGTCGGCATGAGCCAAGCCTGTGAAGCAGCAGAAGATAAAGAGGTCGCGAATGTATGCACGTCGCGGCGTGAGCCTCGGATTGTTCATCAGGGCGTTCAACTCTTCCTTGGTCAGAAAGCCCTTCTCGGTTTCCTCCTTCTGGATGTGGTACTCGCTGAACGGATAGCGTGCCACCCAACCGTTCTCGTGCGCACGGTGCATCAGCATCATGACGGCGTTGTTGTAGAGGATGCAGGTGTTGTGCTTCACCTTTCTTTCCGTCTTCAGAAAGACCTCGAAGTCCGAGATAAACGACGGCTGGATCTCCTTCAGGGCTATGTCCGACACGTTGTAATGGTGGCGCAGGAAATCTCCGACGTGCTTATAGACGGTCTTGTATTTTGTCAGCGAAGCTTCTGAACGCAGACCGCCCTCATACATGCGCTGATACTCGGCATTCCACTGGGCAAACATCGTCATCAAAGTTTGCTGACGATACTCCAGACCGAGGAAGGCATTCTTCACCTTCTCTGCCGTTACGAAGTTGTCGCGGTCAACAATCTCCTTGTAATACTTGTCAATACGGGCCTTGATCTTGTCAAGTTCCATGTTAACATTGCGGGCCATGACGCTCTTTCCTGTAGCACGACCGCCTTTGGTTTCCCAGAGGTCAGGCTTGCAGTCCACCTTGCAACTGAACTGACACTGTGTTCCATCCACTGTGATGCGACCCATTACGGGGTACGTTCCATCCTTCTTTAACTTCTCCCTCTTGAGGTAGAAAATGATACTGTAGGTACTCTTCATTTTTACACTAATTTTACGTTTAACTTTCAGTTTGCAAAATTAGTCAATG
>DDQK01000036.1:1086-29206 GCA_002342665.1 Prevotella sp. UBA2444
AGAAACAAGTTACGAATTAGATACTTAAATCTTTCCTTCATACCGTACTCAAGTTGCAGTCCACTGTTCTCATCATTCCGCAGTTTCCTTCCCAATCCCCTGATTTGCAACGATTTTTCCGCTTTTCTCCTCTTTTGTTATCTGATAGCATGTTTTCCGGTACTAAACCCGGAGTTTACTCGGAGTAAACTATGAGTTTAGTGCCGGTAAACTATTTGTTTCTCGGTAGGAAACAAACGTTTTACCGTCAGGAAACGGTCATTCAGTAATATCGTACTTATTCTTCCGCTTGCCAGCTTTGCGAGGTTGGCTGGGATGGAACCCGAGGTGAGGCGATTTAATACCCATATACCCCTGGTGACGCTGCCTGATTTTAGCCACGTAGTCGACGGTCTCAGATCCTCGCATATAGCCATGCTTCACGATAGGATCGTTATAGAATTGCGGTTTGGCCAGCTTGAGTACATATTCGGAAACGTCGCGCCACAGATGGGGATTCTTGCCGTCGCGCTTGGCCAATGCCATCGCGTCGCGGATGTGGTGGATACCGCCATTGTAGGCAGCCAGCACGAAATTAGTGCGCTCCACCCTGCCTGGAATATCCGAGAACTTCGATTCGAGCTGCCCCAGATATTTCGCGGCGGCGGCGATGTTCTTTTCCGGATCATACATCTGATCGCGGGGCAGCCCCAGCACGTCGGCCGTTCCTGGCATGATCTGCATCAGTCCCTTAGCCCCGGCAAAGGATACGGCCTTCGGGTCGAACGTCGATTCCTGATAGCATTGGGCAGCCATCAGGCGCCAGTCCCATCGGATGGACTGGGAATGTTGTTGGAAGAGGTGGTCATAATGGGAAATCACGCCACCTTTCTTATTGAGCATCGGCGAGAATACATGACGTTTTACACGACGGGTCGTCAACAGAGTCTTCTCTTCCTGTTCTGCCTCTGCCACTAACTCCGGCTTGTACCAAGCTTTCAATTCCTCTGCCAGCATGGGCTTCTCTCCACTCACATCCAGCTCTCCAGGCGTTGGCCAGGCCACAATGTCGACCACTCCCTCAGCCATCTTCGCACTCAATTCTACCGAGTCGCGACACACCTCGACCCTCAGCCCCACACCCAGTTTATCTGCCAACTGCGACACCAACAGATACTGCGTGCCGAGCGAACGTCCATGATAGTCGTAGTAAGTCTGGGGACCTGTGACGGTAGCCATAATCAGCTCGCCATACTGCTGGATCTCGTGCAAGTCGAAGTTGTCCGACACCTCCACCGAGTCGAGCACTTGTCCCCACGGCGTGACCACTCGCTCCTGTTTCTTCTCAAAGCAGGAGGATAGCAGCAAGGCTGCCAATAGGAGTAGATATGGGCAATGATTCCTTGTCATCAGTTGCTAAAACGGTGCAAAGGTACAAAATAATTGGGAATTGTGCATTGTGAATTGTGAATTATTTCGTAACTTTGCAGCCGAATTACAAGATATTATAGACTTAAACGTATGTTAAGAATCGCAGTTCAGTCTAAAGGACGACTTTTTGAAGATACGATGAATCTGCTCTCTGAGGCAGATATCAAGGTGAGTGCCTCCAAGCGCACATTGCTGGTTCAGTCCTCCAATTTCCCGTTGGAGGTGCTTTATCTGCGCGACGACGATATCCCCCAGAGTGTAGCCTCTGGTGTGGCCGACATAGGTGTGGTAGGCGAGAACGAATTCGTGGAGCGCGGCGAAGATGCCGACATTATCTCACGTCTGGGATTCTCACGCTGCCGCCTCTCACTGGCTATCCCCAAGGAGATAGACTATCAGGGCATCGAATGGTTCGACGGAAAGAAGATAGCCACCTCCTACCCCGCCATCCTGCGCCAATTCCTCGACAAGCATGGCATCAAGGCAGAGATTCACGTCATCACAGGCTCTGTAGAAATCAGCCCAGGCATCGGTCTGGCTGACGCTATCTTCGACATCGTCAGCAGCGGTTCCACTCTGGTGAGCAACAATCTGCGCGAGGTGGAAGTAGTGATGCAGAGCGAGGCCTTGCTTATCGGCTACAAGCAGCTCTCGGAGGAGAAGCGCCAGATACTGGAGCAGATGCTTTTCCGTTTCAAGGCCGTCAAGGATGCCGAGGATAAGAAATATGTACGCATGAACGCTCCCAAGGCCCGGCTGCAGGAAATTATCAACGTACTGCCAGGTCTGAAGAGTCCCACCATCATACCATTGGCCGACGAGGAATGGTGCTCCGTTCACACCGTGCTCGACCAGAAACAGTTCTGGGAGATTATCGGCAAGCTGAAGGAAATGGGTGCTCAGGGCATTCTCGTGACGCCAATCGAAAAAATGATATTATGAAGATAATCAGATATCCAGAGAAAAGCGAGTGGACAGAGATTGTCAAGCGTCCACACCTTGACGTATCGACACTCAACGAGACGGTAGCCTCGGTACTTTCCGACGTGCGCCAGCGTGGCGATGAAGCCGTAAAGGGCTACGAACTCAAGTTCGACCATGTAGACCTGCCCTCGCTCGAGGTAACGAGAGAGGAAATCAACGAAGCCGAAGACCTTGTCAGCGACCAGCTCAAGGAGGCCATCAAACTGGCTCATCAGAATATCAAGACCTTCCACGAGGCCCAGCGGTTCCGTTCGAAGAAAGTGGAGACACAGCCTGGCGTGACCTGCTGGCAGAAGAGTGTTGCCATAGAGAAAGTCGGACTGTATATCCCTGGCGGCACGGCTCCCCTTTTCTCCACCGTACTGATGCTCGCCACGCCTGCAAAGATTGCCGGGTGCCAGGAAATCGTGCTCTGCACACCCCCTGACCGCCAAGGCAAGGTGAACCCAGCCATTCTTGTGGCTGCCCGCATAGCCGGTGTCAGCAAAATATTCAAGGCGGGTGGCGTACAGGCTATCGGAGCCATGGCCTATGGTACTGAATCTGTACCAAAGGTCTACAAGATTTTCGGTCCCGGCAACCAATACGTCATGGCAGCCAAACAGCAGGTGAGCCTGCACGATGTGGCCATCGACATGCCAGCCGGCCCCTCTGAGGTGTGCGTCATCGCCGATGAAACAGCCAATGCGGAATTCGTGGCTGCCGACTTGCTTTCTCAGGCGGAGCATGGCATCGACTCGCAGGTGTTCCTTATCACCACCTCCAACAAGCTCATCGACGAAGTTCAGAAAGAGGTGAGCCGCCAACTCAACGGCCTGCCACGCAAGGAGATTGCTCAGCAGGCCCTCCTCAACAGCGTACTGGTACTCGTTTGCGACATCCGAGAGGCTATCGAGCTATCCAACACATACGCTCCCGAGCATCTAGTCATCCAGACAGAAGACTACGAGAAGGTTGCCTCAAGAATTGTCAATGCCGGCAGCGTGTTCCTCGGCAAATATGCCTGTGAGAGTGCAGGCGACTATGCAAGCGGCACCAATCATACGCTTCCCACCCATGGCTATGCAACAGCATACAATGGTGTCAATCTCGACAGTTACTGCCGGAAGATAACCTTCCAGCACCTTACAGAAGAAGGTATCCGCAATATCGGCCACGCCGTGGAACTGATGGCAGAAGCAGAACAGCTCGATGCTCACAAGAATGCAATGACGGTAAGAATCAATAGTCTGAAATGAAGTCGCTACAAGAACTGACAAGACCTAACATCTGGTCGCTGGCACCCTACAGTAGTGCCCGTAATGAATATGCAGGACGAGAGGCACGCGTGTTTCTCGATGCTAACGAGAATCCCTACAACGCACCATTCAACCGCTACCCAGACCCTCTGCAACTAGAGCTGAAAGCGGCTATTTCGAATGTTAAGGGAGTAGCCGTGGAGAGCATCTTCCTCGGAAACGGCAGCGATGAACCCATCGACCTCGTGTACCGCTGCTTCTGTCAGCCTGGCGTAGACAATGTTGTTGCTATCGAGCCTACCTACGGCATGTACAAGGTTTGTGCCGACATCAACGATGTTGAGTACCGGCCAGTTCTTTTGGACGAGCACTATCAGATAACTGCCGACAAGCTCCTCAAGGCTACAGACAGTCACACAAAACTTATCTGGATCTGTTCGCCAAACAATCCTACGGGCAACAATATCAACCGCGAAGAGATTGTCAAGACCATCGAAGGCTTTGAAGGACTTGTTATGGTCGACGAAGCGTACAGCGATTTCTCTGCCCAGAAGACACTTCGTTCCGAACTTTCAAGGTATCCCAACTTGATTGTGCTCAACACGATGTCGAAGGCATGGGGATGTGCTGCCATACGTCTGGGTATGGCTTTCGCCTCAAAGGAGATTATCGAGATATTCAACAAGGTGAAATACCCATACAACGTCAATCTGCTCACTCAGCAGCAGGCTCTCGAAGCGATGAAAGATCCCTTCGAAGTAGACAAATGGGTGAAGCTGCTTCTTGAAGAGCGCAAGCGGATGATAGATTCCTTCAAGCTGTTGCCTATCTGTCAGGAGGTATATCCTACGGATGCTAATTTCTTCCTGGCCAAGATGACTGACGCCAAGCAAATCTACGACTATCTGGTAGATCGGGGCATCATCGTAAGGAATCGCAATCGCGTGCAACTCTGTCAGAACTGTCTGCGCATCACCATCGGCACCAAGACAGAAAACGGAGAACTGATTGCAGCTCTCCGTCAATATTAAAACCCTTAGCTTTTTCCGGAAGAATTCACTTCTTATCGCGAAGTTCGGAAAGATGACGACGATAGGCCTTACGCAATTTGCGTACGGCCTTATCTCGTATTTGACGAACACGCTCACGCTTCAAGTCCATATCCTCGGCTATCTCGGCCATGGTTTCGTGTTCCTGACCGATACCGAAGAAGGCATTCACCACCCTACTCTCACGTTCATCGAGGACACCAAGTGCAAACTCTATGGCATCCTCGATAGCTTCAGAGTGAATACGCTCATCGGCAAGTGGGGCGTCATGATTGACGAGGACGGAAAGCAGACTCATGTTAGCCTTATGGCCCAAGGGGGCGTCAACACTAAGAGGCTGACTCTGCAACAGGGCAGCACGATCGGTAACATCGCGGGGTACCTGATAGAGACCAGTCTGCTGGGCAATAGCTTTCTCGATATGCTGACGGATGTGTACAACAGCATAATTTACAAAGCGTGTTCCTTTCGAGGGGGCGAAGTTGGAGGCAGCCTTCATAAGCCCGATGTTGCCTTCGCTCACAAGGTCGTCCATAGCAAGCCCCTTGCCCTTATATTGGGCAGCAATAGTAACAACAAAACGGAGGTTAGCCTCCACCAGCCGGTTTAAGGCACGCGTATTTCCGCTACGGATCTTCTCAGCCAACTGACGTTCCTCATCAGCCGAGAGCAGGTCGGTGCGACCTATTTCATCCAGATATCTGTTAAGTGCGCTATCTTCCATAAATACTTATTTCTTCTTCGGGTCACGCCCTTCTCGCGGGAAAGGCGGTACATATTTCATCTCTCGCTCTATCCGAGCCTGCCGCTTAAGCATATAGGCAGAGGGATTCTTGCTGGAGAACCGTCGAGGGTTCGGCAGCGTGACGGCAATAAGGGCGCATTGGCTGCGTGTGAGGTTTAAAGCGTCTGTGTGGAAATGCTCCATAGCCACGGCATCTGCTCCGTAAATGCCATCGCCCATCTCGATACTATTAAGGTATACCTCCATGATGCGCTGCTTCGACCAAAGGAGTTCGATAAGGGTGGTGAAATAGACTTCGAATCCCTTACGTACCCATGACCGACCCGGCCAGAGGAACACGTTCTTTGCTGTCTGCTGCGAGATGGTCGACGCACCTAACTTACGCTTCTCAGGGTGCTTACGATTACGCTCAGCAGCATGCTCGATGGCTTTATAATCGAAGCCGTGATGACGGAGGAAATTGGCATCCTCGCTGGCTATGACTGCAACAGGCAATGAGGGGGAAATTTTATCCAGCGGTACCCAATGATGTACCATTCTCAAATCCTTGCCTTCAGACACCTGCTGACAACAACGGATAACCATCAGCGGAGTAATCCATACTGGTATAAATCGAAGCACCACCACCGCAAGGATGGTGGTGCCGAAAAAGAGTGCAAGCACCCAATAGAGTATACGCTTGAGAACTTTCAATCTCTGAATCTGTCATTTAGTTAGCCTGAGCCTCAGCAGCTTTAATCATCTCCTGCGAAGCATAGAGATAGACCTCGACACGACGATTCTGAGCCTTACCAGCAGCAGTAGAGTTGTCGGCAACAGGGTTGGCCTCACCAAAACCGGTAGTGCTGCGAATCTGATTAGCACTTACGCCCTGAGAAAGCAGATAGGTCGTCACGCTCTGAGCACGATCCTGAGAGAGCTGGAGGTTCTTCTGCTGACTCTGCTCGGCTGTAGAGTTCTTCCAAGGATCGTTGTCGGTATAGCCCTGAACAGCAACATCGCAGTCGGCATTACCCTTCAACACATTGGCGAACTGGAAGAGAGATGTCTTTGCGGTTGAACTGAGAACGGAACTACCAGAATTGAAGAGGATACCAGAATCGAAGGTAACCTTAACAGCCTGCAGACCGTTGGCATCGGTAACAGACTCCACCTGAGCATTCTGCACGGCTTCAGCCTCCTTCTTTGCCTTATCCATCTTCTTACCAATGATAACGCCAGCACCTGTACCCACAGCGGTACCGATAGCTGCACCGATGGCTGTATTACCAGCCATATGACCGATCAGAGCACCCAAAGCAGCACCACCTCCTGCGCCTATCAGGCCACCTTTAGCGGTGTTACTCATTCCACAACCTGCAAGCACGAGAGCTGCGCAAAGAGCTACAGCAATTGACTTTAAACTTTTCATCTTTTCTACTATTTTTATTGTTAAACGTTTAATTTATCAAAACATCGGTGCAAAGTTACAAATTAATTCATAATTCATCGTGAATAATTGATATTTTTTATGTAATTTTGCACTCAAAATCAATCAAACGACAAAAAACAATGGCAAAAGAATTAAAAGATTTGACGAAAAGGGCCGACAACTATAGCCAGTGGTACAACGATCTGGTGGTGAAGGCTGATATGGCAGAACAGTCTGCTGTACGTGGATGTATGGTCATCAAGCCCTATGGCTATGCCATCTGGGAGAAGATGCAACAGCAACTCGACAAGATGTTCAAGGAGACGGGGGCACAGAACGCCTATTTCCCCTTGTTGATTCCTAAATCGTTTCTAAGTCGTGAGGCAGAACACGTGGAAGGCTTCGCCAAAGAGTGCGCCGTAGTGACTCACTACCGCTTGAAGGCTACCGAGGATAAAAGCGGCGTGACTGTTGACCCCGCAGCAAAACTGGAAGAAGAACTCATCATCCGTCCTACCTCTGAGACCATCATCTGGAACACCTACAAGAACTGGATTCACTCATGGCGTGACCTGCCTCTGATGTGCAACCAATGGTGTAACGTGATGAGATGGGAGATGCGTACTCGTCCATTCTTGCGTACATCTGAGTTCCTGTGGCAGGAGGGGCATACGGCTCATGCCACTCGCGAAGAGGCTGAACAGGAAGCACAGAAGATGCTGAAGGTATACGCCAAGTTTGCTGAAGAGTGGATGGCTGTTCCTGTCATTCAAGGCGTGAAGAGCGAGACTGAGCGTTTCGCAGGAGCTCTCGACACCTACACCATCGAGGCTATGATGCAGGATGGTAAGGCCCTTCAGAGCGGAACCAGCCACTTCCTCGGACAGAATTTCGCGAAGGCCTTCGAGGTCACCTATCTTAATAAGGAGAACAAGCCCGAATACGTATGGGCCACCTCATGGGGAGTTTCTACGCGACTTATCGGTGCGCTCATTATGACCCACTCTGATGACAATGGGCTCGTACTTCCACCACGTCTGGCTCCTATTCAGGTAGTCATCATTCCCATCGCTACCAAGCCCGAACAGATGGAACTTGTCAACAAGGAGGTTATGCCCATTATAGATGAACTGCGCTCAAAGGGTATAACCGTGAAATTCGACGATGCTGACAACAAGCGCCCCGGATTCAAATTTGCCGACTATGAGCTGAAGGGCGTTCCGGTGCGACTGGTACTTGGTGCACGTGACCTTGAGAACGGCACTATCGAAGTGATGCGCCGCGATACCTTGGAGAAAGAAACACGCCCCATTGAAGGTATCGCCCAATATGTAGAACAACTCTTGGAAGACATTCAGAATAACATCTTCGAGAAGGCTAAAGCCTATCGCGACGCCCGTATCTACGAGTGCGACAACTACGAGGAATTCAAGGAGCGCATCAAGGACGGCGGTTTCTTCCTCTGCCATTGGGATGGCACAGCAGAGACCGAGGCCAAGATCAAGGAAGAAACGCAAGCTACTATCCGATGTGTTCCATTCGGAGTAGAACAAACTGCCGGTATAGATATGGTAAGCGGTAAGCCTTCGAAAGCCCGAGTGATTATCGCAAGGAGTTATTAAGCAAAAAGAAAAGGGAACTTTCACAAGCTCCCTTTTCAAATCCAACAATAAAATTTTGTTAGATTGTGAAAGTCGGTTATCATCTCGATAACCGTCTTTCTTTTTAACCTTAATAATCTAATACCATGAAAAACACTTTGCAAATGTACAAATTATCTATTAAATGTTCTAATTTGTCGAATGCTTTCTGTGGGTATTTAATTGTTTTTTAGAATTTTCCTCCTCCAATTAAGAATTGTTTGCACTTTTACCCTCTCTATACGCTGCTTGTCGGATGGCGACAACTGGGGGGGAGTAATCATGTGCTGCCAACTAAGGGTGTAGTAGTCAACAGTACTTTCCAGACTAAGAGAATCGATACCGAAAGTCTGAACCATACACACCACAAGGCTACTATCACCTGTCACGGCTTGAGAATGCAGAAGGAACATGTCAATCTTGAGAGCAGGACTCATGCGGATGCTTAAACTATCGTCAGCAAGTGATGTCATCTCGCTGGTGCCTCCCAATATATTCTTCACTTCTGCCTTCATATTGGAATCGATGAAATCGATGAAGTCAAGGCGATTATTCTGAGAAAGGTAAGGCATAAGCGAATCGGGCATAGAACGGAACACATCTCTGATACGGATGTCTTCCGCCCTACCCGATACTGCTAATATCAGTCCAATCACAAGAAGCAACTGGCGCATATTACTTATTATTTCTAAGGTCATGCACACGAACAGCCTTTCCCTCACTCTGGGGGAGAGTACCTTTCTGGACAAGTTTCACCTTCGGCGTAAGCAGAATTTCGTCCTTTAAGGCACGCTGAATGTCCTTGGTCATCTTTTCTATTTCGGGGAAGATATCCGACTCAAGGCCTTCGAGCTCCACTTCAACCGTCATGACATCATTGTCGTCAATAGTCTCAAGCGTGATAAGATAGTTGCTACCAAGGCCAGGATACTGCACGAGGATCTTCTCGACCTGCATGGGGAATACATTAACACCCTTGATAATGAACATATCATCTGTACGCCCCTTGATACGGTCGATGCGACGATGGGTACGTCCACACTTACATGGTTCAGCGATGATACGTGTAAGGTCTCGCGTGCGATATCTTAATATCGGCATCATCGTACGGTCGAGTGTGGTAAGCACCATCTCACCAATCTCTCCGTCAGGCACAGGCTCTAAAGTGTCAGGATCGACAATTTCGAGGATATAGTTGTCTTCCCAAAGATGCATACCTTCCTGATATTTGCACTCGAAAGCAACGCCGGGGCCGTTCATCTCTGTCATACCAAATGAATTGTATGCCTTCACGCCCAGCATGCGTTCGATACGACGACGCTGCTCTTCTGTGTGAGGTTCGGCACCAATACAGAGGGTACGTAACTTGGTGGAAGCCGGATCGACACCTTCCTCCTTGAACACCTCGGCCAGACGAATGGCATACGAAGGAATGGCGTGCAAACATGTTGTTCCGAAATCCTTGATAAACTTAATCTGGCGCTTGGAGTTACCAGCTGCAGCAGGAACAGTCATTGCCCCCAGCCACTCAGCACCATACTGGAAACCGAGACCGCCAGTAAACATACCATAACCGCTAGAGTTCTGGAACACATCACTCTTGCGGCATCCCACCATGTATAGGTTACGGGCAATCATATTAGCCCAAGAGCAGATGTCATGCTCTGAATAGACCACAACACAAGGATTGCCGGTAGTACCACTTGTGGAGTGAATACGTACGGCATCGTCCATATTGGCACCTACAAGGCCAAAAGGATAGTTGTCACGAAGGTCTTGCTTGGTGGTAAAAGGTATTTTGCGCAAGTCGTCTAGAGAGTTAATGGAGTCAGCTGTGACGCCCAGATCTCCCAGGCGCTTCTTATAGAAGGGCGAGTTCAAACACACATTTATAGTGTCCTTGAGTTTCTTCACCTGCAGTTTTTCCAACTGCTCACGCGGCATTTTCTCGATTTCCGGCTGCCAGCATTCACCGTCAGGCTTAATGGTCGCCTTGATTGCTTCGTCTGTCATATCTGTAATCCTTATTTAGTTTTGCTTTATTTCTTGGATAATTGGGCCATCATTACTGCTGCCAGTCCTGCTGTCTCAGTACGTAGACGACTCTCACCCAAGTGTACCGATACATAACCGGCATCGAGTGCCATCTGTACCTCTTCGAGTGAGAAGTCCCCCTCTGGTCCTATAAGCACGGTTACTGTTTCATCGGCATCACTCTTGGCGGGCTTTGCACGCAGTTCATCGAAAAGATAAGTGCGTGGTATCTCATCATAACAATGGGCAATGAATTTACGTCCTCCAACAGGCTCCTCGATGAAGCGCTTGAAGGTGACTAGTTCGTTAACAACTGGTTTCCAAGCCTTGCGACTCTGCTTCATCGCAGCGATAACAATCTTGTCGAGACGCACACTCTTCAAGATACGCCGCTCAGAGAATTTGCAGTTGAGAAATGACACCTCATCGATACCTATCTCGGTAGCCTTCTCCAGCAGCCACTCAATACGGTCAAGCATCTTAGTCGGTGCTATGGCCAGATGAATGCGACATGGCCACTGACGCTGCTGGGGCATTGTCTCAAGAATCTCGTAGTAGCAATGGTGGGTGGCAGCAATAGTAATGCGAGCACGGAAATATGTGCCTTCTCCATCCATGAGGAATATTTCATCATCTGCCTTCAGACGTAGCACGCGTAGTGCATGCATCGCCTCATCGGAGGGCAGCTCTGATTGGGAGGCCGCCTCTGGAACATAAAAAAATCTTGCTTCCTTCATATCATGTCCTCCCGTTTCAGACAGTCTTTTTTTCTGGGTGGAACACAAGGGCAAAGGCAACCCCTACCGCGAGAGCGAATGCTGCAAAGATAAACCAGCACGACGTCCAGTCGCCCACAAGGAATCCACCTTCCCAAGTACAATAGTGATTAACCACCTCGCCTGCTGCCAGCGTTCCGACGGTAGCGCCCACGCCGTTGGTCATCATCATGAACAGCCCCTGAGCAGAAGCCTTGATAGAGGGCTCACACTCCTGATCGACGAAAATGCCTCCGGAAACGTTAAAGAAGTCGAAAGCCACGCCATAGACGATGCAGGAGAGCACAAACAAGAGCACACCCGGCATAGCAGGACTGCCCACTCCAAAGAATCCAAAGCGGAACACCCAGGCAAACATCGACATGAGCATGACAATCTTAATACCATAGCGTTTAAGGAAGAAGGGAATCATCAATATACACAGAGCTTCGCTAATCTGAGAGACTGATGTCAGCAACGTGGCGTTGTTGGCTGCAAAGGTATCAGCAAACTCTGGTGTACCCTTGAAACTTGTTATAAAGGGGCCGGCAAAGCCATTGGTCACTTGCAGACACATACCCAGCAATGACGAGAAGATGAAGAACAGAGCCATCTGCCGACGCTTGAACAATTTGAACGCATTCAGCCCCAGGCTCTCAGCCAGCGACACATTTTTCTTCTCACCAAGACGGCACTCCGGCAATGTGAAGCAATAGACAAAAAGTACGAGACTCAGAATGCCGGACACAAAGAATTGCATATAAGTATACTGGAACTTATGCGCATTGTCAGCTAAGGTAAAACTGAAAGAACCATCATCCCACACGGCACAGTTGACAAACCACATGGTAATAATGAATCCAACGGTACCGAGTACGCGGATAGGTGGAAAGTCGCGGACGGTATCAAACCCATTATCCTTGAGGATTGTGAAAGCCGTAGTATTGCCTAGCGCAATGGTGGGCATATAGAAAGCCACGCTCAATGTATAGAGGGTAACGAAAAGCGACTTTTCTGTGAGTTCCTGTCCGAAACCTGCTTGCAGCCCCAACCACCAGCATCCAAGCATAAAACCTCCAGCCAGCAGATGGCAAATGCCCAGAAGCCTTTGTGGCTGTATGTATTTGTCGGCAACAATACCCATCAGCGTAGGCATAAAGATACTGACAATACCCTGGATAGCATAGAACCAGGATATCTTATCCCCCAATCCTGCTACGCCGAGGTAGTTTCCCATACACGTGAGATAGGCTCCCCAGACTCCAAACTCCAGGAAATTCATCAACGACAAACGGAATTTCAGACTCATCATATTTTATCGGTTTTTAGGGATATTGTTATTGTCAATGATACGGATAGGTCCATCCGGCTGTGCAGGCAGCTTTGGCGACTGCATAGGACGTTCGCCCAAGCGATGGTGACGGGGGCGCAAGGAGTCTGGCACACGCTCCAGCGAGTCTGCACGTGTCTCCTTGGGTTGTGTTTCATGACTAGGCATGTCCTTTGGCTTGTGGAAACGAATCAGCTGGATATCATTCAGCAAGAGTAGATGTAGCGTATTCTCCAGATTATAGCCTGGACCGAGATAGATAAATCCACTCACCTCACGCACATCATGGTCATCGCTACGCCCCAGGTTCACACGTGGCTGTCCGTCGGTTGAGAAATGCACGTTGGCAGTAGCCACACTATCGTTGTCATATTTCACGGCAAGGAATGCCATCGCATCGCGCGAACCGCTCTGATACAGGAAACGATTGGTGAACGTCAACATAAAACTGTCGCCCCTGCGAAAGGCTGTGTCGGCTTTTACAGAGAACTGCATACGGTTATATGGAGCAAAGGGGACAACAATACGGGAGAGTTCGCCTTTCCAGATGTTAGCTGTGTCACCTGTAAGAGCAGTTACCGTAAAACTCTCCACCTCGCTGGCAGATGCACCATACTCCATAGCATCTTCTCCCAGACGAGTCTGCACATTCTTCATCACCTTAATAAACCGGTCTGCACGGGTATAGTAATACACTAGCGATGAATCAAACTCTGCACGCGTAACATCATACTTTTTCAGAACAGCATCGAAATAGAGCACACGCTTGTAATCGCCCTCTTCTGGACTTTTCATCCCTTCCTGCGCCGCACCCTGTGACACAAAATAGTCATAGAGTATATCCTCCATATCGTCGGGCTGGATATACTCTTTGGGCACCTGAGGCTGACAGGCCAACAGGAGAAGCGTACACAACAATATGCCTATGGTCGAATTTCTCATTCTGATGTTTCTGTCACCTCCGTCTCACGTTTCAACGTTATCTTACTGATTTCCTCGCGGTAGAACAACAATAGCAGCACAACACCCACACTAATGGCAGAGTCGGCAAAGTTGAATACCGGACTAAAGAAGATAAAGTGATCCCCACCTACAAAGGGCATCCATTGCGGCCAGTCAGTCTCTATCAAGGGGAAGTAGAACATATCCACCACTTTGCCCATCAGGAATGGGGCATAGCCCGTGCCAAAGGGAACAAAGTAAGATAGATAGGACTCCGAAGAGTTGTTGAACACCAAGCCGTAGAACATACAGTCTATCAGATTCCCGGCTGCCCCGGCAAGCACCATCGACAGGCACACGATATAGCCAGTACGGGCCTTCTTGCCCACCTCGAGCCAGATATAATAGCCCAGCACGCTGATGGCTACAACACGGAAGAGCGACAGCACAATCTTGCTGCCCAACTGCATACCAAAGGCCATACCCATATTCTCGATAAAGGTGATGTAGAACCAGTCGGTAATGTGAATGCTCTCGTGAAGGGTCATCGACGTCTTCACCCAGATTTTGATAGCCTGGTCAATCAGGAGTATGGCTATGATGATGATCACGGCCAGCCTCCCGTCTGTTATCAGTTTTCTCTTGCCGCTCACTTCTTCTGGTTCATTTTCGACTGAACGCTTAGCGTGGCGTGCGGAACGGCACGAAGACGCTCCTTCGGGATCAGTTCGCCCGTCAGACGGTCAATGCCGTAAGTCTTGTTCTCTATGCGTACTAGAGCAGCCTTCAGTCCCTGAATGAACTTCTGCTGACGTGCTGCCATACTGATAAGTTCTTCTTTCGACTGGGTAGCACTACCCTCCTCAAGAGCCTTGTAAGTGGGCGATGTGTCGTCCACATCATTGGAATCCTGGTTCATCAGTACGCGCATCATCTGGTCGTAGTCACGCTTTGCCAATGCTAACTTCTCATTAATAATCTGACGGAACTCCTCGAGCTCTTCGTCGCTGTAACGTGTCTTTTCTGCCATAAGTCTTGGATGTTAAGTTATTGTTTCTATTTCTTTTCCACTTTTATGTTTAGCTTGAAGTCATCAAAGTCAACTTCCTGACCATCATTAGGTTCTACCATCAGAACATCGGCCAGCACCTGTGTCTTGATATACTCACCGAAGCTCTCGATAGATTTCTCCACGTCGTCATTCGGTGAAAGAGTGACGGCGATGCGGTCGGTTATCTCCAGACCACTCTCCTTACGGATATTCTGGATACGGTTGATGAGTTCGCGAGCCATACCTTCGTTGCGCAGTTCGTCGGTCAGTTCCACCTCGAGAGCCACGGTCAGGTTACCTTCGTTGGCTACCAGCCAGCCAGGGATATCCTCAGAAATAATTTCCACATCAACAGCCTCTACCGAGAGGGCCTGTCCTTCGACGTTGATACCTATCGACCCTTGCTGCTCCAGTTCTGCGATCTGTTCCTGCGAGAGGGCATCCATGGCAGCTGCCACGCCCTTCATCAGCTTGCCGAACTTCTTACCCATGGTGCGGAAATTGCATTTCACCTTTTTCACCAGTACACCGGAGCCTTCCACGAAACGGAGTTCCTTCACGTTTACTTCGTTCATGATCAGGTCCTTCACAGCCTTAATATGGGTCTTCTGGTCGTCGTCGACAGCAGGAATCATGATTGCCTGCAGCGGCTGACGTACCTTGATATTCACCTTTCGGCGCAGGGCGAGCACCATCGAGGTAATCTTCTGGGCCATCTGCATGCGTGCCTCGAGATCCTTGTCTATCTGTGCATCGTCTGCCACAGGGAACCTGTCGAGATGTACGGAGTCGAACTTCCCTCCGAGATCCTTATAGAGTTGGTCTGCATAGAACGGGGCAAACGGAGCCAGCAACTTAGATACGGTCATCAGGCAACTATAGAGTGTCTGGTAGGCCGAGAGTTTATCCTCACTCATTTCCTTGCCCCAGAAGCGCTTGCGGTTCAGACGTACATACCAGTTGGAGAGGTCGTCATTCACGAAGGCATCTATCAGTCGACCTGCACGCGTAGGATCATAGTTGTCGAGTTCTGCCTGCACGCCCTTGATGAGTGTGTTCAGACAAGAGAGTATCCAGCGATCAATCTCCGGACGCTTCTCAAAGGCCACCTGTACAGCCTCTGGGTCAAAGCCGTCGACATTGGCATAAAGGGCAAAGAAGCTATATGTATTATATAAGGTGCCGAAGAACTTACGGCGCACCTCGTCGACACCCTCCGGGTCGAATTTCAGGTTGTCCCAGGGCTCTGAGTTGGTCATCATGTAGAGGCGTACGGCATCCGATCCGTATTTGCCAATCATATCGAAGGGGTTCACCACGTTGCCCACGTGCTTCGACATCTTGTTACCTTTTGCATCGAGCACAAGTCCCGATGAAATCACATTCTTGAAAGCCACCGAGTCGAAGATCATCGTAGCAATAGCGTGGAGTGTGAAGAACCAGCCACGTGTCTGATCCACTCCTTCGTTGATGAAGTCACATGGGAAGGCAATATTCTTGTCGATGAGGTCTTTGTTCTCGAAGGGATAGTGAATCTGGGCATACGGCATAGAACCGGAGTCGAACCACACGTCGATGAGGTCGGTCTCGCGCTTCATCGGCTTGCCGCTCTCCGAGACGAGGACAATGTTATCAACATACGGGCGATGGAGGTCGATCTTGTCATAGTTCTCCTGACTCCAGTCGCAGGGCACAAAGCCTTTATCCTTCAGCGGATTGCTCTTCATGAAACCAGCCTTGACGGATTTCTCGATCTCGTTATAGAGTTCCTCCACGCTTCCGATGCAGATCTCCTTACCGTCCTCATCGCGCCAGATGGGCAGCGGGGTTCCCCAGAAACGGCTACGGGAAAGGTTCCAGTCGTTCAGGTTCTCCAGCCAGTTGCCGAAGCGACCCGTACCTGTCGATTCCGGTTGCCAGTTGATGGTCTTGTTCAACTCAAACATTCGGTCCTTCTTAGCTGTCGAGCGGATGAACCAAGAGTCGAGCGGATAGTAGAGCACAGGCTTGTCGGTACGCCAGCAATGGGGATAGTTGTGTACGTGCTTCTCTATCTTCAGCGCCGTACCCTCCTGCTTCATCTCCATGCAGATCACGATATTCAGGTCTTCTGCCTTCGAGGCGGCCTGCTCGTCATACTTGCCATCTTTGTTGAATTCCGGAGCATAGGCGTTCTTCACGTAGTCGCCGGCATGATGGCCATAACCTTCCTTGTCGACGCACTTAGCCACAAAGTTCGCGTCGAGTTCGTCCATCACATAGTATTTGCCCTGCAAATCCACCATCGGACGGGTTTCACCTTTCTTATTAATAAGGAAGAGACTGGGTACATGGGCATCCTTGGCCACCTTGGCGTCGTCGGCACCAAAGGTAGGCGCAATATGCACGATACCGGCACCATCCTCAGTCGTCACATAGTCACCAGGGATTACGCGGAAAGCCTCACTCTCCATCTCCACGAACTGGTCCTTGCCGTTTTCGCTGGTGAAGACTTTCTCGGGATGAGCCTCAGCATACGCCTTCACATAGTCGGCGGCATTCTGGTCGAGTTTGGCCGTAGGCTTTACCCAAGGCATCAACTGCTGATACTTCAGGCCTACGAGCTCCTCACCCTTATAGTGGCCTACGATACGGTAGGGCACAAACTTCTCGCCCTTCTTATACTCAGGCATCTCTCCTCCGTCGCTGATGTGGCCTTCAGGAGCGAGATAGGCGTTCAGCCGGCTCTCAGCCAGGATGATCGTTATCTTCTCGCCATTATAGGCGTTGTATGTCTCCACAGCCACGTAGTCGATCTTCGGACCTACGCAAAGGGCCGTGTTCGAAGGCAGCGTCCAGGGCGTCGTGGTCCAGGCCACGAAATATGGCGTGCCCCACTTGGTCCATTCTTCTTTCGGATCGACGGCCTTGAAGAGTGCTGTCACCGTAGTATCCTTCACGTCACGATAGCAGCCGGGCTGATTCAACTCGTGGCTGGAGAGTCCTGTACCTGCGGCGGGCGAATACGGCTGGATGGTGTAGCCCTTATAGAGCAGCCCTTTCTTATAGAACTGCTGGAGCAGCCACCAGAGGGTTTCGATATATTTGTTGTCGTACGTGATATACGGATGGTCGAGGTCTACAAAGTAGCCCATCTTCTCGGTCAGTTCACGCCACTCCTGAGTGAACATCATCACGTTCTCGCGGCATTTCTTGTTGTAGTCTTCCGTTGAGATGTATTTCTCCGACTCCTTATTGTCGATATCAGCCTTGGTGATGCCAAGTTCCTTCTCCACGCCGAGTTCCACGGGCAGTCCGTGGGTATCCCAGCCGGCCTTACGCTTCACCTGATAGCCCTGCATCGTCTTATAACGGTTGAAGGTGTCCTTGATCGTACGGGCCAGTACATGGTGGATGCCAGGATGGCCGTTGGCTGAGGGGGGACCCTCGAAGAATACAAATTGCGGACACCCCTCACGCTCTTCCACGGAGCGCCAGAACACATTTTTCTCACGCCACATCTTCAGGATGTCGTCGTTTACCTGAGTTAGGTTCAAGCCGTTATGCTCGGCAAATTTCTTAGCCATATATCTATTTTTTTATCTTTTATTTCCAGCTTATCGTATTTAGCGTGCAAAGGTACACAAAATATTTGAGTCAGCAAAAGAAATAAATAATTTTAAGATTTCTTCCCAAAAAGTTCGTGTTTAAAAAATAAAATGATTACTTTTGCAGGCGAAACTTAAAAACCCAATCAATAAAGTAACTACTTAAATGGTAACATTAACAATGGTTATAGAGTTGCTGGTAGTTCTTCTGGCACTCTACGTAGGTTCTCGATACGGCTCCCTGGCCCTTGGCGCCATATCCGGCATCGGACTTGCCCTACTCGTTTTCGGCTTCGGCATGAAGCCAGGTTCCCCTCCGACAGATGTGATCTACATCATCATCGCTGCCGTCACTTGCGCCGGTATCATGCAATCCTCAGGAGGTATGGATTGGCTGATCCAGATTGCGGAGAAGATGCTTCGCAAGCATCCTGAGCGCATCACTTTCCTGGCTCCGCTGTCGACATTCATACTGACTGTTTTGGTCGGAACTGGACATGTCGTATACACCTTAATGCCAATTATTTGCGACATATCGCTCAAGCAAGGCATCCGACCTGAGCGTCCCTGTGGCGTAGCCTCGATTGCCTCGCAGGTAGGTATCACTTGTTCGCCCATTGCAGCTGCCGTGGTGGCCTTCGTGACCATCTCCAACTCTAACGGTTTCGACGTATCGATTCCCCAGGTGCTGATGGTCAGCTTTCCAGCATGTATATGTGGACTGATGGCGGCGGCAGCAGCCAGCTACCATCGCGGCCTCGACCTCGACAAGGATCCTGAGTTCCAAGCCAAGTTGAAGGACCCCATCCAGCGCGAATATATCTATGGCTCCAACGCCACCACCCTCGACAAGGAGATACCCCAGTCGGCCAAGAATGCCGTCTACGTGTTCCTGGGTGCCTTGTGCGTCATCGTGGCTTTTGCTATCTTCCAGGACGTACTGCCCTCCTATACAACCATCAAGGCCGTCAAAGGTGCACCCGACTTCACGTTCGACGATGGAACCGTGGCCTCTGCAGCTGCTTTGGCCAAGGCAAAAGTGTTTATTCCCGGCATTACCGAATATTCTTTCATCCAGCTGAAGATGAATGTGGTGATTCAGATTGTGATGATCTCGGCTGCTGCCATCATGATACTCTTCTGCAAGGCATCCCCGGCCAAGGCCGTTCGAGGAGCTGTTTGGCAGTCGGGCATGGTGGCCGTGGTGGCCATCTTCGGTATCGCATGGCTGGCCGACACCTATTTCTCTAATTATACCAACGAGATGCAAGCCATGCTGGGCGACATCGTGGCCAAGTACAACTGGTCGATAGCCTTGGTATTCTTCCTTGTCTCCGTGCTGATCAACTCTCAGGGAGCCGTCGTCGTATCGATGCTGCCGCTGGCCTATTCGCTCGGCATCCCAGGCCCCGTGCTGCTGGGTGTGCTGCCATCGGTCTACGGCTACTTCTTCATTCCGAACTATCCTTCCGACATTGCTACGGTCAACTTCGACCGCTCCGGAACGACCGTCATCGGCAAGTATCTGCTCAACCACTCGTTCATGATGCCCGGACTCATCCACATCTTCACGGCTACCATCGTAGCCTATGTCTTATCTATGATCATTTTCTAACCCCTAAAAACAAAGAAGATTATGCTTATCACCATCATAGAACTACTGATAGTACTTCTGGCCCTCTATCTTGGGTCCAGGTACGGAAGTCTGGCCCTCGGAGCCATTGCCGGTTTCGGTCTGGCCATCCTGGTCTTTGACCATGGCCTTCGCCCCGGCACGCCCCCCACCGATGTCATCTATATCATCGTGGCAGCCGTCACCTGTGCGGGTATCCTGCAGGCATCGGGCGGCATGGACTGGATGATACAGATAGCCGAGAAGATGCTCCGGCGGCATCCACGCCTCATCACGGTCCTGGCTCCCATCTCCACATTCGTCCTGACCATCCTCGTGGGAACGGGACACGTGATGTACACCCTCATGCCCATCATTACCGACGTAGCCCTGAAGAGAGGCATCCGACCAGAGCGCCCTTGCGCCATCGCAAGCGTGGCCTCGATGCTGGCTATCATTTGCTCACCCATCTCGGCTGCCGTCGTGGCTTTCTCCGCCATCTCCACGCTCAATGGTTTCCAAATCACCATTCCGCAGATTGTGGCCGTCACCATCCCCAGCTGCTTCATGGGCATCATGGTGGCCGCTCTCTGGAGCACACGCCGCGGACTCGACCTCGACAAAGACCCTCAGTTCCAGGCCAGATTGGCCGACCCCGCTCAACGCGAGTTTATCTATGGCAATACCCTGACCGTGCTCGACAAGCAAATCAGCCAGAAGTCGAAGTATGCTGTCTATATCTTCCTCTCCGCTGTCGCGCTGATTGTCATCCTCGCCTTTGCCCAGCAGATACTGCCAGCTTATGAGCAGGTGGTGCCGATAGAGGGTGCCAAGGATGTGCTGCTGCCCACGGGCAAGTCCGTATCGCCCGAATCCCTGGCCTCGGCTGGTATCATCATGGAGGGCGTTACCGTCAAGCAGATGGTCACCATCAAGATGCATCTCGTCATTCAGATCATCCTCATCTCGGCAGCTGCCCTGATGATCATCATCTGCGGGGCCAAACCCAAGAATGCCGTGGCCGACAACGTATGGCAGTCGGGAATGGTGGCCGTCGTGGCCATCTACGGCATCGCATGGCTCTCCAGCACCTTCTTCAATGCCCACATGGACGATGTTCAGAACTTGCTCGGCACAATGGTTGAGGAGCACAAGTGGTCCATTGCCCTGGTGTTCTTCATCTTCTCCGTGCTCATCAATTCTCAGGGAGCCGTCATCGTGTCGCTACTGCCCGTGGCCTATGCACTCGACATACCCGGATGGGTGCTGCTCGGCGTGCTGCCCTGTGCCTACGGCTACTTCTTCATCCCCAACTATCCTACCGACATCGCCACGGTCAATATGGATCGCTCGGGAACGACCAAGATCGGAAAGTACGTGTTCAACCACTCGTTTATGATTCCAGGACTGATTAGCGTGGCCGTATCAACCGTCATCTGCTATCTTCTGGCTGACATATTCTTTTAAATAAAAAACAAATGAGAAAGACACTCGCTATCGTGATAGCTTGCGCCGCCTGTCTGACGGTTCAGGCTCAGCAATGGCCAGAGGTGCATCAGGAGGCCAAGCCCGGCACCCGCTGGTGGTGGCTCGGATCAGCCGTCGACAAGCAGAACCTGCAATGGACCATGCAGGAGTACGCCCGCCACGGCATCGGAGCCGTAGAGATCACGCCCCTCTATGGTGTGCAGGGCAATCAGGCCAACAATATCCCCTACCTCTCCGACCAATGGATGGAGATGCTGCGCCAAGTGCAGGACAACGGCCGGCAGACTGGCATCGAAGTGGACATGTCTACTGGTACCGGATGGCCCTTCGGAGGCCCGTGGGTACCACTAGAGGAGAGCGCCTGCAGGGCCATCTTCGTCGATAAGTCGTTCCAGGGGCTGAGCGTCGAGGGACTTGACCTCTCCGTACCGGAGAAGGATGCCAAGTACAGCCGCCTCGACCGCGTGATGGCCTACTGGCAGGGCACGGGCTACGATGTCACCCAGTACGTCGATGCCAACGGGCGCCTCACATGGAGCCCGCAGGCCATCCTACAGGCCGAGATGAAAGCCACGAAGGAGAAGACCTTCCGCAAGTACCTCAAGATGCGGCTCAAGGAGATGGAGACTGCCCAGTGGCGAGTCATCGCCCTCCACATCCGCTACGGCGTGATGAAGGTGAAGCGGGCGGCACCCGGCGGCGAGGGACTCGTCATCGACCATTTCGACCGCAAGGCAGTCCACAACTACCTCGCCCATATCGAACAGGCCTTCGAGCGCACCAACACGCCCTACCCGCATACATTCTTCAACGACTCCTATGAAGTGGCCGACGCCACCTGGACGCCCTCTCTCTTCGACGAGTTCGAGAAGCGACGCGGCTACCGGCTGCAGGACTATCTCATACAGCTCACCGAGGGCAACCCCAAGATCGTAAGCGACTACCGCGAGACCCTCGGCGACCTGCTTCTGGAAAACTTCACCCAGCAATGGACGGCATGGGCACACTCCCACGGAGCCATCACGCGCAACCAGGCCCACGGCTCGCCTGCCAACCTCATTGACTGCTACGCCGCCGTCGACATCCCCGAGATCGAGGGATTCGGACTCTCCGAGTTCGGCATCCGAGGGCTCCGCCAAGACCCCGGCAAGACCCGTAAGAACGACTCCGACTTCTCCATGCTCAAGTATGCCCCGTCGGCTGCCCACATCTGCGGGAAGCCATACACGTCGAGCGAGACCTTCACATGGCTCACAGAGCATTTCCGTACCTCCCTCTCGCAGCTCAAGCCCGACATCGACCTGATGTTCTGCGCAGGTGTCAACCACATGTTCTTCCACGGTACGGCCTATTCGCCTAAAGACGACCCATGGCCAGGATGGAAGTTCTACGCCTCCATCGACATGAGCCCCACCAACAGCATCTGGCGCGACGCACCCTACTTCATGCAGTACGTTGAGAGATGCCAGAGCTTCCTGCAGATGGGACAGCCCGACAATGACTTCCTCGTCTACCTCCCCATCCGCGACATGTGGCAGAAGCAGACCGACAAGCTGCTCATGCAGTTCTCCATCCATCAGATGGGCAAGCTGGCGCCTGAGTTCATACAGGCCATCCTCGATATCGACCGCGCAGGATTCGACTGCGACTACGTCTCCGACCAGTACCTGATGACTACCGAACTGAAGGACGGCATGCTCCAGACGGCTGCCGGCACACGATACAAAGGTCTCGTCATACCCGAGTGCCAGATGATGCCCGAGGATCTGCGCCAGCATATCGAGCAGCTGCGCGCCCAGGGCGCACATGTCATCTACGGCACCAAGGCAGCCGACCTCAGCGCAGCCGCCCGTCCGGAAGCCATGAAGCAGGAGTGCGGACTGAAAGCCATCCGTCGCCGTAATGCCACGGGCTACCACTACTTCATCGCTAACCTCTCGCCTAACGATATCGAAGATGATGTGGCTCTGGCCGTTCCGTTCAAGGCTGCCTGCTTCTTCAACCCCCTCAACGGCGACATCACCCCGGCTATCATCAACGAGCAGGGACTGATACACCTCTCGTTGCGGAGCGGAGAGTCAATCATCCTGCAGACCTACAATGAAGCACCCGAACAGACCACCTCGTCACTACTCGACAATCTGGCTGAGATCTATCGTCACGTCTCACCTGCACCCCAGCAGGTGTATGCCCTCTCCGGACCCTGGAAGCTCTCCTTTACAGAGGAGTCTCCCCGCGTGGCCAAGACCTTCCAGCTGCCCAAGCTCCAGACCTGGGAAACCCTCGACGACGATAGTGCCCGCGTGACGATGGGAACTGGCGTCTACACCACCCGAGTGAAACTCACCAGGCGAGACCTGAAGGGTGCCAACGACTGGCAGATCGACCTGGGCGACGTACGAGAGTCGGCCCGTGTCTACATCAACGGCCAGCTCATCGGATGCGCCTGGAGCGTGCCCTTCGTGCTCGACTGCCGTCAGACACTCAAGGCCGGATGGAACGACATCCGCATCGAGGTGACCAACCTGCCAGCCAACCGCATCGCCGACTACGACCGCCGAGGCATCAAATGGCGCAAGATGGAGGAGATCAACGTGGTCGACATCAACTACAAGCGCACCACCTACGACACCTGGGAGCCCGTCCCCAGCGGTCTCAACTCCGAGGTGCGCCTCATCCGCAGATAAGAAGGACGCCCCCGATCACATAGTCCTCGTTGATTTCATCTCTCATCCCCGCCGTCGACTCGGCGGGGATTTTCGTTTCGGTAGACTTGGTTGCTCAAGCACTAAGTTCTCTTGAGATACCCATCTCGAGCTACGCCGTGGCCACGGCTCCCGATCCGGAGCCTTAGGGCGTGACGCGAATCCAGTCGGCATCCACCCAGCCACGGTCGCACTTGGGGTCAGGTTCGGCAGCTATGAAGCCGAACTTGGCCCCAATCCATTTGCCCTGACGCATGCGGAAGGCGGGGCCTGCCTCGGAGAACTTCCTGCCGTCGGGCGACCAGAAGAAGGTGACGCGCGCCTCGTGGCGATAGGTACCGTCGGCATTCTGGCCTCCGACGTAGGCAACCTTCAGACGCAGGTAGATGTCTTCATGGATACCGGGCTTGTAGTCGATCTTGTCCTTGGCTGAAGGTTTCAGGGTGGCGATGACCTCCTCGGTCTGGGGCTTGCCGCGATCAGCATCTTGGCAGGTCATGCGCACGAGTTGGAACTCCTGTCCGATGCGGCGCACGACGAGAGCCGAGTAGTCGAGTCCCATCATGATCAGTCCGCCAAACTGTCCGTCGGCCTTCGAGGTCATGCGCAGCTTGGTGGTGACCGTGAAGTTGTCGGCAGGCGTCTTCTGGAGCAACAGGTTGGGCACCTCCCAGAAGTTCTTCCATCCCTCAGAGAGTTTATAGGTGTAGATGCGCATGGTGCCGAAGGCCGTCGGCATGCCGAACGCCTGATGGTAGTTGGCGTGCCATTGCCATTGCAGGCCGAGGTGCGGGGTGCTGAACTCGTCGCTCTCCTGAGGGTTGACCACAGGCCACTGTCCATCGCTTTGGGGCTTACGGTATGTCAGCACGGGCTCTCCCTTCTTGCCCATCACGGGCCAGCCGCTGCTCCAGTCGACGGGGTTCAGGTGTACCACGCGCCCGTAGGCCTCCTTGTCCTGGAAGTGGAGGAACCAGTCTTCGCCGTACTTGGTATGTACCCATCCGCCCTGGTGCGGGCCGTTGATAGTGGTCTTGCCCTGCTGGAGCACGATTTTGTGCTCGTAGGGTCCATAGGGGCTCTTTGAGCGCATGGCCAATTGGAATCCTGTAGGCACGCCGCCTGCGGGGCACATAATCCAGTACCAGCCGTCGCGCTTGTAGAACTTAGGTCCCTCGCAGGTGCGGTTCTCGTTGCCGTTGCCGTCGAACACGATGACGGGGTTGCCAATGGCACGAGTGCCGTCGGGCGACATCTCACGCACGGTGAGCACGGATGCGAACTTGTTGCGCGAGTTGGCCCATCCGTTCACGAGATAGCACCTGCCGTCGTCGTCCCAGAGGGGTGTGGTGTCGATCATGCCCTTGCCTGCGATGACGAGCAGCGGCTTCTCCCACTCTCCGGCAGGGTCGCCGCCACGGGTCTTGACCATGAATACGCCGTTGTCGGGGTCACCCCAGTAGATATAGTATTCTCCCTCATAATAGCGGATGGAGGGTGCCCACACGCCGTTGCCGTGGGAGGGCTTGGCGAAGAGTTCGGCAGGCTCGAGCTCCTTGACGGCGTAGTTGACAATCTCCCAGTTCACCAGGTCGCGGGAGTGCAGGATGGGCAGTCCTGGGATGCATTGGAAGGAGGAGGCCGTCATGTAGTAGTCCTCGCCGGAGGGTCCCACGCAGACATCGGGGTCGGAGTAGTCGGCGTTGATGACGGGGTTGGTGTAGGTGCCGTCGCCATTGTCGGGCGACCATACCTGTGAAAGGCTGCGGGTCTGCGAGCTAAGCTCGGGATTGTTGTAGTTCTGAGCCACGGCCATCATGGGCAGGGCAGCTGCGATTAGGATTAGTTTTCTCATACGGGTCTTATTCTTAGTTTGTAGTGATTATCTGTATATGCGACCTGCATCACGCCTCGCCGCGGGATGGTGAGGGCCACATGTCCCATCGTGCGTCGCAGGTTGATCTCCACGCAAGGATGGAGCAGGAATCCGTCGGCCTCAGGTCGGGCCACCACCATCATGTCCACCCCGAAAGGTCCATGATAGGAGCCGAGCATGGGAGCAAGCAATCTGCAAATCTCTGCTTGAACGGCATCGAGCAGACCGACTGAAAGATAGCGACTTATGACCTCTCGCTTTTCATCCTCAGAGGCAAGGATATTGCCGGTATAGGCACCATTGGTAGTATGGAACAGAGATAGGCCGCGACAGACGATCCGCCCGTCGTCGAGACGAACGAACTCGATGGCGAAATCCTTCACCTTATTATATTGTGGCTCCACGACGACCGAGCCCTGCCGCAGGAGCGTGTTCAGCAGCCAGCCCAGCTGAGAGGCATCGGGCTCGCCGGAGATGAAACGTATTCCCCGGCCGCTGCTGCTCCATGGTGCCTTGACCACCACCCTGCCCCACTTGTCGGCCAATGCCCTGACGGCATCGACGGAATCGGCCAGCTGCGACTCGCCCACGGTACCTTCGAGACGTAGCTGAGGGAGCAGCCCGACCGCCGTCCGCCGGTGTGACAGCTCGCGCACGGCAGCCACCTCTGACTCTGTCAGACAGGCCTGCGGCGACACGCCCCAACGCAGCAGGAATCGGCGCAAGGGTTCGTCCCAGCCCCAGGGGTCTACACGACTGATATCCAGACGAGACAGTTGTGACTTCACCACAAAGCCGTCGAAAGAGCGATGCATCAGTCGGCCGAAAGCCCTTTGAGCAGCCTCGGCACTATCCACCAGCACGATATCGCCCGGCTGAGCCCAGATGGCGGGGAGCCAGTCGAGGTCGGCATGTAGCTGGCGCCCGGCATGTGGAGCCGTAAAATTACTCAGCCCGGAGGCCAAAGCGAGGTCGTGTTCGGGGTTAAATACGTTTAAAATCATCATTTCGGCAGCAAAGGTAAGCATTTTTTTTCGTTTTCCGCGAAAAAGATTTGGTAATCCCACATTTTTATTTTAATTTTGCACGGGAAATAACTAATAATTCAAAAAAGATATGCCAACAAAGATTTTAAGCGTTGACGACGAGATGGATCTCGAATTGCTATTAACGCAATATTTCCGTAGAAAGATACGTAAGGGTGAATATGAATTCTTCTTTGCCCACAACGGCCTTGAGGCCCTGACGATGCTTCTGAAGCACAAGGACATCGACATCATCCTCTCCGACATCAACATGCCGGAGATGGACGGTCTGACGCTGCTGACGAAGATCAACGAGATGCAGAATCCCGCCTTGAAGTGCATCATGGTGTCGGCCTATGGCGACATGGGTAACATCCGCCAGGCGATGAACAACGGCGCCTTCGACTTCGCCACAAAGCCCATCGACCTGGACGACCTGAGCCGCACCATCGAGAAGGCCATCGAGCAGATCCACTACATCCGCCAGATGCAGGAGGACAGCAACCAGCTGCAGTCGCTCAAGGGCGACCTGGCCGTGGCCCACGAGATACAGCAGGCCATCCTGCCGCGCATCTTCCCGCCCTTCCCTGAGGAAACAGGCTTTCTGGACATAGCAGCCTCGATGGAAGCAGCCAAGGACATCGGCGGCGACTTCTACGACTTCTTCCGCATCGACGAGGACCGCATCGGCGTGTGCATCGCCGATGTCAGCGGGAAGGGCATCCCGGCTGCCATCTTCATGGCCGTCAGCCGCACGCTCATCAGGGCCACGGGAATCCAGGGAGACTCGGCGGCAGAGTGCATCACCTACTCCAACAAGCTGTTGGCGAAGGAGTCGGTCAACTGCATGTTCGTCACCGTGTTCTACGGCATCTACAACCTCCGCACCGGCGAGCTGACCTACACCAATGCCGGCCATAACCCGCCCTACATCCTGAAGAGCGACGGACAGGTGGTGGAGACACCCATGCCAAAAGACCCGATCGTGGGAGCCTTCGACTTCCTGGAATATCATCAGGCCACCCTCCAGCTGGACAAGGGCGACATGCTGGTGATGTTCACCGACGGCGTCAACGAGGCCATGAATACCGAGCTGGAAGAGTATGGCGACGAGCGACTCATCAATATCCTCAAGCAGTCGGCCAACAAGGACTGCCAGGAGACTATCAAGGCCGTTAAGGCAGACCTGTCTGCATTCACCACAGGTGCCGAGCAGAGTGACGACATCACGATGCTGG
>DDQK01000036.1:29252-57047 GCA_002342665.1 Prevotella sp. UBA2444
AGAGATTGAGAGATTGAGAGATTTATGAAGAGGAAAAACGTAGCCCTCGGCGGTCTGATGCTCCTGTTGACGGCCACATCGGTGACAGGACTTGGCGGCTGGTATTCAGCCCACCGCCAGATAGGAGAACTGCAGGCGCAGCTCACCGAACTGGAGCGTCAGGAGAAGCGTTCGGTCGTGCTGCGAAGCGTCAGCCAGCAGATGGAGGTGATAGCCCTACAGCAGAAGGACATCTCCGACGAGCAGCGCGAGGAAGCCATCCAGCAGACCCGCGTGGCCAACGAGATGCGCCAGCGCTCGGAACAGGAGCGACAGCACGCACAGGCAGCCGAGCATGCCGCCCTCGTCTCAGAGAAGAAAGCCCTCGAAGCCCAGTCCACGGCTGAGTCCGAACGGCTCATTGCCGAGCATCAGCGGATACAGGCAGAGATGGCCAAGCGTACGGCCGACACCCTGAGCTATATAGCCCTGGGGCGCTCGCTCGGGTCACTCTCCACCGTACAGTACCGCTCGGGCAACAAGGAGACGGCCGACCTGCTCAGCTATGCATCCTATTTCTACACCGACCGCTATCATGGCGACCTGTACTATCCCGCCGTCTACGAAGCCCTGACGCAGTCGAGCCAGAGCAGGCGCGAATGGCCCTCGCACAACGGCATGCTGATGGGCCTGGCCTTCATGCCCGGCAACGACAACAAGATGGTGACTGCCGGAACCTACGGAGAGATTCTCTTTCACGAGAAGAGTGGCGACCGCCTGAACTCCAAACCTATCTTCAAGGACAAGAACTTTGACTTCAGAAGCCTCTATGTACACCCGACAAACGGAAACATCTATGCCCTGAGCCGCAGCGGCCACATGGTGGTCACCAACGAGGCAGGCAAGACACAGATTGTCCTGCTCAACGACATCCAGCATCCCCATGGGCTGGAAGAGCTGTCGAAAGACCAGCTGCTCATCATCGGCGACCATACGATGGCCGTCTACAACATCGCCGCAGGAAAGCTCACCGGCGTGAAGCAGTTCGATGCCCGCCTGACCTTTGCCGCCCGTCACGACCACAAGCCCCTGGTGTTCGACGACAACGGGAAGATGCACAAGGTGACATCGCTGAGCAACATCCAGACCAGCAACGTACCGGTGAAAGGCAACGTGACCGCCTTTGCCAGCAGCAACAACAATGGTATCAGCGCCTACGGCATGAGCGACGGCACCATCTATTTCGTAGACAAAAAGGGCAAGGCCACAAAGTACGTAGGACACCTGTCGCGTATCTCCAAACTGAAATTCAACGGCAGACGTCTCTACTCGTCAAGCTACGACGGGACGCTCAACCTATGGGTGACGACAAGTGAGAAACCCGAGCCGATGACCCTGCTGAACAACAACGACTGGATCACCTTCTTCACCTTCGACGTATCGAAGAACTACGTGTGGACGGGCAGTCGCGACGGTAACCTCTCGGAGGCTCTTATCTCCATCCCCATGATGGTGGACAAGGTACAAAAGAAGCTGAAGCGTAACTTCACCCCGAGCGAATGGAACTACTTCATCGGCAGCAAAGTGCCCTATGAGACCTTTGTCAATACGGCCACAGCACAGCACAGAAAGGAGGTACGCCGATGAAGAGACTGCTATCCACCCTCCTGCTGGTACTGACAGCCGCCACGACCTGGTCGCAGGGCTACCCCGTCATCCGCAACTTCACACAAAAGGAATACAAGGCGCACAACGTGAACTTCGATCTGGACACCGACAAGAACGGAACCGTCTTCGTGGCCAACTTCGAGGGGCTGATGTATTACGACAAAGCGGAATGGCGCATTATCCACACACCTGGCATCACACGAGTCACCGTGGTCATGTGCGACAAAGACGGCAACATCTGGGTGGGTGGCTACAACTACTTCGGACGAGTGGTCACCAAACCCAACGGAGAGCTCGCCTTGGAACGCATAGGCGATGCTGACACTTTCCACGGCGAAGTGCTCGAAATATTCGAAAAGGACAATAAACTGCAGTTCATCGTCAACGACGACCATATCTACCAGTTGGTCGACGGCAAGATATCCGTCAAGGCTACCGTCAACAATACCGGCAAGGTGGGTATGACCGATGTCGTCTATGCCAACAATGCCGAAGAACAAGAGGATGTATCAGTACTGTCGCACTATGTCGAAGAGGTAGACTTGGAGAACGGCATGACGGCCGTCGTGCTGAAAGGCGAAGGTATCAAGATCTTCGATGCCAATGGCAAAGAGCTCATGCACCTGACCAAGGAGCACGGCCTGTACACCAACAATGTGATATGGATTTCCTACGACGGTCATGGCACCATCTGGGGAGCTGCCGACGAGGCCGTCTTTGCCATCAACCTGCCCTCCTTCTTCAGTCACTTTACGGCCAACGAGGGGCTACCAGGTTCTATACAGACCATAGAGAGTCTGGACGGCAAGAAATATGTGGGCACAAGCCAGGGACTGTTCCGATTGGAAGGCAACACGTTTGAAATGGTGGGCGACATCCACCACGCCTGCTGGAAACTGCAATTCTCGGCCATGGGACTCGTGGCATCCACAGCCAACGGTGTCTACCTCATCACCCCCGACGGTAAGGCAACCCAGCTGACACAGACCAGCAGCACCACCATCTTTGTTGACGGCCTCGACTGCTATATCGGAGAGTTCGACGGCATCTACCGTCTGAACTTATCCAGCAAGAGCAGAGCCAAGGTGTGCGACGCAGAAAAGGTGAACAAGATCCTCAAGGACAGCCAGGGTACCATCTGGCTACAGAACGTCTATGGCGAAGTGTGGTACAAGCGCTCTTCCGACACCGCCTTCAAGGCAGTCAACCACGGCGACATCGAGGCCATCGCTGCCATCGTCCCCGTAGGCAATAAGGTAGAGGTGATCGGCGCTGAGGAAGAAAAGCCTTTCCCCTACCCCCTCTTCTCGCATCTCGACGAGCATGGCGTGAACTGGCTGACCAACAGCGAAGGCAAGCGGCTCTACAGATGGAAGGACGGCAAGAAACTCGACGACCTGCACCGGTTGCTCATCCCCTTTGAGGAAACACCCATACAAGCCCTCTATCTCGAAGGCGACAAGATATGGCTCGGCAGCGACCATGCGCTATGGGTCATCGACAAGAAGGCCTCGGACCCCCTGTTCAAGACCCAGGCCAAACTACAGTTCCGCTCCATCACGCTGGGCGGCGACAGCATCCTCTGGGGAGGCTTCGGTGAAATGCCAGCCAGCCTGCCGGGACTCGGCAGCAAGGACAGGAGCCTGAGATTCACCTATTCACTCGACTACACACCGCTGGTTGGACAGGTCTACTACCGCTACAAGCTGAACGACGACAAATGGAGCGTATGGTCAACCAGTAAAGGAGTGGAATACAGCCAACTGCCCTACGGCTCATACACCCTTACCATCCAAGCCCGACAAGCAACGGGAGAACTGACCGACCCGGTATCGGTGAACTTCTCCATCGCCTATCCCGTGTACATGAGATGGTACACGATGGTACTCTACTTCATCCTGGCGGCCTTGCTCATCTACGCTCTGTTCCGCTATCGCCTGAACAGACTGGAGAAAGATAAGGCCCAGCTGGAAAGCATCGTCCAGGAGCGCACCGCCGAGGTGGTGAAGCAGAAGGACGAAATCGAGTTGAAATCGAAGAGCCTGGAGGAAGCCCTCAACGACCTGCACAACGCACAGAACGAACTGATACGCCAGGAGAAGATGGCCACCGTGGGTAAACTGACTCAGGGACTCATTGACCGTATCCTCAACCCGTTGAACTACATCAACAACTTCTCCAAGCTGTCGGAAGGACTGGTGAAGGACATCGAGGCCAACATCGAGGATGAAAAGGACAAGATGGACGAAGAGAACTATGAGGACACGCTCGACGTGCTGAGCATGCTGCGCGGCAACCTGCAGAAAGTGGGCGAACACGGCCAGAACACCACCCGTACCCTCAAGGCTATGGAAGAGATGCTCAAAGACCGTAGCGGAGGCATCGTCAGGATGGACCTGGCCAAGCTGATCCGTCAGGACGAAGAGATGATCAGGACCTACTTTGCCGACGACATCTCGAAGTACCACATCCAAGTGGACTTCAGCCTGCCCGACGGCGAACTGCCCATCAACGGCAATCCCGACCACCTGAGCAAGGCCCTGATGAGCATGCTGGGCAACGGCATCTACGCCGTCGTGAAGAAGATACAGCGCGAGGATTTCCAGCCGGAGGTATCGCTGACGGCACGACAGGACGGAAACCTCGTCACCCTGACCATCCGCGACAACGGCATCGGCATCGAGGACACCATCATCAACAAGATCTTCGACCCCTTCTTCACCACCAAGACCACAGGCGAGGCTTCTGGTGTAGGCCTATACCTCAGCCGTGAGATCATACAGAACTACGGAGGTGACATCCATGTGAAATCAGAAAAGAACAAATACAGCGAGTTTACCATTACACTCCCCACCCTAACACAGTAAAGGCTTATGGAAGAACAGGTTGAAAAGCTCAAGGAGCAACTAAAGAAACAAGAGAAGCTGGCCTCGCTGGGCCTGCTGAGTGCCGGCATAGCCCATGAAATCCAAAACCCGCTGAACTTCGTGATCAACTTCAGCAAGATGTCGGACAAGCTTCTCTCGGACCTGACAGATATTGTAGAAGATTATGAGGACAAGATCTCTGAGGACGACCGCGAAGACCTGGAGGATATTGTGGCCGACCTGAAGGAGAACATGTCGAAGATTGTGGAGCACGGCGAACGGGCCATCAGCATCATACGGGGCATCCTGCTTATGTCAAGGGGCAAGGAAAACGAAGCCCTGCCCACCGACGTATGCCACCTGGTGAAGGAATACGTGTGGCTCTCCTATCACGCCATGCGAGCCAACTTCAAGAACTTCAACATCAGCATCCATGAGGACTATGAGCAGGGGCTGCAGCCGATGATGGTCATTCCGCAAGACTTGAGTCGCGCCGTACTCAATGTGATGAACAATGCCTGCTATGCGGTTTGGCGTAAGGCGCAGGACAACCCAGAGGGCTATCAGCCTCAGGTGAACGTCAGCGTGAAGAGCAACAGCGGAGAGCTGGTAATCAGTATCGCTGACAATGGCGAAGGCATGGACGAGGAGACCAAGCAGCGGCTCTTCGAGAACTTCTACACCACCAAGCCCGCCGGACAAGGCACGGGACTCGGTATGAGCATCACGCGCGATATCATCGAGAACAAGCACGGCGGTCGCCTCACCTTTGAGTCGACTAAGGGAGAGGGCACCAACTTCACATTCACCATTCCCATCAAGAGATGAACAACAGACTACACCTTATTATATTTATATCCCTATGGCTCGCACTCCCGGCGCAAGCTCAAAAGGACGACATGATGCAGGTCTACAACGAGGCAGAACAAGCATATAGCATGGGACGCGTCGAACAGTCGATGGAGTTGCTGATGGAGCATGTCGGCAAATTCCCCAACAACCTCAGCCAAAGCGTCTACCGACTGCTCTCGCTCTGCAACCTGGCGCTCGACCGGACGGACGAGGCAGAGCGCTATGCCTCTCTGCTGCTGGCCGACGACCCCTACTACACGACCTCGCTGAAAGACCCCCAGCGGTTTACTGACATCGTGGAGAGCATCAAGGCCGGCCGTTCCGCCACCATCACCACCGCCTCGAGCCAGTCGGAGAATCTCAACGAGGTGCCGGTGCCTGTCACCCTGATAACAGAGGAGATGATACAAAACAGCGGGGCACGCAACCTGCAGGAATTGCTGGCAACCTACGTCCCTGGTATGTACATCATCGACTGCAGCGACGACATCAACATCGCCATGCGAGGCATCTACAGCAGCGGACAGGAGAAAATACTCTTCATGCTCGACGGACACCGTCTGAACAGCTATTGTACCAATACGGCGGCACCCGACTTCAGCATCGCACTCGAAAAGCTCAAACAGGTTGAGGTGCTGCGCGGACCAGCATCATCCCTCTACGGTGGTGTGGCTCTGACGGCAGTGGTCAACCTAATCACCAAGGCGGGAGCCGACATCGACGGCGTCAAAGCCAAGGTGGGCATAGGCAACTACGGACAGTATCATGGCGACCTGATATTCGGCAAGCGCTACTTCGACCTCGACATCCTGCTCTGGGGAAGCTTCCATCTGGCAGAGGGACAAAAGAAATACGTAGACAAGTCTGAGACTGGACTCAGAATGGCTGGCGGAGACGTCACCGTAGGAGGCATCGGCAACAAGCCCTCCTACGACTTCGGAACATCCATCAAGTACAAGAACCTGGAGTTCCTCTACAACACGCAGTACTCTCAAGTACAGGCACCCATGACGATGACGCACACCTTCTCGCCATACGACATAGAGCGCTACAAGACTTTCTATGGCATACGACCAAGCCACACCACCATGACCCACCATGCCGACCTGAGCTACGAACAGGTGTTCGGAAAAGTCTATCTGAAAGGTCGGGTAACCTACGACAACAGCAATCTGACCCACTATCAGGTCATCACCGAACTGCCACTGCCCGGCTTTATGGACCTCCTGCCGCTGCCAGCGACCTCAAAGTCACTTGTCAAAGACACCATAGGAGGCTTCGGACGCTATATCAGCGGACAGGAGCACACCTTCGGTGCAAAGGTGCAGGGCGACTGGAGATACATCGACAACGGCAAGCACAAGGGACTGCTCACCTTCGGGGCCGAGTATAGCCACTTCCAGTTGGACGACTCACGCTACGTCTTCGTCTATGACTTCGATAAGACGCTCCCCGAGACCGTCAACATCTCTGAACTGGGAAAGGGCCATGAGAACAATGCCAACGCCTTTCTGCAGCTCAAGCATCAATGGGGGCCGCTGATCCTGAACGCCGGACTGCGCTACGACTTCAAGGGACGCTATGAGGGTACTCACATACGGGAGGTGTCGCCACGCGTGGCACTCATCTTCCTCCAACCAAAGTGGAACGTCAAGCTGAGCTATGCCAAAGCCTTCATCGACGCACCTTATCTCTATCGCAAGACCAACCAGTTCCTGCTGGCTTTCGCAGGGAAAAAGGGCAGAGAACAGCTGACGTATGGACTCAATCCGGAATTCATGCACTCCTACCAGCTCACCTTTGGAACGAATCAGCTGCTGCCAGGACTCAACCTGGAGCTGAATGCATTCTACAATCGCACGCGCGACCTTATCTATATGGATCTCATTGAGCACTATAACATGGGCAGCTCTGATATCTACGGACTGGAACTCTCAGGAGACTACAGATACCGAAACTTTTCAGTCAATCTCTCGGCAAGCTGGCAGAAAGCCACCGATTATACACTTTTCTACAATAAGTATGAAAAGCCTTTCAACATGCCGGAATTCTCGGCCAATACCACTCTGGCATGGAGAGTTACCAAGCACCTCAAACTGCACACACACATGGCATTCTACAGTCGGCAGCGCACCATCTATATTGACTTAATCAATTATGCCGCCATGCAAAGAGCTTTTGACCTCATAAGCAAACTGCAAGAAAAAGAAAAAGCTGGACAGAAACTTACCGCCGAAGAACAAGTGAAAATGGCTGAGGCCGTCAAAATGTATGACCAAGCCAGAGAGAATCCGTACCCAGAAAAAGACATCCCTGCATACTTCGTCATGGACTTGGGAGCCAACTACACCATCGGGAAACTGGAGCTGGGAGTGAATGTCCATAATGTGCTAGACAAGCAATACACACTGGGAGGTGCCTGCACAGGAGGTGTGCCCCAGAAAGGCAGATGGTGGATGGCAACTGTTGCCTACAAGTTCTGATTCCGCTATTTAGACAATGCCCAAATAAGGGCATTTTGCAAGATTTTGCAATTTAGAGTTTGCAATTCGGAATAAAATTAGTACCTTTGCAGGCGTTTTAAAACAAATCATAAAGAATGGAGGCTTTTTTCAGAACTCACAGATACCTGGTGGAGCATGTCAATGCGCCCGTTCGACGTACGCTCATGGATGAGATCGACTGGACGGACCGCATGATTGGCATCAAAGGTACACGTGGCGTGGGAAAAACCACCTTCCTGCTGCAATACGCTAAGCAGCACTTCGATGTGCAGGACAAGCAATGCCTGTACATCAACATGAACAACTTCTACTTCCAGGGCCACGGCATCTCTGAGTTCGCGGGCGAGTTCTACCACCACGGAGGACGCGTGCTGCTCATCGACCAGGTGTTCAAGCAGCCAGACTGGTGCAACGAACTGCGCAAGTGCTACGACCTCTACCCCAACCTGAAGATTGTCTTCACGGGCTCCAGCGTCATGCGACTCAAGGAAGAGAACCCCGAGCTCAACGGCATCGTTAAGTCCTACAACCTCAGAGGATTCTCCTTCCGCGAGTTCATCAACCTGCTCACGGGCAACGACTTCCGAGCCTATACACTCGAGGAGATACTCACAGACCATGAGCGCATCGCCAGACTGATACTGCCCAAGGTGTCGCCCAACCGCTACTTCCAGGACTACATCCACCACGGATTCTACCCCTTCTTCCAGGAGCAACGCAACTACTCGGAGAACCTGCTCAAGACGATGAACATGATGACCGAGGTAGACATCCTGCTCATCAAGCAGATTGAGCTGAAATATCTCACGAAGATCAAGAAACTCTTCTACCAGATTGCCGAGGACGGCTCGAAGAAGTCACCCAACGTGAGTAAGCTGGCCCATGACATCGAGACCAGCAGGGCCACCGTGATGAACTACATCAAGTACCTGACCGACGCCCGGCTGCTGAACCTCATCTACCCCGTGGGCGAGAACTTCCCCAAAAAGCCCGCCAAGGTGATGCTCCACAACTCCAACCTGCTCTACGCCATCTACCCCATCCAGGTAGAGAAGCAGGAGGCTATGGAGACCTTCTTCGTCAACTCCCTGTGGAAAGACCACAAGGTGAACACCGGAGGCCGCGACTGCCACTTCATCGTCGACGGCAACCTGAAGTTCAAGATTACCGATGCCCAGGCGCTCGGCAAGCAGCGCATCCAGCCCGATGTCTACTATACGCGCTACAACACCGAGGTGGGCAAGGGGAAACTCATCCCGCTATGGTTACTCGGATTCCTATATTGAAACTACATAATTAGGTTTATTCATTTTAATATCTATCTAAACAAATGGCTAAAGAAAAGAAATTTATCACCTGTGATGGTAACGAGGCTGCAGCTCATATCAGCTACATGTTCTCGGAGGTAGCCGCTATCTACCCCATCACCCCGAGCTCGCCTATGGCCGAGCACGTTGACGAGTGGGCCGCCCGTGGTCGTAAGAACCTCTGGGGCCAGACCGTAAGTGTGCAGGAGATGCAGTCTGAGGCTGGTGCTGCAGGTGCCGTTCACGGTTCGCTGCAGGCTGGTGCACTCACCACCACCTTCACCGCTTCGCAGGGTCTGCTGCTCATGATTCCTAACATGTATAAGATTGCCGGTGAGCTGATTCCTTGCGTCTTCGACGTTTCAGCTCGTACGCTGGCCAGCCACTCTCTCTGTATCTTCGGCGACCACCAGGACGTGATGGCTTGCCGTCAGACGGGCTTCGCCATGCTCTGCGAGGGCTCCGTACAGGAGGTGATGGACATGACTGCCGCTGCCCACCTGGCATCGCTCGAGACCTGCGTGCCGTTCGTCAACTTCTTCGACGGTTTCCGCACCTCTCACGAGTATCATAAGATTGAGCTGCTTGAGAACGATGACATCCGTCCGCTGGTCAACGAGGAGTACATCAAGCGCTTCCGCGACCGTGCTATGTCGCCTGAGCGTCCTATCACTCGCGGTACCGCTGAGAACCCCGAGACATTCTTCACACACCGTGAGGCCTGCAACCCCTACTACGACTCAGTACCCGAAGTGGTTGAGAAGTATCTGGGCGAGCTCTCTAAGATCACCGGTCGTGAGTATCACCTGTTCTCATACTACGGAGCCGAGGATGCAGATCGCATGATCATCCTCATGGGTTCTGCTACCGATGCCGCCCGCGAGGCTATCGACTACCTGAACGCCAACGGCCAGAAGGTGGGTATGATCTCGGTTCACCTCTATCGTCCGTTCAGCGTGAAGCACCTGCTGGCTGCTGTTCCCAAGACGGTCAAGAAGATTGCCGTCCTCGACCGCACCAAGGAGCCCGGTGCCAACGGCGAGCCTCTGTACCTCGACGTAAAGGATGCCTTCTACGATGTAGAGAATCGTCCCCTCATCGTCGGCGGCCGCTACGGTCTCGGTTCTCACGACACCACTCCCGCTCAGATCATCAGCGTGTTCAACAACCTCGCTATGCCCGAGCCCAAGAACCACTTCACCATTGGTATCGTAGACGACGTCACCTTCACCTCTCTGCCTGAGGTTGAGGAGATCGCTCTCGGTGGTAAGGGTATGTTCCAGGCTAAGTTCTATGGTCTGGGTGCTGATGGTACCGTGGGTGCCAACAAGAACTCCGTGAAGATCATCGGCGACAACACCGACAAGTACTGCCAGGCTTACTTCTCTTACGACTCGAAGAAGTCGGGTGGTTTCACCTGCTCTCACCTGCGTTTCGGCGATACGCCCATCCGCTCTACATACCTGGTGACCACACCTAACTTCGTGGCTTGCCACGTTCAGGCTTACCTCCACATGTACGACGTGACCCGTGGTCTGCAGAAGAACGGTCAGTTCCTGCTCAACACCATCTTCGACGCCGACGAGCTGGAGAAGTTTATGCCTAACAAGGTGAAGAAGTACTTCGCACAGAACAATATCACCGTATATACCATCAACGCTACCAAGATTGCACAGGAGATTGGTCTGGGCAACCGCACCAACACCATCCTGCAGTCGGCCTTCTTCCGCATCACCGGCGTGATTCCCGTGGAGCTCGCCGTGGAGAAGATGAAGGCTGCTGCCCTGAAGTCTTACGGAGCCAAGGGTCAGGACGTGGTTGACAAGAACTACGCCGCCATCGACCGTGGTGGTGAGTACCAGCAGCTGACCGTGAAGCCCGAGTGGGCTAACCTGCCCGATGACGAGCCGAAGGCTGACAATGCTCCCGCATTCGTCAAGGAGCTCGTTCGTCCTATCAACGCTCAGGCCGGCGACCTGCTGCCCGTCAGCGCATTCACCAAGTTCGGCACTCAGGACGGTTCTTGGGAGGTTGGTACTGCCGCCTACGAGAAGCGCGGTGTGGAGGCCTTCGTGCCCCTCTGGAACAAGGAGAACTGTATCCAGTGTAACCAGTGTGCTTACATCTGTCCTCACGCTGCCATCCGTCCGTTCGTACTCACCGACGACGAGCTGGCTCAGTTCGACGGTCTGGAGACTCTCGAGATGAAGGCTCCCGCCGCCATGAAGGGCATGCACTTCGTCATCGAGCCTTCAGTACTCGACTGTCTGGGTTGCGGCAACTGCGCCGACATCTGCCCGGGCAACCCGAAGCTGGGCAAGGCCCTGACGATGGTTCCGTTCAACCCCGATGCAGCCGATATGAAGAAGATGGCTGCCGACTGGGACAAACTGGTTAAAGTTCCTTCTAAGCAGAACCTCGTTGACATCAAGAGCAACGTGAAGAACTCTCAGTTCGCTCAGCCGCTGTTCGAGTTCTCTGGTGCCTGCTCTGGTTGCGGTGAGACTCCGTACGTGAAGCTGATCAGCCAGCTCTTCGGTGACCGTCAGATGGTTGCCAACGCTACTGGTTGCTCGTCTATCTACTCTGCCTCTATCCCCTCTACGCCTTACACCAAGAACGAGAAGGGTCAGGGTCCATGCTTCAACAACTCTCTGTTCGAGGACTTCTGCGAGTTCGGTCTCGGTATGGCTCTCGGTAACAAGAAGATGAAGGAGCGCGTGGCCAAGCTGCTCTGCGAGGCTTGCGAGGCTCCCCAGGCTACCGACGAGTACAAGGCTCTGGCCAAGGAGTGGATTGAGAACAAGGACGATGCCGACAAGACCAAGGAGATTGCTCCGAAGCTGCGTGCTGCCATCCGTGCCGCTGCTGCTGCCGGCTGCCCCGTCAACCAGGAACTGCAGACGCTGGATCACTATCTGGTGAAGCGCTCACAGTGGATCATCGGTGGCGACGGTGCTTCTTACGACATCGGTTACGGCGGTCTCGACCACGTGATTGCCAGCGGTGAGGACGTGAACATCCTCGTGCTCGATACTGAGGTGTACTCTAACACCGGTGGTCAGGCCTCTAAGGCTACGCCGCTCGGCGCTATCGCTCAGTTCGCTGCTCAGGGTAAGCGCATCCGCAAGAAGGACCTCGGAATGATTGCCACCACTTACGGCTACGTCTATGTCGCTCAGATTGCTATGGGTGCTGACCACGCTCAGACCCTGAAGGCCATCCGCGAGGCCGAGGCTTGGCACGGACCTTCCATCGTCATCGCCTACGCTCCCTGTATCAACCACGGCTTGAAGGCCAAGGGCGGTATGGGCAAGAGCCAGGCCGAGGAGAAGAAGGCTGTCGAGTGCGGCTACTGGCACCTGTGGCGCTACAATCCCGCTCTGGCCGAGGAAGGCAAGAATCCGTTCAGCCTCGACTCTAAGGAGCCGAACTGGGCTAACTTCCACGACTTCCTGATGGGCGAGGTTCGCTACCTGTCAGTGAAGAAGGCTTATCCCAACGAGGCCGAGGAGCTCTTCGCCGAGGCCCAGAAGATGGCCCAGCTGCGCTACAAGACCTACGTCCGCAAGACGCAGGAAGACTGGAGTCAGGACTAATCCCCTATCCTATCTATAGCAAAGGAGCATCCGAATGTCGGATGCTCCTTTAATATTCATAAGCTCTCTATCTCCAAAAGATACCCATTAAGTATATGAAAAAGAAAACATTGCTGATGCTAGCCGCCATCCTTACCTGCGGTTTTGCTTTAACTTCATGTACCAACGATGACAACACCGTTCCCGAGTCAGGCGACGAGGTGGAAGCGCAGTTGCAGCAGATGACGCTCCGCGAAAAAGTCGGGCAGATGATCTTTGCCCGCTTGGAATCGCTCGATAAAAGCATCCATTGGACCAAGTATGCCGACTTGCAAGAGAACCCGATGACCAAGTTGACCAGCAACATCCGCGACATCAACAAAGACTACCCCGTGGGCGGTATCATTCTCTATGCATGGAACATCCAGGACGAACCCCAACTGGCCAGCCTCATATCCGATATCCGGTCGCTCAATGGCCAGCCCCTACTCTGCATCGACGAAGAGGGCGGTCGCATTGCCCGTATTGCCAACAACCCCAACTTCAACGTAGAGGTGGTAGGCCCGATGAGTGAAATCGGCAAGACCGGTGACCCTAAGAATGCCTATCACGCAGGCAATGTCATCGGCAAATACCTGACGAAATACGGTTTCGACATCAACTTCGCCCCCGTAGCCGACGTGAACACCAACCCCGATAACATCATCATCGGCAACCGTGCGTTCTCCGACGATCCGCAGGTGGCCGCCCCGATGGTGGTCAACTACCTGCAAGGACTGAAAGATGCCGGCATCACGGGGTGCGTCAAGCACTTCCCCGGTCATGGCGACGTGAAGACCGACACCCATTTTGGATATGCCAGCACGCAGAAGACATGGGACGAGATGCTGGGATGCGAGATGGTCACCTTCAAGGCAGGCATACAGTGGGGCTGCCAACTCATCATGACCGCCCATATCGGCACCCCCAGCATCACCGGCAACGATGTGCCCGCCACGATGTCGTCCGTCATCCTGGAGGACAAGCTGCGCCACGAATTAGGCTATCAGAACATCATCATCGCCGACGGCATGGATATGGGAGCCATTACCCAGCAGTACACCAGCGGCCAGGCCGCCGTGGGCTGCATCCAGGCTGGCGTCGATATCGTGCTGTGTCCCAAGAACTTCGTGGAGGCTTTCGATGCCGTTGTCAAGGCCGTGGCAGACGGCACCATTACCGAGGAGCGCATCAACCAGAGCGTGCGCCGCATCCTGAAACTGAAGAAGCAAATCAGGCGCTGACCCCACGGGGCCCTACCCGATCTATAGCAAAGGAGCATCCGAATGTCGGGTGCTCTCTTTTCTTCAGAGGAGTACATATAAGAGCCTAATCTTTCATGCAAGGTTGCAAGATTGCAAGGTTTGGGTCTTTGCCCAGCTGTTCTTGTCTTTCTTTTCGATCCAGCCCTCTGCCTTCCAGCGGCTGATGATGGAGTAGAGCGTGCCGTCGGCACACTCGTTGCCCTTCTGCCGCCGGAGGTCGTCGATGGTGAACGTCTGAGGCAGTTGCTGAAGCACGTTCTGGTTGACCGTAGCCGCAGGCATCTTGTCTCTGACGCGCTCATTCTGAAGCTTCAGCAGCGGCCCGAACAGCCGGCACTGGTTCTGGAGCGTATACTCGGCCATCGTCAGGGCGAACTCCACACAGGCCTTCGACTCCTTCCCCACCAGCAGCATGAATATCACCCCGCAGCGATAGCCTATCACGGCAGCCCTGCGGCGGTAGATGTCCTTGATGTGGTCCATGCTCTGCACGGCCTCCAGGCGCTTCTGCTCCTGCCAGTCGTCGATGGCCTTGTTCAGGCGCGGCGTAGCCTTGAAGCCACTGGCCGAGCGCAGCCTCTGGATGCCCTCATCGATGGCTTTCAGGTCGGCCTCGGTCAGCTTCTTGAACTTGGGCATCTTCCTGAAAGAGTTGTCGGGCATCTCGGCCACCATACACCTCGACGAGAGGCCGTTTGAGGCGTTCTCATTGCCAAACATCTTGAGAAACGAGCAAGTCTGGCCGCAGATTGTCCACGAATAGAAAGCCTTGACATTGCCCGACTGTGAGTTGAGTGACATGAAGTCCTGCCCGAAGAGGCTTCCGTCCCACGATTTTCTGTAGACATCGTATTTCGCCGACCAGCTGCCGGCCCCGTTGGTCTTCAACAGTGTATCGGCCTCCGATTCAATGCTGAACAGGCTGTGCCCCTGGGCATTGATCTGTCTGCGCAGCAGCTTGGCCAGCGAGATGGTGATGGGCACCACCCGCACGCACCCCTTCGGGTCGTCCTGTCCCCGCTCGTTGGCCTTGCGGTTGCGGTTCTTCTCTGCGGCAGCGTCCTCTTCGGCTCTCACCAGGGCATCCTCTGCGCGCAGCGGGGCGATCCACAGTTCCACCGTGTCTTCGATGACGCTCTTGTTGTCGGCCTGCTCCCCCTTGACGAAGGCAAACAGGTCCATGTGGTATTCCTTGCCGCTGCAGTACTCATAGGTCACTCCGTCGGCCAGTGCGGCCTGGGCAGGCATCAAACCTGTCAGTATCGGCATATAGAAGTCCTCGGGATAGGGCTTCAGCGTAGCCTTCAGGGCGGGAGGCAGCTGACGGTAGTTCACCATGACGCTGCCTGGTGCCTTGAGGGCACTCTCTTGATAGTCTGTAGTCATTTAGAAAGAATATATCGAATCAGGTTTGAAATCTCGGGCTATCTGGCTCAGGTCTACCCCCGCCTGCCTGGCCATGCTGTAGAAGGTGGCGATAGTCGTACGCCCGTCGTTCTGGCTCAGGCACTGCTGCCACTTCCGCTCGCAGTCGGACTCACGATACTTCTGGCTCTGGCTGCACAACCGGTGATACAGCTCGCGCCCGTCGCTGCCCAGGCCGTTAGCCAGAGCGAAGCCCAGCTTCAGATAGTCGCCATAGTCGTCGGCTATGTTGGCCCCGCGTCGCAGCAGCTCGCGGGTGACGGCCCTGGCCTTGGCCAGCTCCTCCATCGGGTGGAGGGGCTGGCTGGTTCTGGGGGCGGTACTCACCCTGACGGACTGCTTCCCGGCATCGGCTTGTCTGCTGGCCCACTCTGTAGGGGTGAAAGGCAGCGTAGCTTCGCCGCCTTCCGGGTTGACATAAGCCTCGGGGTCATAGCAGAGGAAGCAGGCGCGAGAGAGATTCTGGCACTGCCGATCCACCATCTTCTCCGTCAGACAGTCGTAGCTGGCTAGCAGATAGTTTCTCACGGCATGAAACCACGAGCGGTGGTCTGCCAGCGAGAGGTCGATGAGGATAAACCACTTCAGGCCGTTGCCGCTGGGAGAGCGAAAGACCATCAGCGTCACGAAGTGCCCGTCGGCAGTCAGTCGGTGCTTCAGGCCGTCCACGTCGTCCACTCCGTCGAGGTCGATGCAGAGCACCCGAGAGTGCCTGACCAGCGAGGCATCGTTGCAGTAGGTGAAGACACCTGCCGAGGTGATGTATGGCAGCGAACGGCCCTTGTAGCCCCGAGCCTCCGCCTTGTCAGCGATGGAGCGCAGCGTCAGCGTCTCAGACTTCAGAGCCTCACTCGTCACGATGGCCCCCACCTGCTCCAGAGTGACCGTCCGCAGCGGCACCTTATTGGTGATGGGCGGCAGGAAGTACGACATCTCGAATCCGTTATTCTCCATAGTCACCACTGTTCAGTCGATTCAGTTCGTCACTCAGGATCTCGCGCATGCGCTCACGGCCCATCAGGCTCGTCATCACCTCGATAGGCTCCGTGACGAAGGCCTTCTGCCAGTCGATGCCCTCGGCAGCAAACACCTTCAGCGTCAGCTGGAAGGCCTTGTCACGGGTGCCTGACAGCCGTCCGTGGGCTGCCTTGCGGATGAGCAGCGTGTTGTTGCGGATGCGCTTCCTGGCCGCCGTGAAGCACACCGTGCTGTCGCGCAGCAGCTGTAGCCGTCCGTTCACCTGGCAGGGGGTGGCTATCTCCAACCCGCGCTCGTCGGGCAGAAACTCAAACCACTTCAGGGCCTTGCCATCTTCGGCGGTCACCACTCCCGTACCACTCACATAAATACTCTTCTCCATAAGCCTTACACGAGGTCGATGATGTCAGTCTCCTTGTTCTTGTTCTCGTCTCTCTCGCGCTCCTTCTCGTCGATGAAAATCTTCAGCAACGACAGCAGCACACTCACAATCTTCTCAATAAAACTGTAACTCATAAATAAAACTCTTGTGTCGAAAAAAAATCACTCAAAGAATCTCTCCGCCTCCCAGGCCCGCCGCCGTTCCAGACCTTTCAGCCGTTTCCCGTCGGCATAGACCCACCGCATAAACTCACGCACGATGGACTCCCGGCTGTCGCCGTCGCGGATGCGCTTAAGCAGCGACGAGGTGGACAGTCGGAGCAAGCCCACGTTGAAGGCAAACGACACCAGCGCGTCGAACTGCCCCTGCGTCTTGGCCACGCCCAGCGCCCGGACACCCTCCTCCACTGCCCTCAGGTCGCGCTGCAGCAAGTCCTCGGCCCAGTACTTCGAGATGCGGTCGCCCATCCTCACGTCGCGGCCTGTATGGCCATACCCGATGGTGGGCACGCCCGTCGCGTCGAGATAGGCCTCCAGGTGCAAGCCCTCCATCTCCTTCAGTTTCTCCACCAGAGAGGCACTCACCCTCATCTGGCTCTCAATCAGGATTACTTCAGCTTCCATATCCAGGCCTCCTCCTTAGTGATTACGGTTGCGCAGTTCCTCTTCGGTGACCCGATCATACATCTCCTCGTACATCCGCAGATTAGCCTCATAGAGGTCGTCGATCTCCACCTCGGCGCTCCTCGCCACGCTCTTCAGCGCCGCCAAGGCCCTCGCCATAGCTATGGCGCACATCCCGATGCCCGGCAGCCCGTCCTGCGTGAGCATCATCATCTCGATGAACACGCCTCCCAGCGTCTCGCCCCGCTCCAGCATCTCGCGAGACTCGCGCCTCAGCTGCTTCGAGTACTTACCCTTCTTACCACTCTCATTGCCAACCCTTGCGTTGGACTTCATTGTCTTGATTTTTGCCATAAAAATACAAAATTTAATTGTTTAAAATGTTTACTATGAACTCAGAGGCCTGGGCGTTTGTCGAGCCCCGTTCCAGACTGATTCCGGAAGCAAAGTTATGAAGGATTATGCCGAGAGAAAAAGGATTTCGCGTGTTTTTCTGCCTCACTATACGCCACTATACTTACAATATGATTTCACTATATCCACTATATGCGGAGACACAAAAAAAGCGAGCAACTTTTCACGTCACTCGCTTCAGAATCCACCATCAGGCAATTCAAATCTGCCGCAGTTGTTTATATATTCCGATAATGATTTGGGCGTTCTTTTCAAACCTGTTCGCATCACCTGTAAATCTTGACTTCCATGAAGTCAACTCATTGATGGGAGGCATACGTTTTTCCTTCATATACCAGCAATCCACCTCTCGGCCAAGCAATACCGTATATTTCTGATAACGCTCCGTGCGGTCCTTGGTAGAGTCAATCTTACTGAGTACACCAGGTAACAGATGCTCTATGTCGGTGAAGAAATCCGTGTATGCTCCTCGTACCCCCAGCTGTTTCTGATAATACCGATAGCCCGCATATACGGTAAACCAGTCTCTGCCGGAATTGACGTCGATCTTTACGGAAGCCTCTTTCAGCATGGCTATCAGCTTAGGCTGCTTTTCTTCCGAACCGAACATGACTTGATCGAAGAACTTCAGTTCGCAGGGTATGAAAGTCTGCTGAACCTCTGATTCCTCCGACATCCTTTCATAGTGATTATGCTGATGCTCTACATGGGCATTGTAATTCAGAATCCATGCATACTGGTTGATTTCAGGTCGCTGCTTATTGTTTTCATCCATATTCATCGTTCGATTCCTTTGGGCTGTTGCCCTCCATTTACTGGCGGGAGAGGAAAGTGATTGTGCTGGTCTTCCACCCGTGCATTATAGTTGCCATTATAGTTTTTCACCTCCGTCTTCTCCGTTAATATGACATTCAAGGATTTCTGCCCTGCACGCTCAATCGACTTGCCAGTCAGTTTGTCTATAAGATCATCATAGCGGTGGTCCATCTCTCTGTTAAGCCTGTTAAGCGACAACTCATGGGCTTTGATAACCTCAATGTCCATCTCCTCCACCGTGTCTAGTAGCTTCGACAGAATCTCCTTGTCTGTTAGGACAGATTTGCGCTGCTCCAATTTATCGCCTAATACTTTTACCCTGTCTTGCAGTTCCGCCAGTTCATTCTTATAGCTGCAAAGTTGCCACCATCCGTCAGGCATACCGCTAACATGGCAGAAAACGCCGGGATTCGAATTCAGCTCCCTCCTGATATTCGCTTCAACACTTTTGGCCGAAGAGCTGTCCCCGATATATGCCTTACCCAGTATGTAGATGTCATTCAGGTGTGCTCTCCCACCCAATTTCTTCAAGACCTCTGTGACGATTTCTTTTTGAGTCATTAGCTTTTATTGTTTTATCAAGAGTGCAAAGATACAAAAAAAGCCGATCACTCAATGAACGGCAGATCAAGACTGATCAAATTTTGAACTTATTTAACTTTTGAGGATCCCGATTATGGCTGAAACTTAGAAAAGTCTATCTCTGCTTCTGATGGAATACGGAAAGAGAAGGTAGTCTTTCCGTATTTATTCGTAATAGCCAAATCACCATTACAAATCACATCCATACCGATGACCACATCATATTCATCACCGTCTTCTTCTTTTTCTCTCAAACTGTTATGTTCTTGTCTATTGTTGTTCTATCTAGTGAGGTAAATTTCATAAGTCTGCCTTCATGTGTAATGAAACCTATTATTATCTCTTTGTCTTTTAGACCGTTAGCCCTTGGGATAGTTCTTACTATCATATGTTTACTCCCATCCAATTTACGAATTATAATAGAACCCGTAGTATGAGGAGTATATTTTCCCAAATAGCTTACTTTCCCATTCTTTACATTGCGAAGAGTATAGCCACTTTCATTTTCCTCTATTCGATATCTACCATTACAAAAAGTCTTGCTATAAATACAATAATGACGAGTAGGCTGCACTAATTCAGGCTTATCAACATTATGTCCTGTATGATTAGAATATTTCAGTTCGTCATTGGTTATATCTGTTCTGGTATTAGATTGAACCAACACCATTTCCTCACTACCTTCCGACATATCTACTTCTCGTTGTTCTAGATTATCAAGACGAGATTTCCCACCAGATTTTTTCGTTCGATGTTTCATCTCTTCGCCTTCAAAGAACATCTCCCATGGGCGATCAGCATCAGGCAGGCCAAAAGAGGCATACATCCCCACATTATCCAAGATGATGCATGTCTTGTCACCATTCCTGCGCAAACCACGACCAACCTGCTGAATGTATTTCACCAAAGATTTTGTGGGTCTAGCCAGTTGAATGAATTCTATGTCTGGACAATCAAAGCCTTCTGAAAAAATGTCAACATTGACGATAATGTCTATTAGTCCTCTTTTGAAATCATTGACCATCATTTCTCGCTTTTGAGATGGCGTCGTACTATCTATTTCAACTATTTTCACTCCTATCGATCGGTATTTAGCGCATATATGCTTACTGTGTTCTCTTGAGATACTATATATTATACCTCTCTTTCCTTTTGCCAACTTAGTGTAGCTGTCGAGCAACTGAGCCCTAATATGGTCATTATCCATTGTCTGCTCCAATGCGCTTACCTTATAGTCACCTTCAATATCGAACTCGTGAATTGATTCGATTGATTTCATGATGGATGACCCCATGGGAATAGAGTAGTATTGGTAAGGTGCCAGCCATCCTTTTTCCATGAATTGCTTGATAGGCATTGAAGGAATAAAAGCATCGAAGTTTGCTCGGAATCCCGCATTGTTCATCCGCCAAGGCGTTGCCGTCACACCCAGTTTCTTTGCTTCTGGATAAAGTTTCCATAGTTTTGTATATGAGTTGGCAATAGCATGATGAGCCTCATCGATGATGATAAAGTCTATATCAAGATGACGTGCAATATACTCGTTCGAAGCATGGGTAATAGTCTGGATGGAAGCCACTTGAACAGGTAGGCTCAAGTCTCTTTTATTCTTGAATGTTCCGGCGATGATTCCGTGATTTACGTGATACTTGTTCAAACTGCGGTCTATCTGTTCTATCAATTCGCTACGATGTGCGATAATCAGGATACGCTGACGCTGTCCATTTCTCAGTCCCCAGACATTGATGTCTCGGATAATTGATGTGAACAGACGTGTCTTACCTGTCCCCGTAGGCATCTGATACAAAATGTTGTCAGCAGTTTCCCACTGGCTGAAGATCTTTTCCTTAGCCTGTTGCTGATAGTCTCTAAGAGAAACATCCTTCATGCATATATCGGAATAGTTGACCACTTTTACTCAAATGCTTTAATTACATCTTCGTATTTCTTAATCCAGTATGCTCCGCGTTGTTCCTGCCTATTGAGTAGGAGCGACTTGTTGAACACCTTTCCCTTCATTTCTTCCAAAGGCTTTTCTAGATGAATAAGCCAGTAGGTATTATCGCGCTTAGGCTCATAGCCAGATATATGTGATGCCATCTCTGTTACTTGCTCACGGGTCTTCACTTGTGGTTTTACAGAAGATACTCTGCACAGCCTTGCTTTTTTCGGGTCTTTTCCCAAAAATGCCAACACATACTCTGCTCCTAGTAATTTCGGCATAGATAGGATTTTGCTGATGGGCAGCGTGTAGGCGTGAGATTTCTCAAACCATTCCCATTGCTGCTCAGAGCCGATTCTGCCTACAAGCACATGATGTGGCTGTTCGGCTTGGATAGAACCATTAAAGTCCACCAGCACCATTTCCTTGTATGCCTGTCTTACCTCCTCATTCTCCAGTTCCTCACGGCGTCTTGAGGCCAATTCCAGATAAGAGTGTTCCATATCAATACCCAAATACTTCCTCCCCAGCAATGAGGCAGCCACGCCTGTTGTTCCACTGCCGTTAAAGGGATCCAGCACCCAATCTGCTTCTTTCGTAGATGCCATGATAATACGAGACAAAAGGCTCAATGGCTTCTGTGTGGGATGCTTGCCACATGATTTTTCCCATTTCGCTACGGCAGGCATACGCCATACATCCGTCATCTGCTTGCCATCGTTTAGTTGGCGCATCAGTTCGTAATTGTATCGGTGTTGAGCATGCTTTGACTGCTTGGCCCAGATGATGTATTCAGCGGAGTGCTTAAATACGCGGTGAGAAATATTGTCTGGAGGATCCGTTTTGTTCCAGGTTACTACATTGAGTATCTTGAATCCCAAGCCGGACAACTGATCTGCAACAGAGAATATATTGTGATGAGTACCGCTAATCCAGATAGTTCCATTGTCTTTCAGTTTTTCTTTGCAGGCCGAGAGCCATCGGTGGTTAAACTCGTCGATGTATTCTGCCGAAGGAGCTTTATCCCATCCGCCTTTATCTACGCAAACCACTTTTCCGTTACTGATGCTGATACCACCGTTACTTAGGAAGTAAGGGGGATCAGCAAATATCATGTCGAACTTGAAATCAAAAGATTCTAGTACCGACACACAATCTCCCTCAACGAGGGTAAAGTCTTTATTCCTTGATTTGTAGAATGGCACTATCATACTGAGGGTTGCAAACTTTCAAGTATTAAATGCAATTCATCTACTTGAGCCCGGCTTAGGGGCTTAGGCTTGGGCGAAGTCCATGAATTCCGATACGAAATCAAATCGCTTAGCCACTTGAGTTTATCCTTGCGCGATTTGAATGGTTCTTCATCAGAGATGCGGATGGAGAATTCGTTTTCGAATGTGACATAGGTTTCGTCGTCCTCCTTCGGAATCATCCAGTTCTTCTCTATGATGCTCTTGAAATCCTGTGCCTGCAGATAATCAGGCCAGTTGCTTTCATCAATGTCTGTATCTTCTGGCATATTTGATGACATTCTTTTCAGGCATTCTGCCTTTATCTCAAAGATCGTTTTATCCCATTTTTCACCATGCAGTTCCTGAAGTTTTTCAAGAACTCTGTCGTGGAGTATCTGTTCAATTTGTCTGCCATAGTTCTGACCTTCTTGCTGCAGGTTCTCGTCTTGTGATTCTTTCCATTCTTTAAGGCCATCAGGATTGTATTCCGGATACTTTTCGTTGATAGCATTCTCAAACATGTGTAACCATGTGGTATCAGCACCTTGTCCCTTCGCCACAAACAATCTGTTACGATGTTCTGTCGGGAGATTCGTCAGATAGTCTGCCAATACATTAAAGTAAGGCGACATTTCCTGAATCTGCTGGTCTGTCGGTGACTTCCGATTTAATTGATCTGAATAAATCAAATGCTTGTTCAACGAGCCCACCAGAACAATGAAGGCGTAAGTTCCTCTGTTGTCCTCGAAGAAACTCTTGAAAATATCTTCGCCAAGCCTATTGTACATATAGGCATAGCTGTCACGAAGCAAACTTGAGATGCGTTTCTTGGCTTCGTTCATTGCCTTGTTATGATCAAGGTTATTGCAGTCGTAAAGACAAACATCTGTATCCTGCGTATAAGTTTTGTTGGTGGCTTTTGGCAGCAGACTTGATTTGCTCAGTGCCGTGATGAATGGCTTAAATGTCAGTTTGGCGCTATCTTCACCAACAGATATCCTCGTATAGAGAACACTGTTAGAATCGCGTGTCAGCGTCTTGATGATAGAAGAACGTAAGGCTAGCATCCGGGAGTCGGCTCGCTCTGAATCCCAGTTGATATCCTCCGCCAAATCCAGGCGTAGGCTCGGACTGACAGATTTCTGGTTTTCGTTGATATCCATGAATATCTTAAGTTGCTCTTGTGAATCCATGTTGTTAAATGCCACAACAGGGATGGTGTTTGTGTCTTTATACTGTGAACCCGCATAACCATATACACGATGCTGTCCGTCGATGATGTAGGCAATTCCGTAAGCATTGGGGATTGAGAGTATCCCAAAGCGCGAATTAGTGTCGCCAGTTTTTGTAGACGGCTCAAACTGTACCTTCATTTTCTTATTAGAGGAGTCGAAGTTGATGATGATGGAGTTGGGGAAATAGCCTCCTTCATCAATAAATTTAGTGATACCCTTTAGGCGGCTGGGCACTAACAATCGCTGATAGGTGGGAGCCATCGAATCATTGACTTTCGTACGGTGAAGTACAAAACCTATTTTGAGCAGTTTACTCGGCTCTATCGACAACATATAGTAATCATGACCGCCCATAGAACCCTTTAGTGCAGGGACTCTGATTGCATCTGTACTGATGCGCTCATTCTTGAACATCAGTCCATAGAACTGGTATTTTACGGAGCTTTTGTAGGCTTTTATAAGGTTGTTGATATAGTTATAGCTATTCTCATTGAAGTGATAAACCTTGTTATCTTTCAGGCGTTGAAGATCTTCACTTGATTCGGAGAATTTATAGTTACGTGTAGCAAAGACAAACTTTACTTTCTTTTCGCCATATATTTGGCGCAGGGCCTTTGTTATTCCATCCTTGTATTGGGTCAGATTGTCAATGTCCTTCTTGAAACTGGCATTCTTTATTTTGTCAGTAGCCTTGCACTCAACTACAAAGATTGCTTCATCGTCAACAGCCACTACGTCTAATTGATGATGATCACCAGCGCCAGTTCCCCACTGTACGACAAGCTTGTCATCATAGTTGAGCGTTCTGAAACCGAGATTGTAAAACATACACCAGACATCATCCTCAAACTTCCTGCCTGGATCTTTTTCCCGTTGAACCTTCACTTTCCGTTTTAGTGTTGTCACCACTTCCCATCCGTCGTTTTTATAGTCGTCGGCTTCGTTGAGTTCTATTGTCAGAAAGTCGTAAGGAGTGTTCTTGGATTTGTATTTACTGGCGAGCATTGTTGCATCTTCTGATATCATATGCTCCTTTATTGTCTGTACCTGAGATTCTGTTAGGAATGCCATATCATTTATGTTTTAAGTTCATATAATTAATGATGCGTTTGCACCATAGCACAATATTGTGAGTCCTTCTTTCAAAAGTTGAGCTTGACGCTATTTCTGGATGATAATATGACACCAGTTCTTGGGCAAATGCATCAAGATCTGAATCTGGCATCACATAGGTTCTTGCAAAGACTTGGCCCATCAGATCGTCGGTGATAATCTTCTCATACACACGCTCTGTCACATATTGCGGTGTATTCTTGAAGATATCCTCACACACAGGTGAGGGCATCCTGTCTTCTAAAACAAGATCCAGATAAACGCAGGCATCAGCATAGTATTTTGCCTGGCGTTCAGCAAATCCAATATAGTCTGCTATTTCAACATAGCTGCACCCTGGATGATAGTAAATATAGGTAAGGACGTCTATCAACTTGTCTAAGTCATTGGCTTGTGGCAGTAGTTTCTTCATATCTCTGGGATTACTGGAAGTTTCTCTTTGGGGTTATTGTAGTTTGTGATAAGCACCTCTTTCTGCTTCTCACGTTTTTCAGCATAAGCATTGATGTACCGAGGCGCAAGTATTTTGCAAAATGAATAGTTTTCATAGAGTGTCCTGAAATAAGAAGTTCCATCTTCATTGGTACTGTCAGAGTTGCTTAGCATCAGTTGACAATGACGAGCACTTAATTTGTCGCAGAACAGTTTTAAGCCTTCTTGTTCCTTGTCACCGAAGCCACTTTTTGAATATTCTTTGAAATTGGAAGAGCCAAGCAGCGGTCTGTAAGGGGGATCTAGATAAACAAAGTTATATCCCTTACCTAAATGTAAAAGTATGTTTTTATAATCTCCACACAGTATTTCTACCTTTTTCAACACTTCATGGTCTGACATTATCACCTCTTCGTTGCATATTCTTGGCCTTTTGTATCTTCCGAAAGGGACATTAAATCCTCCTTCGGCATTCTCTCTGTAAAGCCCATTGAAACAAGTATGATTCAGAAAAATAAAAAAGGCGGCTCTCTGATTTTCATCGAGCATTTCGGTGTTATATTCGGAGCGTATCTTGTAGAAATAGTCTCTCCTTGTATTATCATCCATTTCGTAATACCTCTTTTCAAATGGTTTTAGCAACTTTATTAATGTCTGAGGACTATCTTTAATCAACCTGTAACAACTGATAAGATCTCTGTTGATATCGTTAATGACGGCCCGTTTGACATTTCCGTGAGTTCTCAGTATGTGGAATAACATTGCGCCACCTCCAACAAAGGGCTCCACGTATGTCACGTTTTCTTGTGATTCAAAGTTAGTTGGTAACTGAGACTCCAGAATTTTTTTTATGCTACTCTTGCCACCAGCCCATTTTACGAAAGGTTTGGCAGTTGTTCCTGTGTAACGAATGTCTTCAATTATAGTGTTAGCCCTGTGAATTGGCATCAATCAGTAGATACGTTAGTTCTGACCGATACCCAAGTGTCAGATAATTCTTTTTTCTGTTATTGGTAACGACATTCAGAAAAAACGGGGTATCCTCTTCTGCTCGTTCTGCTATCTGAGGCCTTCCACAGCCCAACCAGTGAACGAACAGAGTCTGAATACCCACGCTGGTCAGTATACAATGCACCCAAAAGTGTGCGTGAGGGCATAACACACCCTCTGCACACTCCGGGAGTATATACTACACCCGTAGCACCCATCTCTGCATTTGCTCTTGACTGGTTTATCTGGATTGTGGAAGTTTCAGATAGCCAACAACAAAGCATCAATGACGCTTATTCCGAAATATCGCGTCTCCTACCCACCTATAGCGTGGGTATTGACAATGCAAAAGTACAACTTTTATTTTAAAAACAACATTTTATAAGCCATAAATATACAAAATTTAAGATCTTTCACACGATTATGATCATATTCAGCCCGATCTAAACTATGCTAACTTGAACTAAGGGGATCTAAAATCCTTTCTGGATTCCGACAGATCTCCTACCTTTGCCGAAAAAAAGATCTGAAGAGAAATGAGTAATCCTGCATTTACAAGCGTCGTGTTCGTGGGCGACCGACGGGAGGCGAGGTCGCTATACGGCAAGATGAAGCGATTGGAAGAGCGACGGGAATCGCTGGTGGAGAATGGCTTCTACTATAAGAAGCAATGGCTGGGCAACCTGGTGGCGAGGCTGGGCGAGGACTACCGGCAGGTGTATTGCCGAGGTGAATGGCATTATCTGGAGTTGAAGGGCAATAGTGTTAGTTTCATGACTGAGACTGCCTGGAAGCCGCCCTTTGCGCTCTTCAAGATGATTCAGCGGCACTACCCGTCGCTGCAGTTCTACTTCATGGCTGAGGGCGACGACTGGGACTACTATCTGACTAACGATGCTCAAGGGCGATACTTTACCAGCCGCTACATCGTAGACTGTGAGCCGGACATAGAGTATTTTGACACCATCGGGGAGGCTTGTGCGCACCTCTCGGCCTACATCGGCCGGGATATCGCGGCCAACTGGAATGCTTTAGAAGAGGCTGCCGTCGACTGGAACGACAGCCATGAGGATGCCGACTGGCCTGTGGCGGTGAAACAGATAGAGGTGATCGGCAATGATGAACTCTGGGATTGAATCCCTGCCCCCTCGTGTTACACGGATGCCTTTTCTGATTCTTTGCCCCTGCCAATATCGCATCAAGCTGCAGAACAGCCAGTGTCGATAGAAAGCGTTTAGCAGCATGTTCACTGGTCTCAATGATAGAAACCATTCGGATATTGATGGTACGACAAATTATCCAATCCTCCAAATATTTTGTTAAAAACCTTTGCATCCTTGCAATCTTGCAACCTTGCATCTTGCATGAAGGTATGTTTTGGGGCAAGGCGGGCAGATAGGCTGGTAATATTGATAATGTATATCATATAGTATATATATTATTATAATATTAAAATATTATAATAATATATCTTTAACTTCGAAACCTTGTTCATGCTGAACACTACCTTATGCAAGATTGCAAGGTGCAAGATTGCAAGGTTCTTTGTCTGTCTTTTCCTGAATACGGTTG
>DDQK01000023.1 GCA_002342665.1 Prevotella sp. UBA2444
CCAATCCCCAATCCCCAATAAATATATATAAATATAAATAAAGATAAAATCAGAAAAGGTGGTACCCTCGAAAAACAACTGAGATTTGAGATTTGAGACTGAATCGGATTCAAGTCCTTCTCTAAAAGACAAAAATACAGCAAGATACATTGTCCTACAAGGAGCACAGTTCCTCGCTTTTATCCTTAAATGCAGGACAATTACTCTCAATAAAGGGCCGTTTTAGGCCTGAAAAACTCTGCTCTCACAGACCTGTTCCCCTGCGCAGCGCCTGCACAGCGCCTGCGAAACTGCAGAACGAAGTGAACGCAATTCCCGTTTGAGGGCCCTCAGAGTATTCCCCAGACTGTCCAAAATCTACGGGGCCTCTAACTAGGGAAAAATGGTTTTCTAACTGGCGCGCAAATTTTCTCTAGTTAGGGCGTAATTTTCCTCATTTCAACTGTTTTCCGTCAGAAAAAGCATTACCAACAGTCTTTCCCAACTGAATGTAAGTGTGGCGTACCGGGTCGAATGTGATAAGCTCCATTTTCTCTACATCCGGCTTGCCGTCTTCTGCCAGGTACTTTTCATCACAGAGGATATTGACGATTTCTGCAACGAGGTAATAGCCAGTCTCACTCTCGTCTATCTTCTGCTTCACCCGACATTCAAGCGTCATTGGGAACTCCTTGAAAACAGGAGCATTGACATTGGGGGCTTTTTCCACAGTCCAACCTGTCTTATCCATCTTATCTGGCGTATTCCTACCGCTAACGATGCCTACATAGTCAGAGGCTGTCATTGTATCAGCAGTAGCGAAAGTAACAGTTAATTCAGGGGTCTCAGCAAGGTTGTCTGTTGTAGCATGAGAACCCATTGAAATAATGATTTCGTGCATATCCCACTGACCACCCCAAGCAGCGTTCATTGCATTGGGCTTACCATCTTTGTCATAAGTGCCGATTATCAGCACAGGTTGTGGAAGAATCCACGGTTTCGATCCAAAACTTTTCATAATATAGTTTTTATTACATCCAATCGGCAACAAAATTACGCATTTTTCATTAGTAAATAGTTAAAACAACGCATCTTCACTACAGAATTGAGTGTTTTTTCCTATTTTTGTGTAATTTTGTCACCAAAACCGAGAATAGAAAGATGAAAGTAAAGATTCAAACAATGTTGGGCGACATTGTAGTGCGCCTATATGACGAGACGCCCATCCATCGTGACAACTTCCTGAAACTGGCGAAGGAGGGCTATTATGACGGTACGCTATTCCATCGCGTCATTAAGGACTTTATGATTCAGGGCGGTGATCCTGATTCAAAGGGTGCACCTGCAGGAAAGATGCTTGGTGCGGGAGATCCCGGTTATACACTTGAAGCCGAAATAATGGACGGCCTTTTCCATAAACGTGGTGCTTTAGCGGCAGCAAGACAAGGTGACGAGGTGAATCCGGAACGTCGCAGTAGTGGTTCTCAGTTCTATATCGTCTGGGGACAGGTGTATAATGAGGGGCAGCTTCGCCAGTTCTCCAAACAGTTGAGGATGCAGAAGATTCAGGCTGCTTTCAATGAACTTGCAGCAGAACATCGTGCAGAAATCATGCAGATGCGCCGTGAAAGGAATCGTGCCGGGCTACAGGAATTGCAAGACAAACTGGTTGCGGAAGCTGAGAGCAAGGTCGGAAAGACCGGTTTGACCGATGACCAGATGAAGATATATTCTACTGTTGGCGGCACCCCTCATCTTGACGGCCAATATACTGTGTTTGGAGAGGTCGAGGAAGGTCTTGATGTGGTTGAAATGATACAAGGCACTGCTACAGGACGGGCTGACAGACCCGTTGATGACATTGAAATGAGCATGATTGTCATTGAGTGATTAACGCTTGTCCGCTTTGTCCGTTGAGGGTTTTCTAACTGGCGCGTAAATTTTCTCTAACTGGAGCGTATTCATCTTCGAAGAGCCCGCCACATTCTGGCGACTCTTCTTCCTGACAACGCTCATCGGCTCTATCATCGGACTGAAGTCGCTGGCGTAAGAAGCGCAGCGACTAAGATTCAGGATCCGAGATTCAATGTTTCCTGAACGCGCTGCGGAAGCCGCGCACCAGCTTCAGGCCGAACATCACGCCCTCGAAAATCATCGTGCCCTTGGACACGAGCTGCGAGAACTGCTCGATGCGGTTCTTGGCCTTCGGCAGTGGAGCGATGGCGGCAGAGAAGCTCTCGTTGAGCTGCTGCTGACTCTTGGCAGCCTCTTCGTGCGCCTGAGCCTTGTCCAGGCCGGCAACGCCGAAGACATCCTCGGTGATGGCAGACATCGGCTGCTTGATCCACGTCTCACGCTTCACCCACACCAGGATGAACACCGCCAGGAAGAGGGCGAAGAGAATCAGGAAACCCAGCGAGGGGCTGCCCGTGAGCTCGCCCAGCCAATGAGCGGCGGCAAAAGCCAGCAGAAGCAACACTGTGCTGCCCAGCATGATGAGCACAATGGCCGCAATGACGGCGGAGAGGAGCCTCGAGAGCCCCTCAGCCGTCGTCACGGCAATGCTGCGCTTCTGCAACTCAAAATACTGCTTGAGCTGCTCGAAAAAATCCTGTGTTTCGTTCACCTTATTCGGCTTCAGGTTCCAACTCCTCGGCGATGTCCTTCACCAATTCGTCCATCTCCTTGCGACCCAGACGGATGCCGCGCTTCTTCAAAGCCTCGGCGATCTTCTCGCGGGTCTCGGAGCCCTTCTCAGGCGCCATCAGAATGCCACAGGCAGCACCAACGGCTGCACCGGTGATAAATGCGAAAAGGAAATTCAGTGCTTTCATCGTTCTTTAATATTAAAGGTTAATACAAGGTTGGTTTCAAAGCTTAAAAATCACTTAATTCTTGTGCAAATATATAGTTTTTTTCTTAATGTATCCTAATATCGCCAAAAAAATGCACAAGAATGCGCTTTTTTTCGTACCTTTGCGGGTGAAATCGCGAAAAAAAGTAAAAATAACCCTCAATAAACGCAAAAAGCAATGAACAAGAAAGTGATGATGGGCGCAGCCCTCGCCGTGGTGTTCGCCATGACCGGATGTAAGAGCAGCGAGAGTGCTTACAAGAAAGCTTACGAAAAAGCCAAGGCTCAGCAGGCTCAGCAGGCTGCCGTGACGGAAGTGACCCCCGTGCAGACCACTCAGACCGTGAGCGTGACGCCCGTGGACAACACCGACTACAGCAATGTGGCCGTGCGCACGGAGAACGTCACCGTCGTGACCGGCAACCCCCTGAAGAGCTACAGCGTGGTGATTGGCGCCTACAGCATCAAGGCCAACGCCGACCGCACCTGCGAATTCATTTCCGGCAAGGGCTATCAGCCCCAGATTGTGATGAACCAGGAGAGAGGTCTCTACAGAGTGGTGGCTTTCACCAGCGACAGCAAGGCTGAGGCCGCACGCACCCGCGACGTGGTGAAGAATCTGCGCAGCGACTTCGCTGAGGCTTGGCTGCTCTACCAGAAGTAATTGGGACGCATACTGGCCATCGACTACGGCAAGAAGCGCACCGGACTGGCCGTCAGCGACCCGCTGAAAATCATCGCCGGAGCGCTTGACACCGTAGACACCGCCCGCCTGATGGACTGGCTCAAAGACTACCTCAGGAGGGAAGACGTGGAGCAGTTCGTGGTGGGGCTGCCGAAACAAACCAACGGTCTGGACAGCGAGAATCTTCCTCGCGTCCGGACCTTTGTCACTCAGTTGGAGCAGACCTTCCCCGGAGTTCCCGTCGTCTGGTGGGACGAGCGCTACACCTCGGTGATGGCGCATCAGACGATGATCGAGAGCGGCATCTCGCGCAAAGCCCGACGGGACAAAGCGCTGGTCGACCGCATCGCCGCCACCATCATCTTACAAAGTTATATGGAAAGCAAGGGATGATACTTCCAATCTACACTTACGGACAAGGCGTGCTGCGCCGCGAATGCGAGGAAATAGAGCCCGGACACCCCGGGCTCGAACAGCTTATCGCCGACATGTGGGAGACGCTGGCCAAGAGCGAAGGCATCGGGCTGGCGGCGCCCCAGGTGGGGCAGTCGCTGCGTCTGGCCCTCATCGACCTCAGACCTCTGGCCGACGATTTCCCCGAATACACCGACTTCAAGCAGGTCTACATCAACCCCTACATCGAGGAGTATGACGAGACGGAGAAAGACACCTCGGACGAGGGCTGCCTCTCGCTGCCCGGACTCCACGAGAAGGTGACGCGCCCCACTCGCATCCGCGTGAGCTGGCAGGACGAGAACTTCGCGGAGCACGAGGAGTGGGTGACGGGCTATCTGGCCCGCGTGATGCAGCACGAGTTCGACCATCTGGACGGCGTGCTCTACACCGACCGCGTGAAAGGTCTGCGCCGCCAGCTGCTCATGCCCAAGCTGCAGGGTCTGCAGAAGGGCAAATTCTCGTGCAGCTACAAAGTCAAAGCCCCCCACAAGTGAAGCGCCTCGGGCTCATTGTGCTGCTGGTTGTGACTATGGCCTCCGCCCTGAGGGCACAAATCAACACGGACCGCGTCATACAGATGGGGCGGACCGCCATCTACTATGAGGACTACGTGCTGGCCATACAGCGCTTCAACCTGGTCATCGGGATGAAGAACTGGCTGCCCGAGCCCTACTTCTATCGCGGGCTGGCGAAATTCTATCTGGAGGACTACAAAGGCGCCGAGATGGACTGCTCGCAGGCCATCGAGCGCAACGCCTACAAGTTCGACTACTACTATCTGCGCGCCCTCTGCCGCTGCAACCAGGACCGCTTCGACGAGGCCATCACGGACTACCGCTCGGCCATCCGCCAGAACCGCGTGGACCGCAACTGCTGGTACAACCTGGCCGCATCGCTGCTCAACACCAAGCGCTACGACGAGGCCGATGCCACGCTCGACACGATGCTGACGCTCTGGCCCCGCGACCCGCAGCAGATGTCGATGAAGGCCCAGGTGAGTCTGTGCAAGGAGGACACCGTGAAGGCCGAAGAGTGGACCGACAAGGCGCTGGAGCAGGACGAATACAACGGCGTGGCCCTCAGCCTGAAAGCCTCCATACTGCTCCACCGCGACTCCAGCGCTCAGGCCGAGCAGGTGTTCACCAAAGCGCTGGTGCAGCGACCCCGCGAGAGCAACCTCTACAGCGGACGCGCCATCGCGCGCTACAACCAGAACAACCTGCGCGGCGCTATGGCCGACTACGATCAGGCCATCGAGCTGGACTCGCTGAGCTACGCCTCGCACTACAACCGAGGACTGCTGCGCGCACAGGTGGGTGAGGACAACAAGGCGGTGGAGGACTTCAACTTCGTCTTGCGCCTCGACCCGACCGACATCATCGCCCTCTACAACCGTTCGCTGCTGCTGGACAACACGGGCGACTATCAGGGCGCCATACGCGACCTCTCGGCCGTTATCAAAGAATACCCGCAATTCTGGGCCGGATACATGCAGCGCGCCGCCATCAAGCGCAAGATCGGCGACATCGCCGGCGCCGAACGCGACGAGTTCAAGGTGCTGAAGGCCCGCATGGACGCCTCGCAGGGCAAGCTCAAGCGCGACACCACACGTCACACCGTCAGGAAAGACCAGCGGCAGCTGGAGGACCACGCCCGTCTGATCACGGAGGAAGAAGCCCCGCAATACGCCGACCTGGCGCGCGGCAAGGTGCAGAACCGACACACCGAGCTCACGCTCGTGCAGCGTCCCAAGACCGACACGCCCACCGAGGCCGACATGCTCTTCGACCAGGGCGAGCACTACTACATCCTGGGCGACTACGTCACCGCCATCGACTCCTACACCGAAGCCCTCAAGATGGACGACCGCCATCGCGAGTCATACTACAACAGGGGCATCATCTACCTGCTGCAGGATCGGGTGGAGGAGGGGCTGGCCGATCTGTCGAAGGCCGGAGAGCTGGGGCTCTATCAGGCCTACAACCTCATCAAACGTTATTCGCAAAAGAAAAATTGAAAAGAGCCGCGCGGATGATGTGATGAAACTCCGACTAGATAGGATTTGAGGGTTTGCCTTCTTTGTAATCCGCTGCGCTCCGGAGAGTGGCGGCACGCCATCGAAAAGCAAAACTGGTCTCGTTTCAGTGTTTTACTTGATGAGAATCCCGATCGAACCCGCGCGGCTCATGTGCAAAGGTATGGAAAAAGATGGGGGAATGCAAGAGAAAAAGAAGGAATTTTTGTTTTGCAGTGAGATTTTTTTTATTTTCGGGGGAAAATTCGTTTATTTTTTATATCTTTGTACTCAAATGGTGTCTTAATCACACAGCATGAAACTTGTTTTTTCACTTCAATACCGCACCGATTGGGGACAGGACCTCCGTGCGGAGGTGACGCTCAAGCGTAAACGGGGCGCCGACGTGCGTCGCGTCTACCCCCTGCACACCGACGACGGACTCAACTGGACGGGCGAAGCACTCGTCACCGAAAAGGACATCGAGCGCTTCACCTACCGCTACGCCGTCTATGAGGGCGAGCTGGTCTTCAGACAGGAGTGGGACGGCGTGCCGCGCGACTTCCCGGCAGCCGACCGCAACTTCGTCTTGAACGACTACTGGAGGGATATTCCGCCTCTGCAGCACCTCTACTCGTCGGCCTACCTCAACTGTATCACGCACACGCAGGCGCAGAAAGCAGAGCTCGTGTACTTCCCCCGCACGATTGTCTTCCGCGTGCAGGCGCCGCAGCTCAAGGAGCATCAGAGCCTGGGGCTGCTGGGCAGTCTGCCCTCGTTGGGCGCCTGGATGCCCGAAAGACCTCTGGCCATGAGCCGGGCGGGTGCGCACGAATGGATCATCAGCCTCAATGCAGAATATCTGGCCTCGCACTTCGAATACAAATACGTCATCGTGGACGAGAAGAGCGGCGAGGTGATCTCGTGGGAAGAAGGCGAAAACAGAAGTTACGACATCCGTGAAAAGACCGGCGACATCCTCGTGCTGTGGGACCGCCGCATACGCGTCCGCGAGGAGCACTGGAAGGCCGCCGGCGTGGTGATTCCCGTCTTCTCGCTGCGCAGCGAAAAGAGTCAGGGCGTGGGCGACTTCGGCGACCTCAAGCGCATGGTGGACTGGGCCGCAAAGGCCGGGCTGCGCTGCATACAGGTGTTGCCCGTCAACGACACGCAGCAGAGCCACACCTGGCAGGACTGCTATCCCTACAACGCCATCTCCATCTTCGCCCTGCATCCGCAGTATGTGGATCTCTCGCAGCTGCCCGCCGTGCTTGACGGAGAATATATGACGCGCTACGAGCGCGAACGCGTGCGCCTCAACAATCTGCCGCAAGAGGACTACGAAGGCGTGGAGCGCCTCAAGAGCGAATACCTCCGCCGACTCTACGAGCAGGAAGGCGAAGCGGTGATGCTGAGCGCTGCCTATCAGAACTTCTTCAAAGCCAACGAAGACTGGCTCATCCCTTACGCCGTGTTCTGCCACAGAAGAGACGCCGACGGCACCTCGTGCTACCGCGACTGGAAAGAGCTCGCCGAGTATGAGGAGAAGAAAGTCTATCGCTACTTCGAGACCAATAAGAAAGAGGTGAACTACTACGTCTGGGTGCAGTATCTGTTGGACCAGCAGCTCTCTCAGGCTTCGCGCTACGCACGACGTCACGGCGTCATCCTCAAAGGCGATATCCCCATCGGCATCTCACGTACGAGCGTGGAGGCCTGGTCGCAGCCCGAGCTGTTCAACCTTGAGGGGTCGGCCGGCGCGCCGCCCGACGACTTCTCCAAAGACGGTCAGAACTGGGGCTTCCCCACCTACAACTGGGAGGCCATGCGTCAGACGGGCTATCGCTGGTGGATCAGGCGCTTCAAGAAGATGGCCGAATACTTCGACGCCTACAGAATAGACCACGTGCTGGGCTTCTTCCGCATCTGGCAGGTGCCCGTCAACTGTCCGACGGCACTGCTGGGACAATTCGTGCCGGCGCTGCCCATGACGGTGGAGGAAATCGAGAGCTACGGCATGGCGTTCCATCCTCAGCTCTTCGTGGAAGACTACCGCCAAAAGGGCCTCTATCATCCCCGCATCTCGGTGAAGGACGATCCCAACTACCAGCAGTTGCCCCCGCAGGAGCGGCAGGCCTTCGACCGGCTGCACGAGCAATACTTCTACCACAGACATAATGATTTCTGGGGAGCGGAGGCAATGAAAAAGTTGCCCGCCCTGTTGGAAGCCACACAGATGCTGGTGTGCGCTGAGGATCTTGGCATGGTGCCCGAATGTGTGGGTCCTGTGATGGACCGTCTGCGTATGCTCTCGCTTGAGATACAGGCGATGCCCAAGGCGCTCGGCGTGCGTTTCGGGCGTCTGGAAGAGAATCCTTACCGCTCCGTTGCCACCATCTTCACGCATGACATGCCGACGCTGCGTCAGTGGTGGGAAGAAGACCCCGAAAGGAGTCAGGCCTACTGGAACGAGGCTTTGCACAAGGACGGACGCGCACCCGAAACGATGGAGGGTTGGCTGGCGGAGGAAATCGTCTCGCGCCACCTCTTCTGCCCTTCGATGCTCTGCCTGATTTCGCTGCAGGACTGGCTTGCAATGGACGAGACGCTGCGTCTGGCAGATCCCAACGGCGAGCGCATCAATATCCCCGCTGTGGCGCGCCACTATTGGCGCTATCGTATGCACCTCACCATAGAGCAACTGCTGAAAGCGGATGACTTCAACCGTAAGGTGAAAGATATGGTGGCACGCTCTGGAAGATTGTAAACGGCCGACAGATGAAGTTAATTTTGGCCTCCAACAGTCCGCGTCGCAAGCAGTTGCTTGCTGGCTTGGATTTGCCTTTCGAGGTGCGTGTGAAGGACGGCATCGACGAGACATACCCCCGGGATCTCCCCGCAGAAGAGGTGCCCGTGTGGATATCTCGCCGTAAGGCAGAGGCCTACGACATAGCCGACGGCGAAGTGCTCATCACGGCCGACACCGTAGTGGCAGTCGGAGGAAGGATACTCGGCAAGCCCGCCTCGCCCGAGGAGGCGAAGCAGATGCTGCGCAGCCTCTCCGGCCGCACGCATCATGTCATCACCGGCGTCACGCTGCGCGTCCGCCGCACGGAGCGGGGAGGTGCCGACGACTACTTCAGCTTCAACGCTGTGACCGAAGTCACATTCACAACCCTCAGCCGGGAGCAGATCGACTATTACGTCGCGACCTACAAACCGATGGACAAAGCCGGCGCCTACGGCATACAGGAGTGGATAGGCTATGTCGGCGTGACAGGTATTCAGGGATCGTACTACAACGTGATGGGTCTGCCCGTGCAGCGTCTCTCGCAGGCGCTCGCAGATTTTGTCGGCATCGGCTCAAATGTCAAGGCGTAGCTGGAAGCTGATGTCCTGCTTCAGCGGAGAGAATATCTGCTGCTGGGCGCTGGAGATGATGTCGCGATCGAAGTAGTACGTTACGCCGTATTTTAGCTCCAACATCCAGATTTTCTTTCGGTTGCTCCTAGAGAGGCTGTCGCTCCAGCGCAGCGTCAGAGCGCTGCGGAGTCCCTGTCCGTAATAAGCAGTATAGTCGGTGGAGTTCCACAGGGCGGGCTCGTAGAGATAGATGCTGCAGAGGTAAGCCGGCGAGTCGAAATAACCAGCGGAGAAGACGCCCTGAAGGCGCTGACGCAGAAGCCTCAAACGGAGATTCTGCACGAGGCCCCAGCCCAGATGGCGCGTCTGCTGTTTGTCGTCTATCGCGTAGCAGCGCAGGAGCGCGCTGAACTGCCAGCGCAGGCGCTCGTGAGGCGTGAGGGCATACTGTAGCTTGAGGCGATGGCTGGTGTTCATCCGGTCGCGCACGCTCTTGCGCTTGAGATTGTATCGCAGCGCCGTATGGTGGCGACGCCCGGGAGCAACGGAGATCTGTCCCATGATGTCCTGGCCGCTGTCGCTGCTACTCATGCCGAAGCGGGGCCAGTGGAAATAGAAGAAGTCGGCATAGCTCTCCAGCAGAATCATGTCCCAGGGACGCGCCGCCAGACGCACCAGCATGCCGGTCTCGTTTTGCCGACGTGAGTTCTCACTCAACGATGTGGCGTGGGCCGACTGGAAACGGTCGCTGTAGTAGCGGAAGACGGCGCCGGCCTCAAAACGCTCTGAAGGCTTGTAGCTGATGCGCTCCACAGTGCCCCAGCCGCCGAAGGAGGTGGCGGTCTCGCCGGCGGCGCTCCAGCGATAAGCCGACCAGCCGTAGTTCACGCCGACGGTGCCCCAGTTCTGTCCCTCGGGATAAATGTCTCTGTAGACGGTGGCTCTCGTGCGCTCGGGGCGGGGGATAAGCGGCTGCGTGGTGTGGCGCCACAGGCCGGATGCGCCGATGAAGAAGCGGTGCTGCTCAACCTGTTTGTTCCATTGAACATGACCTCCGGCGAGCAATTCCCATAAAGCGTTCTTCCTATCGAGTTCGCTCTGCGTGCGGTGGTATCCGTTGGTGATGAGTGTCTGTATGCCGGAGGAGTCGCGCGTCATCGTGCCGTCGAGTCCACGTGCGGAAGCGAAGGCCTGCGCCTCAAATGCTCCAAAATTCAAACCAAAAACTATGCCGCGCAAACGATAGGTTTCGGAGAAGCCCTGCTGGGCGCGTATGCCCTGAGGTGTACGCGCGTTAGTGTTTGATTTTCCAGGACTTCCACGTCCGATGACGAGTCCTTCACCGAAACCTATACGGTAGTCTCCGATGAGGATTTGGTCCAAAAATCCCATATTTTTAAGAGCTATATAGCCTCCGTAGTTGTCGTAGAAGCGTTCGCCCGTACTCTTGCTGGCGTACAGCGCAATCTCAGCGCGTTGAGTTTGCAGTTTGTAATGCATGCGATGAGCGAGTTTGTCGCCGACATAGGGTGTGGTTTTGAGTTTGTCGTCCCACATAAATCCCTTGCGCGTATAGAGCGGAATGTCGAGGCGTGTGTCGAAGCTGTGGGTCGGTTTTCTCGAAGGAGTCTTTCCTGCGGTGCTCTCTTCCCCGATGGTGCAGAAGAGCGGCAGGGAGCGTATGCTCTCAAAACGAAGCCCCTTGATGAGCAGCAGTTCGCCCCAAGAGTCGATGCGGCGATGTTTCGACAGATAGAGCAGGATCTGGTCTATCTCATTGTTGTCGAGAAAGGGCAGGGCAGAGAGCTGTCGGGATGTGGCGGTGTTGAAGTTGAAAGGATGCCGGTGAAGATCCTCCAAATCGATAAGGCGTTGCTGGATGTCGTCCAGATTGTCCTCGTCATCTTTGACTTCTTCATACATATTCTCCACGAATTCTCCCCAGGAGAGCGGCTGTTGCTGACTGAGGGCAGTGAGGCAGACGGAAAGCAGGAAGAGAAGGAGTGCGTAAAATCGTTTCATGCAGTTATAAAAAAGGGCTGTGAACTTCTCACAGCCCTTTTTCTCTTGTGTCAAGTCATTGAATTATTGAACAGGAATGGCTTTGATGCGATCCAAATGACGACCGCCGGCAAACTCGGTGTTGAAAAACTCATCGAGGCAGGCACGACAGGTGTCTTCATCAATAAACCGACCGGGGAACACAATGACATTGGCGTTGTTGTGCTCGCGGATGAGGTGGGCAATCTCCGGACGCCACACCAGTCCGGCACGAATGCCCTGATGCTTGTTGAGCGTCATGGAGATGCCTTCTCCCGAACCGCACATGGCAATGCCTCTCTCCACCTCGTTCTGCTCAATGCCCTCAGCCAGCTTGTGGCCGTAAGTGGCATAGTTGCAGCTCTCTTCGGTGTAGGTGCCGTAGTCCTTGTATTCAATGCCCTTCTCCTCAAGATATTTCTTGACGAACTGCTTCAGAGGAAAAGCGGCGTGGTCAGAAGCTAAACCGATGGCAGTCATTAAAGCATGCTTTTAACCTGGTTGTAAACATTCTCAGCGGTGTAGCCGAGCTTCTCGTCGAGCACCTTGTAGGGAGCGGAGAATCCGAAGCTCTCCAGGCCCCATACGCAACCGTCGGCACCTACCAGGCCCTCGAGGTTGACGGGCAGACCAGCGGTGAGTCCGAACTTCTTCTTGCCTGCGGGCAGCACACTCTGCTGATACTCCTTCGGCTGGCTGCGGAACAGACCCTCAGAGGGTACGCTGACCACACGCGTCTTGATGCCGTCGGCAGCGAGCAGCTTGGCACCTGCCTCGAGGGTAGACACCTCAGAGCCGCTGGCGAGCAGGATGACGTCGTAGTCCTCGTCGCTGCCGGCAACCACGTAGGCGCCCTTGGTGGCCTGCGAGTAGTCGTTGCCCTCGGGAAGCATCTCGATGTTCTGACGCGAGAAGATGAGAGCCGTCGGGGTGTCGGTGTTCTCCATGGCCATGCGCCAGCAGACGGTGGTCTCCTCGGCGTCGGCAGGACGGACCACGAGCACGGAGTTCTTGCCGTGGTGGTTCTTCAGCTTCTCCATCAGACGGATCTGTGCCTCCTGTTCTACGGGCTCATGGGTAGGACCGTCCTCACCCACACGGAAGGCATCGTGGGTCCAGATGAACTTTACGGGGAGCTCCATCAGGGCAGCCATACGTACGGCAGGCTTCATGTAGTCGGAGAATACGAAGAAGGTGCCGCAGGCGGGGATGACACCACCGTGGAGAGCCATACCGATGCAGCAGCAGGCCATGGTGAGCTCTGCCACTCCAGCCTGGAAGAAGGCGCCGGAGAAGTCGCCGCGCACGATGTCGTGGGTCTTCTTCAGGAAGCCGTCGGTCTTGTCAGAGTTGCTCAGGTCTGCCGAAGCGCAAATCATGTTGGGCACCTGCTCAGCGAGTACCGACAGTACGGTAGCCGATGCACCGCGGGTGGCGGCACCAGCCTTCTGCTCCACCTTGCTCCAGTCGATCTGGGGAGCCTTGCCGCTGAACCACTCCTCCATCTGCTTGGCCTGTACGGGGTGACCCTTGGCCCACTCAGCCTTCTCGGCGTAGCGCTCGGCGACGATCTTCTTCAGTTCCTCGCGGCGCTTGGCATAGAGCTCCTGTACCTCGGGGAAGATCTGGAAGGGATTCTCAGGATCGGCACCCAGGTTCTTCATTGTCTGGACGAAGTTGTCGCCACCGAGGGGAGCACCGTGGGTGGCGCAGTTCGACTCGTAGGAAGAGCCGTCGGCCTTGCGGGCACCCTTGCCCATCACGCAGTGGCCGATGATGAGGCTGGGGCGCTCCTTCTCGGCCTGAGCCTTCTTGATGGCCTCGCGGATCTGGTCGACGTCGTTGCCGTTGATCTTCTGCACGTACCAGCCCCAGGCCTCGTATTTCTTTGCAGTGTCCTCGCTGGTCACCACCTCGGTCTTGGTAGAGAGCTGGATGTCGTTGGCGTCGTAGAACATGATGAGGTTGTCGAGGCCGAGGTTACCGGCGATACGTCCGGCACCCTGTGAGATTTCCTCCTGCACGCCACCATCGGAGATGTAGGCGTAGATGGTCTGGTTCATCACGTTGCCCAGACGAGCCTTGAGGAACTTGGCAGCGATGGCTGCACCCACGGCGAAGGTGTGACCTTGTCCGAGGGGACCGGAGGTGTTCTCGATGCCACGGGCCAGTTCGCGCTCGGGGTGTCCGGGAGTGACAGAGCCCCACTGGCGCAGGTTCTGCAGGTCTTCGAGTGTGTACTTGCCGATGAGGCAGAGCTGGCTATAGAGCATGGGAGCCATGTGGCCGGGGTCGAGGAAGAAGCGGTCGCGGCCTTCCCATTCAGGATTCTCGGGATCGTAGACGAGGAATTCACTGTAGAGGGTGTTGATGAAGTCAGCACCACCCATGGCGCCTCCGGGGTGTCCGGATTTAGCCTTTTCAACCATTGCAGCAGCCAGGATTCTGATGTTGTCGGCTGCTTTCAGCATAACTTTGTTGTCGTTCATAATGAATAATTTATTAATTAGGTAAATGAATACTTGACTTACTTGATATTCAGCACTACGACTGACTTGGCGGGAACCTTCACCGTGAGCATACCCTTCTTGGAGAGCTTGGCGTCCTTGAACTCCTTGGGAGCCACCACGTTGGGGTGCTGGAAGTCGTTGTAGTCGGCAGCGTTTTTAGAGGTGAGGATACGTCCGCTGACACTCTTGGCCTTGAAGCCGGCGATGTTGATGTCGAGTGTCTGGTCCTTGTCGAGGCTCACGTTGGTGATGGCGAATACGAGACTTCCGTCCTGGGTCTTGGCAGCCGATGCGGAGAGCATGGGGCAGGGGCGGTAGCCGGCATCCTTGGCGTTGGCCTTCTCCTTGAAGTAGGCCTTGCTCACCTGGATGGTCTCCGTGGGGAGATCAACGGGCAGGAAGGTGGCCTCCTGGAAGGGAGTGTACATCTCGAAGACGTGGTAGGTGGGTGTGAGCACCATGTGACCTGTACCCTCCTGATCGGTGAGAATCATTGCCTGGAGCACGTTGACAACCTGAGCGATGTTGGCCATCTTCACACGGTCGGTGTACTTGTGGAACACGTTGAGCGAGAGGGCTGCCACGAAGGCGTCGCGCAGTGCATTCTGCTGGTAGAGGTGTCCGGAGATAGTACCCGGCTCCTCATCCCACCATGTGCCCCACTCATCCACGAGCAGTCCAATCTTGCCCTGAGGGTCTTTCTCGTCCATGATGGCCTTGTGCTTCTTGATGACCTCTTCAATCTCGAGGCATTTGCCCAGCGCCCAGTAGTACTGGTCGTTGTCGAAGTTGATGGCAGAGCCCTTCGGACCGTCCCATCCCGAGCAAGTGTAGTAGTGGAGGCTGACGCCGTTCATCTGGCGCCCAATCTTCTCCATGAGCACCTTCGTCCAGTTGTAGTCGTAGTCGCTGGCACCTGAGGCAATGCGATAGAGCTTGTTGTCGCCCTGATTGCGCAGGTAAGTGTTGAACTTACGATACTCGTCGCTGTAGTATTCGGGAGTCATGTTGCCGCCACATCCCCAAGCCTCGTTGCCGATGCCGAAATACTTCACCTTCCAGGCTTTGTCACGCCCGTTCTGACGGCGCAGACGGGCCATCGGTGTATCTCCGTCGCTGGTCATATACTCCACCCACTGTGCCATCTCCTTGACGGTGCCCGAGCCTACGTTGCCACTGATGTAGGGCTCACAGCCCAGCATCTCGCAGAGGTTGAGGAACTCGTGGGTACCGAAGGAGTTGTCCTCGATGGTGCCTCCCCAGTTGTTGTTGCGCAGCGAGGGGCGGTCCTTCTTGGGGCCGATGCCGTCCATCCAGTGGTAGTCGTCGGCGAAGCATCCTCCGGGCCAGCGCATCACGGGAATCTTCAGTGCCTTGAGGGCCTCGAACACGTCCTTGCGGTAGCCCTTGATGTTGGGGATCTTGGAGTCTTCGCCCACCCAGAGTCCGCCATAGATGCAGGAGCCGAGGTGCTCGGAGAACTGTCCGTAGATCTCACGGTTGATCTTGGCGCCGGCCTTGTCGGCATGGATGGTCACTTGTACGTTGTCAGCCGATGCACTGATGGTGAAAGCTGATAAGGCAAACAATAAAAGAGATTTTCTCATAAGTCTTTTTTTTCAACACAGAGATACAGAGGTACAGAGTTCTTTTAATAAATAAATCTCTGTGTCTCTGAGTCTCTGTGTTTAGTTATAATTATTTCTTATTATCTACGGCAGCCTGCTCGATGGCAAGACCTGCCTTGTAGTTCTCGATGTAACGGTTGAAGCCTTCCACGTCGTCGGCTGTTGGTGCGATGCTGGTACCTGTATTGCCAGCGAACACCACTTCCTCAAGGTAGTCGGCGAGAGAGAGCTTGTTGGGATTGTTCACCAGATAGCCAGCCAGCAGGGCAATACCCCAGGCACCGCCTTCGCCGGCAGTCTCCATGACGGAGATGGGCGAGTTGAGGGCAGCAGCCAGCATGCGCTGACCTACGCCGGGTGTCTTGAAGTAGCCACCATGCCCCGTGATGCGGTCTACCTTCACCTGCTCTTCCTTGAGCAGGATATCGTTACCGATCTTCAGTACGCCGATGGCACCGTAGAGGTGGGCACGCATGAAGTTGGCCAGGTTGAACTTGTCGTTGGCAGAGCGCACGAACATGGGGCGTCCCTCCTGCAGGCCCGTAACAGGCTCACCGCTGACATAGTTGTAGGCCATCAGACCACCGCAGTCGGCATCACCCTCGAGGGCCTTGTTGAAGAGTTTGCCATAAAGTTCGTTCATGTCGACCTTGATGCCCAGCAGCTGCTGGTATTCCTTGAAGAGCCCCACCCAGGCATTGATGTCGCTGGTGCAGTTATTGCAGTGGACCATAGCCACCAGTGAACCGTCGGGCGTGGTGACGATGTCGATAGCCTCATAGGGCTTGGTGAGGGGCTTTTCGAGCACGATCATCGAGAACGATGATGTGCCGGCAGAGACATTACCCGTGCGCTGCTTGACGGCGTTGGTGGCCACCATGCCAGTGCCTGCATCGCCTTCAGGAGGGCATACGGGGATGCCGGCCTTCAGGTGTCCGCTCACGTCGATCCGCTTGGCACCTTCGGGGGTGAGGAATCCAGCGCTCTCGCCGGCATTCAGCGACTTGGGCAGGATGTCGAGCAACTTCCATGAGAAGCCCTTGGGAGCGATGAGTTCGTCGAACTTCTTCACCATTGTGGCGTCGTAGGTCTTTGTGGCGGGGTCGACGGGAATCATGCCCGAAGCATCGCCGACGCCGAGTACGAACTGTCCTGTCACCTGCCAGTGCACATAGCCTGCGAGGGTGGTGAGGTACTTGATGTCGCTGACGTGCTCCTCATTGTCGAGGATAGCCTCGTAGAGGTGGCTGATGCTCCAGCGGAGGGGGATGTTATAGTTGAAGAGCTCGGAGAGCTTGGCAGCAGCCTTTCCGGTATTGGTGTTGCGCCAGGTGCGGAAGGGCACGAGGATCTGCTGCTCCTGGTTGAATGCCATGTAGCCGTGCATCATGGCCGAGAACCCGATGGCGGCGAGGCTCTCAATCTCGCAGTCGTACTGCTTCGTCACGTCCTTGCGGAGCTCGGCATAGCAGTCCTGCAGTCCGTACCAGATGGCTTCGGTGGAGTAGGTCCAGAGGCCGTCAACGAGCTGGTTCTCCCACTCGTGTGAGCCCTGGGCGATGGGTTTGTTGTCCTCGTCGATGAGGACGGCCTTGATTCTTGTAGAACCGAACTCGATACCGAGTATGGCCTTACCTGCTTCTATAGTTTGTTTTGCGGTCATATCATAAATGTTATTTATGCACAGAGGGCACAGAGAAGACAGAGTGCTCAGAGGTGATTACCCGTTGAGTCTTCGTCTTATGCCGTCGATGAGACAAGGTACATTGAAGTTGATGAGTAATCCGAGATTCTTTTGAGTGAGTTTCAGATAAGTCATTAGCTGATGCTCGTAGACGGGAATGATCCTGTCGACAGCCTTTAACTCGATTATCACCTCATCCCAAATACTTGTGAACCTCGATGGCAGCACCGATAATCCTTTCGGATATCATGTTCAGTTGCTCTATTCTCTCTCTGCTGACCATACTCCTTCAGTATCTTCCTCTGTGTTCTCTGTCTTCTCTGCGTTCTCTGTGCTTTAAGTTTATCTTAAAGCCTTGTTAAGCATGTAATACATCTCATTGTTCTGCAGCTGCTGCTTGAACTCGTATGTTTTGGTGTCCTTGTTGATCTTGACATACTCGATGCCGAGGATTTCGGCAAAGTCCTCCCAGTACTCCTCGGTAATGTCATAGGAGAAGGCACTGTGGTGTGTACCACCGGCGAGGATCCATGCGCCAGCGCCAATCTCGAACGTGGGCTGCGGTACCCAGAGGGCAGAAGCCACGGGGAGGTTGGGCATGGGCTTGGGCTCGATGCACTCTACCTCCTGCGAGATCAGACGGAAGCGGTTGCCCAGGTCTACAACGGTGGCCTTGATGCCACGGCCAGTCTTTGAGGTGAACACCAGACGGGCAGTCTGCTGCTTGCGGATACCGATGCCAAGGAAGTGAACCTCGAGTTTGGGTTTGTCGACAGCGATGAGCGGGCAGACTTCGAGCATGTGGCTCTGCAGGCATGAAGAGCGGTCGCCGGCGAAGTTGAGGGTGTAGTCCTCGAGGAAAGAGCAACCTGTTGGCAGACCCTGCGAGATGACCCAGAGGGTGCGATACAGACAGGCAGTCTTCCAGTCACCTTCGGCACCGAAGCCGATGCCCTCGGCCATGAGGCGCTGCGAAGCCAGACCGGGGATCTGGTCGAATCCGCAGAAATCGGGAGCGTCGATGTCGGCATCGCCGAGGTCGTCGAAGTTGGTGGTGAAGGCTGTGGCGCCCTCATCCTTCAGCACGCGGCGCAGGGCAATCTCTGCCTTGGCGGCATTGCGAACTTTCTGCCAGTAGACCTCCTCGCCACTCTCGCCGATCTTGATGGTGTACTCCTTCTTGTACTCCTCAACCAGGCAGTCAACCTCAGCGTCGGTCACCTTCTTGAAATACTCCATCAGCGAGCTGACGGGATAGTAGTCGACATGGTAGCCCAGGCGCTGCTCGAACTCTACGCGGTCGCCATCAGTAACGGCCACATTGTTCATGTTCATACCGAACATCAGGCAACGTACTTGTCTTGCATCAGCCACACCGGCAGCCACACGGGCCCAAGTAGCAATCTGGCGCTGGGCTGCCTCGTCCTTCCAGTAGCCGCAAACCACCTTGCGGGGGACACGCATGCGAGTGCAGATGTGTCCGAACTCGATGTCGCCATGAGCACTCTGGTTGAGGTTCATGAAGTCCATGTCCATCGTCTCCCAGGGAATCTCGGCATTGTACTGCGTGTGGAAGTGGAGTAGGGGCTTCTGCAGGTCCTGCAGGCCCTTGATCCACATCTTGGCAGGAGAGAAGGTGTGCATCCAGGTGATGATACCCACGCACTTCTCATCATTGTTGGCAGCCTTCATCACGGCCTCTACCTCCTTGGAGCTGTTGGCTGTACCCTTATATACTATTTTAATAGGTATGATACCGCTGTTGTTCAGTCCTTCGACCATTTCCTTGGAGTGTCCGTCGACTGCTACTACTGCGTCACCACCATAGAGCAACTGTGCACCAGTTACCCACCATACTTCCAGATTCTCAAATGCTTTTGCCATTTTCTTTTTAGTTTTTTAAGTTATTTGGATTAATGTTTCTGTCCTTTTTGTCCGTAGTAAGCGTTCGGACCATGCTTGCGCATATAGTGTTTCTCCACCAGGAGCGGGTTCATCGTCGTGTTGGGATTCACCGAGAAGGATATGAACGCCATCTTGGCGCACTGCTCCATCACCTTGGCGTTGTAGACGGCATTGTCGGGAGACGTTCCCCAGGAGAAGGGGCCATGGTTCTTGACGAGAACGGCAGGGGTATGATCAGGATTGATCTTACGGATGTTGAGGATCTCGTCGACGATGACATTGCCCGTCTCCAACTCGTAGTTGCCCTTTACCTCAGCCTCAGTCATGTCACGTGTGCAGGGGATGTCCTGATAGAAGTAGTCGGCATGTGTGGTGCCGATGTTGGGGATGTCGCGACCAGCCTGTGCGAATGCTGTGGCATAGGTGGAGTGGGTGTGAACCACGCCCTTGATATTGGGGAATGCCTTGTAGAGTACCAGGTGAGTGGGCGTGTCGCTGGAGGGGTTGAGAATACCATCGACCACTTCGCCCGACTCAAGATCGACGACAACCATGTCGGATGCCTTCATCACGTCGTAGTCGACACCAGAAGGCTTGATGACTACCAGACCTTTTTCGCGGTCGATACCAGATACATTTCCCCATGTGAAGATGACGAGTCCTTGCTTCACGAGGTCAAGATTAGCCTTGAATACTTTTTCTTTCAGTTCTTCTAACATAGTTTGCTATAATTTGAAATTGGGGCTTTCGCTGTAGAGCCGCTTGTTGAAACGATAGAGAGCAGCTCCGCGCTTTGACCCAGTCTTGTCTATTAATTCTGTTTTCTCAATGAAATTCATCTCTTTGATACGCTTACGGAAGTTGCGCTTGTCAAGTTCTTCACCCTTTACAGCTTCGTAGAGCTTCTGGAGTTGGGTGAGTGTGAAGAGAGAGGGCAACAGTCTGAATGCCACAGGCTCTGTAGACAGCTTCAGGCGCATCTGCTTCTGTGCCTGCTGCACCATCTGATTGTGGTCGGAATAGAGTTGGGGCATCTCGTCGAGTCTTACCCATTCCAGATTGTATTCCTGACGCAGACGGTCATCGTAGTCAGCCACATTGATGAGCACGTAGTAAGCTACAGAGACGACACGTTCTCCAGGGTCTCGGTCGACACTACCGAAGGCACCTACCTGGCGCATATAGAGTGTCCGCATACCGGTGAGCTCGAAGAGCACGCGATGGGCGGCATCGTCGACGCTCTCGTCGCTGCGGACGAAGCCTCCGTAGAGGCTCCATTCGCCACGACCGGGATCCATCTGTCGGCGTCCGATGAGCAACTTCAGGTGATTCCCGTCGAAACCGAAGATGATACAGTCTACCGACAGCCAGACTTTAGAATGCTCACTATAGAAGCTTGTCATTCTGTTTCCTATTTATTTTTTACCAGAAATAGGCATAGAAGCAGCTGACGAGACCGACAACCACCAGTGTGCCTACGATATCCCATACGCCCCAGCTCTCGCGGATACTCTTCTTGAACTCAGGCGTGAAAGTGATGGCTTCTACCTGCTCCTTCGAAGGTGCGGGAGTGAAGCAGCTGACACATACCATCAACAAGATGATGAACACGAGCAGCCAGCACTCGAAGATGAGCCAGTTGGTCTGCCAGAACCAGGTGGTGGCATTCCAGAAAGCACCGTCCATTGCGGCATGGCCAGAGTCGGTGATGACATTGGTGACCAGACGGACCATACCGATGCAGAAACCACCGATCAGTCCCCACTCACCAGCCTTCGGCGTAATCTTCTTTGAGAAGATACCGAGGGTGAACACAGCCACCATGGCCGGAGCAATCAGCGACTGGATGTCCTGCAAATAGCTATAGAGGTTGCCCATATTCATCATGATAGGCATCCATGCCAGACCGAGAATCACCACTACCACAGTGGCCATACGGCCAACGAACACATAGTGGGCCTCGCTCATACCCTTCTTCATAGGCTTGTAGAAGTCCTCTGTGAACAGCGTGGCGCAGCTGTTGAAGAATGCTGCCAGCGAAGCAACGAGTGCACAAACGAAACCGATTGTTACGATACCCTTGATACCTGCAGGCAGGATGTTCTTCACCATCATGGCGAAGGCACCATCGGTAGACTCGTGGTTGGTGATGTCCATCTCTATACCGCTGCCCGTCTTCAGAGAGAGGGCGTAGGCAATCATACCAGGAATCAGGAACATAAAGCAGGGGAGAATCTTGAAGAAACCTGCAGCGATAGTACCGCGACGGGCACGGGCCATCACCTTGGCATTGTCTTCGCCTGGAACCTGTCCGAGAACACGCTGGACGATGTGCTGGTCTGTGCACCAGTACCAGAAACCGATGATAGAAGCACCGAGGAATACCACATAGCCCGGGAACTGGGGATACATGGGATCGCCTGGGTCTGTGTGGAACATGTGGGTGGTGCCGTAGCCATCGTGGGCAGCATTACAAGCAGCCATCATGGCCTGCCAACCCTGCGTGATACTACCGTCGCCAAGGGCCGAGAGGCCGAGGAAGAGTACCAGGAACGAACCAATAATAAGAATAGGTGTCTGAATCGACGAGAGCGTCATCACACCCTTCATTCCACCAAACACGGTGAAGACGGCGGTGATGGCAATGAGGCCAATAGCACCATACCAGAAGGGAATGCCGAGCAGGTACTTGAAGAAGATACCACCCGTGAAGGCTGTCACCGAAACCTTAGTGAGCACGTAGGCAATCAGAGTGATGATCGACAGCCAAGAACCCGTGCGCTGGGTGTAACGGAACTTCAGGAAGTCGGGCATGGTGATGATCTTGCCCATCTTGTTGATTAGCAACTGATAGAACGGCACGAAAAGCCATCCGAGAATCAGGATCATCCATCCCTGCATCTCCCAGTGGGCCATACCCACACCGTCCTTGGCACCAGTACCGGCGAGACCTACAAGGTGCTCGGAGCCGATGTTGGCAGCAAAGATAGCCATACCGATTACATACCATGGCTCACCCTTACCGAAAAGGTAAGCCGAAGAGTCTTCGCCCTGCTGGGCTTTCTTGTCTTTCCAAATGGCATACCAGACAGCAGCCACCACTCCACAAAGGCCGATGGCGAGAACTACCCAATCGAGCCAGATGAATTCATGTGAACTCCAATTCATTGTTTTTAGGAATATTTTATTTGTTAGTAATTATTTTACAGAGAACTTGTATGCCGCATGGCTGAAGTACTTTTCGCCAGGGTTCAGCACTGGCTGCACCCACTCGGGATGGTTGGGTGAGTCGGGATACTTCTGGCTTTCCAGACATACGCTCACATGCTTCGGGTAAGTGATGCCATGCTTGCGAGCAATCTTCGCATCGGGACCTACGCCCTGGAAGTTGCCGGAGTACACTTGCACACCCGGCTCGTTGGTATACATCTCCATGAAGATACCAGTCTTGGGTGAGTAGAGGCTTGCACACACCTTGGTGTCGTCGCCCTTGCCATCCTTGAAGGTGTTCAGGCAGAAGTTGTGATCATAACCGGTAGCATTCTGTATCTGGTCAAACTGCGAGTGGATGCTGTCGCCGATGGCGTGGGGTGTGCGGAAGTCCATAGGTGTGCCTTCCACCGGCTTGATCTCGCCAGTGGGGATATAGAGCTTGTCGCTGGGGGTGAAGTTGTCGGCATTCACATAGAGCACCTGATCGTAGCCGGGCTTCGTGAAGTCGCCACTCAGATTGTAGTAGTTGTGGTTGGTCTGATTGATGATTGTGGGCTTGTCAGTCTCAGCCTCCCACGTCATGTCGAGGATATTGTCGGATGTCACCTTGTAGGTGGTCACAGCCAGCATCTTGCCGGGGAATCCGTTCTCACCGTCAGGAGCCACGATAGTCAGGCGCAGCACGGAGTCACCGATCTGCTCTGCTTCGTATACTTGGTGCATCCATCCGGTATTGCCTCCGCCATGCAGGCAGTTAGGACCGTCGTTCTGCTTCAACTCATACTCAGTATCGTTGAGCTTGAACTCGCCTTCCTTGATGCGGTTAGCATAGCGTCCTACGCTTGAACCGTAGTCGGTGGGGGTGTTGATGGTGTCGGCATACTGTGCAATGTTGTCAAAACCGAGTACGACATCCGTCGGCTTTCCGTCCTTGTCAGGAACGACGAGCGAGACGATACGTCCACCGTAGTTGGTGATGCACACCTCCATACCGTTCTGGTTCTTCAGGGTGTAGAGCTTTACGGGCTTGTCCTGAATGGTGGTGTCGAACTTGGCAGGGTCGAGACCCGATACCGTTAATGTCGGAGCCTGCTGGCCTCCGGCACATGCAGAGAGCATCAGCGTTGCTGCGCCGAGTCCCATCATGGTTGCTTTCAGTGCTTTCATTGTCACTTGCTTTAAGTTGTTTTGTAGTTATTGAATTCAATTTGGGTGTAAATTTACAACTTATTTTTGAAATGACAAAGGAAAAGAGATAAAATTTGGCGGTAAAGTGTAAAAATAACACCTTACCGCCATTATTTAACCTTTATAAACACTATTTGTGTTTTCTGGATAGCGTTTAGCAGAGTTTGCGGGAGCCATCTCCGATGACTACGTCGTAGACTTTCGGCTCGTGTCCGTACTTCTCGTTGAAGCGCTTTTTGGCGTTCTCGATGAATTTCTTATAGAGGTCGTTGCGAACCAGATTGATGGTGCATCCGCCAAATCCACCGCCCATGATGCGTGAACCTGTCACGCCGTTCTCCTTGGCAATCTCATTAAGGAAGTCGAGCTCCTCGCAGCTTACCTCATAGTCCTTCGAGAGACCCTCGTGAGTCTGATACATCAGCTCGCCTACTTTCTCGTAGTCGCCTTCGTTGAGAGCGTCGCACACAGCCAGCACGCGGTCTTTCTCTCCGAGAACGAACTTGGCGCGCTTGTAATCTTCGGCACCTACTTCTTCCTTCACTTCCTCCAGTTGCTCCCAAGTGCAGTCGCGCAAGGTTTCAAACTTGCCTTCCGGATGCTTGGCAGCAATGTGCTTCACAACATTCTCGCATGATTTGCGACGGTCGTTGTAGGGAGAGCCTGCCAACTGATGTTTCACCACACTGTCGAGCAACACCAGTCGATAGCCGTCTGGCTTGAAGGGGAAGTACTCAAATTCGCGGCTGCGGCAGTCGAGGCGCATCAGGCAACCTGCCTTGCCGAAAACAGAGGCAAACTGGTCCATAATTCCGCAGTTGACACCGCAGTAATTGTGCTCTGTAGCCTGACCAGCGAGAACCATGTCCCATTGCGAAACCTTGTTCTCACCGAAGATGTCGTTGAGACCACAGGCAAAGCAACTCTCCATAGCGGCAGAGGAAGACATGCCTGCTCCGAGAGGAACATCGCCGGCAAATGCGATGTTAAATCCTTTAACGGGGACTCCCAACTTCTTCATTTCGAGGGCGATACCATAGATATATCGAGCCCATGAAGCACGGGGACCGTTGGGATCGGATAACTTGAAGTCTACACGGTCCTTCAGGTCGATGGCATATGCCATCACTGTGTCCTCTGTACCATTGGCGCGCATTTCGGCCATTACACCTTTGTCAACAGCTCCAGGGAATACATAGCCACCATTATAGTCGGTGTGCTCACCAATGAGGTTGATGCGTCCTGGAGATGCATATACGTTGCCGGTCTTGCCGTCGAAGTGCTTGATAAAGCGGCTTCTTACAAAATCGATTTCCATCATAATGATTTTCTGATTTATTAATTTGATTAATAATTAGTCAACCTTGATATCTGTATTCACATTCTTGCAGCCGATGAGAGCGTAGAAAAGAATGTAGGCCAGCATACCGATGACGAGCCAATAGCTCAGGATCGGTCCTGCAGACTTGGCAATGCTCTCCTGGATGAGGGGCATGATACCACCTCCGACTACCATCGTCATGAAAATGCCGGATGCAGCTTCGGTGTATTTGCCCAGACCTTCAACAGAGAGGTTGAAAATGCCACCCCACATGATAGAGGTGCATAGTCCGCAGGCAGGAATGAGGAATGCCTTGGCTGGTACATCGTGTCCGCTGAATGCGATGGTAACGCTTTCGGGCATGAAGATTGCGATGATGAGTAGCACAATGGCCACGGCACTTACTGTCGACAGCTGCAGTTTTGTCGATACCTTGCCAGAGATGGCACTTGAGCAGGCACGTCCGATCATCATCAGAAGCCAGTATGCTGCTGCGAGAGTTCCGCCTACAGCGGCAGCTCCTTCGAAGCCGAGGTCAGTCACGTAGAAATTCAGCTCCATAGGTATACCTATTTCAATACCTACGTAGAAGAAGATGGCAATGACACCCAGCAGACAGTGACGGAAAGCCAACGGGCTATGCTCATATTGAGGAGTAGTCTTGCCAAGGGTCGGTTCGGGGATGGTTACTCTGCTGATGATCAGGAATGAGATGGCGAACACGGCCATACCAATGAAGAGCAGGGGAGCCACGTCGCCCATGCTGGTGTCGGCAGTAACCGTACCAACAAGGATACCTGCCAGCAACGGAGTCAGGGTGCCGGTCAGTGAGTTCAGCGTGCCACCGATCTGTATCAGCTGGTTGCCCTTGTTACCACCACCGCCAAGCAGGTTCAGCATCGGGTTGACCACTGTGTTGAGCATGCACACGCAGAATCCGCAGATGAATGCGCCCAACAGATAGATGAGCAGGTTCATGGCAACGGGAATACTGTCGTACGTGAACACATAAGTGCCTTCGCCAGTGATGCTTGAGAGGTACTGAAGCGCCAGGCCTACGATACCCACGATAAGGGCGATAAGGGCTGTCTTTTTGTAACCATATTTGATGAGCATCTTACCTGCTGGGATACCCATGAAGAGGTAGGCGGCAAAGTTCATCAGGTTACCCCATGCTTTGGCGAAGGGATATTCAAATCCCCAGATGTTACCAAAGGGAGCGCCCATATTCGTCACGAAACTGATCATCGCGAAGATGAAGCACATCGTTATAATGGCAATCAACTTGCCATTGTTCTTTGTCTCAGTCATTTTGTTAACAATGATTTACGAGTTCGTACTTGTCTTTACTCCACGACACCGAAGCGGTAGATGGTCTTCTGCTTATAGCGCTGACCAGGATTCAGTACCACGCTGGGGAAGTATGGACGGTTGGGGCTGTCGGGGAAGTGCTGTGTCTCCAGACATACGGCAGAGCGACGGGGGAACGTGGCACCGTTGGCACCCTTGTAGCCGTTGGCAAAGTTGGCAGTGTAAAGCTGCATGCCGGGTTCTGTCGTGTAGCACTCCAGTGTACGACCGCTCTTCGGATCTGTAACTCTGGCAGCAAAACTCAGTTCACCCTCTTCCTTCTTGTTCAGTACATAGTTGTGGTCGAAGCCCTGTCCGAACTTGATTTGTTCATGGTCTGCCTCGATGTCCTGTCCGAAGGTCTTTGGTGTACGGAAGTCGAAAGGAGTGCCTTCCACCTTCAGGATCTCACCTGTAGGAATGGCCGTGTTGTCGGTGGGCAGGTAGAAATCGGCATTGATCTCGCAAATCTGGTCCTCGATGGTCGGGGTGGGATCTGCTGTGCCTGCCAGACTGAAGAAAGCGTGGTGGGTCAGGTTGACAATGGTCTTCTTGTTGGTGGTTGCCAGATACTCGATGACCAATTCGTTGAGGTCGGTGAAGGTGAACTCTACCGTCACGTCCAACTCGCCGGTGAACCCTTCCTCTCCATACGAAGAGATGCGGTGGAGTGCCAATGAGCGGGGACCCATCTGACGGGCTTCCCACACCTTGGCGTTGAAACCTTTCAGACCTCCATGCAGATGGTTGGGACCGTCGTTGATGGCCAGTTGGTAGTCCTTTCCGTTGAGTGTGAACTGACCTTTGCAGATACGGTTGCCCCAGCGCCCGATGAGGGTTGAGAGATAAGGCTCTTTACCGCTGGTGAGCTGTTGGATACTATCGTGACCCTGGATCACGTTGCCTACTTTACCGTCCTTGTCGGGCACCATGATAGCACAAATGGCACCTCCATAGTTGGAGATGGCCACTTCATAGCCCTTACGGTTGCGGAGGATGTACAAATCGGTCTTCTTGCCGTTGATCGTGGTCTGGAAGTTTTCTCTCTTCAGACCACACAGATTCGCTGTTTCTGAAATGTTAGCCATATTGAATGATTTTTAAGTTACTGTAATCTATCGTGCAAAGTAACAGAAAAAAATCCAAACGGACGAATGAAACGACGAAAAAAATGCTGAACGAACTATTAAAAAACCCTAAATGCAGTTTTTCAGGAAGTCGGCGACCACGTAACTGCTACCTCCGATGAACACAAAATCATCTTTCTGAGCTGCGTTACTTGCTGACTCATAGGCATCTGCGACTGTCGGATAGCTCTCGCCACTGAGTCCGAGCTGTTGCCCCAGCATCTTGAGCACATTTTCAGAGATAGCACGGTGATTATTTGCTTTTGTGAAGTAGTAGATGGCATTTTTAGGTAACAGCGCCATCATGCCGTCAACGTCTTTATCCTCTACGGCACCGAAGACGATGTGCATCTTGCGACATTCTACCTGAGCCAGCTGACGATTCAGAAACTCCCATCCAGCCACATTGTGACCTGTATCGCAGACCGTCATCGGCGAGTTCTTGATTACCTGCCAGCGTCCTTTCAGTCCTGTCAGTTGGCAGACATCCTTGAAGCCCATGCTCACCTCCTGTCCTTTGGATTCTGATTTCGAGTCGTCGGCAAAGCGGTACATATAGCCTCGCTCCTCCAGTTTGCGTACTGCGCACAGGATGGTGTTGGCATTCTTCTGTTGGTAGAGCCCGCCGAGTTCTCCTTGCAGCTTGCCATAGTGGCGTGTCCGATAGTGCATCTTGCCGCTGATGAGTTCGGCATCCATCACTTCTGGATGGTCTTCGGCGAAGGTGATGGGAGCTCCGGTCTCAGTAGCGACGGCCTCGAATACGGGACGCGTCTCTACTGTAGCCTCGCCGATCACCACGGGTACTCCTTTCTTAATAATACCGGCCTTCTCCATCGCAATTTGTTCCAGCGAGTTGCCAAGCAGTTGGGTATGGTCGAGACTGATATTGGTGATGACGGATAGGATAGGGGTGATGATGTTCGTGCAGTCGAGACGTCCTCCCAGTCCAACCTCTATGACGGCGATGTCGACCTTCATGTCGCTGAAGTACTTGAATGCCATGGCGGTGGTCAGCTCGAAGAAGGTAGGAGCCAACGGCTCGAAGAAATGTTTCTCGTTTTCAACGAAGTCGACGACATATTTTTCCGCGATAGGCTGTCCGTTGATGCGGATGCGCTCACAGAAGTCTACCAGATGGGGTGATGTATAGAGACCTACTTTGTAGCCGCAGGCCTGCAGGATGGCTGCAAGCGTGTGGGCACAGGAGCCTTTGCCGTTGGTGCCGGCAATATGGATGCTTCTGAACTGCCTGTGGGGATGCCCGAAGTGCTCATCGAGCGCCTTGGTATTATCCAGCCCTTCCTTATAGCCGCTGACACCTTGTTTCTCGAACATGGGCAGTTGGCTGAACAAATATTCGCAAGTCTCTGGGTAGGTCATGTCGCTTATCAGCTAAAGTAGTTCTTGAAGCGTTGGAAGATACTGTCGCGGGTCTGTTTGTCGCCCTTGAAGTTGTCTGAGTTGCGGAATTGCTCGATGGCCTGCTTCTCCTCGCGGCTGAGTGTCTTTGGTACGTAGACACTGATGTTTACTACCAGGTCTCCCTTGCCTGAACCATAGCCCTGTACGGCTGGCAGACCCTTGCCGCGCAGACGGAGCGTCTTTCCGGGCTGAGTGCCGTTGTCGAGCTTCACTTTCAGCTTGGTGCCCTCGATGGTTGGTATCTCTACTTCGCCGCCGAGTGCTGCTGTCGGGAAGTCGAGCAGCAGATTGTAGATCAGGTCATTGCCGTCGCGCACAAAGGTGTCGTGCTCAGCCTCCTCGATAAACACTTGTATGTCGCCGGCGATACCGTTGTGCTTTCCGGCGTTACCCTTGCCGGGCACATTGACCACCATGCCCTCGGCTACGCCTGCAGGAATGTTGATCTCTACCACTTCCTCGCCTTTCTCGATGCCCGTTCCGCCGCAGTGCTTACACTTGTTCTTGATCACCATGCCCTCGCCGCCGCATGTCGGGCAGACGCTCTGCTGCTGCATCATACCGAAGATACTCTGTGTGGTATGGGTGATCACGCCGGAGCCGTGACACGTAGGACACTGTTCCTTGCCGCTACCAGCCTCGGCACCCGAGCCATTGCAGTGCGGGCAGGCAATGTCCTTGCGCACCTTGAACTTCTTGGTCACGCCCTTGTTGATCTCCTCCAGTGTGAGTTTCACCTTCAGGCGGAGGTCGCTGCCACGATGCTGCTGCGGACGGCGCTGACCTCCGAAGCCACCGAAGCCATGCCCACCGAAGATATCACCGAACATCGAGAAGATGTCGTCCATGTTCATCGATGCACCGCCGAAGCCGCTGAAGTCGAAGCCGCCCATGTTAGGACCGTCGAAGCCGAACTGATCGTACTGCTGACGCGTCTTAGGATCGTGGAGCACGTTATAGGCCTCTGCGGCCTCCTTGAATTTCTCCTCAGCCTCCTTGTCGCCGGGGTTGCGGTCGGGATGGTATTTGATGGCTATCTTGCGATACGCTTTCTTGATCTCGTCTTCCGAGGCGGTCTTCTCGACCCCAAGCACCTCGTAGTAGTCACGCTTTTGTGCCATTATCTTTCTTTATACTTATCACTATTCACTATTCTCTCTTCACTCTTCACTGTCCCACGGCTACTTTTGCGTGGCGGATAACCTTGTCGTTGAGCTTGTAGCCCTGCTGCAGGCAGTCGATCACCTTGCCCTTCTTGTCGTCGCCCATGCCGGGTACCATCGCCACGGCCTCATGCACGTCGGTGTCGAAGTCGGCACCCTCGGTCTCTATCTTGCTCACGCCCTGACTCTCCAGCGTCTTGATGAACTTCTGATGGATCAGAGTCATACCCTCGCGCAGCACCTCCGGGTCGTCGGTTTTGGCGCCGTTCTCGATGGCACGCTCCATATCGTCGAGGATGGGTAGGATGGCAGTGATCACCTTCTCTCCGCCGTTCAGTATCAGTTCGGCGCGCTCCTTCAGCGTGCGCTTGCGGTAGTTGTCAAACTCGGCCACCTTGTATAGCAGCTGGTTCTTCAACTCTGCGATTTCCTCCTGGGCTTTCTCCAGGGAATCTTTCTCGTCGGATGCTTCTGCTTCCTCTGTGGTCTCAGTGTTCTCAGTGGCTGATTCGGCTTCTGCCGTTTTGTCAGTTTCCTCAGCGGGCTGCTCTTCCTGCAGTTCCTCGTCCTTGATGTCGATATCTTTTTCTTTCATAATAGCGTTGTTTAAATGTTCTGCCAATCTCCTTGCAAAATCTATGCCAAACCGTACATCTTGGCCTTCTGTTCCTTGATGGCCTCGTCGTAGATGTAGTCGTCGTAGGTCATCAGCTTGTCGATGGTGCCTTTCGGGGTCAGTTCGATGATGCGGTCGGCCACGGTGTTGATGAACTCATGGTCGTGCGAGGCGAAGAGGATATTGCCCTTGAACTGGATCAGGTTGTTGTTGAAGGCCTGGATGGATTCCAGGTCGAGGTGGTTGGTCGGCGTGTCGAGTATCAGGCAGTTGGCGTTCTTCAGTTGCATGCGGGCTATCATGCAGCGCATCTTCTCACCGCCCGAGAGCACGCACACCTTCTTCTGGATGTCCTCGTCCTTGAAGAGCATACGGCCCAGGTAGCTCTTCATCGTCACCTCGTTGCCAGGGCCCCACTGCGAGAGCCAGTCCACCAGGTTCATCTCCGACTGGAAGAACTCGGTGTTGTCCAGCGGCAGGTAGGCCGTGGTGATGGTCACGCCCCATTTGTAAGTGCCGCTGTCTGCGGTACGGTTGCCGTTGATGATCTCGAAGAGGGCTGTCATCGCCTTGGGGTTGTGGGAGAGGAACACGGTCTTCTGCCCCTTCTCGATGGTGAACGACACGTTGTCGAACAGCACCGTTCCGTCGGCATCGAGTGCCTTCAGGCCTTCCACCTCGAGAATCTGCGTGCCAGGCTCGCGCTCCATCGAGAAGATGATGCCGGGATACTTACGCGTGGATGGCGTAATCTCTTCCACGTTCAGTTTCTCAAGCATCTTTTTGCGTGAGGTCGTCTGTTTGGACTTGGCGACATTGGCGCTAAACCTGCGGATGAACTCCTCCAGCTGCTTCTTCTTCTCCTCGGCCTTCATCTTCTGGTTCTGGGCCTGGCGCAGGGCCAGCTGGCTCGACTCGTACCAGAAGGAGTAGTTACCCGAGAACAGGGTGACCTTGCCGAAGTCGATGTCGACGGTCTGCGTCGACACGGCGTCGAGGAAGTGGCGGTCGTGGGAGACCACGAGCACGCACTGCTCCAGGTTCGACAGGTATTCCTCCAGCCACTGCACGGTGTCGAGGTCCAGGTCGTTGGTCGGCTCGTCGAGCAGCAGGTTGTCGGGGTGGCCGAACAGTGCCTTGGCCAGCATCACGCGTACCTTCTCATTGTTCGATATGTCGCTCATCTGCTTGTAGTGCTGCCCCTCCTGCACGCCCAGGTTCTGCAGCAGCTGTGCTGCCTCGCTCTCGGCCTCGTAGCCGTTCATCTCGGCGAAGGCCATCTCCAGCTCGGCGGCGCGGTTGCCGTCTTCCTCGGTCATCTCGGCCTTGGAGTAGAGCTGCTCGCGCTCCTTCATGTTGTCCCACATGGGCTTGTGACCCATCAGCACGGTGTCCATCACCGTATACTGGTCGTACTTGAAGTGGTCCTGCTCCAGCACGCTCATGCGCTCGCCGGGCAGCATCTCCACCGTGCCCTTGTTGGGCTCCAGCTCGCCGCTGATGGCGCGCAGCAGGGTCGACTTGCCTGCACCGTTGGCACCGATGATGCCGTAGATATTACCACTTGTAAACTTCAGGTTGACGTCCTTGTAGAGCGTCTTCTTGCCGAATTGTATCGCCAGATTCGTCAGTGTGATCATCTCGTTTCCTTATACCTTATTATATTAATTCTTAATTTGGGGTGCAAAGGTACAAAAAAAAGCTCGAACAGCCAAACTATTCCTTCTCTTTTTTAGATGGTCTGCTCACGACGACTTCTTCGACAGGTGGAAGGTCGTATAGAGATAAGGTCAACCTGATAATATCCGTGGGCGAGACGGTGGCGCATCTTGGCAATCTCAATCCAAGGTGTTCCGGCTATCCTGATTTCAGCTCTTATCTACACTATAAAAACAATAACCCGCACATCTCGCACATCTGCTATATCTGATTGATTATCAATGCACTTTGTGAAAGCCTATCTCGCATTTATCTCGCATTTACCTCGCAGCACATGCGGAAATTGGGCAAAAAAGGGAGGCTTGGAGGTGTTTTGGATAGTCTAAACACCATCGGGAATAGGTCTGAAAGGAGGCTTTAGAGGCTTCCTGCTCTGAAATTCTCTAGAGAATTTAGAGGTTTAAAGGCACTAAAGGTATGCATTGGAGCCACCTTTCGGGTAAATTCTCTAGAGAATTTACCCTTTCGAGGGCTCCTGTTGCTAAAATTGTGGCCTGTAGTGACCGTCTTTAGACTATCCAAAGCAGGAAAGAAGCTCCCGAATGGCCATGAAAATGCCCGAAACGATGGCTGCTGCGAGGTAAATGCGAGATAAATGCGAGAAACCCTGCTTTGTAACCATCTGTATTGCAGATGGTTATAGCAGATGTGCGAGATGTGCGGGTTGTTTGTTTTACTATATGTTGGAGATATCGGAAAAAAGTTGTATCTTTGCACCCGAAAATCAACAGTCAATATCAAGAACATCTATGGAATATCGCATTACTAAAATCAAGACCAAGGACGACAGTTTCGGCACGCCCGTGAGCATCAGCCTCAGTGAAGCGGTGCGGAAAATGCAGTCGGAGACGGCAGCACCACAGGTGGACAACATTGCCCGTCACATCAGCCAGTCGCTGCTCGAGCAGCAGGAGCTGGGGTGGGGACGCTTCGGCATCAAGGGGATGGACGACCTGCCATACCTCATCTTCTCGGCCACCTTCTCGCGGCAGGGGCTGCAGGAGATGCGCCAGCCGTCGGGACTGATGCTGCTCTCGGTCGACTACGGGTTCGACATGGCGAAGATGCAGCAGATACGCCAGGCTGCCAGTCAGCTGCCGCAGACGGTGCTCGTATTCCGCAGCATCAGTCGCCGCAGCCTGAAAATCGTGGTCCGCTGTCAGCCCCGTGATGGTCAGCTGCCTGCCGACGCTGCTGCCTACGAGGCGTTTCTGAGCGACGCCCAGCAGCAGGCTGCCAAGTACTACGGCGTGTTCTGCGACTGTAAGATAGGTATACGCGAGGAATCGCTCAGCCGAGGCTGCCGCATGAGCCAGGACAGCAGCCTCTACTACAACCCCGACGCCGAGCCGCTGACCATCATCGACAAGGGGCAGAGCGTGCTGGCCGACTATCCCAACGCCCGCACCGACACTCATGGCTGGACGACGAGCGACCCGGAGCCCAGCGAGCGCGACAAGGAGCGGGCCGACTTCTACGCCTGCCGCCGCAAAGCCCGCGAGGACTACAAGCCGGAGTCGGACGATGCCGACGTACAGACCGACGGCGAGCTGACGCTGCTGGCCCAGTACTGCCGCAAGTCGGCACTGCCGCTGGAGTCGAGCGTCGTGCGTGCCTCGCGCTACTACTACGGCATCAGCCAGGACAACATACGCAGCATCTTCTGCAGCGTCTACGACACCATCCCCGAGGGACGGTCCATGGCGATGATGAGCGAGAAGGAGCGTATAGCCCGCAAGGTGCAGGATTTCTTCGAGCGGCGCTACGAACTGCGCTACAACGTGATGAAACTGACCGAGGAGTTCCGTCCAAAGGGCTACGACTATCACCCCTGGATGCCGCTGACCGACAGGGACGTTAGGCGTATCGCCCACGAGGAGATGATCGACGCGGGGGCGGCCTGGTCGGTAGACATTGAGCTCTACGTGCGCTCATCCCTGGTCAAGAGCTACAACCCCGTACATGAATTCCTGGCCGGGTGCGGCAAGTGGGACCAGAAGCGCGACTACATCGGAGAAATGGCGCGCAGAGTGCCCAACCGCTATCCCGACTGGGAGACGTTCTTCCACCGCTGGTTCCTCGGTATGGTGGCACAGTGGCAGGGGAGAAGCCGCGACTTCGGCAACGCGGTGGTGCCCATGCTCATCGGACCGCAGGCCACCCACAAGTCGACCTTCTGCAAACTGCTCGTACCGATGGGGCTGCGCGAATATTACATCGACGACATCAAGATGCAGAATGCCGAACAGGTGGAGCGCATGCTGGGGCGCATGGCACTGGTGAACATCGACGAGTATAACGCCAAGACCGACCGCGAGCAGGCGAAGATCAAGCGCATACTCACGGAGAAGGATGTGCAGGTGAGGCGCATGAGGAGCGAACAGTACGTGATGACGCAGAGAATGGCCTCGTTTATCGCCACCACCAACGAGCGACAGCCGCTGAACGACCCCACGGGTTCGCGACGCTACCTCTGCGTGGAGGTGACCGGCATCATCGACACCGATACGCCCATCAACTATCAGCAGCTCTATGCCTAGGCACTCTGGGAGCTGGACCATCAGCAGCCCTACTACTTCACCAAGGAGGAGGAGACGGCCATCGAGCAGCACAACAGACAGTACCAGAATCTCTCGACCACGGAGATCCTGCTGGCCTCCTATTTCGAGCCGGCAGAGCGCAACAAACACCACTTCATGCGTGCCGTCGACATACTGGCAGAGCTGCAGGGGCACGTGACAGGAGCCGACAAGCCCAACATGAAGCAGCTCACGCTGGCCCTGAAGGCTGCGCGCTACCAGTATGGGGCCAATGGAAGCGTCAGAGGCTGGTACGTCAAGAGGCGATAGCCAGTATTGTTTTAATTGATAATAGGATGAAGAAGTGTAAAACATTGATTGCCGTTGTCTTGCTGTCAGCTCTGCCGGCGGTGGCTCAGACCGTCGTTAAGGTGGACGGGGTCAGCTATGCGCTGACTTCTGACAATACGGCTCAGATAGACAAGAACGAAGGATGCAAGGGTGATGTGGTGATTCCTGACAGTATCGAGCACGACGGGAAACGCTACCTGGTGAGCACGATGGTGAACGGTGCTTTCTGGGGGGCGCGGGTCAGTTCGGTCTCGCTGCCGGATGCCATCACCACCATCAGCCCGAATGCGTTCTATAAGTGTCCGAACCTGCGACAGGTGAGATGGCCCGCACGCCTTGAGGTCGTTGGCGAGGCCGCCTTTTTCATGTGCGAGGCCTTGGAGTCGGCCGTGCTGCCGAAGGGTGTGAGGGAGATACAGCGGAGTGCTTTCTGGCGATGCCCCATTACCAGTCTGGTGCTTGGCGACAGCCTCCGGACGATCGGGCAGCTGGCCTTCTCGGACTGTAAGCTTGTCACGTCGCTGGTGCTGCCGGCCACGCTCACCAGTCTCGACGGCAGTGCCTTTATGGGTTGCAGTGGTCTGCGGCTGATAGAGTGCCGTCGGGAGGAACCACTGAAGATGAAGGACGGCAACTACTTCGCCAACGCCATGAAGTATTTTGGAACGCTGCGCGTGCCCTCCATGACGCGCAATGCCTACCGCCATCACAAGGACTGGAGCGCATTTGCCAATATCAAGGAGGACAACGGTGGCGTGGAAACGGTCGACGTACACATCCGCTGCAACGACCTGGGAATGGTTACCGCCAGTGGACGGCAGGTGCAGGGCTCTGAAGGCAAGACCGCCGACCTGTGGCTGGAAGCCGTGCGAGGCAACGACCTGGAGCTGACCTTTATGCCCGTCATCGGCTGGGCCTACGGCGGGTCGGAGACGGAGGTGAGCCGTCTGGTGCTCAATGGCGACAGTATCACTCCCCATGCGGTGCGCGACAATCGCTACGTCATCAGCGGCATCGATACAGATACAGACATCGACGTGACCTTCAGTCTGAAGCCTCGTCAGCTCTTCGTCCGACAGGGCGAGGGTGGGGGCATCGGCATCCGTTATGGTATGTACGACTACATCAGGGCAGCCATCCGCCCCAGGGAGGGCGTCACTGTCAACGCCCTCTTCAACGGCACGCCGGAACTCTACTGGGATGGCTTCTGGCCGAAGCGCGACGGCTATTATCAGTTCGGCAACATCTGGGAGGACGCCGTGCTGGAGGTTAAATATAATAAATAAGGTGTATATGAGCATGAAGAGAATATATCCGTCGATACTACTGACAGCAGCCTTATTGCTGACGGCTGTTGTCGAGATTAAGGCACAATCCTTCGACTTCGAAGCTGACGGCCGACACTACACCCTCACGTCGCCGACGACGGTGACCCTCGAGCAGATAGACCATGTTGGGGAGGAACTGACGGTGAACGCCACGGTAGACTATGAGGGGCACCAGCTGACGGTGACAGCCGTCGGCGGCAGTCTGATACCCTATACCAACCGGAGCATCATCCGGCGCGTCATACTGCCCGAGACTATTGAGACCATTGGCTATAGAACTTTCGTGACCTGTGAGTCGCTCCGGCAGATTAACCTGCCAAAGGGTCTGAGGGTCATCGGGAGCGAGGCCTTCAACGGCTGTAAGCAGCTACAGATTGATGCCTGGCCCGACAGCCTGCGTACCATCGGCGACGACGCCTTTGCGGGCTGCAGCTCGCTCGGCGAGGTCGCATTGCCCGAGCGGCTGGAGTCGATAGGCCGCTGCGCTTTCAACTACAGCGGTGTGACGGCAGTCCGGCTCACAAGCCGACGCGTGAAGCTTGGCGACGGCGTGTTCCGCTATTGCGAACGTCTTAAGTCTGTTGTGGTCGAGGGCGATGTGCTGGTGGCCGTCCCTGAAGAGATGTGCTGGAACTGCCAGTCGTTGGAGACGGTGGTATTCAAGGGTTGCCTGATTCAGACCGATTCTTACATTGCGTGCTTTGTGGGTACGAGGGCTTTCCAGAGCTGCCCGGCGCTGACAACGCTACAGCTGCCCCAGGGCGTGACCTCCATTGGGAGAAATGCCTTCGAAGGCTGCAGCAGTCTGGAGAGTATCCAGCTCGACAGACTGATTACCTATATCGCACCGGAGGCATTCCTCGGTAGTGGGCTGAGACAGATAGAGCTGCCCGAGATGCTGACCACGCTTGGAGGAGCCTGCTTCTATGATTGCAGGCAGCTGGAGTCGCTGACGCTGCCGCTGCGTATCGAACACCTGATAGGTATCATCGATGGAGCGTCGGCTGTCAAGCGGCTGGAGGTGAAGCAGCGCGTGCCGCAGAATATCAACCCGTGGGACTTCTACGAGGTGTATGACAAGGTGACCCTCGTGGTGCCTGCCGGAAGTCGTGAGCTGTATGCCCAGCATGAGGCGTGGGGACAGTTCAAGCAGATAGAGGAGGCTGAGCCTGAGGTGTATACTTTCTATGCCGACATCTCGGTACATGGCCATGGACGCCTGTTCTGGAACGGCCGCGAGTGTGCCGGCGGCGAGCACTTTGCCGTCGCCGAGGGCGAGACAGTCAGTATTCGACAGGAGCCACTGAATGAGCGTGACTCCGTGATATGGCTCAACTTCACTGACGACAATTACACGAACGTTCAGCTCCATCGGGATAGTGTATATACGTTTGTCGTCGACAACGACGTCAAACTTTATGCAAGCTTCCAATCAATGATAGATTCCCCGGAACTGGTGGAGGTGGTCATCCGTCAGGCCGATCTCGGCGCTGTTGTGTTGGGTATTGAGAAAGGCCGTAGCCTGGAGTTCACCGTCGCGCCCGAAGAGGGCTGGCAGGTGAACAGCATAACGCTCAACGGCGAGGACATCACAGACAGACTCGCCGACTATCAGATATTGACCACCGGACCGGTGGAGGGAAATGTCGAGATCCGCATCGCCTTCGAACAGAAGGGGGCTGACGGTATTGGAAGTGTCGGCGCGGACTGTCGTCTGCGCGTTCATGCCGTCGGCAATGTGCTCTACATCGACAATGCTGAGCCTGGTGACATCTGTGTCTACAGTCTCGACGGCAAGCTGCTCCGGCAGTTACAGGCCTCTGGGCCTTCAGTGAGGGTCTGTATGCCGACAAACAACGTCTACATTATTAAGAATGGCAAGAAAACAATCAAGATAGGATTTTGAGATACAATATAAACAGGGGATAACAAAAGAACCGCACCAACGGATCCAATATATTTACAATCGCGTGGACATCAAGGCCAAGAACTCCATAGTCTCGCAAGTAGAGAAACCTTAAACAGCGGGACGGGAGTCCTGTGTGCCCGATATTTTATCCGCCGAGACTGCCATAGCACAGTCCCGGCGGATGAATTTCAGAATATCCTTGGATATGTTATTCGACGCTACATCGAGAATACCTTCTTGCCCTCGAAGTAGGTGGCTACGGGCTTGGTGGAGTGAATCTCATTCACCGGACAGGTCAGCACGTCCTGATTAAGAAGGAGGAAGTCGGCATACTTGCCCTTGCTGATACTGCCTCGCTCATCCTCGATGAACATCTGCTTGGCCACGTTGATGGTCATGGCTTCGAGAGTCTGTTCGCGTGTGGCGAGTTCTTCAGGCCACCAAGGAGTACCGTTCTCAGACCAAAGTACGCCTGTCACGGCAATCTCCATGATGCCGAACGGGTCGTCGGGACTGCCGCTCAGTGCAGGATAGTCTGAGTGGATGGTCACGGGAATGTTGTTGTCGAAGAATGACTTAAAAGGATAAGACTTGTCCTCCTGACCTATTGGAGTCATGCCACGATCGCGAAGGATGTCGGCCAGCCCTGTCATAGCGTGATGCCAGGTGACGCCCGAGGTGACGTAGATGTTATGCTCTGCCATGCGTTTGTAATCGGCCTCATCGACGTTACGCACATGAACCAGCGTGTTGCGCATCTCGTCCTTTCCACCATTGACGAAGGCGTTGACCACTTGATTGACACCCTTGTTTCCCATCACGTGTATGTGGATTGTCAGGCCTTGTGCATTAGCCTTGCGCGTCAGCTCCGTCACTTCCTCTTCCGTCCAGTTGGCTATGCCCTGATGCCCGTCGGGATAGAGCGGGTCCACGATTCCCGTTCCTGCTTCAACCCCGCCGTCGTAGAGCAGCTTGATCCATCTCGGCAAGACGCGCTTCGATGCGAATTTCTTGGCATCAACGGCTCTGGCCAGGGCCTCGTCCATATCCATCCAGCTCTCAATCTCGTAGGGCAGACCCACCACGAAGTGCAGCTTGCCGGCATTGTCCAGCTGCTGGCAGGCCTCGTAGTAATTGGTGTTGACGAAATAGTTACCCCAGCCCCCGTGGTACATCGTGTAACCCACTGAGTGCATGTACTGCTCGATCTCAGCCAGATTGGCTGTGGCCCTGTCGAGGGTATAGAGGTTGTCATTGTCCAGGAACTGGCGCACATAGGTCTGGGCTTGCTCTTTCAGCAGACCCGTAGGCATGCCGTTGGCATCTGTCACGATCTCACCGCCGCGCAATTCAGTCCTGCCTGCAGTACCGTCTTCCTTGATGATGCCGGCCTTCTTCAGCAGGATGGTGTTGGCCAGTGCCTTGTGGCACTCCTCATCGAGCAGGTATATGGGTATATCGCTACAGATGGCATCCAGATCCTCACGGGTAGGCACGTTAGGCTCAAGTGTCTGCAGGCGCCAGCCCTGGGCGAAGATGGATGTGGCTCCTTCAGCCCTTGCCTTCTTGACGGCGGCGGGCACGGTTTCCTTGAGCAGTTTTTCCGAGTTATCCTGTAGAGTGATCATCGTGCCGATGGTCTTGAGGGCATACCCCAGCATATAGTGGGAGTGCCCGTTACCGCAGCCAGACATCACGAGGCCCTTGCCAGTGTAGTCCACCACTTCGGTCTTGCCCTTCTCGATATAGGCTTCGGCTCCAGCCTTGTCGCCCACATAGACGTACTTGCCGTCTTTCACGGCGAAGGCTTCTACAATCTTGTTGTCCTCAGAAGTGAAAATCTTGCCATAGACCACGAGGTCGGCGCCGTCCTTGACCGGAGGGGTGTCATCCTTGACAGGGTTGTCCGAACTCGTGCAGCCTACAAGTACACCTGCTGCGATGATTACTCCCAAAACTGCAATGCATGGTAGCATCTTCTTCATTAAGCTCTTTTTTTTCATTTGCTTTGTTTTTGTTAGTACGAATTATTATTATGGTTTATTACTCATGATGACATGAATTCAGTAGGCAAAGGTAGTATTTTCACCTCAAAAAAGAATCACGGCTCGTATTGGAAGCCGTGATTCTTGCAGATTTTACCTGTATTTTTGCAGATTTTTCCACTTCAGCACTCACCCAGCCTTTGCCAGGCCCTTCATCCAGCCAGTCACGGTCTGTCCCGTCTGGTGCTTGAAGGCATTGCTGAAAGTGCGGTAATTGTGGAAGCCACTCTCCAAGGCCAGCTGCTGGGCGGTGAAGGACTGCTGGGCGGCGACAGCCTTGCGGTAGAGGCTCATGAAGTGGTCGATGCGCTGACTGTTGATGTAGGCATTGTAGGTTGTGCCTTGGCTTGAGAAGTACTGGCTGAGATAGTAGCGGTTGGTCCCGATGGCCTTGGCCAGTTGCTGGAGCGACAGGTCGTGTTGCAGGTAGAGCTGGGTGTCGATGCAATGCTGCTGCAGCAATATGCCGATATGGTCGTGGATGGCTTGCGGAAGGTCGTCGCCGTCCATGACTGATGTGACGTTCAGTTCGCTTAACGTCTCAACCCGCCATACGAGGTAGCAGACGAGTATCATGTTGTTTAATTGCATGATGTATTTGATGGCGCGATAGTAGGGGTCTAGCGTATAGATGCCGAAAAACAGCAGAATGACAGCCAGCACCACAAAGCTCTGCCACACCTCCTTGTGCTCCAGGTCGGCATAGTTGTCGCGCAGCCATCGCCCGTATTGTCGCACCTCGCGTACCATATATATTATTAAGCAGATGCCGAGCGACAGGTAATAGGCATATAATACCGGCAGGAAGGTGATGCTGCAGCTTGCAATGCACACAACCATGACTGCGACGATGGGCACCATCGTCACGCCTGCGAGCCACAGCGGTCGCTTGCGGTCTTGCAGCATGGACATCAATACGACTATCCCCAGGGGGACAAGCGTCATGAAGTCGAGCGTCGCCCCTATAAGGTAGCTCAGCAGTATGTCATCGCTTGCAGTGAAATAGAAGGTGGGTAGATACCATATATGGCTCAGCGCCATGCTGGCAAAGAAGGCCGCCGCCCACTGGCGCAGGCGTACTGGCGACGTCACCTCGGGGATGATGGCATTGGACCGGCGTAACAGCAGATAACAGCATGCCGTTAGTGATAGCATGGCAGCTGCTCCGTAGAGTATCAGATAGAGTGTATCTTCCTGCATTTGTTAATCGTACAAGCGTGATGAGCGTTCTGTCATCACACTTTTTGTCTGCAAAGATAACAAAAAGTAATGAGATAACCAAAATAATACTATCGAAAAATGGTTTCTTCCCTAAGGAATCTGGAGAATCCTCTCTATTTCAACCGCAAGAGCGGAAATAACAAAATCTTCTTGTAATGTTTGGCTGTATGGAGTATTATTCGTAACTTTGCAGTTGTTTTACGAGATAATAGGATTATGAGATACAATGCAGGACAGAACCGTGAGGGCGAGTACGACCATTATGTGGTCAGTGAGCCGAAGCCGCTGCTGGAGTGGCTCTTCGAGAATGTGAAGCAGACGAAGACCAAGATCAAGGCCACGCTTCAGGGACGAGGTGTCAAGGTAAACGGCAAGACGGTGTCGCAGTTCGACTTCCCGTTGGAGCGGGGCATGAAAGTGGCGGTGAGCAAGACCAAGCGTAACCAGCAGGGGTTCAAGAGCCGTTGGGTGAAGATAGTCTACGAAGATCGCTGGCTCATTGTCGTGGAAAAAGCTGAGGGTATCCTCTCGATGGCCGCAGGGCATTCCACGCTCAACGTGAAGACGGTGCTCGACGACTATTTTAAGAAGTCTCGTCAGAAGTGTACCGCCCACGTAGTGCATCGGCTGGATCGCGACACCAGCGGGCTGATGGTCTATGCCAAGGATATGGAGACGGAACAGATCCTTGAGCACAATTGGCATGATATCGTCTACGACCGTCGCTATGTGGCTGTCTGCTCCGGCGAGATGGAACAGGATGAAGGTACTGTGGCCAACTGGCTGAAAGACAATAAGGCCTACGTCACCTACTCTTCGCCTGTCGACAACGGGGGTAAGTATGCCGTCACCCACTGGCACGTGCTTGACCGTACGGCCGATCACTCATTGGTGGAATTCAAGTTGGAGACGGGGCGCAAGAATCAGATACGCGTCCATTCTGCTGATATGGGTCATCCCGTGTGTGGTGACACGAAGTACGGCAACGGTGACGACCCGCTTCATCGTCTTTGTCTGCACGCCTGGCTCTTGTGCTTCACTCATCCTGCTACGGGAGAGCCGATGGAGTTTGAGACGCCTATCCCCACGGCATTCAGGAAACTCTTTTGAGTTTACGGTTTATAGTTTACAATTTACGGTTTGCGATTATGGAGAATATTGAATATTATCTGTTCATGCTGGCGGCTATCATAGTGGCCTTTCTCATCATCAAGAGGGTGGTGAGTTGCTTGGTGCGCTCGATAGTCCTCATAGTACTGGCTGTGGTGTTGGGCTACATCTATTATATGTATCTCAGGTAGCAGCGGACTCTTCAGCGTAGATACGGTCGAAGACTTCGTGCAGTTGCTGCGGGTTGGCTATGAGCAGGCGCAGCTGGTTGAGTTGTTGCTCGTTGGGCGAGTGGGGTAGCCATAGTCTGATGTATCCGTTCACGGAGTATTTCTCGTCCATGTGCTGCTTGAATCGTTGCCATTGCTCACTTTTGTCTTTCTCGGGATAGTTGCTCAGTCCGTACTGAATGGTACGCCGTATGACGGTGTCCACGTCGATGTCTCTGTCTGCTTCGGCGATGATCTTGCCGTAAAGGCTGCGGGGGGAATGGCTGGCTGAGGCGCGATGGTCCTCAACGGCCTCCTTCATGATCTTGATTTGCTCAGGCGAGAACCATTTCTTCAGCCTGGCATCGCTGGCGAGAATCTTTCCACCTGTTATATGGTGGATGGCTCTCGGTCCGGACATTCCCAAATCGTGATAGGCGGCGATGGTGTACACCATATTGACATCGGCTCCGGTGATCTTCACCAGATCCAGTGAGCGGCGGATGACGCGGGTGACGTGCTCCAGATTGTGTGCGCGGTCGAAATCTGCGTATCTGGGGAGTATCTTGGTTTCTATGTACTCTACGAGGTCAAGGCTTGCATTCATATTATTGGAAATTTGATGCAAATATACGAAATTATTCGATAAAGGACGATACAATTCACAACTTTTTTGTACTTTTGCAAATAAATTAGTATCATTTGACGATGGAAGAATCAATAGTAAAGACAAATTCCCCGAAGGCGTGGCTGCTGGCCGCGCGCCCTAAGACGCTTACAGGAGCGGCCGTTCCTGTGATGATAGGCATTGCCTTGGCCTGGACAGACGCTCAGGACTATTATGGTGACGACGTTTTCAGTTGGACAGCAGCAATACTCTGCCTGCTTTTCGCCTTCCTGATGCAGATTGATGCTAATTTCATCAATGACTTCTTCGATTTCGCGAATGGTGCCGACGATGCTGAGACGCGGCTTGGTCCACGTAGGGCATGTGCTCAGGGGTGGGTGAAGCTCGATGCGATGAAGCGGGCTATAGCCGCCACCACCTGCCTCGCATGTATCGTAGGGCTGCCTCTCGTACTCTTTGGTGGATTGGAGATGATTATCGTGGGTGCAGTCTGTGTGGTATTCTGCTTCCTTTACACCACTCATTTTTCTTATTTAGGCCTGGGTGACTTACTGGTGCTGGTATTCTTCGGCATCGTGCCTGTCTGCATTACCTATTACCTGCAGCTGCATACCGTCACCTGGCAGGTGTTCCTGGCTTCGCTGGCATGCGGCTTGGTAATCGATGCGCTGTTGGTGGTGAATAATTTCCGCGACCGTGATAACGACCGCGAGGCCGGTAAGCGTACGCTGATCGTCCGATTGGGTGCAAAGGCTGGACTCCAACTCTATCTCGGCGTAGGTGTCGGGGCCATGATTCTGGGGGCTACTTTCTGGCAGAATGGCCATCCTCTGGCTTTTTTCCTGCCCTTCATCTATTTCATCCTTCACGTGTTCACTTACCTCAAAATCAAACGTATCGATAAAGGAAAAGCGCTGAATCTCTGCTTGGGAGAAACAGCGCGTAATATCTTTATCTACGGTCTTTGCGTCAGCCTCGGACTCCTGTTAGCCTAATTGAAGAAGTTCCACGAAACGCCCAGGTGCAGCACAGAGCCGTTGGTGGGGTAGTGGGGGGTTAAAAACTTCTTGCGGTTACCACTGCCGTTGGCAACGTTGGTCATCATCACAAAGAAGCGGACGCCCTTGAGCTTCAAGTTGGCATAGACGTCGACGAACGGATATTCACCAATTTCCACGCGACTGCTCTCATTCTGCTGGATGGCAAACTGGTTGATCATCGGACAGAAGTCGGGGGCGTAGTATTTTGTGAACCAGGTGGCGTCTGCTCCCAATTCCACATTCAGCACGCGGGCAATCCTGAATTTCAGGTAGAGGTTGGTAAACACATTCAGGGTAGGCAATGGCAACACGTCCTTGTTGCTTGAGTTCTGATAGGTTATCACATTCTCCCAGTTCAGCGGGCCTAAGCGGAAATTCTGATACAGTTGGGCTGTGAGCACGTTGATGTTGCCCGATTCCTGATATACACCTGCTGTCATATTCTTGCGTGAGCTAGTCGTTGCGTCGTAGCTCATGCCGAAGTAGGTGTAGTTTTGTATCTCCTCCACAGCCACGCGCAGCTTGGTGTTAGTCTTTTCATAGGCGAAGATTCCCTCTATACGGGTACGTGTCTCCTTGCTCATGTCGTTATTGTCCCACCAGAGGTTGTGCGAGTGGTAGCGGCGCTGATAGAAAGTGGGGTTCAGGCGGTGGAAGTAGGCCTTTGCCGCCAGACGTACGGTATCGCCGAAGAGGGGGAAGTTGAGGTCGGTGTTGAAGTCGAGCTTCAGCTGTCCGGCATCCTCGCCAACAGTCCAGAATTCACCCATCAGGTTGAAGTGCAGTGTCTTGCCCTGAGTTTTGCTCAACTGTCCGCCCAGGCTGATGTTGTGCTCTGTCCATCGTTCTTGGTAGAAGTTGTCATTGTCCTGTATTTCAGGCAATTCGTATCGACGGTATTCGTGGGTGACGAAGGCTTTCAGTCCTGCCTTCATGTATTTATTGAAACCTTCGAGTAGCGCCAGTCCTAAGGTGTTCTTCACCTGTAGGTGCTTGGTATCGTCGTAGATAGAGTCACCTGCCAGGTTCTGATAGTATGAGTCCTTATAATAGTCGGCGGGGGTATAATAGGCAATGTAGCTGCGCTTATAATTGTTGAGGTCTAACGTGTGGATGATGCTTGTCACGGGTACGTACTCGTCTTTCATCGTGGCGTCGATGGAGTCTTGTATCTCCTTGGCACGTATACTGTCACGCATGGCCTGTTCGTCGATCTGGATGCGGGTGGAGTCAATGGCCAGTTGGTGAGACTTTTCTCTGGGAGGCTCCTTGCCGGCAATGACGGCTCCCTCAGGACGACCTTTAGGCATCACGTTGGCAGGTCGGCCCTTGGGCTTCTCGCCGGGTTTCTCCTTACCAGACTCCTTGGCCTCTTTCTCTTCTTTCTCTTTCTTGGCCTCCATCGCAAACTTGCGGGCTTTGATTTCTTCGTCAGTCATCTTTACCTTACGATAGAATCCGATGTTGTAGCGGTGGCTCAGGAAGATGTGCTGGTTGTCGTTGCGGTTCCAGTTCGCGTTGAGAGCCGTTGCGATTTCGTTGTCGGCATAGCTCTCGGTATACTGTTCCGGGTGTATCACGTATTCATCGTTGAGTATACCACCGTTCTCTGATGCTTTCTGGTGATTGAACGAGAAAATCACGTGCATGTTGTAGCGGTCGCCTAAGTAGGAGCCGAACAGGGTGGAGTTGAAGTGCGACGTGCTTTGGTTGCTGAAGTAGCCTCGTGCATAGTCGTAGTCGAACATGAAGCCGAATCCGAGTCGCTTGTTCGCGTTGACGGCGAATTTGGCTTGCAGGCGATCCTCACCGTTCTGCTTGTCGCCGCAGTTGTCGTAGTTCACGTAGGTCAATGGCGAGAGGGTATTGGTGAACAAGTGTTGTTCAGGCTCCCTGAAGAAGAAACTGTAGGGGTCTGTGAACATAAACGAGCTCATCTCCTTGCGGTCAATGAAGATACGGCTTAGGCGGGCTGTATAGTTGTTGCCGGTGGTGTTGTATTCACCGTAGAAGCCTGTGTTGAGCGTTGTGTTCGGATAGAGGTGGGCCAGGGTGTCGGGTACGGCTGGGATGACGTTGCCGAACTTCCTGTCGACAGTCCACGTCTTCAGTCCCTTGGGTATCTCCTTGTTGTGGTTGGTGGTATCATTGTTGTGCTTGTTGAAGTTCTGGTTACGCTGCGTGATGTTGCCGCTTTCGTCTATCTGGTTGTATACGTCCTGGGCAGATGCAGTGAATAGTGAATAGTGAATAGTGAATAGTATTGCCATCACTCTCCATGTCCATCTGTTCATCTTTGTATCCTTTCTCATTTCACTATTCACTACTTCATCATTCTTAGTGCCGACTCTGCTATCTTTACCACCATTGCCAGAAGGATGATGTAGAGTCCCAAATCATGCTTCGACTCACTCTTCTGCACGAAGAAGATGATGCCCACGACGGCCATCACCATGAAGATGATGTTGAGCCAGTTGCGTATCAAGTCCTTGTTCATCGGTGATGCCAATAGTTATTTGCTTGCGTTAAGCAGGGCGTTAAACTTGTTGAATATAAAGTCTTTACGGTCGATTGTCTTACGGCGGAATTTGCCAGAGACAGGATATAGCCTGGTGCGCTTTTTGTTGACGGCATACTTGTCGGTGATCCACTCTTCGGCGATATACTTGATGGGCTTGCGCTCGGTGTCGTAGTTGTAATAGATGCGCGTCATCTCTATTTCAGCCTTGCCGTCAGTACAGGTGCAGAGCAGCTGAAAACTGAACTGGGTACGGTCGAGTGAGAGGGCAACGCTCTTGAATACGAGCCACTCGTGGTAGACTGCCCCCAGCTTATGATGCTCACGGTCCTGAATGGCCACATTGCTGTATTCCAGTTGGTTGTCCTCAGTTGTCATCTTTGTCAACTGAGCCAACAGAATGTCGTAGATCTGGTCTGCCGACTTGCCGGGAGCCTCGATGGTGGTAACCCATGTCACCTTACCGTCTACCAGGGGTACGGCGTCTTTCGCCAGATACTTGGCATTGGGATTACTCTTTTCCACGGGGTCCTGTTCTATACGCTCCCAGGTGTTGTCCTGGGCACTCATTGCCGTCGGCATTGCCAGCATGAGGGCTATTAGAAATTTCTTCATATCGCGTTCTTAATTATAAATACCGCGCAAAAGTACAAAGATTTTTTCATTTCTCGGCACGGATTACACGGATTAACACGGATTTTATGATTTTTCACTATTCATTCCCCTTTTACTTCAGCTCCAACTCTTTCTGCAGGGCAAGAATTTCGTCACGATACTGTGCTGCCTGCAGGAAGTCGAACTGCTTGGCAGCCTCCTTCATGAGTTTAGTACGCTCGGCGATGTACTTCTCTAACTGCGGGCGTGTCATGTGCTCCACTATGGGGTCGCTTGTCAGCATAGCGCCATCATTATTTGACTCAGCAGCCATTCCCGCGCGGCGCAGTTCCTTCACGTCGGAGCGCTCTTCCTGCTTCAGGCTGCCGAAGCTCAGGTTCTTCACAATCTGAGTGGGCGTGATGCCGTGTTCCTCGTTGTATTTCATCTGCTTCATCCTGCGGCGCAGGGTCTCGTCGATGGTGAGCTGCATCGATTCTGTGATGGTGTCGGCATACATAATCACCTTGCCGTTCACGTTACGGGCAGCACGTCCTGCTGTCTGTGTCAGTGAGCGATGGCTACGGAGGAAGCCCTCCTTGTCGGCATCGAGTATGGCAACAAGCGACACCTCCGGCAGGTCAAGTCCCTCGCGCAACAGATTCACTCCCACCAGCACATCGTAGACACCTTGTCTGAGGTCGGAGAGTATCTTCACGCGGTCGAGTGTAGCCACGTCGCTGTGGATATAGGCGGTTCTTACGCCATGGTTCAGTAGATATTCGCTCAGTTCCTCGGCCATACGCTTGGTCAGTGTCGTTACCAACACGCGTTCATTGCGGTGGCTGCGGGTTAGTATCTCGTCCATCAGGTCGTCTATCTGGTTTTCGCTTTTGCGTATCTCTATCTCGGGGTCAAGCAGGCCGGTAGGACGAATCACCTGCTCCACCACCACTCCCTCGGACTCCTGTAGCTCGTAGTCGGCAGGGGTGGCACTGACGTAGATCACCTGGTTGATTTGCTCGTGGAACTCCTCGAAGGTCAGCGGACGGTTGTCGAAGGCTGCTGGCAAACGGAAGCCGTACTCCACGAGGTTGGTCTTTCGGGCACGGTCGCCTCCGTACATAGCCCTGATCTGGGGCACGCTGACGTGGCTCTCATCGATGATGAGCAGATAGTCGTCGGGGAAGAAATCGAACAGACAATAGGGGCGTTCGCCTGCCTTACGTCCGTCAAAATAGCGGGAGTAGTTCTCGATGCCCGAGCAGTGGCCGAGTTCCTTGATCATTTCCATGTCGTATTCCACGCGTTCCTTGATGCGCTGTGCCTTGTATGGGTCGCCCATCTCTTCGAAGAAGGCCACCTGCTTCACCAGGTCGTCTTGTATCTGACGGATAGCGATATTGGTCTGTTCCTGTGAGGTCATGAAGAGATTGGCAGGATAGAGCTTGTACTCTTCGAAACGGGCCAGACGGTCGAAGGTCACGGCATCCACTTCCTCCAGGGCATCTACCTCGTCGTCCCAGAAGGTGATGCGGAGCACTACCTCAGAGTAGGCCATAAATACATCGACGGTATCGCCCTTCACCCGGAAATTGCCGCGCTGAAGGTCAATGTCGTTACGGACGTATAGCGCACTTACTAAATTCCTTAACAGTTGGTTGCGGTCGAGCTTCTGGCCTACATGCAGACTGATGACGTTCTCCTGCAGGGCAATGGGACTGCCCATACCGTAGATGCATGATACGGATGATACTACGACGACATCCTGACGGCCTGACAACAAGTCGCTTACAGCAGAGAGACGCAGACGGTCTATCTCGTCGTTGATGGCCAGATCCTTCTCGATGTAGATATCACTTGCAGGCAGATAGGCTTCTGGCTGATAGTAGTCATAATAGCTGACATAATAGTCGACGGCATTCTCAGGGAAGAAACCTTTCATCTCGTCGTAGAGCTGGGCAGCAAGCGTCTTGTTGTGGCTCAAGATAAGGGTCGGACGGTTGACGTTGGCTATCACGTTGGCCATCGTAAACGTCTTACCCGAGCCGGTGACACCCAACAGTACCTGCGACTGGTCTCCCCGTCGTAGTCCTTCTGTCAGTTGTCGGATGGCTTCAGGCTGGTCTCCTGTAGGCTGATAAGGTGAAGTAAGTTTAAATTCGCTCATAACAAGGTGCAAAGGTACAAAAAAATCCATAATTCATAATTCATAATTCATAATTTTCTTCAAAAACCTTTGCCGTTTGCGTGAAAATCAGTAACTTTGCACCCCGATATGAAGAAATGTATCATAATAGGTTCGTGCGCGCTCATGCTCTTGACGAGTTGCGCCGGAGAATTCAACAAGGTATACAAGTCTACTGATAATGCCTACAAGTATGAGTATGCCAAAGAGCAGTTCGCACTGGGCAAGTTTCAGAAGGCTGCTTCGTTGCTTGAGCAATTGGTGACCGTCAAGAAGGGTACCGACGATGCTCAGGAGTGTCTCTACATGCTGGCGATGGCACAATTCTGCAATGCTGACTTCGACGCCGCTTCGGCCACGTTCAAGAAGTATGTCAGCAGCTATCCTCGTGGACTCTATGCCGAGTCGGCAAGTCTCTACGTAGGCAACTCGCTCTACCAGAGTGCACCGGAACCGCGACTCGACCAGACTCCTACCATCGGAGCCATCAATGCCTATCAGCAGTTCCTCGACCTCTATCCTGATTCCAAGCTGCGCGCTGAGGCCCAGAAACGACTCTACGAGTTGCAGGATAAGCTCATCATGAAGGAATTCTTTTCGGCTGAGCTCTACTACAACCTCGGGGGGTATTTCGGCAACATCAACAAGAACGACGAGAGCAACTACACCTCGTGTATCATCACTGCTCAGAATGCGCTGAAGAACTATCCTTACTGTAAGAACCGGGAGGACTTTGCCTTGCTCATCATGAAGAGCAAGTTTGAACTGGCAGAGAACTCTACCGAAGACAAGCGCATCGACCGTTATCGCGATGCTGAGGACGAGTGCTACGGATTCATCAATGAGTATCCCGACTCTAAGAACATCCGTCTGGCTGAGCGCTTCATCGCCAAATGCAAGAAGGTCATTAAGGACTGAAATCGTAAAAAACGTCAATTAGTAAATTCGTCAAATATATGGACTACAAGAAATCAAAAGCACCGGTTAACACCGTTACACGTAACATTATGGACCTTTGCCGCGACACTGACAACATCTACGAGAGTGTCGCCATCATCGCCAAGCGCGCCAATCAGATCAGCCTTCAGATCAAGGATGACCTGTCGAAGAAGCTCGCCGAGTTCGCCTCTTACAACGATTCACTCGAGGAGGTGTTCGAGAACCGCGAGCAGATAGAGATCTCACGTTACTACGAGAAACTGCCCAAGGCTACCTTGCTGGCTACTCAGGAGTTTATCGAGGATAAGGTTTACTGGCGCGACCCCTCCCGTGAGGCCCAGAACCAGGATATCTGATGATTATGCACTCTGCATTATTAATGATGTATTCTTATGTGGCAGCGTAAACAGACGATATTCCTCGTGGTGGCTGTCATCCTGACAGTCATCACTCTCACGATGCAGATAGGCGCCTTCGATGCGGCTGGCATCAAGGTGGCTCGTGTGTACAACCTCTGGTTTACCGATCCCCTTGGCAAGCACCATTTCGATGTGTGGCCTCTCTTCGCTATCCTTCTGCCCACTGCAGCACTCGGCACCTATACCATCTTTATCTACCACAATCGCAAGGCCCAGGCACTTTTCTGCGCCCTCAATGCCCTGTTGATGGCGGGGTGGTATGTGTGTTTCTTTGTCGTTTCCCGAATGGTGGGCGACAAGTCGTGGGGAGCAGTCGACTTTCAGCCTTCGTGGCCGGCGGTGCTGCCTGCCGTAGCGCTCATCCTGTATCTGATGGCCCGAAGGGCTATCCTCGCGGATGAGAAACTCGTCAGGTCACTCGATAGAATCAGATAACAGAAATCCTCGCCGAAGCGAGGATTTCTGTTTTTATATCAGGTGTCGCTCAATGGCAGTCCTGACGAGCGACGACATATTAGGACATCCCAGTTTCTGCCGCATCGTCTTGGTATAGCTATGGACCGTTTCAAAGCCGAGGTTCAGTCGGTGGGCTATTTCTTTCATGGTGAAGCCCTCCACGATCAGTCGGAGTATCTCGCGCTCTCTGGATGTCAGTGCGGGAGCCGACTCACTGCCGATGAGCAGCGTTCGCGCCTCCTGGCAGACGAACTGTTTTCCACGGGCCACAGCCTCAATGCCGTCGAGGAGCTCTTTCGTACCAGTATTCTTCAGAATGTATCCGTCGGCACCGCTTTCCAGAGCCCTGCGGATGACGGTAGGCTCGGCATAGATGGTCAGTACGATGATCTTCAGCTTGCCATAAGCCTCCTTGATCTTTGCGATGGCATCGATGCCGTCGCCATCCGGCATGGCCACATCAAGCAGCATGATGTCTGGCTGTTTGGAGGCTACCATGCTGATAGCCTCGCTGAGATTGCCAGCGATAGCCACGACTGTTGCAGCATTGCTTTCGTCGATCAGTTTCTGGATGCCTTCAGCCACCAGTCGGTGGTCGTCGGCGATGATGACGCTTATCATGTTATGATAGGTGTATAATGATCGGCTGCAAAGGTACGCAATTTTATTGAGTGGTGCAATCCCCCAAATGGGGGTTTTCTGCGTCTTGGGCGAACTCGATGTTGACTTCTGTGCCGTTTCCTGCCTCTGAGATAATGTCGAGCTTGCCTCCGAGGGCTTCCACACGTTCTCTGATATTGCTCAGGCCGATGCCGTCGTTGCTGGTATCGTCAAGTCCTTTGCCGTCGTCGCTTACGTTTAGCACGGTGAGTGCGTCCTGAGCCATCAGCTGTACGTGGATATGACTGGCTCCGCTACTCTTCACGGCATTGTTCACCAGTTCGTAGGCGATGCAGTAGATAGCCTCCTCGTGGGTGATGTGACGCTCTTGGCCCGTGAATGAGAAGCTGACGTTCTTCAGCGTGCGACAGTAGTCGCTCAAGGCTCGTCTGAGGCCATAGCGGCTGAGGGCATCTGGCAGCAGGTGATGGGCCACATTGCGCATCTCTCGGATGGCTTCGTCGATGAGGGCTCTGGATAGCTTCAGGGGGGCGGATTTGCTGGGCTCGCTGGATTCGCCGGATATCCCGGATATCCCGGATATTCCGGATAATCCGGACTCTTCAGATTCTTCAGGGAGGTTCTGTCGGATGGCTGTCAGCAGCCCTCCCATACGGTCGTGCAGGTCGCGGGCTATTCTCACCCGTTCAGCCTTCTCGCCTTCCAGCTTGGCTTCTATGAGGGCGGTACGGCGACGCAGCTTCAGACCTCGCCAGAGCAGGAAGAAGGCGAGCGTGGAGAGCAGCAGCACCAAGGCCGTCAGCACTCCCCCCAAAAGATACCATTGTTTCTGGCGCTGTAGCTGGGCGATTCGCGCCTCCTTTTGCTTTGTCTCGTATACCACTTCCATCTGACTCAGTCCACTCTGGTAATGCTCAGTGGCGAAGCGCTCCATCATCGTGCGTACCTTATTAATATATTGTGATGCCTCCTGCTTGTGCCCCAGCTGCATGTGGATGTTGGCCAGCAGCTCGTAGCAGCTCACGTCGCTGTAGGTGGCGTCGGAGTCGTTCTCGTGTACCGATTTCCTGGCATACTCAAGGGCTTCCTGCCAACGCTGCTCTCGCATGGCTACCATCGCAGCCGAGGCATACACGTCGCAGCGGGTCTCCATCATCATCTCGTCGTGCAGCAGGCTCAGGGCCTCCTGCGAGTAGGCCTTGGCCTTCGGCAGATTCTCGTGGTCTGCCATCAGGTGGAGCTTCACCAGCGAGCAGAGCACCTCGGGATAATCGTTGGTCTCCTCGTCGCGATGGGCGTGGTAGTAGTTGTAGGCAGGCTCTATGGTCTGACGGACTTTCTCGTATTCTCCCAGGTCGAGATACACCTTGGCGAGGCCCTTGCGGGGTAGGGCCATCATCAGCGAGTCGCCAGAGGCAGTGCCGGTCTTGATGGCCTTCAGATACTCCTCTTCTGCTTTCTGGCAATTGCCCATGGAGAACCACAGTTCGGCGACATTGTGGTGCAGGATGGTCTGCGACTCCAACCATCCGTAGCGTTCGAAGATAGGCAGCGCCTTCTGATAGTACTCGATGGCCAGCAGGGCTTTGTCCTGGAGATTATAGAGGTTGCCCAGCGCACCGTAGAGTTGCGAGTAGTTGTCGTCGAGGTCTTTCTGGTGGTAGCGGCTGTCGCCCTGCATGGAATCGGTGACAGCGATGGCCCATAGGAAGTAGCGTTCTGCTGGTTCGAAGTCTTCCTGCCCGTAGTGCTGCAGTCCCAGGTGGTTGAGGGCATTTTCGCGCATGTTTTTGGCATCCATCTGATAGCTCAGGGAGAGCATCTTGCGGGCATAGAGGTCGTGTTTCCTGGTATCCTTACCCAGCGTGCCGCGCACGATGGTGTAGTAGCATTCCATGCGCTCTTTGTCTGTGAGTGCCTTTCCGCTGTTGAGCACCTGTTCGGCAGAGTCCACTTTAGCGTTGCGATGGTCGGTATAGGCCTTTGCACTCGTAGTGAACATCAGCATCAGGGCAGCTATAGTTATCATTTTCTCTCGTTTCATGTTGCAAATATACGAAATATTGCTGACATACGGAAACAATTATGGAAGATTAACGTGCCCTATTATCACTTTCCCGTTAACCAGCATAACGATGTTACCCTGATACCCTCAAACTGATTTCTTTATACGAAAGTTGTCCTTGAATAAAAAACCCCCATTTGGGGGATTGTGGGATTCGAATATTGTTCGTATCTTTGTCCCCGAAGTATGTATATCAACCATTAATTAAAAATGTATAGCGTATGAAGAAGCTGTTAATGCTATTGATTGTGGCTTTTGCCGTCTCAGCAAATGCCGATGCTCAGGGCTTCCTGAAGCGACTCAAGGACCGTGCCGTGGATGCCGCCAAGAGTGCAGTCGAGAACAAAGTGGCTAATAAGGTATCTCGTGAGACAGACAAAGCCATGGACGACGTGCTCGACGGCAAGAAGTCGAAGAAGAACGAGGAGTCGGACGATGCCGACTATGAGGATTCTGAGGTAGGGGATGATGTTCAGAACGACACGAAGAACGTGAAAAGCGACTTTGTGCGCGGTTCTGTGGTGATGTTTGAGGATGACTTGGCTGGTGAGCAGGTAGGTGAGTTCCCCTCCAAGTGGGATCTTGTCAGAGGCAATGCCGAGGTGGCTGTCATCAATGGCGTGAAGTGTATAGAGATGGACAAGCACGACTGTTGGATCGCGCCCCTCGTCAAGGGTGGCATCAAGAACTATCTGGGCGACGTGTTCACCATCGAGTACGATATGCTTTATGATGACAGAGAGAAGAATGGGGCTTCCTCTGTAGAGTTTGACATCATGCATGAGACCGAGCGGAGAGATAATGAGTTGTTTACAATTACTTATTCGTTGTCATGGGATAAGCACACATTCGACTGTTGTTATTGTCTGACCTCTGAGCCTTCTTTCACGAATAAGGAAGGACATGCAAGTTCTAATGCAGGGCCCTTTAACGATGCCCGCTGGCACCACTATGCCCTGTCGTTCAACAAGCGCGCCATCAAGTTCTATGTCGATGGGCGTCGCGTCATCAATGTGCCGAATGCCAAGCCGGGTGCAGGATGGGTGACGTGGTTCTCCAATGGCGGCAGCAAGCACACCTATATGAAGAATGTGGTGATTGCCAAGGGTGCCGTTGAACTCTATGAGCGCAATGCCACAGACATCGACGCTAAGGTTGCTGCCGTGGAGAAGGCCATCCAGGAGACGGGCAAGTTCGTGACCAACAACATCCTCTTCGAGACGGGCAAGGCAACGCTGAAGCCTGAGTCGATGGAGGAGATCCAGAAGGTGGCGGAGTATATGAAGAAGAACCCGACGGCTCGTTTCGAGGTGCAGGGCCATACCGACAATCAGGGCTCTGATGCCATCAACGATCCCCTCTCTCAGCAGCGTGCTGAGGCTGTAGTCAAGGCACTCGAGGGCTTAGGCTGCGACCCGTTCAATATGCGTGCCGTAGGCAAGGGCTCTCATGAGCCTGTGGCAGACAATGGCTCTGAAGCAGGTCGTGCCAAGAACCGCCGCGTGGAGTTTATCAAGAAGTGAATGCAAAGTCCGAAAACTCGCTTTGGGACTTTGCCGAGCACCGCAATAAATCGGCGAATCCAATTCATCAAGAAATAATGGTAATATAGGTTATTGTGAGAGGTGCGGCTTCCGTCCTGATCTTCAGCTCAGGGAGTCGCGCCTCATTTTTTTGAGTTAAAGTTTGGTAGTCTGACATATTATGACTACTTTTGCATTTGTATTACATCTTTAATCTTTAAATGTAACATGCTTATGAAGAAATTCTACCTCTCGCTCCTCGGAGCATTGCTGGCTCTCGGTGCCAGTGCACAGCAGTATTCGGCTCAGCCGTCGATGAAACTCGACAGCACTTATACCGTAGGTGCTGACGGCACCCGGATGTCGAAAAGCGTTATTGAGTATGATGCCAATGGCAAGATTGCCGCAGAGTATCAGTATTTCTATCAGAATGGCCAGGAGCAGATTTCTGGCAAGTCCGTCTGTGAATACGACGATCAGGGACGGCAGGTCAAGGTGAACAACTATGAGTATCAGAATGGTGAGTTCGTATTGGTGGGCTATAACGAAATGAGCGAGTTTGATGCAGAAGGCCTTCCCGCCGTTGCCACCAGTTATGCCATCGATGAGGAGAATCCTGCTGCCGGCTTCCAACCCGACAGCAAGTCTGTCTACAAGAAGTACAACGGTCTGAATCCTGTGGACGCTGAGGAGTATGTCTGGGATGGTAGCAACTGGGTGCTCAGCTTAACCATCCATTACGACTATAATGAGCAGGGACTGCCTGTCACCGTCACCTCTACGATGGAAGTCATGGGTATGAAGATGACCAATGTAGGCAAGATGGAGTACGACGAGCACGGGCAGGTCGTGAAGTCGGAGAGCACTTCCTCGATGGGTATCTCGACGACAGAGGAGTACGTGAACACCTACGATGCTGACGGCAACCTGATTAAGCAGACCTGTAAGACGAAGGGAATCATGGGCATGGCTGACACCGAGGTGACGATCTTCATGTTCTGGAGCAAGATTGGTTCGACGGCTATCAGCAAGGTGGCAGTAAGCGCAGAGTCTTCGGCTGCATATTACGACCTCAATGGCCGTCGTCTAGCTGGCAAGCCTGAGCGCGGACTCTTCATCCATAACGGCAAGAAGGTGTTCGTCAAGTAAAGACTAAGTGCAATCATATAATAAGGTGTGACTCCAATGCTGAAGTCACACCTTATTATATATATGAGACGTTAGGGTCACTTACCCTTCAGGGCAGCGATGCTCTCCTTGAGGGCTGCAATCTTCTCTTCGGAGTCGCTCTGCTTCTTGCGCTCCAAGGCCACCACCTGCTCAGGTGCATTCTGCACGAAGCGCTCATTGGAGAGCTTCTTCTTGATGCCGGCCAGGAAGCCCTCGAGATGCTGCAGCTGAGCCTCCATCTTCTGGATCTCAGCCTCCACATCGATGAGGCTACCCAGGGGCACGGCGAATTCATCCGTACCCACCATGAAGGCCGATGCAGTGGCGTCTTTCTCGCTCACCACGCTGATCTGGCTCAGGTTGGCCATCTTCGAGATGACTGTATTGAAGTTTTCGAAGTCGTTCTTGCCTACGGCCTGCAGTTCGAGCTGCTCCTTGGGGGCGATGTTCTTCGAAGAGCGAACCATACGGACGCCACTGACAATCTGCTTCACGCTCTCAATCTGAGCAGCCAACTTGTTGTCGGCCTCTGTGGGAGCAGGCAGCTCCAGACGGTCACGCATGATCGACTCACCCTCCTTGCGGTCGTAGATGTGCTGCCACAGCTCTTCGGTGATGAACGGCATGAAGGGGTGAAGCATCTTCAGGAGCGTCTCGAAGAAGGAGAGCGTCTTGTCGTAGGTCTCGCGGTCGATGGGCTGCTGCTCGCCATTGACGTAGGCGGGCTTCACCATCTCGAGGTACCATGAGGAGAACTCGTCCCAGAAAAGCTTGTAGACAGCCATCAGAGCCTCGGAGATACGGTACTTCTTGAAGAGGTCATCCACCTCTGCATTGGTCTGGCGAAGCTTTGCCTCAAACCAGGCGGTGGCGGTTTGGTTAGCAGCGATGGTGTCGCTACTTACGGAACTGTCGGCCACCTTCCAGCCCTTCACGAGGCGGAAGGCGTTCCATATCTTGTTGTTGAAATTACGGCCTTGTTCACAGAGAGCCTCGTCAAAGAGGATGTCGTTGCCGGCAGGGGCGGAGAGCATCATGCCCATGCGGACGCCGTCGGCACCGAACTTCTCGATGAGCTCGATGGGGTCGGGGCTGTTGCCGAGCGACTTTGACATCTTGCGGCCCAGCTTGTCGCGGACGATGCCGGTGAAGTAGACGTTCTTGAAGGGCATGTCGCCGATATACTCATAGCCGGCCATAATCATACGGGCCACCCAGAAGAAGATGATGTCGGGACCAGTTACGAGGTCGCTGGTGGGATAGTAGTACTTGATTTCCTCGTTGCCTGGATTGCGGATGCCGTCGAAGAGGGAGATAGGCCATAGCCAGGAGCTGAACCAGGTGTCGAGGGCGTCCTCGTCCTGACGAAGGTCGGAGGCCTGGAGGTTGGCGTTGCCACTCTTCTCCCGGGCCAGTTCAAGAGCCTTCTCGGGCGTCTCTGCTACGACGAAGTCGCCTTCCTCATTATAGTAGTAGGCAGGGATGCGATGGCCCCACCAGAGCTGACGCGAGATACACCAGTCCTGAATGTTCTCCAGCCAGTTCTTGTATGTGTTCTTGTATTTTGTGGGATAGAACTTCAGCTCGTCGTTCATTACTGGCGGCAGGGCGATGTCGGCAAAGTGCTTCATCGAGAGGAACCACTGCATGGAGAGTCGGGGCTCGATGGCGGTGTCGGGGTTGCGCTCCGAGTAGCCCACCTTATTAGTATAGTCCTCAATCTTCTCCATCAGTCCGGCCTCCTGGAGGTCCTTGGCAATCTGCTTGCGGCAGTCCATGCGGTCCATGCCCACGTAGATAGGACTCTGGTCGCTGATGGTGCCGTCGGGGTTGAAGATGTCGATGGTCTCCAGGTTGTGGGTCTTGCCGAGCATGTAGTCGTTGGTGTCATGGGCAGGTGTCACCTTCAGACAGCCGGTACCGAACTCGATGTCGACGTAACGGTCCTCGATGACGGGAATGACACGGTTCACCAGCGGTACGATCACCTTGCGGCCCTTGAGCCACTGGTTCTTCGGGTCCTTGGGGTTGATACACATGGCGGTATCGCCCATGATGGTCTCAGGGCGGGTGGTGGCAACGACAGCGTAGTAGCCCTTTTCGTCCTTGTGGATGACATTGCCTGAGGCTTCCGGATTTTCGGGGATAACAAGATTCTCCGGGTCTGCCACGTAGTATTTCAGGTGGAACAGGTGGCTCTGCTCTTCCTTATAGATGACCTCTTCGGTAGAGAGGGCGGTGAGGGCCTTGGGGTCCCAGTTCACCATGCGGAGTCCGCGATAGATGAGTCCTTTGTTATAGAGGTCGACGAACACCTTGATGACACTCTCGGAGCGCACTTCATCCATGGTGAAGGCTGTGCGGTCCCAGTCGCAGCTGGCACCTAAGCGCCGCAACTGCTTGAGGATGATGCCACCGTGCTCGTGAGTCCAGTCCCAGGCATGCTTGAGGAACTGCTCACGTGTCAGGTCGTGCTTCTTGATACCCTCTGCAGCCAGTTTCTTTACCACCTTGGCTTCCGTAGCGATGGAGGCGTGGTCGGTGCCAGGCACCCAGAGGGCGTTCTTTCCCTCCATGCGGGCCCGTCGAACGAGGATGTCCTGAATCGTATTGTTGAGCATGTGACCCATGTGGAGCACACCCGTCACATTGGGAGGCGGGATGACGATTGTATAGGGTTGGCGCCCGTCGGGCTTACTCGAGAAGAGCTTGTTGTCAAGCCAGTACTGATACCATTTCGATTCGACCTCTTTGGGGTCGTACTTACTTGCTAATTCCATATATTTATTTGTTATTTCTATGCTCAATATGGGTGAAATCTCAAAAAATCGGTGCAAAATTACAAAATAATTATGAATTATGAATTATGAATTATGAATTATTTCGTACCTTTGCACGGATAATTCATTTTATATGCATACAAAAGAAGAAAAAATGCAGGCTTTCGGACGTTTCCTCGACGTACTGGATGCGTTGAGGGCTAATTGTCCGTGGGACAAGAAGCAGACCAACGAGAGCCTCCGCCCCAATACGATCGAAGAGACTTATGAGCTCTGCGACGCATTGATAAAGAACGACGTCCACGAGATTTGCAAGGAACTGGGCGACGTGCTGCTCCATATTTGCTTCTATGCCAAGATTGCTGAGGAAAAGGAGCAGTTTGACATGGCTGATGTCTGTAATGCGCTGACCCGCAAGATGATTACCCGCCATCCACACGTGTATCATCCCTCGCAGATTGATGCCGAGAATCCCAAACCGCTGCCCTATGTCCCAGAGGATAACGGAGAATCCAGTAATCCCGGTAATCCTGGATATTCCGGGCAATCCAGCTCAACTAAAGTCACCACCGTCACCCAGGTGCTGGAGAATTGGGAACAGATCAAGCTCAAGGAGAAAGACGGCAACAAGTCTGTACTCTCGGGAGTCCCCTCTGCGTTACCCAGCCTGATCAAGGCCTATCGTATTCAGGACAAGGCCCGAAATGTAGGCTTCGACTGGGAGGACAAGCAAGATGTGTGGGCGAAAGTGCATGAGGAACTTGGAGAACTGGAGGCAGAGCTGCGCAAGGAAGACAAGGAGAATTCGACTCGCGAGCTGGGTGATTTTCTCTTCTCTGTGATCAATGCAGCACGCCTCTATAAGCTGAATCCAGACAATGCGCTGGAAATGACAAACCGCAAATTTATCAACCGCTTCAACTATATCGAAGCCCACAGTATCAAGATTGGCAAGCCCCTGAAGGATATGACGCTCGCCGAGATGGACCAGCTGTGGAATGAGGCAAAGGAGAACGAAAGATTGAAATAATTATGAAGAGACTTGCAATTATTGGAATGACGGCAGTCGTCACGGTGCTGACGGCAGGCTGTGGCGGAGGTGGCAACCAGCAGCAGACGGTAGCCTACGACGAGGACTCTGTGGTCAATACGATTCCTACTGACCAGACCATCTATGGCATCTGTGGTGACGGAACGGCTATGAACACCCTGCAGTTGCTGCGCGATAACGGCGACACGCTGAATCTGAGTCTGACTGATGCCATTGAGGCCGGAAAGGTGTTCGGAGGCATGCAAGTGGGCGACCGAATGGCCGTGCTTACCAATGCAGATAAGACAGCTGCCACCCTGGTGATCAATCAGAATGCGCTGTTAGGTGACTGGGTGATGCCCAATCCCATTGACGGCAGTTCGGAAGTGGGTATCCGCATCAAGGAAGGCGGCGTGGCAGAGAGTATCGAGCAGAGCAGTATCATCTATAAGACATGGAAGATATTTAACGGCCATCTGGAGATCCTGTCCCAGCGTGATGGTGGCGGTGACGAGGAGGAACTGAACCTCTACGACATCGTGATGCTCGGCCCTGACTCGTTGGTTTATAAGACTTTCGACAAACCGCGTGAGGAGATGGAGACCTTCGAATACAGTCGTTGGAAGGAACCAGAGAAACTCGATCTTCATGGTCTGCAGCTCGAGGATGCCTCAGAAGAGGACTTCCGTCTGTAGTCTCCCGACTTTGTAGAGCATGGAGCCGTTCAGAGTACATATCCTTGGGTGTGGAAGTGCGCTTCCCACCCTTCGGCATTACGCATCGTCGCAAGTGGTGGAATTGCGCGACCGGGTGTTTATGCTCGACTGTGCTGAGGGTACTCAGATGCAGTTGCGTCGCTGTCGGGTACGGTTCACCAAACTGAGTCACGTGTTCATCACTCATCTGCATGGTGACCATTGCTTTGGACTCATCGGCATGATTTCCACTTTTGGCCTTTTAGGGCGAACAGCAACGCTCCATGTTCATGCCCCCAAGGAACTGGGCCCCGAACTGGAAAGGCAGATAGCCTTCTTTACCCATGATCTGGGCTTTGCCGTGGAATTTCATCCTGTAGACACCACGTCAAAAGCGGTCATCTATGAAGACCGCAGCGTGGCGGTGGAAACGATCCCATTGCAGCACCGCATGCCATGTTGTGGCTACCTGATACGGGAGAAGAGTCTGTTGCCGCATATCCGTCGCGAGATGCTCGACTTCTACCATATTCCCGTTAGTCAGGTAAACAATATCAAGAACGGTGCTGACTGGACCACGCCGGAAGGTGAGTTTGTAGCTAATAGCAGACTGGTGAAGCCGGCAGATCAGCCTCGCTCTTACGCCTACTGTAGTGATACCCGCTATATCCCCACGCTCCATGAACAATTACAAGGGGTGAATACGCTCTATCACGAGAGTACCTACGGTGACGATATGCTGCCCAATGCGGAGAAGTACTGTCATTCTACTGCCCGTCAGGCGGCAATGGTGGCACGCGATGCCGGAGTGGGGAAGTTGTTGCTGGGGCATTACAGTTCACGCTACGAGGATGAGAGCGTGTTGTTGCAGCAGGCAAAGGAAATCTTCGAAAATACCTATCTGACTAATGAAATGGACGTGATCGATGTCTGATTTTTAGCCAAAGATGCATTTTTCTGCCGAATTATTTGGTAGTTACAGAAAAAAGTACTAACTTTGCAGAAAATTATAGTGTCGCGTATGATAAGACGTCTACTTCTTACATCAATTGCCATGGCATTCTTAGGCTTGGTTCCGGTATCTGCTGGAGCCACGACAAACGTTTCTCCGGCAATTGAGACGTCACTGCAGCAGGACCAAGAGGTAACAATCAGTTACAGCGAGGGCTTCCTTTATATCAATGGTGCCGAAAATCAGGTGCTGGAGGTCGTATCGCTTACAGGCAAGAAAGTGCTGCAGGAAAAGATTGACAGTCCGGCACAGAAAATCGAAATCAGTCTTCCTAAAGGCTGTTATATCGTGAAGGTAGGTAAAGTAGTCAGGAAGATTTCCGTTAAATAGGCTGTTGCCACCAGCATTTTCACACAAGTTTCAGTATGCATAGCGACGAGGAATTGTCAGCCCTTCTGAAGGATCCGGAAAGGCAGCGCAAGGCCTTCGAAGAAGTGGTGCGCCAATATGGCGAGCAAATCTACTGGATGATACGTCGGATGGTAAATAGTCATGAAGACGCCAACGATGTGTTGCAGAATTCATTCCTCAAAGCCTGGAACAGACTGCCGGATTTTCACGGTGACTCCAAGGTGTTCACTTGGCTCTCACGTATCGCGATCAATGAGAGCGTCGATTTCCTGCGCCGTCAGAAGACCCGTTCGGCAGTTAGTTCAGACGAGGATATGGTGCTCGCCAACTCGCTGATGGCAGACCCCTATTTTGACGGGGATGAGACTCAGGCGATGCTTCAGGAGGCTGTCTCGCGACTGCCTGATGTGCAGCGTACCGTGTTCCAGCTCCGTTATTTCGATAATATGAAATATAGTGAGATAAGTAAGATGCTCCATACGTCGGAAGGTAGTCTGAAGGCAAGCTATCACATCGCCGTCAAGAAGATTTCCGATTTTTTTAAATCGCATGATTAAACCTTTTTTATACAGGCACGTCAAAAGAATATGATGAACGAAGAGAACTATCTGATTGAAAGGGTTGGGAGGGAGAATCCCTTCCGAGTGCCGGAGGGCTACTTCGACACGCTGGCTGACGAAGTGATGGCCCGCGTGGATGCTGCTGGAGCCCCGGTCTCCCGTAAGGCTCGTAAGGTGTGGCTGCGCCCATTGCTCTACGCTGCTGCTTTGGTTTGTGCTCTCTTTGTCAGCGTGATGGGCTATAAGTCGTATATCCATCAGCAGAATCTGTCTGTGGCACAGCAGGTGAATGCTCATCAGCCAAGTGAGGACTCTTTCGAGCAGGCTGCCGACTATCTGATGGTAGACAATGAGGACATCTATGCTTGTCTGGCATCTGACTATTAATATATATAAATAAGGTATAAAGAGATGAAGCGGATAGTGATAACTTGTTTGGCCGTTCTGATGTTACTGGCAGTTTCTGCTCAGGAGCCGAAGAAGAAATTCTCGCCAGAGAAGTTCCAGGCCGAACTGGAACAGTTTATTACCAATGAGGCTTGTCTCACTCCTCAGGAGGCCACTAAGTTCTTCCCCCTTTATCGTGAGATGCATAAGAAACAGCGTTGCGCCTATAATCAGATGAAGGCACTGGGCAAGATCAAGCCAGCAGATGAATCGGAGTGCCGCAAGTCTATACAGAAGCGTGACGAGTTGGAACTCGAGTTGAAGAGTATCCAGCAGACCTATCACAACAAGTTCTTAGGTGTTCTGTCGGCTTCGAAGGTATTCGATGTTATTAAAGCCGAAGACCGTTTCCACCGCAAAACCTTCCGTAACTGGGGAAACGGAAAGAGACCGGAGAAGAAGTAAAGATTGTAATCCTGTAGTCTGATATAAGGCTGCAGGATTCTTTTTATTCCAGCTTAGAGCCCTCGAGGAGTTTGGGGCAGAGGGCTTCCAGTTCACATCGTTCACAATGGGGCTTCCGTGAAGTACAGACATAGCGCCCGTGAAGAAGCAGCCAGTGATGGGCATTAGGGATGTCGGACTCTGGAATATACTTGATGAGTGCCTGCTCCACTTTATAGGGCGTGTTGTCACGCTTGCCTACCAGTCCCAGACGATGGGCCACGCGAAAGACGTGAGTGTCAACAGCCAGTGCAGACTTGCCGAAAGCCACGCTCTGTATCACATTGGCCGTCTTGCGTCCTACACCAGGCAGTTCGAGGAGCTGGTTCATATCCTGGGGTACCTGGCCCTGATGCTTTTCCACCAGTGCACGAGCCATTTTCACCAGATGGTCAGCCTTCGCGTTAGGGTAGGAGACGCTGCTGATATATTCCAACACATCTTCTGGTTCAGCCTGTGCCATGGCGTGGGCATCAGGATAGTGGCGGAACAGCTCGGGGGTTACCTGGTTGATACGTTTGTCAGTGCATTGGGCACTCAAGATGACTGCCACCAGCAACTGGAATACGCTGCCAAACTCCAGTTCTGTATTCACGTTCGGCATCTGCTCCCTGAAGTGAGCCAACACCCGCTCATATCTTTCAGTTTTCCTCATAGCTATTCACTTATATAATATTTACGCGATGAATGAAATCGTGACGCGAATCAACTTTTGATAATATTCGGTACAAAGGTACATTTTTTCGTGCAAAAGTGATACTTTTTGCATCCATATTTAATAGAAATTACGATATAATACACTTCAATCGAATGATTATAGTTTATATAACATAGCGGAAAAACGGGCAAAATTTGGTGGAATGGGAATAATTGAGTAAATTTGCAAACTGATACTGATCATTGGTGTAAAGAAACAAACAAGGATATGCAAGCAAAAAGAATTCTGGATTTCCTGAGAGAGGTGATGGCGAATAATAACCGGCCATGGTTTCAGGAACATAAGGGAGAGTATGAGGCTGTGAGGGCTGACTTTGAGTTGGGGGTGCAGCAGGCTCTGGAGCGGATTGTGACGTTCGACCCGGAGATAGCCCATCTGAAAGTGAAGGACTGTACGTACAGATTCTATCGTGACACCCGTTTCTTACCAGACAAGTCGCCCTACAAGAACCACTTCGGGGCTTACATCAATGCAAAGGGTAAGAAGGCGCTGCGGGGCGGCTACTACATGCATCTGGAGCCGGGCCACTGCCTGGTGGCGGTGGGTAACTATTGGTTGCCGACGAACATCCTGACTTCCTGCCGCAACGAGATGATGGCCAATACGGCTGAGTGGCTGAAATGCGTGGAGAGCAAGGCTTTCCTGAAGTATTTCGGCGACCTGCCAAAGCAAAAGAGTATCCAGACTGATGAGATGAAGTCGGAGTGGGAGGAGAGCTGGGACTCTCCGCAGGGCTTCGGACTGATGAAACTGAAGACCTGTCCGTCGGGCTTCCCGAGGGACTGGGAGTACGTCAGGTATCTGCGGCTGAAGGATTACTGCTGCTGGCATCATGTGGACGATGACTTCTTCGAAGGTGACGGATGGCTCGACGAACTGGAGCGTATGTGCAAGGCGGCGAAGCCGATGATGGACTTTACGAATGCCGTGATAGATGACTATGAGTAAATAAATGAAACTAAAACTATAAGGTTTATGAGAAAAGTATTGATTGCAGTGACACTGTTGGTTTCGGCTGTCGGTTATGCGGCAGACAAAATACCAATGTGGAAAGATCCGGGCGTGAACCAGCAGAATCGTGAGGCTCGTCGTGCCCACTTCTTCGCCTTCGAGGATGAGGCCAAAGCCAAGCAGAGCGACAAGACAAAGTCTGGCCGTTACCTCTCGATGGAGGGCATGTGGAAATTCTGTTTCGTCAGGAATCATCAGGATGCGCCGAAGGATTTCTTCGCGCTGAAGTACGACGACTCGAAGTGGGCGGACTTCCCTGTGCCGGGCCTGTTCGAGCTCAACGGCTACGGTGACAAAATCTACAAGAACATCGGATATGCCTGGAGTACGACATTCAAGAATGATCCACCGTACATCGGCGAGACCAACAACTATACAGGCTCATATCGTCGTACGTTCGACCTGCCGCAGGACTGGAAGGAGCAGCGGGTGTACTTCCATGTAGGTTCGGCCACGAGTAACCTGGCTGTCTGGGTGAATGGCAAGTTTGTCGGCTATTCAGAGGACTCGAAGGTGGCGGCAGAGTTTGACGTTACGAAGTACGTAAAGGCTGGAAAAAACTTAATCGCCATGCAGGTAATGCGCTGGTGTGACGGTAGTTATCTGGAGGATCAGGACTTCTGGCGCTTTACAGGAATTGCCCGTGAGGTATTTCTCTATGCTACGCCGAAGACCCACATCCAGGATATCACCATTGGACAGGATCTGAAGGACGGTAAAGGCTTGCTCAGCGTTGATGTTAAGTTGGCTGGAGGTAAATCTGAAATTGAGGCCCGACTGCTTGATGCTCAGGGCAAACAAGTGGCCGAAGGTTTGAGGGCAGAGGTTGTCGGCGTGAAGCCCTGGACGGCAGAAACACCATATTTATATACGCTGGAGATACTGTCGAAGCAGGGAAGCAAGGTGCTGGAAGTGGTGCGCCAGCATGTGGGTTTCCGCCATATCGAGATCAAGGGAGGTCAGTTGCTTGTCAACGGCCAGCCGATACTCATCAAGGGTGCTGACCGCCATGAGCTTGATCCCGACGGGGGATACATCGTGTCAGTGGAGCGTATGATCCAGGATATCAAGATCATGAAGCAGTTGAATATCAACGCCGTGCGCACTTGTCACTATCCCGACGATCCCCGCTGGTATGACCTCTGCGACGAGTACGGCATCTATCTGACGGCAGAGTCGAACCTTGAGAGTCACGGTATGGGCTATCGGGAAAAGACATTGGCCAAGCGTCAGGACTTCGAGCGGATGCACCTGGAGCGTCAGGAGGGCAATGTGATTACCTACAAGAACCACCCCTCCATCATCGTGTGGAGTCTGGGCAACGAGGCCGGCTACGGCCCCAACTTCGAGAAAGCCTATGACTGGGTGAAGCAGTATGACAAGACACGCCCCTGCCAGTTCGAACAGGCCCGTCAAGACGGCAAGACCGACATATTCTGTCCCATGTACTTCGGCTATGAGGACTGCGAGAAATATGCGCAGGGCACTAACCCCCGTCCGCTCATCCAGTGTGAGTATGCCCACGCCATGGGCAACTCGATGGGAGGATTCAAGGAGTACTGGGACTTGATACGCAAGTATCCCAAGTATCAGGGTGGCTACATCTGGGATTTTGTGGATCAGGGGCTGCGCGACAAGAGTAAGGTGACGGGCAGGGAGATTTTTACCTATGGTGGTGACTACGGACGCTATCCTGCATCGGACTATAACTTCAACTGCAATGGTATCATAGCCCCAGACCGTAGGCTGAATCCGCATGCTTACGAAGTACAGTACTACTACCAGAACGTCTGGATAACAGATAAGGGACTGAAAGAAGGCAAATTCGAAATATATAATGAATACTTCTTCAAAACGCTCGACGACTTGCAGCTGGAATGGTTCGTTGGAGGTGTCGGAGGCCGTCATCACAAGAACGGTGATCGTCCGCTGGGTATGACCTTTGGTCATGGAGGTATCATCGACGTAAGTGGCATTGCACCACAGCAGCGCAAGGTCATCAGTGATGAACAGCTCAGACAGACCATAGCCCGTGTGCTCGGACATCACGGCGACCAGGAGGTCTTTGTTATCTTCCAGTTTAAGGCGAAAGAAGCTCAGCCGCTGATAGAGAAGGGGCAGGTGATGGCTCGCCAGCAGTTTGCACTCAGTCCGTATCAATTCCCAGAGATCAAGGCAGAAGAAGCTGATGTGGCGAAGGAAGAGGTTGAAAGCTACGTCAAGCTGGAGGCAGGAGGTACAACGCTCACAATCGGCAAGCATACTGGGTGGATTGACTATATTGATGTCGACGGAGAACCTATGCTCATGGACCGTGAGTCTGTGATGCCGGAATTCTGGCGTGCGCCCACCGATAATGACTATGGAGCCCGTCTGCAACAGCAGTTTGCTGTCTGGCGACATCCGCAGATGAAACTGAAGCATTTCAACGTAGATGATAATCAGGTGACAGCCGACTTTGAGATGCCAGAGGTGAAAGGTGTTTTGTCAATGACCTATACGCTGATGGCTGACGGTAGCGTCATCGTACGTCAGAAACTGAAGAGACTGGATGCGGAAACCAAGGTGAGCGATATGTTCCGTTTCGGCATGCAGCTCCAGATGCCTGGGGAATATGATGAGGTGGAATACTATGGTCGCGGTCCCGTTGAGAACTATATCGACCGCAATTCGAGTGAGTTTATTGGTGTATATTATAATAAGGTGGCCGACGAGTACTATCCCTATGTCCGTCCACAAGAGTCGGGCAATCATACTGATGTGCGCTGGTTCCGTGTGAAGAACAAACAGGGTAGGGGCCTGGAGTTCTACAGCAATGCTCCTATGGAGGCAAGTGCCCTGAACTATCTGACGGAAGACCTGGACGATGGTCCCGTGAAGGACAAGAAAATCGGACGTCATTCGGGTGACCTGATACCGAGACAGCAGACACAGGTACATATCCAACAGCGGCAGTACGGATTGGGATGCGTTAACTCGTGGGGGGCCATCCCGAGGCCTGAGTATCGGTTGCCGTATAAAGACTATGATTTCACTTTCGTCGTTCGGCCGATAAAATAAATTGTATCTCTTCTAAGGCAGATTATTGCCAAAATGCCACTTTGATGGGTTGATTTTTGTCAAAAAGACTCATTAAAGTGGCATTTTTATAAATTTTAAGCATAATAATCTTTGCTCGTAAATGATAAATTGCTAACTTTGCAGTCGAAAAAGATATGATTTGAATACAAATCAGGTTTTGAGGTAACAATTTTAATTGAAGAAAGAGATGAAAGAGATGAAGAAAATGGTACTTGTAGGGATGATGATGCTCCTCGGTACAATGACTTTGAACGCCACAGAGAATGCTGCCAATACAGGCGACATCGATACCACTTATATCAAGCTGGATGAGAATCTTGAGCCCATCAATCATGTCAATCTGACACTAGATGAGCTGAAGGCAAAAGTTGGTCCACTGGAAACGATTCTCGAGACGGAGAACTTTCAGTTGTACGCTGCAGGAGACTATACCTATAAGATAGAGGGTGGTGTGGTGACCTCGATGGCCATCCAGATTCCTGATGACAATAATGACAAGGTTGTGTACAATCGGATTCTGAATGCACTTGCAAAGAGCAATTCAATTACTGATACCCACAACACAGGTGGCAACTACTATCAGTATGCCACCTTCGAAATACAGTTTGATGATTTTGAAGGCTATGAGAAGTTGACATTCTCTGCTATCAAAGAGTAGCTACGATGGTGCAGCCGACGACTTAGTTGGCATGTAACCGGGTATTAGTAGTCATATAAGCATAGGTCTCAGTTTATGGAGGGCACTGAAAAAGTCCC
>DDQK01000020.1:0-2282 GCA_002342665.1 Prevotella sp. UBA2444
GCTCGTTGACACCGTACTGCATATAGGGGAAATACTCCTTATAGCTCTCCGAGTTGCGCTTGTCGGCACTCCAGTCGCTGTACTCCTGCATACAGAGCACGTCAACCTTCTGCTTCTTCATCTCTGCCAGGATGTCGAGGGCGATGAAACCGGTGGTCTCTCCATTGAAGCGGGCCACGTTGTACGTGGCGATAGTCAATCCCGCCTGTTTGGCGGCTTCTTCGTCTACAGAGCCGAACTTATAGATGGTCTGCGAGTAGGGGATGCAGCATAGTAGCGTGATAAATGGCATCACTGCCCAGTGCCAGCGACGGAGGACAAGCCAGTAGATGAGCAGGATGAGATTGCCTGCCATCAGCAGGGGCAGCACGTAGACCAACAGGGCTCGTGCCATATTACCGCCAGGCTGTACGTCTCCGCCATAGAGTGCTACGATAGTGAATATCATCATCAGTACGGTGATGATAAGAACCATGAATGCAAAATATTTCTGTACTGCCAGTTTACCCATACTTTATACAATAATAGTTATGTTAATCCAGATACTTCTTGACCACCTCGATAAGGTTCTCCACTCGGAAGGGCTTAGCCATGAATTCGTCGCAACCGGCTGCCTTTGCCTCACGGATATTCTCTTCGAAAGCATAGGCGCTCAGGGCAATGACGGGAGTGGCATGATTGATCTCCTTGATGATGCGAGTGGCGTCGAGACCGTTCATCTCTGGCATACGGATGTCCATCAGGATGAGGTCGGGTTTCTCGTCTTCATTGATGGTCACTGCCTCAATGCCGTTGTGAGCCCTAAGCAGACGGTAGCGCTTCTGTAGCACAATCTTTACCAGTTCGTAGTTGCTGTCCTCGTCTTCTGCCACCAGGATGGTCTTCAGGTTCATCTTGTCCGACCGTGCACTTACGCGGATGGTCCGCACGTTGGTAGTCGTCGTGGTATGCTCCTGGTTTATGCCGCCTATGTTGCCTTCGAAGGGCAGGACGAAAGTGAAGGTCGAGCCTTTGTCGACGACGGATTCCACGCGGATAGTGCCACCGAGCTTCTCTACGATAATCTTGCAGAGAGCGAGTCCGAGACCAAATCCTTTCTGCTGCTTGGCATCCTGTGAGGCATAGGTGTTGAATATCTGGTCGATGAATTCGGGCGCAATGCCTGTTCCGGTGTCCTTGACGTAGAATTCTATCTCCTTCATCTCGTTGATTACGCGGAAACCATAGGTGATACTACCATCGGAGGTGTGCTTCAGGGCATTGCTGATCAGATTGGAGAATACCTGCGTCAGGCGGTTGGCATCAGTGTTCATGATAACGCTCATCAGAGGCTTTTCCCATTCGAGCTTCACTGATTCGGGGCAGCGGAACTTAAACAGCTGCTGTATGTTCTCGCAGAGCTGGTTCAGGTCGGTCATCGATTTCTTCATCACTATTTCTCCCGATTCCACTCTCGACAGGTCAAGTATTTCGTTGATCAGACTACTGAGGCGTTGATTGTTGCTCTCAATAATCTGGTAGTATTTCATGCGCTCCTCTTCTGAGTCTGTTTCAACAATCACGCGAGAGAAGCCCTCGATGGCATTGAGGGGTGTGCGTATCTCATGACTCATATTTGCAAGAAAAAGCGATTTCATCTTGCTGGCCTTCTCGGCTTTCTGAGCCATTTCTTCGTATTCCTTCAGCTTCTTGTTTGCAATCTGCAGCTGGTCGGTGACGAGCGACAGCTTGCGTTTGCAATCAGTATACTTCTGAAGTAGAATCTCTCTTTCGTTTTGCTCCATTGTCCTTTTAGTGCAAATTTGGGGCAAAGATACGTAAAAAATTCTATATAAACAAATAATTAAGGAAATTTTTCAACTTCTTTTTGCTTTTTCCCAAGCTCCGCTCTGATGATGGGTACTCAGATATCTCATTCCACGGAAGACGTTGATATTCATGAAGATAAAATAGTAGGCCGTGTAGAGCAGTCTGTTCTTGATGCCGTGGCGGTTGAGCATCCAGCCTGAAAGTGCAGCCAGATAGAAGAGTGCCTGTAGGATGAGCAGCACGGTATAGAGTGTTCCTGCCTGGCAGATGACCAGTAGGATATTGGCCAGTATCAGTAAGACCATGGCGATGGGGGTGATGCTCCATCGGAGCACGCGATGACTGATATATTGGAATGCCACCAGCGGCTGGCGCAACGGGTTCAGCATCCGGCGCAGCCACCAGATGCTCTGCAGGCCTCCGGCAGCGATGCGGCGCTTGCGCTTCGATTCCTCGAAGATGTTGGCTGAACC
>DDQK01000020.1:2359-3445 GCA_002342665.1 Prevotella sp. UBA2444
CGCCACAGTTTCGGTCTGATGGCGTATAGCTCGCCGGCAGCTCCCATGGCTGAGTAGAGCTCACTGTCCCATTTCTTCAGCGTACTCTCATAGCGCCAGTAGAGTCCCTCGCCTTCGGCAGCCATCTCACCGTTTCGGGCCGCCACACGCTTCTCACCGCTCACGCATCCCACGCTCTTGTCCTGGAATCGGCGGGCTATCTCCTTCATCGCACCACGGTTGATCATCGTATTGGCATCGGTGAAGGCCACCAGTTCTGTGCTCACCTCCCGTAGTCCATGTTTCAGGGCGGCAGTCTTGCCGCGGCGCTCAGGACTGAATACCACGTCTACTTCAGGATAGGCTTTCAGCAGTTCGTTGGTCTGGTCGGTAGAGCCGTCAGTCACCCACATCACCCTGAACTTATCCTTGGGATAGTCCAGGGCGAGGGTGTTCTGCATTTTTTCGGCTACGATGTCTTGTTCGTTGTAGGCGCATATCATGAGGGTCATCGTGGGCAGCTCCTTCTCAGCAGGCATCTCTGGCAATTGCCGGGGCCCCTTGAAGAGGCGCTTCAGCCTGATAATCACATAGAGCAGCATTCCATAGCCGAGATAGGTATAGAATACGATGAACAGGCATACCCAGAATAGTATCTTCAGCGCCAACATCTTAACTCTTGTTCTTAACTCTTGACTCTTATCCGTCCAGCTCCTCCTGCATGTCTATGAACTGCTTGTCGCTGTCGTAGAACTCATACTGCAGGAAGGCCAGTTTCTGCGATGGGATGACGTGCACGCCCAGTCCGTACTTCATCTGCCATTGTATCTTCAGGCTGATCACGCCCTTGTTGATATAGGCAGCCACGTAGGGATGTACGTGCAGGTAGAACTTGCGGATTCCGATCTTGTTGACCAGGCGGTCAATTTTGCTCTCCAGTTGATCCGTAAACAGGATGCTCGACCTGATTTTTCCCGTGCCGTGACAGGTGGGACAGGTTTCCTCTACGTTGACGTCCATGGCAGGACGGACACGCTGACGGGTAATCTGCATCAGTCCGAACTTCGACAGGGGCAGGATATTATGCTTGGCGCGGTCCTTCTGCAT
>DDQK01000020.1:3527-3686 GCA_002342665.1 Prevotella sp. UBA2444
CAGTTCGTCGGCGGCACCCAGGTTGGTCTCCAGGGCGTTGGCCTCCTGTCCATTGTCTTTCTTCACGCGGGTTCCACTGTTCACGTCGACCACGTGCATGGCCTCCGTATGCTCGATGATGAGGTAGGCGCCGTGCTTATAGTTCACGGTCTTTCCGAA
>DDQK01000020.1:3741-5999 GCA_002342665.1 Prevotella sp. UBA2444
ATGACTTCATCGTTGATGTGAATGCCGTCGTAGGTGGGATTGAACAGGTCGCGCAGCAGTGCCACGGCTCGGCTCTGTTCCTCAAAGCACAGCTGCGGGTGCTCCGTCGTCTTCTGTACTTTGGTGATGGTGTCTTCCCAGCGCTTGAGCAGGATTTTCAGCTCTGCATCCAGTTCGGCTGCCCGCTTGCCTTCGGCCACCGTACGCACGATGACGCCGAAGTTCTTGGGCTTGATGCTCTGGATGAGCTGCTTCAGTCGGCTCCTCTCCTCGCTTTTCTTGATCTTAGTGGAAACAGAAACACTATCTTCGAAAGGCATCAGCACCAGATAGCGGCCGGCGAAGCTCAGTTCGCATGTCAGTCGCGGCCCCTTGGTGTTGATGGGCTCCTTTACAATCTGCACCAGCAGTTCCTGTCCGACTTTCAGCGTGTTGGCCACGCTCCCGTCCTTGGGCAGAACTGGCAGCCGGGTGGCTTTCTGGATGGGATAGAGTTTCTTGCGGTCGCTCACTACCTGTTTCAGGTATTTCTCGAAAGAGCTGAATTGAGAGCCCAGGTCAAGATAGTGCAGGAATGCCACGCGCTCGGCACCGACATCCACAAAGCAGGCGTTGAGTCCGGGCATCAGCTTCTTCACCTTTGCCACGTAGATGTTGCCCACCGAGAACGATGCCGACCGCTCCTCCTTCTGGTATTCCACCAGCTGTTTGTCTTCGAGCAGGGCAATCGAGATGTCCTTCGGTTGCACATCAATGATTACTTCGCTTGTCATTGTCTCTTTACTCTCTTGATGGGATTAATAAACTCAAAAGGGTGTGCCGCAATCCGTCTGGACTTGCTGACACACTCCTTTCATTTTCTTTGCTGTGGCTGAACGTCGCCTGGCAGCACCCCTCTGCAGGGGTTACTTGCTCTTATGACGGTTCTTGCGCAGTCTCTTCTTACGCTTGTGAGTAGCCATCTTGTGGCCCTTCTTCTTCTTTCCGTTTGGCATAATTCTAAGATTTAATATTTTAATGTTACTTACTACTTCATCTTTGCAATGAAACTCTTCGATGGCTTGAAAGCGGGGAAGTCGTGAGCCTCGATGAGGATCGTTGTGTTCTTGGATATGTTGCGTGCCGTCTTGGCTGCACGACGCTTCACGGTGAATGTGCCAAATCCGCGAAGATATACATTTTCCTTGTTATCTGCCAAACTCACACGAATCTCTTGCATGAATGCCTCGACCGTGGTGGCAACGTCTTTCTTGGCAACGCCTGTCTCCTCAGCAATTTTGTTGATGATCTCTGCCTTTGTCATGATGTCCTTTTATCTATATTAATAATGTGAAAACCGAATCATTCTCGATTTCGGACTGCAAAGATACTAACTTTCAGTGGATTACCGAAATATAATGCGAATTTTTTTCGAATTTTTTGGTTTTTGGAGCTCGATTGGCCTCTTTTTTGTATCTTTGCAGCCGAAAATGTATTTCGGAAATGGCAGATACGGCACAACAGCGACTATGGAATCGTAACTATTGCAAGGTGATGGCGGCCAATTTTTCGCTCTTCTTCGCCTTCTATGTCCTTACCCCCTTGCTGCCCCTTTATCTCAGCGAGCATTTCGGGGCCGCAAAGGATGTCATTGGCCTGGTACTCTCGGGCTACACCATCACGGCACTTCTCTTCCGGCCCTTCAGCGGCTATTTCGTCGACTCCTTCCCACGCAAGTTGGTGCTGATGGTCTGCTTCGGTGCCTTCTCCATCTTCTTCGCGGGCTATCTGGCTGCCTCCTCACTGTTGCTCTTCACCATCGTGCGGACGCTCCACGGCGGACCCTTCGGAGCACTGACGGTGGCCAACTCTACCGTTGCCATCGACGTACTGCCGTCCTCGAGACGTACCGAAGGCATCGGTTACTACGGACTGAGCAACAACCTGGCGATGGCCATCGCTCCTACCATCGGCATCTTCATCTATAAACTGACGCAGAGCTTTGAACTGCTCTTCTGGATAGCCCTTGCGGTGGCCTGTGCCGGATGGCTGGTCGACAGTACGGTGGAACTGAAGGAAAAGGAGATTGTGAAGAACAAGTCGAAACTCTCACTCGACCGTTTCTTTCTCCTTCGTGGCTGGCTGCTGGGAGCCAATATGGTGGCTTTCGGCTTCAGTTTCGGCGTGCTGAGCAACTATCTGGCTATCTATGGTAAGGAGGTGCTCGGCATCACGGGGGGGGCGGGCACTTACTTCATGCTCTGCTCCATCGGTCTGAT
>DDQK01000033.1:0-457 GCA_002342665.1 Prevotella sp. UBA2444
TCCGACTTCGACATGGCCACGAAGTCGCGTCCGTCGTAGAGCACCTGTCCGCTGGTGGGGTCGAGCAGTCCCACGAGGTTCTTCATGAGTACCGTCTTGCCGCTTCCGCTCTGCCCGATGATGAGGTTGGTCTTGCCATCCTCAAACACGGTGCTGATGTCCTTCAGCACCTCCTTGTCTTCAAATGACTTATATAAGTTCTTGACTTCTATCATGACAGCAGTTGGGTTAGGAAGACATCAGAGAAGAGTATCAGTACGCTTGAGGATACGACGGCATCGGTAGAGGCCTTACCCACATTGACGGAGCCACCCTCGACGGTATAGCCGCAGAAGGCAGGCACGCTGGAGATGATAAAGGCGAAGAACTGGCTCTTGATGAGCGACATATACATGAACCATGGCACAAATGAGTGTTGCAGGCCGAGCGTCAGGTCGTCGGGAGGCAGCACGTGCAT
>DDQK01000033.1:536-1423 GCA_002342665.1 Prevotella sp. UBA2444
GAGTTGACGCCCATGATCTCCAGGGCGTCGATCTGCTGGGTGACGCGCATCGTGCCCAGCTCGGAGGCGATGTTCGACCCTACCTTGCCTGCCAGGATGAGACACATGATGGACGAGGAGAACTCGAGCAGCAGGATCTCTCGTGTGACATAGCCGCTGACCCACCGGGGCATCCAGGGGCTCTGGATGTTGAGCTTCATCTGGATGCAGATGACGGCTCCGATGAAGAACGAGATGAGCAGTACGATACCGATGGAGTTGACGCCCAGCTGGGCCATCTCCTTGACATACTGTTTGAAGAACATGCGCATCCGTTCCGGGATGGAGAAAACACGCCCCATCAGCATGACGTAGCGGCCCAGAATATGCAGATATCTGTTAATAAGCATACTAAGAGTATTGTATTTGGGTGCAAAATTACAATTTTTTTTCAACACAGAGCCACAGAGAGACGGAGAATTTTAATAAAAAAACAAAAAACTCTGTATCTCTGTGGCTCTGTGTTTCAAAATTTGTATATCTTTGCACCCGAATATGGAAGAAACAGAGAAAACAATGGAGCCTCAGGGGCAGTTGGTGCTGCGTACCGAGGGCCTCGTCAAGAAGTACGGCAAGCGTACGGTGGTCAACGATGTGAGCTTCGACGTGAAGCAGGGTGAGATTGTGGGTCTGCTGGGTCCCAACGGTGCCGGTAAGACCACCTCGTTCTATATGACCACGGGTCTGATCGTGCCTAATGGCGGACATATCTACCTCGGTGATGAGGAGGTGACGAAGTATCCTGTCTACAAGCGTGCCAGGGCAGGTATAGGCTATCTGGCTCAGGAGGCCTCCGTGTTTCGTAAGATGAGCGTCGAGGATAATATCCTCTCCGTGCTTGAGATGAC
>DDQK01000033.1:1479-2232 GCA_002342665.1 Prevotella sp. UBA2444
GGAGGTGAGCGCCGACGCACCGAGATAGCCCGTTGCCTGGCCATCGAGCCCAAGTTCATCATGCTCGACGAGCCCTTCGCCGGTGTCGACCCTATTGCCGTGGAGGATATCCAGCAGATTGTCTGGCGCCTGAAGTACCGTAACATCGGTATCCTCATTACTGACCACAATGTCGACGAGACGCTCACCATCACCGATCGTGCCTACCTGCTCTTCGAAGGGCGTATCCTGTTCCAGGGCTCGCCCGAGGAACTGGCGGAGAACAAGATTGTGCGTGAGAAATACCTCACCAACTCGTTCGTGCTGCGCAAGAAGGATTTCCAGCTGATGGAGGAGGAGCGAAAGGCCAAGGAGGAAGCCGAAGGATAAAGCATAAGAAGACTTAGTGATATCAATAATAACGACCTGAACTAACATGAAACAACTTAAGAAACTGGCCGTGCTGGGCGCTATGCTTGCCCTCATGGCAGTGCCTGTGCAGGCACAGAGTGTGAGAGAGACCATCCGACTTGACGACGGCTGGAAGTTCGCCCTCGGCAATGCTTCCGATCCCAAGAAGGACTTCGGTTGTGGCACTGAATATTTCAACTATCTGACAAAGGCCAACTCCATCCACAACGAGGGACCTTATGTGATGAAGTTCGACGATAAGGACTGGCAGGAGGTGAGCGTGCCCCACGACTGGGCAACGACGCTGCCCTTCGCTCGTGAGGCCAGTCACTCACACGGCTACAAGACTGTGGGTTACAAGTA
>DDQK01000033.1:2420-3695 GCA_002342665.1 Prevotella sp. UBA2444
GGTATCTATCGTGATGCTTGGCTTGAGAAGACGGCTGCTGTCAGTGTGGCACCTTTCGGCACCTTCGTCTATGCCGACCTGAAGGCGCCCTATGCTTCGGCCACAATCCACGTGGAGACGGAAGTGAACAACCATTCGCTTGAGGCTCAGAAGTGTGAGGTCAGCCAGCGTCTGCTCGATGCCGATGGTAAGGAGGTGGCCTCGATGCTCCCGGTGACTCTCAGTCTGAAGGGCAAACAGACCCTCGGTTGTCAGCAGCAGGCCACCGTGCAGACGCCGCACCTGTGGAGCACTGCCGACCCCTATTTGTATAAGGTGGAGACCACTATTAAGGTGAATGGCCAGGTGACAGATGTCTATGAGACCACTACCGGTATCCGTGAGGTTGCCTTCGACGCTGAGCGGGGCTTCCTGCTCAACGGTGAACCACTGAAGCTGAAGGGTGTGAATATGCACCAGGATCACGCCGGAGTGGGAGCGGCCATCCCTGAGGCGTTGATGGCCTGGCGTATCCAGCGTATGAAGGAACTGGGATGTAATGCCTACCGCTCGTCGCACAATCCGATGACGCCAACCCTGCTCGACATCTGTGACCGTGAGGGCATGCTCGTCATCGACGAGAACCGTCTTTCTGGCATCAACCAGGAGCACTTGCGACTGTTGGAGAACATGATCCGTCGCGACCGTAACCACCCCTCCGTCATCCTCTGGAGCGACGGTAACGAGGAATGGGGCATGGAGAATACGGTGACGGGACGCCGTGTGGCTGAGGCTATGAGAGAGTACACCCGACTGCTCGACCCCACCCGCCACTCTACGATTGCCAATGCCGGTGGCGGAGAGATGATCAAAGGGCTCGATGTGGTGGGCTTCAACTATATCGCACAGAATAATGTAGACAACCGCAAGAAGGCCAATCCCACTTGGAAGATCGTGGGAACGGAAGAGACGACTGGGTGCGGTACACGAGGCGTATACTTCAATACTCCCGATCAGCCAGGACACATGGTGGCGATGAACCGTGACACTACACACCACCACGTGGAGAATGTGATAGAGCGTGGCTGGAAATTCTACGACGAACGGCCATGGGCGGCCGGCATCTTCTATTGGACGGGCTTCGACTACCGTGGTGAGCCCAATCCCCTCAGCTACCCTGCTCACGACTCTGAATTCGGCATCCTCGACTATTGCGGCTTCTGGAAAGATGAGGCCTGGTATCTGAAGTCATGGTGGACGGATGAACCCACACTCCACATCTTCCCGCACTGGAAC
>DDQK01000033.1:3735-3998 GCA_002342665.1 Prevotella sp. UBA2444
CTGACGGTGAACGGCAAGAAACTGGGACGGCAGGCAATGCCCAAGAACGGCCACTTGAAGTGGAAGGCTGTGTACAAACCTGGAAAGGTGGTGGCCACAGGCTATAAGAACGGCAAGAAGATCATGACTCAGACCATCGAGACCACTAAGCCGGCCTCGAAGATTGTGCTCAAGTCAGACCGTCGGATGCTGACGGCCGACGGAAGAGACGTGGCTGTGGTGACGGTGGAGGTGCAGGATGCGAAAGGACGTGTCGTGCCCGA
>DDQK01000033.1:4024-6027 GCA_002342665.1 Prevotella sp. UBA2444
AATGGCGACCCGTCGTATCCCGGCGAAGACCACCCCAAGATGCAGGACTGCAAGACATTCAGCATCCCGGCTTTCAACGGTCTTGCCCAGGTACTCGTACAAAGCGGCCGCGCATCTTCCACCCTGTCGCTGACGGCAACGAGCGACCAGCTGAAGGCAGGAAACCTGGTTATTGACACGAAATGAGACTGCCTGCAGAATGTTAATTATTGATAATCTTTAGGCATTTCCGTTTTTTATGTGTACTTTTGCACCTCAAATTTTGGAATATATATAATAATAAGGTATAAAAAGACAATGAAGATTACATTTGAATGCCCTGATAAGATCAATGGTCTGCTGACGATGACCGTTGAGCCTGCAGACTATCAGGAGAAAGTCGAGAAGACACTGAAAGACTATCGCAAGAAGGCACAGGTGCCGGGATTCCGCCCCGGTCAGGTGCCCATGGGAATGATTAAGCGTCAGTATGGTACCGCCGTCAAAGTTGACGAGGTGAACCGTCTGATGGGCGAGAAACTTTATGAGTATATCCAGGAGAACAAAATCCATATGTTGGGCGACCCCCTGCCCAATCAGGAGAAGCAGCAGCCTCAGAACTTTGAGAAGGAGGGTGACCTGACCTTCGTGTTCGACATTGCCGTGGCTCCTGAGTTCAAGGTGGAACTGACTGCCAAAGACAAGATCGACTACTACACCATCGCCATCGACGATAAGCTCCTCGATGAACAGGTGAAGATGTATCAGTCGCAGGCCGGTGAGTTTGTGAAGGCTGAGACTTTCAGTGGCAACGATACCATCACTGGCGATCTGCGCCAGCTCGACGCTGAGGGCAACACCCTCGAGGGCGGTATCACTACAGAGAGTGGCATGGTCATGCCTGCCTATTTCAAGGACGATGACCAGAAGAAGCTCTTCGAAGGTTGTAAGGCTGGTGACATCATCACCTTCAATCCTAAGAAGGCTTACCCCGACAACGATGCAGAGGTGGCCGCCCTGCTGAAGGTGAAGAAGGAAGAGGTGGCAGGACTCGAAAGTGATTTCTCGTTCCAGGTAACCGAAATCCGTCACTACCAGCCCGCCGAGGTCGACCAGAAACTGTTTGACCGCGTCTTCGGTGAGGGTACCGTGAAGGACGAGAAAGAGTTCCGTAGCCGTATCGCCGAAGGCCTGAAGGCCCAGTTTGCCAGTAGCAGTGACTATAAGTTCCTTCAGGACGTTCGTGCCTATCTGGAGAAGAAGGTCGGCAAGCTCGAGTTCCCCGAGGCTTTGCTGAAGCGTATCATGCTGCAGAACAACAAGGATAAGGGTGAGGACTTCGTAGAGAAGAATTTCGAAGGCAGCATCAAGGAACTGGCATGGCACCTGATGAAGGAGCAGATTGTCAGTGCCAACCAGATCAAGGTCGACGATGACGACGTGAAGCGCCTGGCCAAGGAGGCTGTACGTGCCCAGTTTGCCCAGTATGGTATGAGCAATGTGCCCGATGACGTGCTGGAGAACTATGCCAACGAGCAACTGAAGAAGCGCGAGAGTGTCGATGGCCTCGTGGATCGTGCCGTTGACATGAAGCTGACCGAAACCCTCAAAAATGTAGTGAAACTGAATGAAAAATCGGTTTCTCTGGAGGAGTTTAACAAGATGTTGGAAGGAAAATAAGCGTTTTTACGAAAAAATAACGCCAACTATTAGGTAGTTATCGACTTTTTTAGTATCTTTGTGTCCCAAAATCGCGGAGATATTGAAAAGTCGATAACTTTTTTATCCGCTTAACGAAAGGAAGAAAGAATGAATATGAAAAATGATTTTAGGAAATATGCTATACAGCATTTGGGAATGGATGGCCTGACACTCGATGAGGTGATGAAGGTGCAGTCGCAGTATTTGAATCCATATATCCTTGAGGAGCGCCAGTTGAATGTCACGCAAATGGACGTCTTCTCACGTCTGATGATGGACCGCATCATCTTCCTCGGTACACAGATAGATGACTATACAGCCAA
>DDQK01000033.1:6097-7250 GCA_002342665.1 Prevotella sp. UBA2444
GATACGATGCAGTTTATCTCCTCCGACGTGGCCACCATCTGTACTGGCATGGCAGCCTCGATGGGTGCTGTGCTGCTCGTGGCAGGTCAGGAGGGCAAGCGCTCGGCACTGCCCCACAGTAGGGTGATGATTCACCAGCCCCTGGGTGGTGTGCAAGGCCAGGCATCGGATATCGAGATTGAGGCCAAGGAGATTCTGAAATTCAAGAAAGAGTTATATACCATCATCTCGGAACACTCCCACACTCCCTATGATAAGGTGTATGCCGACTCTGACCGCAACTACTGGATGACGGCAGAAGAGGCCAAGGCATACGGTATGATTGACAACGTATTGACGAGGAAGCAATAATGGCAAGGAAAGCATGTAGTTTCTGTGGCAGGACAGAGAATGAGGTAAGGCTTCTCATTACTGGTATCAACGGCTATATCTGTGAGGACTGTGCTCAGCAGGCTTACCGCATTGTGCAGGAGCAGGACTGGCTGAATGGGAACAAGTCGCAGAAGAGCAAGACCGGCTTGAAGAAGGTGCCTAAGCCCATGGAAATCAAGGCACATCTCGACCAGTACGTCATCGGACAGGACGAGGCCAAGCGTTTCCTCTCTGTAGCTGTCTATAACCACTATAAGCGCCTTCAGCAGCCGCAGGACAAGGATGGCGTGGAGATTGAGAAGAGCAATATCATCATGGTGGGTTCTACGGGTACCGGTAAGACGCTGTTGGCCCGTTCTATTGCCCGTCTGCTTGACGTGCCTTTTACCATCGTCGACGCTACCGTGTTCACTGAGGCCGGTTATGTGGGAGAAGATGTGGAGAGTATCCTGACGCGACTCTTGCAGGTGGCCGATTATGATGTGAAGGCTGCTGAGCGCGGTATCGTGTTCATCGATGAAATAGACAAGATAGCCCGTAAGAGCGACAATCCTTCGATCACTCGCGACGTCAGTGGTGAGGGTGTTCAGCAAGGGTTGCTCAAGTTGTTGGAAGGAACCAATGTCAACGTGCCGCCGAAGGGTGGACGCAAGCATCCTGACCAGGAATATATTTCGGTCGACACGCGTAACATCTTATTTATATGTGGTGGAGCCTTCGACGGTATCGAACGGAAGATAGCCCAGCGAATGAATGCACATGTGGTGGGTTACAACTCTGT
>DDQK01000013.1 GCA_002342665.1 Prevotella sp. UBA2444
TTTCTTATCCCGAACTGACGTCTATATTATTCAGAACTCAACTACAGGACAAGCGTATGTTTATACGATTGCCTTGTTGAATCCTGAAAACAAAATAGTACAGTTAATCCCGATTTCTATAACATATAAATAATAGCTTTATGAAAAAAACATATTTGCTTGTCTTGACCGTAGGCATGCTCTTGTCTGCATGCAGCAAAAAATATGAACTGCTGGAACAGGAAACCAACTTTGGCTCAGCTGTCATCAACGGCAAAGCGTATCGAGATTATCTCACGGTTGCCGAGGCTCTGTCGAACATTTTCTTTTGCACCCCATTGCACGGCACTGGCAAGTTCCTCATCAGCAACGACTCGGTAGCCTACCTCCAGTTTGTACTACGTGACAATTCGGCCCACTCGATTCACGAAAGTTGGCTCGTGCTCATTGGCATCCCCATCACAGATGGAGAGAACTTCCCTGTCATCGGGAAGGAATACCCCGTCCAGTACAGCTCGCTCACAGACCGCACATCCTCTGGCGGGGGCAGCTTCTACGAGCAGAAACTGCTTGAACAGATGAAGGCCGACCAATCCGCCGAACTACCCCTCGGCGTTGGGGGGGTGAAAGTGCCTGATGACCTCGAATTCACCGCGTTGGAAGGATGCCTGACTTTTACTGATTCCACTCCCTCCAAAGACGGGAAGGACATGAAATACACTGGCGAGTACAGGTTGAAGAATCTGCCCGACGAAGAATACGGTTCAATTGACATTGTTGGAAAGTTTAACTTAATATTGCAATAAATCTATGAGAAGAATAATCTTGTTTTTGTCAGTCGCATTATTGACAACGGCCTGCCAGAATGAAGAACTGGTATTAGAAGATAAGGATATAACTTTTGATGATAGAACTATCGTTTCCAATGACAGTATCGACATCTATTTGCAACAAACCGACAAGGGCAATATAATAAACAATTCTGTTTGTTATAGGAATGGAGAGTTTGTGTTGGATCTGTCATTAGAAGATGCCTTGTCTATCGGAATAGACCAAACACTATATGAAAGTCAGCAAAAACAAATTGAGAACATAAACAAGTCAAATTTAAAATTAAAGTAAGATGAAAACTATTTTTCAAAAAGCAAAAGTTAGTGCAGTCGTAATGACCGGCATTTCGGTTATGAACCTGTCATTAGTTGCATGTTCCAATGACGATGAATGCATTGCAGTTGAAGCATCTAATGAATCTGTAGAATTTGTTGCACAATTCACAGAACAACAGGAAACGATACTTGCAGATACAGGAAATCCTTTTGGAGAACAGGAGCAAAAGAATTCTTGGAACAATGTGATCTCTCCAAATATTCCAACTACTTGGGGCATGTTCGATGACCCTAGCAAGAATATTTCTACAAGAGCTGTTGGTATTTATGGATCATATCCAGCACAATACTGGACGATGCTACGTGTGAAACTATTGCAGTTGCCAACATCAATCAAAGATGGTGCGATTCTGGCTATTGAAGAGATTGAATCAAAAACAAATGTAAGGTTCTACAATTCTATTGAAGATGAAGAATTTTACGAGCCTGGCCATATTAAGTACCCAAATATTGCCGTAAGAATGAATGCGTCAGCAATTGAAGGTAGTGGCAGCTATGGTCTTGTGGGCGGTGAGCAATATATTAATGTTCCTTATTCATTGGCACAAGAAACACAAGCCGAAATCAAGCGTTTCTTCCTTCATGCGTTTTGCAATGCTGCAGGAATGTTCAATGAGCAGCAGCGAAAGGATAGAGATGATTATGTCACTGTCTATCTGGACAATGTAAAAGACAATTGTAAATCGGCATTTACGAAGATAACCAATAATTATACAATGCAAGGGACTTTTGACTATTTCTCCATAACACTTGCCGCATCCAAAGATTATTCCAAGAACGGAAATAACACGATAATGAATAAGGGGAACTATCAAATAGAGCAAACCCAAACTCTATCCTCAGGTGATATACATTTCCTCAATAGTTTCTATCTTCCATATATTGCGAGGACCGACAATTATGTGGAGTTAGATGACACATATTTTCCCAATGGCCAGAAACTTACAGAAAGTGAACGCTTGAATCTCCAGAATCAAATAAATGCACAACGTGGCTTGACTGGTACACCACCAATTGAAAACCGAAAAGAAACCGTTGAGTGGTGATAGTAGAAAAAGAATAGTAGCAAATAGAAAATTCAATACAATTCCGGAATAATTGAGACAGACCAGACTGTATAAAGGAGCGGACGCCTCTTAACAATGCGTACCACGGTGGGACTTCGTTTTTATGTAAGGAATGGCTTAGAATGTTCCTGGAACGTCCTTTGATGAAGTTGTGAAACTATACTGGTCTGACAAAGAACTGCGTAGCCTCATCTTCACGGCCATTCAAGACGTTGAGATTGCACTGCGTACCCGCATCATCCATCACTTCTCAATGGCGTTTTTCCTCCTGACTTCAGCGATGCGTCACCCTTACTGTTTTTTTACATACAGTTTTTTTGAATATAGGTTGTAACGTTGTACATCGGCGATGTTACAACGTTACAACCTATAAATCGTTTTTTGGGGTATACTTAAAAATACCCATGGCCATTGTCTTGGGCAAAGTGAATCTCCTCTTGAGCATCATCCATCACTCCTCAATGGCGTTTTTCCTCTTACTGCCTTGATTTAAGGGCATTCTTGCGTTAATCTTCCGAAAATGCTTTCCTATTTCAGCATTATTTCGTAATTTTGCACCACAATTTGGTAAAAAGATGAAGAAAATCCTGTTTATACTAATCGCTTTTCAGTTGACAGTTGTCACTTCCACTGCCCAGATACGGTGGAACGAGCGGTATCAGCAATATATCAACCAATATAAGGATATAGCTATCGAGGAAATGCATCGCTGGAAGATCCCTGCCAGCATCACTCTTGCCCAGGGACTCTTCGAGAGTGGGGCAGGAGGCAGCGAACTGGCCCGAAGGGGCAATAACCACTTCGGCATCAAGTGCAATGGCTGGACGGGGCGCACCACCTATCATGACGATGACGAGCGTAATGAGTGCTTCCGTGCCTACGACTCGCCATATGAGTCGTTCGAGGACCATAGTCGCTTCCTTGCAAATAGCCAGCGCTACCAGAGCCTGTTCAGTCTGAAGTTGACGGACTATAAGGGCTGGGCCAGAGGCCTGAAAGCTGCAGGCTATGCCACCAATCCCCAGTATGCTTCGAAGCTGATAGAGATTATCCAACTCTACAAGCTCTACCAATATGACACGGCAAAGGGGGCCGACAAGTTTATGGTGGAGCACTCTAAGGACCACCGCGTGAACGGTCAGGATCTGCATCCTATCAAGATATTCAATAAGAACTATTACCTGATAGCACGCAGGGGTGACTCGTTCAGGACTATAGCGCAGGAGGTAGGCATCAGCTACCGCAAGTTGGCCAAATACAACGAGCGTGACAAGAATGACCAATTGGCCGAGGGCGAGATCGTCTGGCTGAAGAAGAAACAGAAGAAGGCTCCGAAAGACTATAAGGGCCGACTGCACTATGTACGCAGTGGCGAGTCGATGTATTCGATTGCCCAGTCGTATGGCATCAGGCTGAAGAACCTCTATAAGATGAACGATCTCAAGTCCGACTATCAGATTCGGGTGGGCGACGGCTTGAGACTGCGGTAGACAAAAAATGGGCGATGCTTCAAAAGTATCGCCCATTAATATAATAAGGTATATAAGCCTTACTTCTTCTTCAGCAGGTCGCGAATCTCAGCCAGCAGTTCCTCCTGAGTGGGACCGGCAGGTGCGGCAGGCTCTTCGGGCTTCTCCTTCTTGAGCTTGTTGATGCCCTTGATCATCAGGAAGATACAGAACGCGATGATGAGGAAGTCGAGAATGTTCTGCAGGAACTGTCCGTAAGCCAGCACGGCAGCTCCAGCCTCCTTGGCAGCAGCGAGCGTCTTGAAGTCGCCATCGCCGAGGTTGATGAAGAGGTCGGTGAAGCTGACGCCTCCAGTCAACTTGCCGATGAGCGGCATGATCACATCGTCGACCAGTGAGCTGACAATCTTTCCGAAGGCACCGCCGATGATTACACCGACAGCCATGTCCATCACATTGCCCTTAACGGCAAACTCTTTGAATTCTTTGATAAATCCCATAATTCTCTAAATTTTAATGTTAATATTTGAGGTTTAATTTGTAATCTGCATTTTGCAAACACCATTCGAGAGGGTGCGAATTATACACTTTTCACTTTTCGCTTTTAACTTTTCACTTTCTTTTAGACAGAAACTTGGTGCAAATATAGGAAATTTTTCGTAACTTTGCATCCGAAAATAGAAAAAAATGCCGAAAAGGCTCAAAATTTAGACATAATTATAAGTTTAAACCCATTAAATAACAAAGTAAAAATGACAAAAGTAGCAATTAACGGTTTTGGCCGTATCGGTCGCCTCGCTTTCCGTCAGATGTTCGAGGCTGAAGGTTATGAAGTAGTAGCAATCAACGACTTGACCAGCCCGAAGATGCTGGCTCACCTGCTGAAGTATGACACCGCTCAGGGTGGCTTCTGCGGCAAGATCGGTGAGAACAAGCACACTGTAGACTGCACTGACAACTCTATCATCGTCGACGGCAAGGAGATTACCATCTATGCTATTCCTAACGCTGCTGAGCTGCCTTGGGGTCAGCTGGACGTAGACGTTGTGCTGGAGTGCACAGGTTTCTATACTTCTAAGGAGAAGGCTTCTGCCCACATCAAGGCTGGTGCCAAGAAGGTTGTGATCTCTGCTCCTGCCGGCAACGACCTGCCCACTATCGTTTACAATGTGAACCACAAGACCCTGACTCCCGCCGACACAGTGATCAGTGCTGCTTCTTGCACCACCAACTGTCTGGCTCCCATGACGAAGGCTCTGAACGACTTCGCTGCTATCCAGAGCGGTATCATGACAACTGTACACGCTTACACTGGCGACCAGATGATTCTCGACGGTCCTCAGCGCAAGGGTGATGTTCAGCGTGCCCGTGCCGGTGCTCAGAACATCGTTCCTAACTCTACTGGTGCTGCCAAGGCTATCGGTCTGGTTATCCCCGAGCTGAACGGTAAGCTGATCGGTGCTGCACAGCGCGTTCCGACTCCCACAGGTTCTACCACTATCCTGCACGCTGTTGTTAAGGGTGAGGTGACTGTTGAGGGTATCAACGCTGCCATGAAGGCTGCTGCCAACGAGTCGTTCGGTTACACCGAGGAGAAGCTCGTTTCCAGCGATATCATCGGTATGAAGTACGGTTCTCTGTTCGATGCCAACCAGACCATGGTTAGCAAGATCGGCGATGGCAACTCTCTCGTTCAGGTTGTTGCTTGGTACGACAATGAGAATTCTTACACTTCTCAGATGGTTCGTACTATCAAGTACCTCGCTGAGCTCAAATAAGAGTTTTCGCAATAAATCTAAAATAATTGCCGTCCGATTTTGTCGGACGGCTTTTTTTGTGTAATTTTGCAGCGGTTTAGTATCCACATACAAAAATTATCGTAATTTGAGACGCTTCGCAGAAATACAATTGATTGTGCTGTCACTGTTGCCTCTGCTGGTGGCGGGATGCGGGAATCGTACCCCAGAGCCGGAAAAGGAGCCCCATAACGCCTTCTCTGTGGTCGTGCCGGAAGGTGAACTGACAGAGTTGTCCGACACGCTGGACACGGAGGTGAAGATGCAGATCATCAGCGGAATCGTGCTGGAGCGTGTGAAGGATATCTATGCTTTGGTGAAATCGGACTTTATGGAGAATGGTGGAGCCGGTGAAAATGAGCTGTTCGACAAGGCATATTGTTCCAAGTCGTGGAACAAGTTACTCATGGCCGTGCGCTGGAAGGAGAACCTGACGGGTGCACTGTTCTTTGAGTCCAATTATTGGTCGATGACACGTGATGCTGGTATTGTTTCCTTCGACGAGTTTGAAGTGACCAATATTGAACTGGAACCTCAGATGATGGCCTCAGTGTCGTTCACGGTCTATGAGGCTACTACCTATGTACCCGCCCGAATCGATCTGGTATTTGAAGAGGGACGGTGGGTAATCGACAATTTCCACAACTTGAAGTACATGACAGATTTTCGTGAGAGTATGTGGGATTTCCTTAGAAATGATCATTTGATGTAACGCTGACAGATGTCCCGCTATGAAGAAGATGATAACCATATTGGGACCGACTGCCAGTGGTAAGACGCCTGTAGCGGCAAGACTTGCGGCAGAGATTAGCGGAGAGATTATCTCCGCAGACAGTCGTCAGGTGTATCGTCGCATGGATATCGGCACAGGCAAGGACTTGGCTGACTATACCGTCAGAATACCTGCAGCCCCAGTGGGCAATGTCCGATATCATCTCATAGACATCCGGGAGCCGGGGACGAAATACAACCTGTTTGAGTATCAGCAGGATTTCTTCGATGCCTACCAGGAGATACGGGATAGGGGAGCGGTGCCCATTCTTTGTGGCGGTACGGGACTCTATATCGAAGCAGTGCTGAAGGGTTATCACTTGTCGCCTGTTCCCCAAAACCAGGTTTTGCGCGACAGCCTGGAGGGTAAGTCGCTTGGAGAACTGACGCAGCTGTTGGTGGCCTTGAAGGAGAAAAACGGCTCAACGATGCACAATACGACGGATGTGGACTCCTGTCAGCGGGCCATCAGGGCTATTGAGATTGAGACCTATAACCTGGAGCATCCCGCTCCGAGGCGTGAGCTGCCTCCCGTCGAGTCACTCATCATAGGACTGGATATCAGCAGGGAGTTGCGTCGCGAGAAGATTACCCGTCGTCTGAAAGCCAGGCTTGAAGAAGGGATGGTCGACGAAGTGAAGGCATTGCTCGACGAAGGTATTCCTGCCGAAGACTTGATTTACTATGGGCTGGAATACAAGTTCGTCACGGAATATCTGACAGGACAGACCACTTACGAGGAGATGTTCCAACGGCTGGAGATAGCCATCCATCAGTTTGCCAAGCGGCAGATGACATGGTTCCGCGGAATGGAGCGCAGGGGATTTACCATCCACTGGATAGACACAACCCTCCCGATGGAGGACAAAATAGAAAGGATCAAGGAGTTATGGCAGTAGCATCAACACGCTGGGGCATTCTGTACTGCCCCAAGACAGGCCTGCTGGGCAAGAGCAAGCAGGGAGAACGGATTCAGCGGGCATTGGACAACCGCAAGGTGGATTACGATTTCGTGCAGAGCGAGACGTCCGGCAGTGTGGAGCGCCTCGTGAGGATGATGATCAGCAATGGCTATAAGACCATCATCATCGCTGGTGGCGACTCAGCCTTGAACGATGCCGCCAATTGTCTGATGCAGGAAGAGAAGAGCGTGCGCGACGAGATAGCACTGGGGGTGATTCCCAATGGCGTGATGAACGACTTCGCCCGCTTCTGGGATTTCGATGAGGACCATGTGGAACAGACTATAGACTGGCTGCTGCTGCACCGTACGCGTAAGATCGACTTGGGCTGCATCCGCTATGTGAATGCCAAGGGCGAGAAGTGCCACCGATACTTCCTCAACTGCCTGAATATCGGTATGACTGCCGATATCATGAATCTGCGCCGACAGACACGCCGGCTTTTCGGCTCGCGTACCCTGTCGTTCGTCTCTTCGCTCTTCGTGATGTTCTTCCACAGGATGGAGTATAAGATGAAACTGCGCATTAATAGCGATACCATCGACCGCAAGGTGATGACAGTCTGCATCGGTAATGCTACAGGCTATGGACAGACTCCCAATGCAGTACCTTACAATGGCATGTTGGATGTCTCAGTGGTCTATCATCCCGAGGTGGTACAACTGATAGAGGGACTGTGGCTATTGATCACAGGGCGCTTCCTGAACCATCGCAGCGTGCACCCCTACCGTACGACAGAGGTGCGTGTCGACGAGGCCTTGCATGCCCTCGTCGGTATCGACGGACGACTGATGAAGACGCCTGTTGGAGCGTTTAAGGTCGATGTCGAGCAAGAGGTCATCAACTTCCTGATACCGGCATGAAGACAGAGGTTGCGAGTTCCGCAACCTCTTTTTTGCTTAAATAATTGTTAAAACATCGGATTTCCTTTGTTGGCTCGATTAAAATGCTTAATTTTGGGGTCGCGTATCTAAAACGCTAAAACAGCAAACTAATATAAAAACCTATCAAGGAACTATGAGTTATTTACGTTTAGAAAAAGCCGTGATGACTAACCTGCAGGAAAGTCTACGCCGCGAATTACTCAGAACCAACCGTTCAGGTGCCTACAGCAGTTCTACGCTTGTGGACTGCAACACTCGTAAGTACCACGGTCTGCTGGTCGTTCCTGTACCAGAGCTCGACGATGAGAACCATGTGCTATTGTCGTCGCTCGACTGTACGGTCATCCAGCATGGGGCGGAGTTCAATCTGGGCCTGCACAAGTATCAGGGCAACACATTCAGTCCTAACGGACACAAGTACATCCGTGAGTTTGATGCCAGCCTCGTACCGACTACTACGTATCGCGTGGGAGGCGTAATCCTGAAGAAGGAGGTCATCTTTCAGGCCTACGAAGACCGCATCCTGATCCGCTACACGCTGGTGGATGCCCACTCGGCTACCACGCTGAGGTTCCGCCCGTTCCTGGCCTTCCGCTCGGTGCGTCAGTTTACTCATGAGAACGCCACGGCCAGCCGTGAATATACGGCTGTGGATGGCGGCATCAAGACCTGTATGTATGCTGGCTATCCCGACCTCTACATGCAGTTCTCGAAGAAGAATGAGTTCGTATTCCAACCCGACTGGTATCGTGGCATCGAATATCCGAAAGAGCAGGAGCGTGGCTACGCCTCCAATGAGGATCTCTACGTGCCCGGTTATTTCGAGATGCCTATCAAGAAGGGCGAGAGCATCGTCTTCTCTGGCTCAACCTCACAGATCAAGGCTTCATCGCTGAAGAAGTTGTTCGAGAGTGAGGTAAGCTTGCGTGTTCCTCGTGACAATTTCTATCACTGTCTGGTGACGGCAGCCCACCAGTTCCACTTCCGCGATCGTCGCAGTGGCAGTTCTGCAGAGCATCTTGACGACAATGACGACCGCTATCTGCTGGCAGGCTATCCCTGGTTTAAGTGCAGGGCTCGCGATACGTTTATCGCACTGCCGGGACTGACGCTGGCCATCGGTGAGCAGGACTATTTCGAACACGTGATGAAGACTGCCGAGAAAGGTCTCCGTGAATTCATGGAGGAGAAACCGCTGTCGGTGAAGATTTACGAGATAGAACAACCCGACGTGCCCCTGTGGGCTATCTGGGCTATCCAGCAGTATGTGAAGGATGCCGGCAAGGATAAGGGTTACGAGATGTATGGCCAGCTGGTAAGCGACATCGTAGACTATATCATCAAGGGTGGTCACCCGAATCTTCGACTCGATGAGAACGGGCTGCTCTACTCTAACGGTCGTGACAAGGCAGTGACGTGGATGAACTCGACGGCCAATGGACGTCCGGTGGTACCGCGCTCAGGCTATATCGTGGAGTTCAACGCCCTATGGTACAATGCCCTGAAGTTCTGCGCAGCCATGAAGACCGACCAAGGGAAGGCCAAGGAGGCCGAGAAGTTGGAAAAGCAGGCAGAACTGGCCAAGCAGTCGTTCGTGGAGACCTTCGTCAATGAATATGGTTATCTGCTCGACTATGTCGATGGTAATATGATGGACTGGAGCGTGCGCCCGAACCAGATATTCGCTGTGGCTCTCGACTATTCGCCGCTGAATCAGCAGCAGATGAAGAGCGTGGTGGATATCTGCACCCGAGAGCTGCTCACCCCGAAGGGACTGCGCTCCCTCTCTCCGAAGAGTGGTGGCTACAACCCGATGTACGTTGGTCCGCAGACACAGCGCGACTACGCCTACCATCAGGGAACGGCCTGGCCCTGGCTCGGCGGCTTCTATATGGAGGCTTGCCTGAAACTCTACAAGCGTTCTCGCCTGAGCTTCATCGAGCGTCAGCTCGTGGGCTATGAGGATGAGATCGACTATCATGCTATTGGAACCATCTCTGAGCTGTTCGACGGCAATCCCCCGTTCCATGGACGCGGTGCCATGTCGTTTGCCATGAACGTGGCAGAGATCCTGCGCACGTTGCAGCTCATGGATAAGTATTCATATCAAAAGTAAGGAGGAACGACTATGAAAGTATTAATGTTTGGATGGGAGTATCCTCCTCACGTATTTGGTGGACTCGCCACTGCTAACTATGGTATCTCTGAAGGCTTGAAAGCTCAGGGAGACATCGAGACCGTGCTCTGTCTGCCGCACCCGTTTGGCGACGAGAGCCAGCATGCCTGCCGCATCGTGGCCATGAACGCTGTGCCCATTGCCTGGCGCGACGTAGACTACGACTATGTGAAGCAGCGTGTGGGCAATATCATGGATCCTGACTACTATTTCAAGCTCCGTGAGCATATCTATGCCGACTTCAACTATATGAACGTGAACGACCTCGGCGCAATGGAATTTGCCGGTGGCTATCCCGGCAATCTGCACGAGGAGATCAACAACTACTCGATCATCGCCGGCCAGGTGGCCCGTACTGAGGAGTTCGATATCATCCATGCTCACGACTGGCTCACTTTCCCCGCAGGTATCCATGCCAAGCAGGTGAGCGGAAAGCCTCTCTGCATTCATGTCCATGCCACCGACTTCGACCGCAGCCGTGGTAAGGTGAACCCCACTGTCTACTCGATTGAGAAGAACGGTATGGACTGGGCCGACTGCATCATGTGTGTGTCAGAGCTGACCCGTCAGACGGTCATCAATCAGTATCATCAGGATCCGCGCAAGTGCTTCACCGTCCACAATGCCGTCTATCCCCTGCCCGAGGAGTATCAGGCCATTCCGCGTCCTGACCACACTGGCAAGGAGAAGGTGGTGACGTTCCTCGGACGTATCACGATGCAGAAGGGACCGGAGTACTTCGTAGAAGCTGCCAACATGGTGCTGCAGCGCACGCGCAACGTACGCTTCTGCATGGCCGGTTCGGGCGACATGATGGACGCCATGATCTATCTGGCTGCCGAACGCGGCATTGCCGACCGTTTCCACTTCCCCGGTTTTATGCGCGGTAAGCAAGTTTACGAATGCCTCAAGGACTCTGATGTATACGTGATGCCTTCTGTATCCGAGCCTTTCGGTATCTCGCCTCTGGAGGCCATGCAGTGCGGCACGCCTTCGATCATCTCGAAGCAGTCAGGCTGTGCTGAGATCCTCGACAACTGTATCAAGGTCGACTACTGGGACATCCACGCCCTGGCCGATGCCATCTACTCCATCTGTATGAACGAGTCGCTCTTCCAGTACCTCAAGGAGGAAGGCAAGCGCGAGGTTGACCAGATTACATGGGAGAAAGTGGGTACATGGATCCGTACACTCTATCGCCGTACACTCGGCTGGGAACAGTAACATTAAACATTAAACAATAAACAATAAACGTGATATGAAAACAATTTGTTTATATTTCGAGATACATCAGATTATTCATCTGAAAAGATATCGTTTCTTTGATATCGGTACCGATCATTATTACTATGACGACTACGAGAACGAGCGTAGCATCACCGATATCGCAGAGCGTAGTTATATGCCAGCCCTGAACACGCTGCAGGAGATGATCAAGGAGAACGGCAACTACTTCAAGGTGGCCTTCTCGCTCTCCGGTACAGGTATTGAGCAGCTGGAGATGCACGCCCCGCAGGTTATCGAGAAGCTGCAGGAGCTGAACCAGACTGGTTGCGTGGAGTTCCTCGCCGAGCCCTACAGCCACGGTCTGTCGTCGCTGGCCAACAACGACAAGCATGAGGAGACCTTTGCTCGCGACGTGAAGAAGCAGGCCGCGAAGATCGAGGAACTCTTCGGCAAGAAACCCAGTGTGTTCCGTAATTCCTCACTCATCTACAGCGACGATATCGGTGCCCAGGTGGCTGCACTCGGATTCAAAGGTATGCTGACAGAAGGTGCCAAGCACGTGCTCGGCTGGAAGAGTCCGCACTATGTCTACAACTGCAACATCGCTCCCAACCTGAAGCTGTTGCTCCGCGATGTAGAACTGTCGGATGACATCTCCCTGCGCTTCAACAACTCAGAGTGGGACGGCTATCCTCTCTTTGCCGATGCCTATATCGATCGCATCGCACGCTTCCCCGAGGAAGAGCAGATCATCAACATCTTCATGGAACTGTCTGCCCTGGGTATCGCCCAGCCACTCAGCAGCAATATCCTGGAGTTCCTGAAGGCACTGCCTGCATGTGCCAAGGAGAAAGGCATCAACTTCATGACGCCGACGGAGATCTGCAAGGCCTGCAAGAGCGTGGGCCAGATTGATGTACCCGACACCCTCTCTTGGGTCGACGAGGAGCGCGACGTCAGTTGCTGGCTGGGTAACGCCATGCAGCACGAGGCCTTCAACAAGCTCTATAGCGTGGCCGACCGTCTGCTGATTGCCAACGATCCGCGTATCAATCAGGACTGGGACTATCTGCAGGCCTCCAATAACTTCCGCTTCATGACTACCAAGCCATCCAACGTGGGCCTGGACCGTGGCATCTATAGCGGACCGTTCGATGCCTTCACAAACTACATGAACATCCTTGGCGACTTCATTAATCGCGTCAACGCCCTCTATCCGCTCGACATCGACAATGATGAGCTCGAAGGATTGCTCACCACCATCAAGAACCAGGGTGATGAGATAGAGATGAAGGATAAGGAGATCACCCGCCTGAAGGCACGCCTGGAGAAATACGAGGCAGCTAAGCCTGCTGCCAAGAAACCGGCAGCCAAGAAGGCACCTGCTAAGAAGGCAGAGTAATAAGCAAAAAAGAGAATCGGGGCTGGCGCTCCGATTCTTTTTTTTGAATGACGACGAGGATGCTACTATTCACCCACCTGCTCCTGAATTTCTTTTTATAGGGAAATAATGGCCATACGCCGCAGTTGCCGGTCGGTCAGTTGCTGCCAAGCGGCATTTTCATGGCAGCCGTAAAGAGACTTCTTTCTGCTCCATGGAAGCTCCT
>DDQK01000040.1 GCA_002342665.1 Prevotella sp. UBA2444
AAGGTAAAAGAGATGCAGCCTATCTATTCCCGAGCGAAGCTCGCCTACCCGTAGCCTTTCGGCGGGTTAATCCCGCCAAAGATTCGATATTTTTCCGAATAATCGCAGATATTGCGAATCTTTTTTATCCCTGCATTCTTGCGTCCCTTCGGTAGCAAGCGCCACCCTTCGGGATGTCGAGCGATAGCCGCCCCTTATTAAGGGGCTCTAAATTTAATCTGGGGCCAGGTCCGAAGTTAAAGTTTTCGCCATCAAACTTTAACTTCGGACCTGACCCCAGATTAAAGTCAGCGGATGTCGAAGGAGATCCGGCGGCGGTTCTGCTCGGGGCGAGCAATCATGAATCTGTCCCCGTGATTGTGTGATTAACGACCGGCTGCTGCGACATGCACCTGACGATAAGCGGGGTACAAAGGGAAAGCCCTTTTGTGCTCCCTTATATCTGAAAAAGGCTTTTAACCCCGCTATCCCCGCTACAATTCTCGCAATATGCTGTAAGCCAGGGTGTTATTGGTAGCGGGGTTGTCTCTAACCCCGCTACCACCCCGCTACATCCCGCTACCACCCTGCTATCTGTAGGTTTGGCAGAAGGGGAGCTTCTATTGATGGAATGCTACGCTGATTTCGTTGCCAGGAAGGCTTTTGATGTTGTTGCGGAGCCTTCGGAATGGTACAAACTAACCTTTGGCGTGGTGCTTTAGTTGCTTTAGGCGGGGACTTTAGTGCCATTAAGCTACCTTTCGCGTATGCGCAAAACACCTTACGCGCCTACGCAAAACACTTTACGCGCCTACGCAAAATGAAAGAGCCCTGAAAACCTGTGGTTTACGAAAGAGATATGGTTGTAGCGGGTTGTAGCGGGGTTGTAGCGGGGTTAGAGACAACCCAGCTACCAATAACATACTGGCTTACAGCGTCTTGCGGGAATTATAGCGAGGATAGCGGGGTTAAACGATATGTCGGCGTGAAGGCATGATGACGGCATGGTTCCGGCACGGTTTTTACAAACATAGCCGCCCATACCGCATTGATTATCAGTGAATTGATTAAAAAGCGGCATAGTCGGCTATGTTTTTTTGCTCTACAGCACTTACAGCGTCACTTCGCAGCCGATACCCAGCACGCGGTTGGTGCGGGTAAAGGAGTCAGCCACGCGGGGCTGCTCAGAGGTGACACGGTCGTAATTCTCATAATTGGTCTGGAAGTAGGCGGCCTTCAGTGTCAGCACGCGGCTGGCCTTGTAGTTGAAGCCGAAACCGTAGCTGAAGCTGTTGGTGACGAACGACATATCGTTCATGTACTGGTCTGTCAGACCGTAGCGTGTCAGCTGTCCGCCGGCAGATACGGTGAATCGGTCGGTGATGTCCCATTCGGCACCTGCCAGATACTCGTTGGTGTCGTGGTCGAGCAGGTCCTGAGTGTTGTTGTACCAGTTGGCCTTCTTGTCGAAGAAGTGGTGGTAGCCCAGGTTGATGCGCACCTGGTCGATGGGGCTCCACATGGCACCTGCGGTGAGCAGGGCGGGGGCATCCTCGTTGACTTCCTCACCGTCGCGGAACTTGTTGACGGCGGCAATCTCGCTGGCCTCGTTGACGGTCGACTCGTTCTTCATCCTGATCTGCGTCTTGAACTCATACTTGGCGGCAAAGTTGAAGCGGCCCACCTTGTAGTCGACGCCGATGACGGGGGCGACGCCTACGCTGGTCTGGTTGCAGAGCAGGTTGACACCCTGTGAGTACTTCTGCAGGGCGTTGATCGACTTGCTGGTGCCTGCCAGTGTGGCGGCAGTGCCTTCAAGCTGGGCCTTGGTGGCTGCGAGCTCGGCAGGAACGGGTGCGCCAGCAGCCTCGTACTGGGCAATGCCGGCATTGACCTGCTGGAGTCCGGCATTGACGGTGCTGATACCGCCGTCAACGAGTGCCGTGGCCGACTGCATGAAGCTGCCGAAGTCCTGGTAGCCTCCAGCGGTATTCACCATGATGTTGCTGATCTTGGCCTTGTAGGTGGCTGTGCCGTAGAGCAGTCGCAGACCGCCGTAGACGGAGAGGTTGGGCAGGATCTTGTAGGCGGCGCCGAGCTGGAAGCCGAAGTAGTACTGACGGCCTTGCATGTAGCCGTTCATGTCGTAGCCCTTCACGCCGGGAGCCGGTTGCCCGAGGGCTGTGGCTATCTTGTCGAGGCCTTGCAGCTGGTAGGCGATGCCTCCGACGACACTCTCGAAAGAGCCCAGTCCGTCGGCAAACTCACACTTGCCGCCGCCACCAGGCACGGAGAAATTGAACTGGATGCTCCAGTCACCTTTATTATATGCTGCCTGCAGTGAGGGGATGAAGGGTGCATCGGCCACGCCCTCGAAAGTCTTGGTGGTATTGCCGTTGTTCTTGCGGCCCAAGGCGAAGACGGGATTCTCAGAGGTGATGGTACGCGTCTGGTGGGCGTACTGCCAGTTGAAGCCCAGGTGGAAACCTTCGGGGAGGAAGGCTACGCCTGCGGGGTTGCTATAGACACCGTCGAGGCCGATGGCGGCGTCGCGTGCCGGATTGCGGAGGAAGTCGATGCTCTGGTTGGTGTTGGTGAGGATGCCACCGGCGGTGGCGTTAGTTGTAGCTGCGGCCAGCATCACGCTGGCGAGCACTGTTTTCATCTGTTTCATTGCGTTATTTTTATATCCTTAAACATCTTTTTACTGAAATCGGCTGCAAAGGTAAATCTATTCAACGAATTCTTTCTGTTTGCGGACACAAAGTTAACGAAGTTTAACGGAATATGCACAGAAACATGCACAAATGTGCAGTTTTGTGCATGTTTTGCACAAAAACGGGCCGATTGTGCAGGTTGTGAGGTGCCTTATTTCTTCAGGTCAGGATAGCTGATGCGGGTGTGGTAGATGGTTTTCAGCTTCTCTATCAGCACGGTCTTGGCATAGGCTATGTCGCGGAAGGTGATGGGGCACTCCTTGAAATAGCCCTCTGCCACTTGTGTGTCTACGAGCCGGTTGACCAGTTCGCGGATGCTCTTCTCCGTATAGTCGGGCAGTGAACGCGAGGCAGCCTCTACGGTGTCGGCCATCATGAGGATGGCTTGTTCCTTGGTGAAGGGGTTGGGACCAGGATAGGTGAAGAGCAGCTCGTCGATCTGCTCGTCGGGGAAGGCGTTCTTTTGCTGCACGTAGAAGTATTTGGCCTTGCCCAGGCCGTGGTGGGTGGCGATGAACTCCTTGATGACGTCGGGGAGGCCGTATTTGTCGGCCAGCTTGAGTCCTTCGGTGACGTGGGCGATGATGGTCTGGGCACTGTCGATGAACGACATGCTGGAATGAGGATTGACACCCGACTGATTCTCGGTGAAATAGATGGGGTTGAGTATTTTTCCGATGTCGTGGTAGAGAGCACCTGTGCGTACCAGTTGGCTTTTGGCACCTATCTTGTTGGCAATCTCGGCAGCGAGGTTGCCTACCTGTATGGAATGCTGGAAGGTGCCTGGAGCTACCTCGCTCATACGCCGGAGCAGCTCCTTGTTCATGTCGGAGAGCTCGATGAGCGTGATGTTCGACGTGAAGCCGAAGGTCTTCTCGATCAGGTAAAGCAGGGGGTACGAGCAGAAGAGCAGCAGTCCGTTGAACAGGAGGTAGTTGAGGTCGCTATAGTCGATGTGGGTGATGCTGTCATGGCGCACCCAGTCGAGTGCGACATTGGTCATGGCGGATGCAGCTGCCACGAGCACTGCCGTCCAGAAAAGCTGGGATCTGCTGGAGAGTTCGCGCAACGAGAAAATGGCCACGAATCCCGCCACCACTTCGACGGCGACGAATTCCAGGGGGTGCTGGAGCACGGTGGCGCACATCAGTATCATGGTGAGATGGGCCATGAAGGCGGTACGGGAGTCCATGAACACGCGGATGAAGATGGGCACCATGGCGAAGGGTATGATGTAAACGTGGAGCACGTTGTGGGCAACCATCAGCGAAGAGAGCACCGTAAAGATGGTGATCAGGGCGTAAATCATGATGGTGGAGCGCAGCCGCTCGAAGTAGTCCTTGCGGAAGAGGGAGAGGTATACGGTAAAGCAGGTGACGAGGATGGCGATGTAGAGTATCTGGCCCATGATGGTGACAGATATCTGCTGATCGTTCTTCTCACGGCGTTCCATCTCCTTCTCATAGGAAAGCAGCACGTTGTAGGTCTTGGAGTCGACGATGTCGCCACGGTCGATGATCTTCTGACCGCGTTGTGCGATGCCGCTGGCCAGTGGAATACTGTTGATCAGGTCGCTCAGACTGGCCTCACTGCGCTCCTTGTCGTAGATGAGGTTGGGCTCTATGTAGTCGTTGAGGTTGCATTTCTGCAGCACCTCCTGGTAGGCATCGAGGTCTGGGTCCTTGAACAGTTGCTCGTAGGCTGTCACCGTACTGACAATGTCGCCCACCTGTGTGCTGGTAGCCGTCTTCCCGCTCACCACCCTTATCGTCCGGGTGGTGTCACCACTGACCATCGAGTAGTCGGAGGTGCTCATGATTCCTTTCTTGTACAGGTCGCTCAGACGGTTGGCGATGAGGCTGATGTAGTCGGGGGGCAGTCCCGGAATGCCCTGGTTGTAGTCCTTGACAAACTGGCGTATCTCCTTGTCATCAGTATCCTTGTGGTAGTTGAAGTAAGGCTCATAGCCCTTGAGCAGACTGTCGCGCTCAGCCTTGACGGCCTCCTCGCTCTTGTAGATGGGGAAGTCGAAGGGCGCCTTCAGGTCGGCATATACCCAGGGCTTGCCTTTCTCAATCTTGAAATGGTTGCGGGTGTCACGGGGCATAGACCACACGATGATGGTCACGGTGCTGATCATCAGTGCTGCGCGGATGAGAAAATCACGCCAGGTAATATCTGTTTTCAGGTTGATATTCATCATTTATTGACTATTTGGGTGCAAAGATACAAAATAATTCATAATTCATAATTCATAATTCATAATTATTTCGTAATTTTGCAGCCAAATAGTAAAAAATAGTATGTCAGAAAGAAGAGTAAGGGTGCGTTTTGCACCGAGTCCCACGGGGGCTCTCCACATCGGCGGTGTGCGTACCGCCCTATACAATTATCTGTTTGCACGGCAGCATGGGGGCGACCTCGTGTTTCGTATTGAGGATACAGACTCCAACCGTTTCGTGCCCGGAGCCGAGGAGTATATCATAGAGTCGTTTAAGTGGCTGGGTATCAAGTTCGACGAAGGCGTCAGCTTCGGTGGTGACAAGGGGCCCTATCGCCAGAGTGAGCGCCGCGACATCTATAAGAAATATGTGAAGCAGCTGCTCGATGCCGACAAGGCCTATATCGCTTTCGATACGCCTGAGGAACTGGAGCAGAAGCGTCAGGAGATACAGAATTTCCAGTATGACTGTCATACGCGTGGCCAGATGCGCAATTCACTGACGCTCCCGAAGGAAGAGGTGGAGCGGCTCATCAGTGAGGGCTGCCAGTATGTGGTGCGCTTCAAGATTGAGGCTGGACAGGAAGTGCTGGTCAATGACCTGATTCGTGGCGAGGTACGGGTGAAGAGCGATATCCTTGATGACAAGGTGCTCTTCAAGAGTGCCGACGAGCTGCCCACCTATCATCTGGCAAATATCGTAGACGACCATCTGATGGAGATTTCCCACGTGATTCGTGGTGAGGAGTGGCTGCCGAGTGCACCGCTCCATGTACTGCTCTATCAGGCTTTCGGCTGGGAGGACACCATGCCTCAGTTTGCACATCTGCCGTTGCTGCTGAAACCCGACGGGAAGGGTAAGCTCTCCAAGCGTGACGGCGATCGCCTGGGCTTTCCTGTGTTCCCCTTGGAGTGGCATGACCCCAAGACGGGCGAGGTGAGCCGCGGCTATCGTGAGGACGGCTATTTCCCTGAGGCAGTCATCAATTTCCTGGCTCTCCTTGGATGGAATCCCGGTGGCGAACAGGAAATATTTTCCCTCGACGAGCTGGTGCCGCTGTTCGACATTACGAAATGCTCGAAGGCTGGTGCTAAGTTCGCCTATGACAAGGGAATATGGTTTAACCACGAATATATCCTGAAGAAGTCGGCCGAGGAGATTGCCCGGATATGGCTCCCCGAGGTGCGGCAGCATTGTCAGGATGCAACCCTTGAGCGTGTCACCAAGGTGTGCGAGATGATGAAGGACCGTGTGAACTTCGTCAAGGAGTTGTGGCCCCTCTGCTCCTTCTTCTTCGAGGCTCCCCAGTCATACGATGAGAAAACGGTCAAGAAGCGCTGGAAGGACGATTCGGCTGCCGTGATGACCGAGCTTGTCGCTGTGCTGGAAGGCATCGATGATTTCTCGCTGGAGAATCAGGAGCAGATAGTGCATGCCTGGGTAGAGCAGAAGGAATATAAGCTGGGCAACGTGATGAATGCCTGGCGACTGACACTCGTCGGCGAAGGCAAGGGTCCAGGTATGTTCGACATCTCCGCCTTTCTGGGCAAGGAAGAGACGATTGCACGAATGAAGCGGGCTATAGAAGTGCTGGGATAATGTATAATCTCGTCATATACCTCTATCTGTTGGGAGTGGCTGTCTATAGCTGCTTCAACGAGAAGGTGCGTAAGATGTGGCGTGGAGAGCGTGACGCATTTCGTCTGCTCCGTGAAAAGGTTGATCCCAAGGCCAGGTATGTGTGGTTTCACGCAGCATCTCTCGGCGAGTTTGAACAGGGGCGCCCTTTGATGGAGCGCCTGCGCAAAGAGCATCCTGAATACAAAATACTCCTGACGTTCTTTTCTCCTTCTGGCTATGAGGTGAGGAAGAACTATGAGGGGGCAGACATTATCTGTTATCTGCCACTCGATACAATCACCAATGCTCGGCGATTCCTCAGGACCATCCGGCCTGAGATGGCCTTTTTCATCAAGTACGAGTTCTGGTACAACTATCTGCATATCCTGAAGCATCGCGGGGTGCCCGTTTACAGCGTGTCGAGCATCTTCCGTGCTGACCAGGTGTTCTTCAAATGGTATGGACGCCAGTATGGTCGCGTGCTTCACTGCTTCACCCATTTCTTCGTGCAGAACGAGTTCAGCAAGGAACTGTTGGCCAAGATCGGTATCACGAACGTCAGCGTGACGGGTGATACCCGTTTCGACCGTGTCCTCCAGATCAAGGAGGCCGCCAAGCAGTTGCCGATAGTGGAGCAGTTTGTACAAAACGGCGACGGTACTTCCCCGAAGGTGTTTGTGGCAGGGTCTTCGTGGCCTCCTGATGAGGAGATATTCATCCGTTACTTCAATCAGCATCGTGACTGGAAGCTCATCGTCGCTCCTCACGTGATTGGTGAGGATCATCTGCAGCAGATAGAGCGAATGCTCGAGGGCCGCAAGGTCGTCCGCTACACTCAGGCCCAGGCCCAGGCGGAGCCAGGCCCAATCTCTCAATCTCTCAATCTCTCAATCTCTCAATCTCTCAAATCTTCCGAGGTGCTGATCATCGACTGTTTCGGCCTGTTGTCGAGCATCTACCACTATGGTGATGTGGCCTATGTGGGGGGAGGTTTCGGCGTTGGAATCCATAACCTGTTGGAGGCTGCCGTCTGGGATGTGCCTGTGTTCTTCGGCCCCAACAATGAGAAGTTCCAGGAGGCCCAGGGGCTGAAGCAGAACGGTGGTTTTGAGATTGGCAGCTACGAGGACTTCGAGCGTCAGATGGACCGTTTCTCTGCCGATGCCAGTAATCTCGCTGAGCAAGGACGCCAGGCCGGGCTCTTTGTCAAGAGCCGTGCCGGTGCTACTCAGAAGATATTCTCCGAAGTGTTCTCGGCAACGGGCAATTCCCGGTAGAACCTTACTCTTTGATAATACGCATATTGCTGATACCCTGATAGCTGACCGCTCCCTTGCGTTCCAGATAGTCGATGATGAAGCTTGAGGTCTCACGGTTCTGTCCTTCGGGCTCTCTGCTGAGGAGAGACTTCATGACAGCAGACATATAGCTGCTGGTGGCTATCGAGTAAACCTTGGAGTAGTCTGGATCCTTGCCGTCTTCCGTCAGTAGCCTGATGCGCTTCAGCTGGTTGGTATTGTCCTTGTCCACCGTTACTTCACATATCAGTCCTGAGATGCGTGGCAGATGGTTGAGTGTGCCACGGCTATAGGTAGTCATGACCGTCACCAGTTCCTCGATGGTCATCCTGAGAATGACGGCCTCGTTGTAGAATGGGTCCATCGACAGGATGTCGAACACGGTGATGTTGCCTGCCGGCAGGCGATTGAGGCGCACATTGCCGGGGTTCACCAGCCCGATGTCGGCTCTGGTTTCCTCCCTGAAGGCATCGCACATCATATAGCTGATCTCGTCGCTCGTCTCGAAGGGCGTGGCAGCCTGTGCTATCACTTGTTTGAAATCGGGATTGTCGCTGAAGTAGTCGACCATGGCTTGCACAATCCTGTTGCTCTTGGGGAAACTGGGCACGTCGATGTATTCTGCCTTTTTGTCGGTGATGCGACCATTCCAGAGGGTGAGAGTGATGTGTGTCACCTTCGACAGCCGGTTGCTGTTCTGGGTGATGAGTACACCGTTGTGGAGCGGTTCGTCGGCAGTCAGCTGGGTGTGGGAGTGCCCGCCGATGATCAGGTCGAGCCATGGGTATTCCTCTGCCATCTTGATGTCATCCTCATAGCCGATGTGAGAGAGCAGGATGGTGGCATCGCACTGTTCGCTGAAGTCCATGTACCGTGCTACGGTTCTCAGTGGTGAGGCAAAGCGGTAATCCTTCACGTTGTCGGGATGGGTGTCGGGTCGCCCCTGGGGGTTCACCTGCACTGTACCGATGACACCTATCTTCAGTCCGTCCACATCGAACACCTGTGTGGGAACTATTCCCAGGTGTTTGTCTTCTGTGGGGAAGATATTGGCGCAGATGTAGTTGAAGGCCGAGAGACCTATCAGCGGTTCCAGCGAATGCACGTCAAACTCGTGGTTGCCGAGGGTGGTGGCATGGAATCCCACCGTGTTCATCAGTGCCACCATCGGGTAGGACGACGGCTTGTACATGTCGTTCAGCGGATTGCCCGTGCGGTTGTCGCCGGCAGAGAGTATCAGCAGCTGCGGATAGAGCGTGCGCAGGCTGTCGGCGATGGCTGCCAGCTGCGGAAATGCCTTGATGTTGGCATGCATGTCGTTGGCTGCCAGGATGTGTATCTCCCGTTTCTGTCCGTAGGTGCTGATGGTCAGCAGGACCGACAGGCAGAGCGTGACGACTATTCTGGTGTAACAAGTGTGATTCAGGCGGTATCCTTTCATTCTTATTGCGCTAAATGTTATTAACGTAGATGCAAAGATACATAATATTTATGAAATAAGGGCCATCATTCGTGATTTATTTCGTATTATGGGATAAAATAGCAATTAATCTTCCAAAATCGCTTTCGTATATCAGCTTTATTGTGTAATTTTGCACGGGAGTTTTGATTCTAAAAGGGATGAAAGCTATGTGGATGTTTGTGTTTTGGGTGCTGCCGTTGGTGGCTATCGTCTATCTCGGATGGCATATATGGACCATTCTGCCGTGGTCGGGATGGTGGAAGTCGGGAGTCATTACGCTGGGTGTGGGCTGCTTTCTGCTGCTCTTCCTCTCAGTGGCGCGACGGTTCGACACATTGCCCCTGCCAGTGGCTCAACTGGCATACGAGGTGGGCACCTCGTCGATCATGGTGATGCTCTATCTGGTGATGCTCTTCCTGGTACTCGATCTGGGACGCCTGCTGCATCTCGTGCCCCGTTCGTTGCTATACCATAACTGGCAGTCGGCTCTTGCCATCTTCGTACTGATCTTTGCGGTGTTCCTCTATGGCAATCTCCATTATAAGAATAAGGTACGGGTATCGCTGGAGCTTCCTACGCAGAAGCCGTTGGCGAAAGACTATCGGGTGGTGATGCTTTCCGACCTGCATCTGGGGTACCATAATCCTCGCAAGGAACTGGCCCGATGGGTGGATATGATCAATGCCGAACAGCCTGATTTCATCCTGATTGCAGGCGATATCATCGACGGCAGCATGCGGCCCCTGATAGAGGAGAAGATGACTGAGGAGTTCCATCGGTTGAAAGCGCCTGTCTATGCCAGCCTGGGAAATCATGAGTACTATGCCGGCTCCCCGGAGGCGCAGCAGTTCTTCCGTGACGCTGGTATCCGTCTGCTCATCGATGAGGCTGCCGTGATAGACAGTAGCATCGTCATCATCGGGCGTGACGACCGTACCAATATGCGTCGCAAGCCCGTCAAAGACTTGGTGGCGGCAGCCAATGTTCAATGTTCAATGCTCAATGTTCAATCATATACCATCATACTCGACCACCAGCCTTACAATCTCGAGCGCAGTGAGCAGGCTGGTGCCGATTTCCAGCTCAGCGGGCATACCCATCGCGGACAGGTGTGGCCTATCTCGTGGATTACCGATGCCATTTATGAGTGCTCATGGGGCAGCCATCAGCGCGGCAATACCCGCTTCTATGTGTCTTCCGGCATCGGCATCTGGGGCGGTAAGTACCGCATCGGCACGCAGTCGGAATATGTGGTGGCAACCATCAGAAGGGAGTAGCACTGCTACTCCCTTTTGTATTTCCTATGTTGCCAGATTTCTATTGAGTTGATGATGTTCTGCCAGAGAATGTAGCAGCCGGGACCTACTGACGACAGGGGATTCAGGTAGGTGGAGGAGAGCCAGATGGCAAAGGCGGTGTTCTTCTGGCCGAGGGCCTGTCCGGACTCCTGTGCGTGGTTGAAGAAATGGCCGATGTAACGCCCCACGGCAAACTGCACGACGCACATGACCAGTCCCAGCAGGGCGATGGCCAAGAGCAGGGCGACGGTGCTTTCGGCATTGACGATATTCTTCACCGTAGTGCCTGTAACAATCATCAGTGAACAGCCCCACAGGTAGTAGCTCAGGTCGTTGATGGAGATGATCCAGGCGTGGAGTCGGTGCATGTGGTGTTTCACCACGTATGCCAGCAGCATCGGCACGATCAGCACGATGAACACTTCGTGGAGTATCTTCAGGAAGGCAGCCATGAAGGTGATGTCTGCTCCTTTCTCGATCATCGGGAAGCAGACGGGCACGAGTAGGGCTGTAAGAAAGTTGGAGAGGAAGGTGTAGGTGGTCATCTGTTCCAGCGAGCCTCCCAGCTTCTGGGTGACTACGGCAGCGGCAGTGGCGCAGGGACAGATGACGCACATCAGGATGGCCTCCATCAATACGAGGCTGTCGCCCGCCATGGAGAATCCGAGCATCAGCCCCATCAGTGCTGCGATGAAGATGAGCTGGAACAGGCCTGTCCAGAAATGCCACGCCACGGGCCGCAGCTTGCGGAAGTCGACCTTGCAGAAAGTGACAAACAGCACCAGGAACATGAACGCCGGCAGGATGGCAGCAAATATGGGGTCGAAGAACGCCGCGGCCTCTTCCAGGCCGGGAGTGAATGCGAATACCAGATAGGCTGCTGCTCCGGTGCCCATGGCCACTGGCAGTGTCCAGTCCTTGATGAAACGAACGATAGCCGTAATTACTCCTCCGCTAGATAGTATTTTGAGTATGCCACGTAATGCTCGGCGTTGTCTGTCTGTCCGGGTCTGACGGGCTTGATGTACTTGGCAGGCACGCCACCCCAGATCTCTCCGGCAGGTATCTTGGTGTTCTGAAGCACCAGGGCTCCTGCAGCCACGATGGCTCCCTCGCCAATCTCGCATCCGTCGAGCAGTGTCGAGCCCATGCCGATGAGGGCATGGTCATGGATGGTGCAGGCATGCACGGTGACGTTATGCCCGACAGTCACGTAGTTGCCGATATGTGTGGGGCCTGTCTCGTGGGTCACATGCACACAGCTGCCATCCTGGATATTCGTGCAGTTGCCGATCGTGATGGGAGCCACGTCGCCGCGCACCACGGCATTGAACCATACTGAGCATTCGTCGCCCATAGTCACATCTCCAACGATGGTAGCGTTCTCACTGAAATAACAGTCTCGCCCCCATTTGGGAGCGAGACCGCGGTATGATTTAATCAGGGCCATTATTCACTATTCGTTAATCACTAATCTTAGAGGTTCGGATTAATCTTGTTCCACTCTGAGATGGGGGGCACGATGTTCAGCGTCACCAGCTCGTCGCGCATCTTGCACAGGTGCTCGTAGCTCTGGTCAAGCTTGGCATTCTCCTCGGCAGTACCCTGGGGAACCTCAAACTTGGCACCCTCGGCAGTCATGGTGGTCTTCATGGCCATCATGATGTGGTCGTACTTGTCGGTCTTCACGTATGTGCCAACGGGGAAGCGGAAGGGCTCACCACCCATGGCTGCGCGGATCATCTCAACGGAGAGGTAGGCAGGGCTCTGGAAGGAGCTGCGGCCACGGAGCTCGATGATCTTGGCACCACCCTTGGTGACGTCGATCTTCATCTGCTCCCACTCCTCGGCGGGGAACTCGGCGGTGCCGATGATGTCAGTCAGCTTGCGGCCGGCGATCTCCACGTGGCTTCCGAATACTGCCATCTGCTCACCGTGGCCACCGTAGGTAGCGCAGCCTGTGATCTGGTTCTGCATCACGCCGAACTTCTTGGCCAGGGCCGACTGCAGACGGGTGGTGTCCAGTCCGGCGAGGGTGGTCACCTGTCCAGGCTTCAGTCCGGAGTAGAGCAGCGTCACCAGACCTGTCAGGTCGGCGGGGTTGAAGATGATCACCACGTGCTTCACGTCGGGGCAGTACTTCTTGATGTTCTGGCCCAGCTCCTCGGCGATCTTGCAGTTGCCTGCGAGCAGATCCTCGCGGGTCATGCCAGCCTTACGGGGAGCACCGCCTGAAGAGATGATGTACTTGGCATTCTTGAAAGCCTCCTCGGCATCAGTGGTGGCAACGATGTTCACATCGTCGAAGCCGCTCTGGCGCATCTCCTCAGCCACACCCTCGGGTGAGAACACATCATAAAGACAGATTTCTGTGGTCAGACCCATCATCAGGGCGGTCTGAGCCATGTTTGAACCAATCATACCGGCAGCGCCGACGATGGTCAATTTCTCATTTGTTAAAGCCATAATTCTTTTATTATTATTATTTGATATATCAAAAGTGCTGCAAAGTTAATAAAAAAGCGGCATACTTTGCCGATTTTAATTATTAATCTTAGTTAATCGGGTGCAAACTATGGCAAAAACTTTGTATCTTTGTAAACTCTAAATGACAAATAAACATGGATATGGATATACATCAGCGATTAGAAGACCTCCGCGAGGTGATGCGGCGCGAACATCTCGCCGCCTTCATCTTCCCCAGTACCGACCCCCATCAGGGTGAGTATGTACCCGACCACTGGAAGGGGCGGGAGTGGATTTCGGGCTTCAACGGCTCGGCGGGTACGGCCGTTGTGACGATGACATCGGCTGCCCTCTGGACCGACTCGCGCTACTTCATCGCTGCCGAAGAGCAGCTTCGGGGGACAGAATTCCAGTTGATGAAACTGAAGATGCCTGGCACGCCTACCATCGCCGAATGGGTCGGCAAAGAGTGCGGCGCAGGGGCAGAAGTGGCACTCGACGGCTGGTGCAGCTCTGCCAATGCTGTGAAGGAATTGATAGTCGACCTGCGCAGGGAGGGTGGTATCACCCTGCGCACCAATCTCGACCCGCTGCGCCAAATCTGGCGCAATCGTCCGCCGATCCCCGAGAATCCCGTCGCGATACAACCCCTGGAATATGCCGGTGAGGCTGCTCACGACAAGATTGCCCGCATTCGCAAGGCTCTGCGTGAAAAGCATGCCGACGGGATGCTGATGACGGCCCTGGATGATATCGCATGGACGCTCAACCTGCGGGGCACCGATGTGCATTGCAATCCCGTCTTCGTCAGTTATCTGCTGATTTCTTCCAAGGATGTCACCCTATATATTAATAAGGTGAAGCTTTCGACGGAGGCCGTTGCCTATCTGAAGGCTGAAGGGGTAGGGGTGGACGACTATGAGAATGTGGTGAAGGGGCTGAAGGACTATTTCGAGTACAATATCCTGCTCGATCCCGACGAGGTGAACTATGTGCTCTTCAAGACCGTCACACGAGAGATTGTCGAGGAGGAGTCACCCGTCAAGCGGATGAAGACCATCAAGAACGAAAGGGAGATCCTGGGTTTTAGGTCTGCGATGCTGAAAGACGGCATCGCAATGACAAAGTTTCTCTATTGGCTTGATAAAAGCATCACATCAGTTCCCCTCCAACGGGAGGGAGTAGGGGAGGTCTCTCTCTCCGAGCTCTCCATCTCCGATCGGCTCACTTCCCTTCGCTCCCAGCAGGCTCTTTTCCGCGACATCTCCTTCGATACCATTGCTGCCTACGGTCCCCACGGGGCTATCGTCCATTATGAACCCACCCCAGAGACAGACATCCCCCTGCAGCCTCATGGATTGCTGCTGCTCGACAGCGGTGCCCAGTATCTCGACGGCACCACCGACATCACCCGTACCATCGCCCTCGGCCCTCTCACGGAGGAGGAGAAACGGGTCTACACCCTCGTGCTGAAAGGCCACATCCAGATAGAACTGGCCAAGTTCCCCAGCGGCATCAGCGGTACACAGCTCGACGTGCTCGCCAAACAGGCGATGTGGCGCGAGGGTCTCACTTATCTGCATGGTACGGGTCACGGTGTGGGTTCATACCTCAACGTTCATGAGGGGCCTCACCAGATTCGTATGGAGTGGAAACCGGCCCCACTCGTCGCCGGCATGACCGTCACCGACGAGCCTGGCATCTATCTCGAGGGCCGTTTCGGAGTGCGTATCGAGAACACGCTGCTCATCGTGCCCTATCGTGAGACTGAGTTCGGACAATTCCTCCAATTCGAGTCGCTCACCCTCTGTCCCATCGACAAGGCGCCCATCATCCGTGAGATGATGCTTCAGGAGGAGATCGACTGGCTCAACCAGTATCATCAGCGCGTCTTCGACACCCTCGCACCCCATCTCTCTGACGATGAGGCTGCCTGGCTCCAAGATGCGTGTGAGGCGATTTGAACTCCTGATATTAAAAATGTTAGCAATGAATTACGGAAACAGGAAACTGTTATAGCCGTACCTCGGCTTAGCAATAGGCCTGTCATTGTCGACGACCAAGGATGCCGTGCGCGCCCTCCCTATCTGAAAAAAGTAGAATGAGAAGGACAAAAAATGCATTGCAAAGCATAAAAAGTTGCTAAAAACTTGGTGAATTTCTAAAAAAGTAGTAACTTTGCACCCGCTTTTCGCGATATGGTGTGCGGAAGCGTTAAGTTTAACATAAAATTTTAAAGCAAAGACAAATGATTATTGTACCAGTAAAAGAAGGCGAGAACATCGAGAAGGCCCTCAAGAAGTTTAAGAGAAAGTTTGAAAAGACAGGTGTTGTGAAAGAGCTTCGCCGTCGTCAGCAGTTCGACAAACCCTCTGTACTGAAGCGCCTTAAGATGGAGCATGCCATCTATGTGCAGCAGCTCCGCGCTAACGAGGAATAATAAAAGTTCCTAAAAAATTTGGTAGTCTCGGAAATTTTTCGTAAATTCGCTGCGAAATAGTAAGAGTCTTAGTGCTCCGAAGCGGATTTTATGATGATTGACCAGTTTCTGAACTACCTGCGCTATGAGCGGAATGCTTCTCTGCTGACGGTGCAGAACTACGAGGAGAGCCTTCGGGCGTTTGAATCGTATATTACACATAAGGACGACAGTCTCTCTCTGGATCGGGTAGACACCGATCTTATCCGTGACTGGATGGAGAGTCTGATGGATAAAGGAAACTCTGCTTCAACGATTAACAAGAAATTGAGTGCACTGCGTTCCTTTTATCGTTATGCCCTTAAGCGAAGGCTGGTGGATGTTGATCCTGCCCATTGTATTACGGGTCCGAAGAAGAAGAAAGTGCTGCCCCAATTCCTGCGGGAGGGAGAGATGGACCGGCTGCTCGACGATGTGGAGTGGGGGAATACATATAAAGATGCCCTCGCGCGTACCATATTAATATTATTATATGAAGCCGGCCTGCGCCGTTCGGAACTGACGGGGCTCAACGATGCCGACATCGACTTCGCGGGGCGTCAGCTGAAAGTGACAGGTAAGCGCAACAAGCAACGCATCATTCCCTTTGGAGAAGAACTGGCTACTGAGCTGCAACACTATATAGAGGTGCGCAATGCTCAGTTTGCGAATCGCCCTGAGGGTGCACTATTCCTCAGCGACAAGGGGCTCCGGGTGACAGCCGGCCAAGTGTATCGGACGGTGCACCAGTATCTCTCGACGGTGACATCGCTGAAGAAACGGTCGCCCCACGTGCTTCGCCATACGTTTGCCACGGCGATGCTCAACAACGGGGCGGGGCTGGAGTCGATCAAGAACCTGCTGGGCCATGAGAGTGTCTCGACGACGGAGATTTACACCCACACCACGTTCGAGCAATTAAAGCGAGTGTACAAAGAGGCTCATCCAAGAGCCTGAATCCTTATCAATAACTATTTAAAATAGGAGGTAACTATGGAAATTAAGATTCAGTCGATTCATTTCGACGCTACCGAGAAGCTACAGGCGTTCATCGAAAAGAAGGTCGCCAAGTTGGAAAAGTCATTTGAGGACATACAGAAGGTGGAGGTACAGCTGAAAGTGGTGAAGCCTGCCACTGCAGATAACAAGGAGGCCAGCCTTTCGGTGGCTGTTCCTGGTACGACGCTTTTTGTGGAGAAGACGAGTGACACTTTTGAGGAAAGTATTGATCTCTGTGTGGATTCTATGCGCACTCAACTCCAGAAATTCAAGGAAAAATTGAGGAATAGATAAAAAAAACGCGGAAAAGTTTTGGTATTTCAAAAATAAGTAGTAACTTTGCAGCCGTTTTCCGACAGGTCGTAAATCTGAATCAGAGAGCGGCTGCATTGAAACGCCTCTTTAGCTCAGTTGGCCAGAGCACGTGATTTGTAATCTCGGGGTCGTTGGTTCGAATCCGACAAGAGGCTCGGAAAGGCGAAAGCCAATTGGGCAGTAAGGCTCAAAGAGACTCGGAGGATAGGCGAAAGCCGATAATCCTTTAGGCTCGAAGAAAAGGAAACTTAAGGCTTGGGTGTTTTCCAGAGTGGCCAAATGGGGCAGACTGTAAATCTGCTGTCTTTCGACTTCGGTGGTTCGAATCCATCAGCACCCACACAAGAGGATTTGCGGAAATAGCTCAGTCGATAGAGCACTAGCCTTCCAAGCTGGGGGTCGCGGGTTTGAGCCCCGTTTTCCGCTCAACATGCTGTAATAGCTCAGTGGTAGAGCACTTCCTTGGTAAGGAAGAGGTCCTGAGTTCAACTCTCAGTTACAGCTCTCTTGGACGAAGGAGGAAACTGAAAATTCAGAAATATAAACAATTTAATAAACAAGTAAAATGGCAAAAGAGACTTTTGTGCGCACCAAACCGCACGTAAACATCGGTACTATCGGTCATGTTGACCACGGTAAGACAACTCTGACTGCTGCTATCACCACCGTTCTGGCTAAGCAGGGTCTCTCTGAGGTTAAGTCATTCGATCAGATTGACAATGCTCCTGAGGAGAAGGAGCGTGGTATCACTATCAACACCGCTCACGTTGAGTACGAGACTGCAAAGCGTCACTATGCTCACGTTGACTGCCCGGGTCACGCCGACTATGTGAAGAACATGGTAACTGGTGCTGCTCAGATGGACGGTGCTATTCTTGTTGTAGCTGCTACTGACGGTCCTATGCCTCAGACTCGTGAGCACGTTCTGCTCGCTCGTCAGGTAAACGTTCCTCGTCTGGTTGTTTTCCTGAACAAGTGTGATATGGTTGACGATGAGGAGATGCTGGAGCTCGTTGAGATGGAGGTCCGCGAGATTCTGGAGCAGTATGAGTTCGAGGAGGATACTCCTATCATTCGTGGCTCTGCCCTCGGTGCTCTGAACGGCGTTGAGAAGTGGGAGCAGAAGGTGATGGAGCTCATGGACACCTGCGACACTTGGATTCAGGAGCCTCCGCGCGCTACCGACAAGCCCTTCCTGATGCCTGTTGAGGACGTGTTCTCTATCACTGGTCGTGGTACTGTTGCTACCGGCCGTATCGAGACTGGTGTCATCCACGTTGGTGACGAGGTTGAGCTGCTCGGTCTGGGTGAGGACAAGAAGTCGGTTGTTACCGGTGTTGAGATGTTCCGTAAGATCCTTGACGAGGGTCAGGCTGGTGATAACGTAGGTCTGCTGCTCCGCGGTATCGACAAGAACGAGATCAAGCGTGGTATGGTGCTCTGCCATCCCGGACAGATCAAGCCCTTCAAGAAGTTCAAGGCTTCTATCTATGTCCTGAAGAAGGAAGAGGGTGGTCGTCACACTCCGTTCGGTAACAAGTATCGTCCCCAGTTCTACCTCCGCACCATGGACTGCACAGGTGAGATTACTCTCCCCGCAGGTGTTGAGATGGTAATGCCTGGTGATAACGTAGAGATCACCGTTGAGCTCATCTACGCTGTTGCTCTGAACAAGGGTCTGCGTTTCGCTATCCGTGAAGGTGGCCGCACCGTTGGTTCTGGTCAGATCACTGAGGTCTTCGAGGACTAATCTTTTGGTAACTGCGGAAATACCGCAGTATACAGAATAGAAATATCGGGCCCCCGTCTGTCGGGCGGGGGCTTACTTACGGGAATAGCTCAGTTGGTAGAGCATCGGTCTCCAAAACCGAGGGTCGTGGGTTCGAGTCCTCCTTCCCGTGCTAAATATAAAGGATATGTTTAAGAAGTTTATAGATTATTGCAAGGCTTGTTATGACGAGCTTGCACATAAGACGACTTGGCCGACTCGCAAGGAGTTGACTCATAGTGCAGTAGTGGTGCTTTCGGCATCACTGATTATTGCGCTTGTGGTATGGGCCATGGATTTTGTTTTCAGGTCACTAATGGCACTGGTTTATCCAGGTTGATGATAGAGAAATAGAGAGATGGCTCAGACGGGAATGAAATGGTATGTGCTGCGCGCCGTGAGTGGTAAGGAGGGCAAGGTGAAGGAATATCTTGAGGCTCTGATCAAGCACGACGAGATGCTGGCTGCCAATGTTGGACAGATACTGCTGCCGACCGAGAAATATGCCCAGCTGCGCAATGGCAAGCGTGTGGTCAAGGAGAAGCTCTTTCTCCCTGGCTATGTTTTGATTGAGGCCAACCTTCAGGGTGAGATGGCTCATACGCTTCGCTTTACTCCCAATGTACTGGGATTCCTGGGTGGTCTTGACAATCCCACTCCCGTGCGTCAGTCTGACATCAACCGTATCCTCGGAACTGCTGAGGAGACTATTATTCATAATGAAGAGGTTGTCATCCCCTATCAGGTAGATGATGCCGTGAAGGTGACCGATGGTCCGTTCAATGGCTTCAGCGGAGTCATCGAGGAGGTCAATGCCGAGAAGCGCAAACTGAAGGTGATGGTGAAGATCTTCGGCCGCAAGACTCCTCTGGAACTCGGTTTCAATCAGGTAGAGAAAGAATAGGGCGTAATTGTTACGGTATGCCCGTTCCGTATATACGGTCATCAGGTGGCTTCCACGCCTATGGCTTATATAACAATTCATATAATTAATAAACAGAAATGGCTAAAGAAGTTGCTGGATTAATCAAATTACAGATTAAAGGTGGCGCTGCAAATCCCTCTCCTCCCGTAGGACCTGCTCTGGGTTCCAAGGGTATCAACATTATGGGATTCTGCAAGGAGTTCAACGCCAGAACCCAGGATAAGGCAGGTAAGATTATTCCTGTCGTTATCACTTACTACACTGACAAGTCATTTAGCTTTGAACTGAAGACTCCCCCTGCAGCTGTACAGCTGAAGGAGGCTGCTAAGTTGAAGAGCGGAAGTGCTGAGCCCAACCGTAAGAAGGTTGCCAAGGTAACTTGGGATCAGGTTCGCGCTATCGCTGAGGATAAGCTGAAGGACTTGAACTGCTTTACCGTAGAGTCTGCCATGAAGCAGGTTGCTGGTACAGCTCGTAGTATGGGTATCACTGTAGAAGGGGAGTTCCCTGGTAAATAATTTATAACTTCAATTAAGACAATGAGTAAACTGACAAAAAATCAAAAGTTGGTCGCTGATAAGGTTGAAGCAGGGAAAGCATACTCTTTGAAGGAAGCAGCAGAACTGGTGAAGGAGATTACCACCACCAAGTTTGAGGCTTCTGTAGATATCGATGTACGCTTGGGCGTAGATCCGCGTAAGGCTAACCAGATGGTTCGCGGCGTTGTGTCGCTGCCTAACGGAACTGGTAAGGTGACTCGCGTGCTCGCTCTCTGTACCCCTGATCAGGAGGCTGCTGCCAAGGAGGCTGGTGCCGACTATGTTGGTCTCGACGAGTATATCGAGAAGATCAAGGGCGGTTGGACAGATGTTGATGTTATCATCACGATGCCCTCTTGCATGGGTAAGCTCGGTCCTCTCGGCCGTGTGCTCGGTCCTCGTGGCCTGATGCCAAACCCCAAGAGCGGTACTGTTACTATGGACGTTGCTAAGGCAGTGAAGGAAGTGAAGCAGGGTAAGATTGACTTTAAGGTTGACAAGGCCGGTATCGTGCACACGTCGATTGGTAAGGTCACTTTCACCGCTGATCAGATCTTTGAGAATGCGAAGGAGTTCATCTCCACCATTATCAAGCTGAAGCCTGCTGCTGCCAAAGGTACTTATATTAAGAGTATCTTCCTCTCAAGCACGATGAGCATGGGTATCAAGGTAGATCCTAAATCAGTTGAATAACTCGTTAAAAGATTAGACAAATGAAAAAGGAATTAAAAGATACTATCATCGTAGAACTCGGAGAGAAGCTGAAGGAGTATCCTCATTTCTACCTGGTCGACCTGGCCGGTCTGGATGCTGCCAAGACAGTAGAACTCCGTGGAAAGTGCTTCAAGAACGAGATCAAGCTGCTGATGGTGAAGAACAAGCTTCTTCACAAGGCATTTGAGAATTCTGAGATAGACTACACACCTCTCTATGACTGCCTGAAGGGCAACACGGCTATTATGTTCACACAGACTGCCAACGTGCCTGCCAAGCTGCTCAAGGAGTACAAGAAGGAAGGTATCCCCGCCCTGAAGGGTGCTTATGCTGAGGAGAGTTTCTTCGTAGGTGCCGACAAGCTGGAAGAGCTGGTTGCTATCAAGAGCAAGAACGAGCTTATCGCCGATGTTGTGGCTCTGCTGCAGTCGCCGATCAAGAATGTCGTTTCTGGTCTCAATGCCGGTGGTAAGATCCATGGCCTGCTTGACGCTATCGCTGAGCGTAACAAATAAGCGAACAAGTAACATTCATATTAAAAACAATTAAAAATTTAAATAAAAATGGCAGATATTAAAGCTATTGCTGAAGAGTTGGTAAACCTTACAGTGAAAGAAGTAAACGAGTTGGCAACAGTCCTGAAGGACGAGTATGGAATTGAGCCTGCTGCTGCAGCCGTTGCTGTAGCTGCTGGTCCTGCAGCTGGTGGTGAGGCCGCTGCTGCTGAAGAGAAGACTTCATTCGACGTAGTCCTGAAGTCTGCAGGTGCTGCTAAGCTCCAGGTCGTGAAGGCCGTTAAGGAGGCTTGCGGTCTTGGCCTGAAGGAGGCAAAGGATCTCGTTGACGGTGCTCCCGCTACCGTTAAGGAGGGTCTGAGCAAGGAAGAGGCTGAGAACCTGAAGAAGACCATCGAGGCCGCTGGTGCCGAGGTTGAGCTGAAGTAATCAGAACAACAAATACTGATAAGTGGTTGGGGACTCTCCAGTCGAGGGTTCCCGACCATTTTCTGTCTTTATAATCCGGATAATCCGGAAATAACCGGTCTTCCGGACCATCAACAATAAAATAGAATATGGCTTCAAAAACAATTGATAACAGAGTAAACTTTGGCAGCGTCAAGAACCCGATGCCCTTTCCGGATTTCCTTGATGTGCAATTAAAGTCGTTCAAAGACTTCCTGCAGCTGGACACTCCGCCTGAGGAACGCAAGAATGACGGACTGTATAAGGTGTTCGCAGAGAACTTCCCTATCACCGACACACGTAATAATTTCGTTCTTGAGTTCCTGGATTACTATATTGACCCGCCCCGCTACTCCATCGACGAGTGCCTGGAGCGTGGCCTGACCTATAGCGTACCTTTGAAGGCTAAGCTGAAACTGTATTGCACCGATCCGGACCATGAGGATTTCGGAACCGTCATTCAGGATGTGTTCCTGGGGCCGATTCCCTACATGACGTCCAACGGTACCTTCGTTATCAATGGTGCTGAGCGCGTGGTCGTCTCTCAGTTGCACCGCTCGCCTGGTGTGTTCTTCGGACAGAGCACCCATGCCAACGGTACACTGCTCTATTCGGCCCGTATCATCCCGTTCAAGGGTTCTTGGATCGAGTTCGCTACCGACATCAACAACGTGATGTACGCCTACATTGACCGTAAGAAGAAGTTGCCCGTAACGACGTTGCTCCGTGCCATCGGTTTTGAGGCTGATAAGGACATCCTCGAGATCTTCAACCTTGCCGAGGAGGTGAAAGTAAACAAGAAGAATCTGAAGGCGGTCGTTGGCAGTCGTCTTGCTGCCCGTCTGCTGAAGAGCTGGAATGAGGACTTCGTGGATGAGGACACCGGTGAGGTAGTGTCTATCGAGCGTAACGAGATTATCATGGACCGTGGCACAGAGATTACGGAGGATAATCTGGAAGAAATTCTGGAGAGCGGTGCCCAGTCGATTCTTGTCCACAAGGACGAGGCTCTGGCTCAGGACTACTCCATCATTTTCAATACGCTGGCCAAGGACCCGTCGAACTCAGAGAAGGAAGCTGTGCTCTACATCTACCGTCAGCTGCGTAATGCCGACCCTGCCGATGATGCCAGTGCACGTGAGGTGATCCAGAACCTCTTCTTCTCCGACAAGCGTTACGACCTTGGTGATGTGGGCCGCTACCGTATCAACAAGAAGCTGGGCCTGAACACCGACATGGATGTTCGCGTGCTGACCAAGGAGGATATTATCGAGATTATCAAGTACCTCATTCAGCTGATTAACTCGAAAGCAGCCGTCGACGATATCGACCACCTGTCTAACCGTCGTGTGCGTACCGTTGGTGAGCAGTTGTCCAATCAGTTCTCCATCGGTCTGGCTCGTATGAGCCGCACCATCCGTGAGCGCATGAACGTTCGCGACAATGAGGTGTTTACCCCGACAGACCTGATTAACGCCAAGACTATTTCAAGTGTCATCAACTCGTTCTTCGGTACCAACCCGCTATCGCAGTTTATGGACCAGACCAACCCGCTGGCCGAGGTGACCCACAAGCGTCGTCTCTCAGCTCTGGGTCCTGGTGGTCTGAGCCGTGAGCGTGCCGGATTCGAGGTGCGTGACGTACACTATACACACTACGGACGTCTCTGCCCGATTGAGAGCCCTGAAGGCCCGAACATCGGTCTGATATCGTCGTTATGTGTCTATGCTAAGATTAATGAACTCGGCTTCATCCAGACTCCCTACCGCAAGGTGGAGAATGGTGTGGCCAACCTGAATAACGACGATATCGTCTATCTGACAGCCGAGGAGGAGGAAGATCACATCATCGGTCAGGGCAACGCCCCGCTCAACGACGACGGAACATTTATCCGCAAGGTGGTGAAGTGCCGTCAGGATGCCGACTTCCCCGTGGTACCTCCTTCCGACGTCGACCTGATGGACGTCTCGCCGCAGCAGATTGCCTCTATCGCAGCTTCGCTCATCCCGTTCCTGGAGCACGATGATGCCCACCGTGCACTGATGGGATCGAACATGATGCGCCAGGCCGTGCCCCTGCTTCACAACGAGGCACCTATCGTGGGTACTGGTATCGAGAAGCAGGTCTGCGAAGACTCTCGTACGATGGTGACTGCTGAGGGCGACGGTGTCGTGGAGTATGTCGACGCCACTACCATCCGTATCCTCTACGACCGCACAGAGGACGAGGAGTTCGTCTCGTTTGAGCCAGCCCTCAAGGAGTACCGTATCTCCAAGTTCCGCCGTACCAACCAGAACATGACCATCGACCTGCGTCCTATCTGTGACAAGGGGCAGCGTGTGAAGAAGGGCGATATCCTGACAGAGGGCTATGCCACCGAGAATGGTGAGCTGGCACTGGGTCGTAACCTGCTCGTGGCCTACATGCCTTGGAAGGGTTACAACTATGAGGATGCTATCGTGCTTAACGAGCGTATTGTCCGTGAGGACGTCCTCACTTCTGTTCACGTCGATGAGTATTCTCTCGACGTCCGTGAGACGAAGCGTGGTGTCGAGGAGTTCACAGCCGATATTCCCAATGTCAGCGAAGAGGCAACCAAGGACCTCGATGACAACGGTGTGATCCGTGTCGGTGCCCGTGTGGAGCCCGGTGACATTCTGATTGGTAAGATCTCGCCGAAGGGTGAGAGTGATCCTTCGCCAGAAGAAAAACTGCTTCGTGCCATCTTCGGCGACAAAGCTGGTGACGTGAAGGACTCTTCACTGAAGGCCAATCCTTCGCTAACGGGTGTCGTCATTGATAAGAAGATGTTCGCGCGTGCCATCAAGGACCGCAAGTCGAAGCAGCAGGACAAAATCACGCTGGCAAAGATCGACGAGGAGTACGAGGCAAAGGTCGACGACCTGAAGGACATCCTCATCGACAAGCTCGTGGAACTGACCAAGGGCAAGACCTCGCAGGGTGTGAAAGACTACACCGGTGCTGAGATTATCACCAAGGGCTCGAAGTTTACCATTGCTGCCCTGAAGAATCTTGAGTACGGCGATATACAGATCAGTAACTGGACCAACGACGAGCACAAGAACGAGCTCATTGCCAAACTGATCATCAATTTCATGAAGAAATATAAGCTGCTCGATGCCGAGATGAAGCGTAAGAAGTTCGCCATCACCATTGGTGACGAGCTGCCCTCAGGTATTCTGCAGATGGCCAAGGTATATGTTGCCAAGAAGCGTAAGATCGGCGTGGGTGATAAGCTCGCCGGACGCCACGGTAACAAGGGTATCGTCTCGAAGGTGGTGCGCCAGGAGGATATGCCGTTCCTCGAGGACGGACGCCCAGTGGACCTGGTACTCAACCCGCTGGGTGTGCCCTCTCGTATGAATCTGGGTCAGATTTTCGAGGCTATCCTCGGTGCTGCCGGTAAGCGTCTTGGCGTGAAGTTCGCTACCCCGATTTTCGATGGTGCCAAGCTCGACGACCTGGCCGAGTGGACTGACAAGGCAGGTCTGCCTCGCCTCTGTTCCACCTATCTTTACGATGGTGAGACGGGTGAGCGTTTCGACCAGCCCGCAACCGTTGGTATCACCTACTTCCTGAAACTGGGACACATGGTTGAGGATAAGATGCACGCCCGTTCGATTGGTCCGTACAGCCTCATTACCCAGCAGCCACTTGGTGGTAAGGCACAGTTCGGTGGCCAGCGTTTCGGTGAGATGGAGGTTTGGGCCCTCGAGGCCTTCGGTGCCAGCCATGTGCTGCAGGAGATCCTGACCATCAAGTCGGATGATACCGTAGGTCGCTCTAAGGCTTACGAGGCAATCGTCAAGGGTGAGCCTATGCCAACTCCGGGCATCCCCGAGTCGCTCAACGTGCTGCTCCATGAGCTCCGTGGTCTTGGACTCAGCATCACGATGGACTAAGGTAATTGAACATTGAACATTGAAAATTGAAAATTATGGCTTTCAAGAAAGATACAAAGACAAAGAGTAATTTCACCAAGATTACCATCGGACTGGCTTCTCCTGAGGAAATCCTGGAGAATTCCTTCGGCGAGGTTACTAAGCCCGAGACCATCAACTATCGTACCTACAAGCCCGAGCGTGACGGTCTGTTCTGCGAGCGTATCTTCGGTCCGACGAAGGATTATGAGTGCGCCTGCGGTAAGTACAAGCGTATCCGTTATAAAGGTATCGTCTGCGACCGTTGTGGTGTGGAGGTTACTGAGAAGAAGGTGCGCCGTGAGCGTGCCGGACATATCGAACTGGTGGTGCCCGTGGCTCATATCTGGTATTTCCGCAGCCTGCCCAACAAGATCGGCTATCTGCTCGGTCTGCCCACCAAGAAGCTCGATGCCGTCATCTACTATGAGCGTTACGTCGTGATTCAGCCCGGTCCCATGGCCGGCAAGAAGGATGGCGAAGGAAATGATGCCCTTGGTGCTAATATGTATGATCTGCTGTCGGAGGAGGAGTATAACGACATCCTCGACAACTATATCTCTCCCGATAACGACTATCTCGACGATAGCGATCCCAATAAGTTCATTGCCAAGATGGGTGCTGAGGCCGTCTACGACCTGCTTACCCGTCTTGACCTCGACTCTCTGTCGTATGAGTTGCGCGACCGTGCCAACAGCGACTCTTCGATGCAGCGCAAGAACGAAGCATTGAAGCGCCTGCAGGTGGTGGAGGCCTTCCGCTCGAGTGTGGAGAAGGGCATCAACCGTCCCGAGTGGATGATCATGAAGATCATTCCCGTCACTCCTCCGGAGCTCCGCCCCCTCGTCCCGCTGGATGGTGGCCGTTTCGCTACTTCCGACCTGAATGACCTCTATCGTCGTGTCATCATTCGTAACAACCGTCTGAAGCGTCTGATGGAGATCAAGGCTCCTGAGGTGATTCTCCGTAATGAGAAACGTATGCTTCAGGAGGCTGTCGACTCTCTCTTCGACAACAGCCGTAAGTCCTCGGCCGTGAAGAGTGACAGCAACCGTCCGCTGAAGTCCCTCTCCGACTCCCTGAAGGGTAAGCAGGGACGCTTCCGTCAGAACCTGCTCGGTAAGCGTGTCGACTATTCCGCTCGTTCGGTGATTGTGGTCGGCCCTGAGTTGAAGATGGGTGAGTGCGGTCTGCCGAAGCTGATGGCCGCAGAGCTCTATAAGCCGTTCATCATCCGTAAGCTCATCGAGCGCGGTATCGTCAAGACCGTCAAGTCGGCCAAAAAGATCGTTGACCGTCGTGAGCCTGTCATTTGGGATATCCTGGAGAATGTGATGAAGGGTCACCCAGTGCTGCTCAACCGTGCTCCGACACTGCACCGTCTGGGAATCCAGGCCTTCCAGCCGAAGCTTATCGAGGGTAAGGCTATTCAGCTCCATCCGCTGGCATGTACAGCATTCAATGCCGACTTCGACGGTGACCAGATGGCTGTCCACCTCCCCCTGTCGAATGAGGCTATCCTCGAGGCACAGTTGCTGATGCTCCAGAGCCACAACATCCTGAATCCTGCCAACGGTGCTCCTATCACCGTGCCTTCACAGGATATGGTGCTCGGTTTGTACTATATTTCAAAGATCCGTCCAGGAGCCAAAGGCGAGGGCCTTACATTCTATGGCCCGGAGGAGGCTATCATTGCCCACAACGAGGGTAAGTGTGACCTGCACGCCCTGGTGAAGGTGGTGGTAGAGGATCGTGATGACAACGGCATGCCCTACAAGCACATGGTGGAGACCTCTGTCGGTCGTGTCATCGTTAACGGCATTGTGCCGCCACAGGTGGGCTATGTGAATACCGTCATCTCTAAGAAGTCGCTGCGTGACATCATCGCCGACGTGATCAAGAATGTTGGTTTCGCTGAGGCTTGCGAGTTCCTCGACGGCATCAAGAACCTCGGTTACCGTATGGCTTATGAGGCAGGTTTGTCGTTCAACCTCGACGATATCATCATCCCGAAGGAGAAGGCAGAACTGATTGAGAAGGGTAATGCCGAGGTACAGCAGATTACTGACAACTACAATATGGGCTTTATCACCGATAACGAGCGTTACAACCAGGTAATTGATACATGGACGCATGTCAATAACGATATCGGTAACATCCTGTTGAAGCAGATGACCGAGGCCGACCAGGGCTTCAATGCCGTGTTCATGATGCTCGATTCGGGTGCTCGTGGTAGTAAGGACCAGATTAAGCAGCTCTCCGGTATCCGCGGTCTGATGGCTAAGCCTCAGAAAGCTGGTGCCGAGGGACACCAGATTATCGAGAACCCGATTCTGTCAAACTTCAAGGAGGGTATGTCGGTGCTGGAGTACTTCATCTCTACCCACGGTGCTCGTAAGGGTCTGGCTGACACAGCCATGAAGACAGCCGACGCAGGTTACCTGACACGCCGACTCGTCGATGTCTCTCACGACGTGATTATCAACGAGGAAGACTGTGGTACGCTGCGCGGACTTATCTGTACAGCCCTGAAGAATGGCGATGAGGTCATCTCCAGTCTCTCTGAGCGTATACTCGGCCGTGTGTCTGTCCACGATGTGGTCAATCCCAAGACTGGTGATATTATTGTTCCTGCCGGTGAGGAGATCACCGAGCCGCTTGCTGAGGCCATCGAGAAAGCTGATATTGAGAGCGTTGAGATCCGTTCGGTACTCACCTGTGAGTCGAAGAAGGGTGTCTGCATGAAGTGCTACGGCCGCAACCTTGCTACCCGTCGTATGGTGCAGAAGGGTGAAGCCGTAGGTGTGATTGCCGCTCAGGCAATCGGTGAGCCCGGTACACAGCTGACACTCCGTACGTTCCACGCCGGTGGTGTGGCTGCCAATGCAGCTGCCAATGCCAGTATCGTGTCGAAATACGATGTTGCTAAGATTGAATTTGAGGAGGTTCGTACCGTACCGTTTGATGAGGACGGCCGTGAGTGCGAGATGGTTGTGAGCCGACTGGGTGAACTCCGTTTCGTCGATCCTAACACGAAGATTGCCCTCTCTACGGTCAATATGCCCTATGGTTCTACTCTTTACTTCAAGAATGGCGACGAAGTCCGCAAGGGTGACAAGATTGCCCAGTGGGATCCCTTCAACGCAGTTATCGTCTCTGAGTATGCAGGTCGCTTGAAGTTCAACAATGTCGTCGAGGGTGTCACTTTCCGTGCAGAGACTGATGAGACCACCGGTCTGACAGAGAAAATTGTCACGGAGTCGAGAGACAGGACCAAGGTACCCACCTGTGATATCATCGGAGCTAACGGCGAAGTTGTTGGAACCTACAATTTCCCCGTGGGTGGTCACATTGTCGTTGAGGACGGACAGACAGTCAAGACAGGTGAGACGCTTGTCAAGATTCCACGTGCTGCTGCCAAGGGTGGTGATATCACTGGTGGTCTGCCTCGTGTCACTGAGCTCTTCGAGGCGCGCAACCCGTCTAACCCTGCTATCGTCAGTGAGATTGATGGTATTGTGAGCATGGGCAGAATCAAGCGTGGTAACTATGAGATTATTGTCACCTCAAAGACTGGTGAACAGCGTAAGTACCTCGTTCCGATGTCAAGACAGGTGCTGGTTCAGGCTGATGATGCCGTACGTGCCGGAACGAAGCTCTGCGACGGTTCCATCACGCCAGCCGATATCCTTGCAATCAAGGGTCCCACTGCCGTGCAGGAGTATATCGTCAATGAGGTGCAGGACGTGTACCGTCTGCAAGGTGTGAAGATCAATGATAAGCATTTCGAGATTATCGTTCGCCAGATGATGCGCAAGGTGCAGATCAATGAGCCTGGTGATACGTCTTTCCTCGAGCAGGAGATTGTCGACAAGCTCGACTTCGCTGAGGAGAATGACCGCATCTGGGGTAAGAAGGTGGTTATCGATGCCGGTGACTCCGAGAATCTGCAGAAGGGTCAGATCGTTACTGCCCGTAAGCTGCGTGACGAGAACTCGGTACTGAAGCGCCGCGACCTCCGTCTCGTTCAGGTACGTGATGCTGTACCCGCAACGTCTACACAGATCTTGCAGGGTATCACTCGCGCCGCTCTGCAGACTAAGTCGTTCATGTCTGCTGCTTCCTTCCAGGAAACCACAAAGGTGCTCAACGAGGCCGCTATCCGTGGTAAGGTAGATCATCTGGAGGGTATGAAGGAGAACGTCATCTGCGGTCACCTGATTCCCGCCGGTACCGGTCTGCGTGAGTTCGAGAAGATCATCGTAGGCTCAAAGGAGGAGTACGAGCGCATGCAGGCTAACCGCAAGAACGTGCTCGACTTCGTCGATGCCGACGAGGTGCTTGAAGAGAAGAGCTGATTGCTTGTATCTTAAAAAACAGCGGGGCTGCGTATCTTTACGCAGCCCCGTTTTGTCTATATTTAAATTTCCAGTCTCCGGCGGTTTTGTTATGACAGCCCTTCTATCTCGCCTTCAACGATGGTGATGCGCTCGGCCTGCGGACTCTTCGGGAGGCCAGGCATACGGAGCATGTCACCAGCGATGGCCACAATCATCTCTGAGCCACAGTTGAGGATGACATCACGGATGCGGATGGTGAATCCCTCTGGCGAGCCGTAACGTGTGGAATCAGCAGAGAAGGAGAACTGGGTCTTGGCGATGCAGACGGGGTAGTGGGCGATGGCGCCATCCTCATCGGTAAAGGTGGCGCGTAGTGCCTCGAGTTTCTTCTTCGCAGTCTTACTGTACTCCACTGCCGAGGCACCATAGATGCCCTTGCTATTTGTATATCTGTCTTCATAATCTCATGTGTTAAGTTAGTGGCCGCAAAGTTACGGATTTATTTGCTGATAGCCAAGAAAAAAGGCAAAAGTTTTGCACTTTCGACTTTTTTGCCTATCTTTGCAGGCGATCAATTCATTATATATAATAAGGTTATGAACGAGAAAGACGACAAGCAGCAAGGTCTGCAGTTAGAGCTGCCACAGCAGGTGGCGCAAGGTGAGTATGCCAACTTCGCTATCATTACCCATTCGAGCAGTGATTTCATCATCGATTTCGCGCGAGTACTGCCAGGTGTGCCCAAGGCTCAGGTGAAGAGCCGCGTCATCCTGGCCCCCGAGCATGCTAAGCGCCTACTTGGAGCACTGCAGGAGAATATCATGCGATATGAGCGTGAGTTTGGGCCAATCAAAATACCCAATCAGGAGCCCCGAACCATCTCGCCATTTGATCTTCCAAAGGGAGAAGCTTAGGTATTTTTATTTCTAATTATTCTTAAAAGTGTTATATCTTGTTAAATACAACAGGGTATGGCACTTTTTCTTGTATATAAATTAGGTGGATTCCGAAAATAGTTGTACCTTTGCAGCCCGAAACGCCTTTGAGGAGGTGGACTATCTGCGTAAATAGCTGAATATAAACGAAATAAAATATATAATTAATTAAAAGTTAAAAGTATTATGCCTACAATTTCACAATTGGTAAGAAAAGGCAGAAGGGTAATTGTCGACAAGTCAAAGTCGCCCGCACTGGACAACTGTCCTCAGCGTCGTGGTGTCTGTGTACGTGTCTACACAACAACCCCGAAGAAGCCTAATTCGGCTATGCGTAAGGTAGCCCGTGTTCGACTGACCAACCAGAAGGAGGTCAACAGTTACATTCCCGGAGAGGGTCACAACCTGCAGGAGCACTCTATCGTGCTCGTTCGCGGTGGTCGTGTGAAGGATCTCCCCGGTGTTCGCTATCACATTGTTCGTGGTACTCTTGATACCGCCGGTGTAGCTAACCGTCTGCAGCGCCGCTCTAAGTACGGTGCCAAGCGTCCTAAGGCTAAGAAGTAAATGACCGGAGAAGGTCATGGTGCCTAGAGGAAAAAAGAAATCATTAATCCCGTTTTGCTGGTGTAGCGTTAGAAAGGTTGAGTAAATGCCCGGGTGAGGGCGTTGAAGAACAAGTAAGAACAGCCCCCAAGCAGAATTAAATCATTTAAAAAGTAAAATGAGAAAAGCAAAACCCAAGAAGCGTGTGATCCTGCCGGATCCCGTGTTCAACGACCAGAAGGTTTCTAAGTTTGTGAACCACCTGATGTTCGACGGTAAGAAGTCGAAGTCGTATGAGATTTTCTACAATGCCCTTGAAGTAGTGAAGGGAAAGATGCAGAATGAAGAGAAGTCTGCCCTTGATATTTGGAAGCAGGCTCTCGATAACATCACTCCGCAGGTGGAGGTGAAGAGCCGTCGTATCGGTGGTGCTACCTTCCAGGTGCCTACAGAGATTCGTCCCGACCGCAAGGAGAGCATCTCTATGAAGAATATGATTTCGTTTGCCCGCAAGCGTAGCGGCAAGTCGATGGCCGACAAGCTGGCTGCCGAGATTATGGATGCCTTCAACAACCAGGGCGGTGCCTTCAAGCGTAAGGAGGATATGCACCGTATGGCTGAGGCTAACCGCGCATTTGCTCACTTCCGTTTCTAATAGGTATAAGGTAAAAAGATAAAGGGTAAAAAGTAATTATGGCAAATCGCGATTTACATTTGACACGTAACATCGGTATTATGGCTCACATCGATGCCGGTAAGACAACCACCTCTGAGCGTATCCTCTTCTATACGGGTAAGACGCACAAGATCGGTGAGGTGCATGATGGAGCTGCAACGATGGACTGGATGGCTCAGGAGCAGGAGCGCGGTATCACTATCACCAGTGCTGCCACCACTTGTAACTGGACCTGGAATAACAAGACGTTTAAGATTAACCTGATTGACACTCCGGGACACGTTGACTTCACCGCTGAGGTGGAGCGCTCACTGCGTGTGCTGGATGGTGCTGTAGCCACTTATTCTGCCGCCGACGGTGTGCAGCCTCAGTCTGAGACTGTATGGCGCCAGGCCGACAAGTATAATGTTCCCCGTATCGGTTATGTGAACAAGATGGATCGCTCTGGTGCCGATTTCTTCGAGACCGTGCAGCAGATGAAGGATATTCTGGGGGCTAACCCTGTTGTGATCCAGGTGCCTATTGGTGCTGAGGAGAATTTCAAGGGCCTGGTTGACCTGATCAAGATGAAGGCCATCCTGTGGCATGACGAGACAATGGGCGCAGAGTATGACGTTGAGGAAATCCCCGCCGACCTGAAGGCTGAGTGCGACGAGTGGCGCAACAAGCTGCTCGAGGCTGCTGCTGAGTATGACGAGGCTCTCATGGAGAAGTATTTCGACGATCCCGACTCTATCACTGAGGATGAGATTATCGCAGCTATCCGCAAGGGTACTATTTCCATGCAGTGCACCCCGATGCTGCTCGGATCATCGTATAAGAACAAGGGCGTTCAGCCTCTGCTCGACTATGTGTGCGCCTTCCTGCCTGCACCTGTTGACGTAGAGGTCATCAAGGGTACTAACCCCAATACTGAGGAGGAAGAGGATCGTGAGCCCTCTGAGGCTGCTCCTACTTCAGCCCTGGCATTCAAGATTGCCACCGATCCGTATATGGGCCGTCTGGTGTTCTTCCGCGTCTATTCTGGTAAGATCACTGCCGGTAGCTATGTCTTCAATCCCCGTTCGGGCAAGAAGGAGCGTATCAGCCGTCTGTTCCAGATGAACTCTAATAAGGAGATTCCCATGGAGTCGATTGATGCCGGTGATATCGGTGCAGGCGTAGGTTTCAAGGATATCCGCACTGGTGACACACTCTGTGACGAGAATGCCCCCATCGTGCTGGAGTCGATGACCTTCCCCGACACGGTGATTTCTATTGCCGTTGAGCCGAAGAGCCAGGCTGATGTGGCTAAGCTCGACAACGGCCTGGCTAAGCTGGCCGAGGAGGATCCCACATTCACCGTTCGTACCGATGAGCAGAGTGGTCAGACCATCATCTCCGGTATGGGTGAGCTCCACCTTGACATTATCATCGACCGTCTGAAGCGCGAGTTCAAGGTTGAGTGTAATCAGGGTAAGCCTCAGGTTAACTATAAGGAGGCCATCACCAAAACCGTAATGGGCTATCGTGAGGTCTACAAGAAGCAGTCGGGTGGTCGCGGTAAGTTCGCTGACATCATCGTCAACGTAGGTCCTGTCGACGACGACTGGGATATCAAGGAGAATGGCGGCCTGCAGTTCGTCAACGAGGTGAAGGGTGGTAACATTCCCAAGGAGTTCATCCCCAGCATCCAGAAGGGCTTCGAGGCAGCCATGAAGAACGGTATCCTTGGTGGCTATCCCATGGACTCGCTGAAGGTTGTCGTAGTGGATGGTTCGTTCCACCCCGTTGACTCCGATCAGCTCTCGTTCGAGATTGCTGCCCAGATGGCTTATAAGGCAGTCTGCGCTCAGGCTAAGCCTGTACTGATGGAGCCCATCATGAAGCTCGAGGTGGTGACACCCGAGGAGAACATGGGTGACGTGATTGGTGACCTGAACAAGCGTCGTGGTCAGGTAGAGGGTATGGAAGAGGCCCGTAGCGGTGCCCGTGTCGTCAAGGCTCAGGTGCCCCTGTCGGAGATGTTCGGTTATGTAACCGCTCTTCGTACCATCACTTCTGGTCGTGCCACCAGCTCGATGGAGTACGATCACCACGCACCTCTCTCTTCTGCACTGGCCAAGGTCGTGCTGACAGAGGTGAAGGGTCGTGCCGACCTCGTATAATGCATCATTTAAGGGAGTCGCTGAGCAAATGACTCTTTAGCGGCTCCCTTCCTAATATTAACAAATAAAATAATAAAAAGACAATGAGTCAGAAAATTCGTATCAAGCTGAAGAGCTACGACCACAAATTGGTCGACAAGTCAGCAGAGAAGATTGTGAAGGCTGTCAAGGCTACCGGTGCCATCATCAGTGGTCCTATCCCCCTTCCCACGCACAAGCGTATTTACACCGTGAACCGTTCTACCTTCGTTAACAAGAAGGCCCGTGAGCAGTTCCAGTTGTCAGACTACAAGCGTCTGATCGACATCTACAGCTCAACAGCTAAGACTGTCGACGCCCTGATGAAACTTGAGCTTCCCAGCGGTGTTGAGGTAGAAATCAAGGTATAGTCTGTTACATCGTACGTGATATTAATCGGCTTTCTCGATACAAGGGAATGCCGATTTTTTTTGTTCCGCGTTTGATATGGACAAGCGTTAGTTTAGACATTATTGTTGAGAGGCAAATAATACAGACGTTCATTATTGATTAGGTATAGTTTCCCTTCGGCGATTCCTGCACCTTGTATAGGAATGGTTAGTTGTATCTCTGGAATCCCTTGAAGGGATACAAGCCAAACATCCTGCCTACGACTGGTAGGAGAATAAATGCACATCCGGTCGCCTACCTTGCAAAGAGGCCAATAAAGGGAATAAGCTGGGAAACGCTCTGATATCCTCAATTCTCGATCAACCATGAAGATGTCTCCTTTTTCCGTAATTACAGGGAAGTAGATGCCGTCTGTGGCAATGGGCTCAAACATGCTTTTAAGATGATAGTAAGCGTATACTGGCTGGGTGATAATAGCACTCAACGGTCCATGTTCTTTCACATCCCATGGCGAAATTGTTACGGTGGAATCACCAAGTTCACGCTTATAGGCTAACCCGTCATCAAAAAGCATGAAAGCACCCTCAGGATTGAGTACGGCGTCCTCCACCATATCCTTTTTCAAACTCAGCATGTTCATAAACAGGCATGCTCCTGTACGCTTGTTGAAAGCTGCAATAAACGGACGTCCCATCTTTGTGCGCCTCTGTCCGTTCTTCAGGCCAAAGCCCAGATTGAACATATAGAGCGTGCTGTCGTTGCAGACAAGTCGGGAAAAAGCGGAGGTCTTTGATGGAAACTCATGACGCCACACTATATTCATGGAGTGATCAAGGCATACCACCTGCTCACGGTCGGCAAAGAAATAGAGCGAATCATCCTGAACGACATTGGAATGTAGCTGATTGATGACATTCTGACTGACAGCCCCCACTGGATAGACTGCATAGCCCGTAGCCATAGCCCCTGCTATAGCGCCGCCCGCCATAGCCAATCCCTGCAGAAGGGCACCCTTGATATCGTTTACCCCAGTCTTGGCTTTGTGAACACAGACTTCACCAGTACGGATGTTCAGGCGGTTTAAGTCATCTGCGACTACAATCCAGTGTATAGAGTCCTCACGTATGACATTGTTCCAACCCCAGTTTTTGTCGTGTGGCATGCTTGTAGTCCACAACTGCTGCCCCGTTATCATGTCGTAACCACTCAACTTGCTTGATCTCACTCCAGAGTAGCCAAGTACAATATTGGTAGAATCGTCAAACTGGACAGGGGTGAACTTGCCTTGCCACCGAACATTACCAGTATTCGGATCCAGCATACTAAACTTATTTCCTTTTGAAATAGCCACCCCCGCTTTCGTGCAATAGGCTGATGAATTCCTATAGTCAAATGGGTAAGTCCATAATAGTTTGGAGTCCGTTATGCTGAACACCCCAATCTCTCCTTTGAATTTCAGCCATTTCCCGCTTTTGGTAGTTTCTCGGAATTTTAGTAACATATAGTTAAGTCCTGGTTTGATGACTACACCTTCAATCCTTCGTCCGAAAGACTGGCATTCTGCCATCACTGCCGTACTATCAATAGTCAGGCCTACAGTGACTTTGCTGGTGTTGTCAGCCTTGGCTGATGAACAAATCAGAAGTAATAATAAAAAGATGTAGTTCCAGAAGTCCTTTTTCATGCTTATTATTGATGTTAATAACTATGTTGTAGAAATGGCGCAGACTCTCGCCGCATGTCTTTGTATTCGCGGCTGAATGCGTTGGCAAAGATAAAGATTATTCTCGAGAATTCCAAACATTTACGAAACTTTCCTTGTTTCCGTTGTGATAAGACGAAGCAAGAGCTTAATATATCCTAAATTTCGCAGGTTTCCGGCTTACAGATTTGCGGAATTCGCATTTTACTCTTATCTTTGCATTTTACCCAAGGTATCGCAGGATCTGAACTCTATTTCACATTAGTTGCAGCTATCTACCCCTCACCCTTGATCAAAAAAGTTTGTTTTCGGGTTAGCATTCTGATCGGCTGAAGGGTATTATTATAAAAAGACGTGATGGAAAGACATGAAAGGCTACGGGTAGGCGAGCAAAGCTCGGGAATGATCCAACGGTTGTTTAAGCAGCACTATGCCAAGATGCTGAGGGTGGCACGCACAATCCTCTACGACGAGCAGGAGAGCAAGGATGTGGTCAGCGACATCTTTGAGGGACTGCTCCGTGGGCGGACGGTGCTGATGCCCGACGCCGAAGAGCGCTATCTGCTGACGAGCGTTCGCAACCAGTGCCTGAAGCGTATCCGCCACCAGGACACGAGACTCCGCATGGAGACAGCTAGTGCAGGGCAGACATCCGATGAAGAGCATGAGGATGAGCGCATGACAGACATCGTCGAGTTTGTCGTCAGTCATCTGACCGGACAAGAGCAGCGCATCTTCCGCCTCCGTTTCTCCGAAGGGTATAGCTACGACGAGATTGCTTCTGTTGAAGGCATTAGCCGCGTGGCCGTATGGAAACATCTTTCTCACGCCTTGAAAGAAATCAGAAACCGTTTTAATCCGAAAGGCTTATGAAGACAAACAACCACAACAAGCAGCTGTTCCGCTCGATGCAGGAAGAGCCCGACAAGTATTCCGATCAGGAGATAGAGGCCATGATGGACGACCTTGACCAAGAGGCCGATGTGGATGAGGCATGGCAGCAGTTCGCCCGGCAGCATATATCCTCAGTTCGCCCAATAAATACGTGGCGGAAATTCGCTGCTATACTCATTGGCGTATTGGCATTGTCAGGTATTGCCATTGCTGCCGTCCACATCGTTCGGCATTACCAGAAGCCGGAGGCTCCGCAAGTGGCTGAGACCACGGCAAAAAAGGCTCAACGCTCAACGCTCAGCTCTCAACTCGAAAAGTCTGACACCATCGCCAAGACAGAGCCTGTAGTCTTTGACAACGTTACACTCGACAGCATTGCCAAGGATATTGCGACCTATCATCATGTGGTGCTGGATATACAGGACGAAGAGGCCAGCCAGCTCCGTTTCTATTTCGTATGGCATCAGGATGAGAGCCTGCAGGAGGTGATAGAGAAGTTGAACATGTTCGACCAGGTCAACCTCGCCGTCGAAGACCGTAAATTGTTTGTCAGATGATGAAGTGCCTCTTTATTTCCCTGATTGGTCTGTGTTGCCTTTGCCAAGCACAGGCACAGCAGATTACGCGCAATTATAATAATGTATCGATGTCTGAGGCACTGCGCGACCTCAACGAACAGTCGCACGACTATACCATCAGCTTCATGTACAACGAGCTGGAAGACTTCCGCGTGACTACCAGCATCAGGCATAAGTCGTTCACTGATGCCCTCATGCAGATTGTAGGCTTCTATCCCATACGTGTTGTGAAACGCGGCGAGCACGACATCTATGTGGAGTGTACCCACAAGACCGAGCGTCACCTTTCAGGCACCATCATCGACGAGAACCGCCTGCCCGTGCCTTACGCCAATATTTACCTGCTTCATCCATCAGACTCTACCGTCATCGGTGGAGGCGTGAGCAACGAGGCTGGCGTTTTCGTCATCCCCTGCGATGTAATACCTGTTTTGGCCCGCATCTCCTTTGTCGGCTATCAGACTACTTACCGCCTGTGCAGCAAGGAAGAGGTCGGCCCCATCCAGATCAGGCCGGAGGCACAGACCATTCGAGGCGTGGTGGTGACGGGCGAGCGCCCGAAGGTCGTACTGCAAGGCAATTCGCTGGTGATGAATGTCGAGGGCACGGTGATGTCCCGCCTGGGCACGGCCGAGGATTTGCTGTCGCGCGTGCCCACCATCTCGAAGAAGGGCGAAGGCTATGAGATACTGGGCAAGGGTGCGCCGATCATCTACCTGAACAACCGCAAGCTGACCGACCTGAACGAACTGCGCAACATCCAGTCGGACCACATACGCAACGTAGAGGTGATCCAGAACCCCGGTGCCCGCTATGATGCTTCCGTGCAGGCGGTCATCGTAATCCATACCAAGCGTGCACAGGGTGAAGGCTTGGGCGTAGAGCTGACCTCATGGAGCCGCAAGAACCACGGCTACGTCAACAATGAGCGAGTAAATATGACCTACCGAAAAGGAGGGCTGGAGCTCTTTGCCAACCTCTTCGGAGCCTACAACAAGCGATGGAACATCGGCGGCTTTGAACAGACTGTTTTCGCCGACACGCTGTGGACTGTCACCAATCACCATGAATCGACGGCGCGCAACCCATATCTCGAAGGACGTGCAGGCTTCAACTACCAGCTGAACGACAGCAACTCGCTCGGTGGCTTCTATCAGCACACCTACGACTACGTGAAGACCTTCAATGAAGATGCCGACGAACTGCTGGCCAACAACACGCCCTACGACCATCTACATAACAGCGGAACCCGACGTGAAAGGAATGCGCCTAAGCATCAGGCTAACCTCTACTATGCGGGCAAGCTGGGGCAGTTCTCTATTGATTTTAACGCTGACTATACAGCCTATAAGAACGTGAGTCGCAACAGCCAACAGGAGCTGAGCCGCAACTATGAGAACCGAGACGTGAACACGGAGACCCAGACACGGGGCAGTATGGTGGCCGAGAAACTCATCGTGAGCCACCCGCTGTGGAAAGGGCAGATTTCCATAGGCGAGGAATACACCAACACCCGCTGGCGCAGCAGTTTCGAGAATGCAGAGGGCTACATCTTGGGCAGCAGCAACGAGCAGCACGAGAGCAACATGGCCCCGTTCGTGGAACTGCGCCAGCAGTTAGGCCGCTTCCAGCTTCAGGCCGGCCTGCGCTATGAGCATGTTTCGTCAGATTACTTCGTCAGCGGCCAGCGCCGAGACGACCAATGCCGCACTTACGATGACTTCTTTCCCTCTGTATCCGTTTCGGCTCCCCTTCCTTGGGGAGGAGCTGGGGGTGGGCTCTCCCTCAGCTATGCCAAGCGCACCAATCGCCCGGCCTACTGGCTGCTGAGCAACGACGTGATCTATGAGAACCGGCTGAACATGCAGCGGGGTAATCCATATCTGCGACCAGTAAAGTATCACAACTTCAGCGCCATGGCAATGTGGAAAGGATTCTACCTAAACACCAACTTCAACCACTGTGTCAATCCCTTCATGATAGTGATGGAAAGCATAGAACAGGACAGCAAGGTCAACATGGCCACCACCAAGAACTATGACCACGTCAACTGGCTCATAGTCACGCTGGGCATGCAGCGCGACATCCGACTGGGCAGTGGCGTGACGTGGACACCGCAATACAACGTTACATTCATGAAGCAATGGCTCACGACGACCTTCAACGGGCAGGACAAAAGCATGAACCAGCCTATGCTGTCGCTGCAACTGGGCAACATCGTCACCCTGCCCCACGACTGGCTGCTGCAAGCCGACTTCAACATGCACACCCACGGCTATACGGGCTCCAACTTCAAGATTGAGGCCACTAACCCGATGCTTTCGCTCAGCGTCAGCAAAGACTTCTTCAAGCGGCGCCTCAACATCAAGCTCTCCGCCAACGACCTCTTCAATCAGGGCATCGGCAGAGGCACGTTCTACTTCGAACGCATGATACTCCGCAAGACGGAGGACGACGACTCGCGCAGCCTCACCCTCTCCCTGCGTTACCGCTTCAACGTCACCCCGTCGAAGTATAAGGGAACCGGTGCTGGTAATGCTGAGAAGAACCGACTCTGATAGAGGAAACATTGTTGTCACGGCATTTGTTAAAACCGCCGAAGTCAGGAGGATAGTCTAATCTGGGAGAAAGGATAGTCTAAACCGGGAGAAGGGACGGAGTAAACTGGGAGAAAGGATAGGGTAAAGTCGTCGTGTAGCGGGCGTGGTTGATATTTGCGGCTCCCGCCGCAAATGATTGCAGCCCCCGCCGTCAATGTCTGCGGCGGGGGCTGTGAACCGGAGAATCAATTGTATGGCTGTTTGCAGCTACAGAGCGTCGATTTCTTCAGATGAAAGCCCCGTATACTTCATAATCGTCTCTGTCGGCAGATTGTCTTTCTTCATAGACCTGGCGATCTCGGATTTTTCCTCTATCCGACCTTCAGCCCGACCTTTGGCCTCACGACTTGTTAAATATCCTAAAATAACACACAATAAATTCTAAAAAGTCTTGTGTGGGTGAGAAAATAGTAGTACCTTTGCACCCGCAAAAGTGCGTATTGCGCTGGCTCGGAAGCTAACAATACCCTGATAAAGAGCGACTTAGCCTTCAAGGATGAAGCAGTTGAAGTCTCCTTTTTGAGTGGGTTTGTATGCTCCGCCGTTGCGAGAGACACTTAAAAAAGGAACAATTTTATATATAACATTATTAATTATTAAACTGAAATGCCAGGATTAATTGGAAGAAAAATCGGAATGACATCCGTTTTCAGTGCCGACGGTAAGAATGTACCGTGCACTGTTATCGAAGCTGGTCCTTGTGTTGTCACTCAGGTGAAGTCTGTGGAGAAGGACGGTTACAAGGCCGTTCAGCTCGCCTTCGGTGAGAAGAAGGAGAAGAACACCACCAAACCGATGATGGGTATCTTCAAGAAGGCTAACACAACACCAAAGGCCCACTTGGCCGAGTTCAAGTTTGACGAGGAGCTCAACCTCGGCGACACGCTGACAGTCGACATCTTCGAGGGTGCCGAGTTTGTCGACGTGGTAGGTACCTCTAAGGGTAAAGGTTTCCAGGGCGTTGTGAAGCGTCATGGTTTCGGTGGTGTCGGTCAGTCGACTCACGGTCAGGATGACCGTCTGCGCAAGCCGGGTTCTATCGGTGCTTGTTCTTATCCCGCCAAGGTGTTCAAGGGAATGCGCATGGGCGGCCAGATGGGCGGCGACAGAGTGACCACTCAGAATCTCAAAGTGTTAAAGGTGATACCGGAGCATAACCTGATCCTTGTGAAGGGTAGCTGCGCTGGTTATAATGGTTCAACTGTAATTATCAACAAGTAAGATGGAAGTTAGCGTATTGAATATCAAAGGTCAGGAGACCGGCCGCAAGGTAACTCTCAATGAGGCTATCTTCGGAATTGAACCTAATGACCACGTGATTTATCTGGACGTGAAGCGGTATCTGGCCAATCAGCGTCAGGGAACTGCCAAGTCTAAGGAGAGAAGTGAGATATCCGGTTCTACCCGTAAACTGGGTCGTCAGAAGGGTGGCGGCGGTGCCCGTCATGGTGACATCAATTCTCCGCTGCTGCGCGGTGGTGCCCGTGTGTTCGGTCCCACGCCCCGTGACTACAGCTTCAAGCTGAACAAGAAGGTGAAGGCTTTGGCCCGCAAGTCGGTTCTGTCTTATAAGGCTCAGGACAATGCAATTGTCGTTGTGGAGGACTTCACTCTCTCAGCTCCCAAGACCAAGGAATTGGTGGCTATTGAGAAGAATCTCAAGGTGGACGGTAAGAAGGTGCTCTTCCTGATGCCGAATTCAAATAGTAACTTATATCTGTCGGCACGTAACCTGCAGGGTTCTGAGGTGCTCGAGGCCAGTAAGCTCAACGCCTACAAGGTGCTGAATGCTGATGTGCTCGTCGTCACTGAGCAGTCGCTGCAGACCATCGACGGTATCTTAAACAAGTAAAAGGAGGTACAAGATATGGCATTTATCATCAAACCGATAGTCACTGAGAAGATGACTAAGATTACAGACAAGACTTCGGTGGCCAGATCCTACGTGGTGAAGAAGGACAAGAAGGACCGCAAGGGCAATGTTCGCGTTGCTGCTGGTACGACTGTGAACATCCCCGTTCAGGTGAAGTACGGATTCATTGTGAAGCCCGAGGCCAACAAGATTGAGATCAAGAAAGAGATTGAGAGTCTGTATAATGTGACAGTATTGGACGTGAACACTGTCCGCTACGCAGGCAAGCGCTCTTCGCGTTACACGAAGGCCGGCCTGATCAAGGGTCAGAAGAGTGCGTTCAAGAAGGCAATCGTTACTCTGAAGGAGGGCGATACAATTGATTTTTATAGCAATATTCAATAAGAAATGGCAGTACGTAAATTAAAGCCCGTAACTCCGGGTCAAAGACACAAGATTATTGGCACGTTCGAGGATATTACTGCATCCGTGCCAGAGAAGTCTCTCGTTTACGGTAAGCGCTCTACCGGTGGTCGAAACAACACCGGTAAGATGACTGTCCGCTACATGGGCGGCGGCCACAAGAGGAAGTATCGTCTGATCGACTTCAAGCGAGAGAAGGATGGTGTTCCAGCTGTAGTTAAGACAATCGAGTACGATCCGAACCGTTCGGCCCGTATCGCTCTGCTCTTCTACGCTGATGGTGAAAAACGTTATATTATTGCTCCTAATGGACTGCAGGTTGGTGCAACCCTGATGTCTGGTGCGGAGGCAGTGCCCGAGGTGGGTAATGCTCTTCCGATGGCCAACATCCCTGTGGGTACGGTCATCCACAACATTGAGATGCGTCCCGGCCAGGGTGCCAAGCTCGTTCGTTCGGCAGGTAATTTCGCTCAGTTGACTTCTCGTGAGGGAGACTACTGCGTGATCAAGCTCCCCTCAGGAGAGCTGCGCAAGATTCTCTCTGCTTGTAAGGCTACAATCGGCAGTGTTGGCAATTCAGACCACGCCCTGGAGCAGTCGGGTAAGGCCGGTCGCTCACGTTGGCTGGGTCGCCGCCCGCACAACCGTGGTGTCGTGATGAACCCGCATGATCACCCGATGGGTGGTGGTGAAGGTCGCCAGAGTGGTGGACATCCGCGTTCTCGCAAGGGTCTGTACGCTAAGGGTCTGAAGACACGTGCACCGAAGAAGCTTTCGAACAAGTACATCATTGAAAGAGCTAACAAGAAGTAATCACGAAGTTAATTAAGAGAGTAAATTATGAGTCGTTCATTAAAGAAAGGTCCGTACATCAACGTATCACTCGAGAAGAAGATTCTCGCCATGAATGAGAGTGGTAAGAAGAATGTCGTCAAGACATGGGCCAGGGCATCAATGATTTCCCCGGACTTCGTGGGACACACTGTTGCAGTTCATAATGGTAACAAATTCATCCCTGTCTACGTTACTGAGAACATGGTAGGCCATAAGCTCGGTGAGTTCGCACCCACCCGTCGCTTCGGAGGTCATGCCGGTAACAAGAAGTAATCCCAGGGAAAGGTAAAAAAGTAAAAAAGTAAATAGTAAAATGGGAGCAAGAAAACATATTAAGGCTGAAGAAAGAAAAGCAGCACTTAAGACACAGTATTTTGCCAAGCTGAAAGGCTGCCCCTCTTCACCGCGCAAGATGCGCTATGTAGTGGACATGGTCCGCGGCATGGAGGTCAACCGTGCGCTTGGTGTGCTTCGTTTCTCGAAGAAGGCAGCAGCAGCTGATGTAGAGAAACTCCTCCGTTCTGCCATCGCTAACTGGGAAGCAAAGAACGATCGCAAGGCCGAGGATGGTGAGCTGTTCATCACTCGTATCTTTGTTGACGAGGGTGTGACGATGAAGAGAATGAGACCTGCACCTCAGGGTCGTGGCTATCGTATCCGCAAGCGTTCGAACCACGTGACTCTGTTCGTTGACGCTAAAACTAATGACGTAAAAGAATAAGTATGGGACAGAAAGTTAATCCGATTAGCAACCGTCTGGGAATCGTAAGAGGTTGGGATTCAAATTGGTTCGGAGGCAAGAACTTCGGCGACAACCTGGTTGAGGATCAGAAGATCCGCAAGTACCTGAACGAGCGCCTTGCAAAGGCGAGCGTGTCGAAGATTGTCATCGAGCGCACACTGAAGCTGGTTACCATCACTATCTGCACCGCCCGTCCGGGTATCGTCATTGGTAAAGGTGGTCAGGACGTTGACAAGCTGAAGGAAGAGCTGAAGAAGCTCTATGACAAGGAGATACAAATTAACATCTTTGAGGTGAAGCGTCCGGAACTCGACGCAACCATCGTGGCTAATAACATCGCTCGCCAGATAGAGGGTAAGATTGCTTACCGCCGTGCTATCAAGATGGCTATTCAGAACACGATGCGCGCCGGTGCCGAGGGTATCAAGGTACTCATTTCCGGTCGTCTCAACGGAGCAGAAATCGCACGCAGTGAGATGCTCAAGGAAGGTCGTACACCGCTGCACACTTTCCGTGCTGACATCGACTACTGCCACGCCGAGGCCCTGACAAAGGTTGGCCTGCTGGGTATTAAGGTGTGGATCTGCCGTGGTGAGGTTTATGGCAAGGTTGACCTGGCCCCCAACTTCACTCAGGAGAAGGGCGGCAGCCGTCCTAATGGTGGCGGCCGTGGCGGTGACAAGAAGTTCCGTAACAAGAAGAAGTAATAACTATTAAAGAAAGAAGCTTATTATGTTACAGCCAAAGAGAGTTAGATATAGAAGGCCTCAGGACGGGCGTGGCAACAAAGGCAACGCTCACAGAGGTACGCAGCTGGCCTTCGGCTCATTCGGCATCAAGACTATGGATGCCAAGTGGATCGACAGTCGCCAGATAGAGGCAGCTCGTGTTGCCATCAACCGTTATATGAACCGTGAGGGTCAGGTATGGATTCGCATCTTCCCCGACAAGCCCATCACTCGCAAGCCTGCTGACGTGCGAATGGGTAAAGGTAAGGGTGATCCCGCCGGATGGGTTGCTCCCGTCACTCCCGGTCGTATTCTCTTCGAAGTAGAGGGTGTACCCTTCGACGTGGCCAAGGAGGCTCTTCGCCTCGGTGCCCAGAAGCTGCCCGTGAAGACAAAGTTTGTAGTAAGACGTGATTACGATAAAAACGCTTAATCGAGTATGAAGATCAAAGAAGTAAGAGAGCTCGAGACCAAGGACTTGGCAGAGCGCATTGAGGCCGAGGTTGCAAAGTACAACCAGATGAAGTTGAACCACGCCATCTCTCCGCTGGAGAATCCCTCTCAGATTAAGCAGACACGTCGTGATATCGCTCGTATGAAATCCGAACTTCATCAGAGAGAACTTAACAAATAACAATGGTCCAGATGGAAACAAGAAATTTAAGAAAGACAAGACAGGGTGTCGTTATCAGCAACAAGATGGATAAAACCATTGTTATTGC
>DDQK01000041.1 GCA_002342665.1 Prevotella sp. UBA2444
GAGCCCATACCGTAACCACCAGCTACGACGATGGGTGCACCTTTCAGGTTGTGCTTGGCAGCCTCTACATGGTGGTCGAGCACTTTCACAACGAAAGCCTCGGGGCTGACATACTTGCTGACCTCAGGATATACAACCTCCTTTTTGCAGGCACCATCATAGATAGCCTTCTGCATCACGCCAGAGCGTACAGTAGCCATCTGAGGACGGTGCTCAGGATTCACGATCGTAGCCACGATGTTACCACCGAAAGCAGGACGGATCTGATAGAGCAGGTTCTGGTAGGTCTTTCCGGCCTTCTTGTCCTCGAAGTCGCCAATCTCCAGCTCGGTGCAGTCGGCAGTCAGACCAGAGGTCAGTGATGACGACACACGCGGTCCGAGGTCACGGCCGATTACCGTAGCACCCATCAGACAGATCTGCGGCTGCTCCTCCTTGAAGAGGTTCACCAGAATGTCCGTGTGGGGAGCAGAGGTGTAGGGGAAGAGGTCTTTGGCATCGAAGACAAACAGTTTGTCGACACCGTAGGGCAGAATCTGATCCTCCACCTTGTCCTTGATGCCTGTACCGGCAACGACAGCGTGGAGTTCTACGCCCAGTTCATTGGCGAGCTTGCGACCCTTGGTCAGCAGCTCCTGAGATACTTCCTGTACCTGAGTACCTTCTATCTCGCAATATACAAAAACATTATTCATGATTCTTTTCTATTTGGGGAAAGAAATTACCGTAATTATCATTCTTTCATGCGTATTACGTGAATTTCTGTTCGTCTTAGCCAATGATTTTCTCTTCCAACAATTCCTTAATCATTCCCTCGACATCAGCATCAGAAGCCGTTAAGGTTTTCGACTCCTTTGCCTGGAACACGATGTTCTTGATGGCCTTCACCTTAGTGGGCGAGCCTGCAAGACCGCACTGGTTCACGTCACCGTTGACATCAGCCACACTCCACTGGTTGAGGTTCAGCTCGGGGCGCTCCTCATACAGATAGTCGTAGGGCGTGCCCTCGGCGGGACGCTCCATCGGACAGGTGGCGCGCTTGTACTTCATCACCAGTTTGGCGTTCTGCGGGCGGCAGGGAGCAGCGCTTCCGTTGACGGTAATCACCACGGGCAGCGGAGCCTCCACGGTCTCCACACCACCGTCGATGACGCGCTTGATGGTAGCCTTACCATCCTTCACGCTCAGCACCTCCTCGGCGTATGTCACCTGATTGAGCCCCAGCTTCTGAGCCACCTGCGGACCTACCTGAGCCGTGTCACCATCGATGGCCTGACGACCACCGATCACGATGTCCACATCGCCGATCTTCTTGATGGCGGTAGCCAGCGCGTACGAGGTAGCCAGTGTATCGGCACCTGCGAACAGACGGTCAGTCAGCAGCCAGCCGGTGTCGGCGCCGCGATAGAGTCCCTGACGGATAATTTCACCTGCACGTGGAGGGCCCATCGTGAGGATGCCTACTGTAGAGCCTGGATTCTGCTCCTTCAGGCGAAGGGCCTGCTCCAGGGCGTTCAAATCTTCGGGATTGAAGATAGCGGGTAAGGCAGCACGATTCACCGTTCCTTCGGCTGTCATGGCATCCTTACCCACATTACGGGTGTCTGGCACTTGCTTGGCCAGCACAACAATCTTTAAAGCCATATTATATTAATAATGTATATAAATGATATCCTTTTGCAAAATCGGCTGCAAAGGTAATACTTTTTACGCACACAACAAAATAAATTGCACAAAATCGACCAATTTGTGCACACATTGGCCGTTTTGTGCAATTTCCAAATATCTTCATTCGCCAGCTTGATTCGTTCTTTGCTGGCTTTTTATCCTTTAGTTACGGAACACCAAGCCGTCGCCGAACTCATCGATGATGATTGGCTTCTCACGATCCACCTCGTCGGCGAGAATCTTCTTCGACAGGTCGTTGAGCACGAACTGCTGGATGGCACGCTTCACAGGACGGGCACCAAACTCAGGATCGTAACCTTCCTCTGCCAGATAGGCGATGGCCTGCGGCGTGCACTCCAGGCGTATGCCCTGAGGCTCCAGCATCTCCGTCACCCTCTTCATCTGCAGACGAACGACGTCACTGATCTGCTCCTTCGTCAAGGGCTGGAAAGTGATGATCTCGTCGATACGGTTGAGGAACTCGGGTCGCATGGTGGCGCGGAGTTGCTCTCGGGTAGCGTTTGAGGTCATGATGATGATGGTGTTCTTGAAGTTGGCCGTGCGGCCTTTGTTGTCTGTCAAGCGGCCATCATCGAGCACCTGCAGCAGAATGTTGAATACGTCGGGATGAGCCTTCTCAATCTCGTCGAAGAGCACCACACTGTAGGGCTTGCGGCGTACCGCCTCCGTCAACTGGCCTCCCTCGTCGTAGCCCACATAGCCCGGAGGGGCACCGATGAGTCGGCTGACACTGTACTTCTCCTGATACTCCGACATGTCGATACGGGTCATCATCGTCTCATCGTTGAAGAGATAGTCGGCGAGTGTCTTGGCCAGTTCCGTCTTACCGACACCCGTGGTGCCGAGGAAGATAAAGCTGGCGATGGGGCGCTTGGGATCCTGCAGTCCGGCACGCGAGCGACGCACAGCATCGGAGACGGCAACGATGGCCTCGTCCTGCCCGATGACGCGCTTGTGGAGTTCTGACTCCAGGTGGAGCAGCTTCTCGCGCTCGCTTCGCATCATCTTCGTCACGGGTATGCCCGTCCAGCGACTGACGACCTCAGCAATGTCGTCGGCTGTCACTTCCTCGCGTACCAGCGAGTTGTCGCCTTGGGCATTGGCGAGTTGTTGCTGGATGGCTTTGATGTCGTCCTCGAGGGTCTTGAGTTTCGAGTAGCGGATCTCTGCCACACGACCATAGTCCCCCTCGCGTTCGGCACGCTCGGCTTCGTACTTCAGGTTCTCTATCTCCTGCTTGTCCTGCTGAATCTTGTTCACCAGCTGGCGCTCGCCCTCCCACTTGGCACGGAACTGTGTCTCCTGCTCTCGGAGCTCGGCAATCTCCTTGTCGAGCTGGGCAATCTTTGGCTCATCACCCTCGCGCTTGATGGCTTCACGCTCGATTTCGAGCTGTGCCAGTCGGCGGGTAATCTCGTCGAGCTCCTCGGGCACGGAGTCGCGCTCCATGCGGAGCTTGGCTGCGGCTTCATCCATCAGGTCGATGGCCTTGTCGGGCAGGAAGCGCTCGGAGATGTAGCGCTCGGAGAGTTGTACGGCAGCAATACAGGCATCATCCTGGATACGCACCTTGTGGTGGTTCTCGTAGCGCTCCTTCAGACCTCTGAGGATGCTGATGGCGGACAGCTCATCCGGCTCGTCGACCATGACGGTCTGGAAGCGTCGCTCCAGAGCCTTGTCCTTCTCGAAGTATTTCTGATACTCGTTGAGTGTGGTGGCACCTATGGCGCGCAGTTCACCGCGTGCCAGTGCCGGCTTCAGGATGTTGGCGGCATCCATCGCACCTTCGCCACCACCGGCACCTACCAGCGTGTGGATCTCGTCGATGAAGAGGATGATGCGGCCCTCGGCCTTCGTCACTTCGTTGATGACACTTTTCAGGCGCTCCTCGAATTCTCCTTTATATTTTGCGCCTGCCACCAGTGCGCCCATGTCAAGGGAGAAGAGTTGCTTGTCCTTCAGATTCTCCGGCACGTCGCCACGCACGATACGACCTGCGAGGCCCTCGACGATGGCCGTCTTACCAGTGCCGGGCTCACCGATCAGAATCGGGTTGTTCTTCGTACGGCGGGAAAGGATCTGTAGCAGTCGGCGAATCTCGTCATCACGTCCGATGACTGGGTCGAGCTTGCCCTGACGGGCTAGGTCTACCAGGTTCTTGGCATACTTCTCCAACGACTGATAATTGTCGTCGGCACTTTGTGACTGTACTTTCTGTCCCTGTCGCAGTTCCTGGATAGCCGCCAGCATGTCCTTCTCCGTGCAACCGGCGTCCTTCATGATGCGTGAAGCCGTAGAGTTGACGCTGAGCAGAGCCAACAGAAGTGGTTCAACACTGACGAATTCGTCGCCCATCTTCTGTGACTGTTCCGTGGCACGCACCAGCACCTGGTTGGCTTCATTGGAGAGATAGGGCTGACTGCCCCCCTGTACCTTGGGCAGATGTTGGATTTCCTGATCGACGAGCATGGCAATCTGCTGGCCATTCACGCCGAGTTTCTGGAAGATGAAGTTGGCCACGTCTTTGGCTTTCTCCGTCACGCCTTTGAGTATATGTACAGGTTCTATGGCCTGTTGGCCGTTCATCTCAGCGATGTTCACCGCTTGTTGCACGACCTCTTGTGCTTTGATTGTAAATTTGTCTAATGTCATACGTTTGTCCTCCTATTTATATTGTTGTTTCTGAAAACGGATGGACAAAAAGCGTGCCATGGGGACGAAAAATGCCAAAACGTCGCATGAATATGACGTTTTGGCATAAAGTGACCTCTTGAAAGGTCTCAAGTGGGATTATTAGAGACCGAGGGATTTCTTGGCAGCGTTGGCAGCATTGTCGACAGCCTCGCCAGCCTTCTGCTTGGCAGCGTCCTTCACCTCGTTAGCCTTGTCAGCAGCAGCCTCCTTGGCATCCTCAGCAGCGCCGGCGGCAGCCTCCTTGGCATCCTCTGCAGCATCACCTACCTGCTCGAGCAGACCACTAACCACTGCATCTGGCTCTACATCAGAGATGGCAGCGATGGCAGAGCTCAGAGCGGCATTCTCGCCTACGAGGGCCTTGATCTTGTCGGCATTCTCCTTCAGGAAGCTCTGGATACGAGTCACGTACTGCTTGGCTGCCTCGGGATTCTCCTTCACCAGGTTGGCAATGCGTGTCTTCACCTCTTCGAAGCACTTCTGGAACTTGCTGGGGTCGCTGGTCTCAGCGAGGTTGGCGGCCAGTGAAGCCACGGCGGCATCAGCCTCTTCGTCGGCTGTCGTCACCTCTACGGCTGTACTGTCAGTGGTTGCTTCTGCCTGCTGGGTCTTGTTACCGCATGATGTGAAACTAATGGCTGCTACGGCCATTACTGCGAATAGAATCTTTTTCATAACTTCTCTTTATTTAAATTAAACATACTAAAGTCTTTTTCTCAAAGACCGCGACAAATTTACGATGAAAATCGATTGGTTGTACAATTCTTTTATATCTTTTAACTAAAAACGTCACGCTGGAGTCCCGAACTTTTTGCTACGCGTGCATATAATAGAGGGGAAACACAGAAATATCCCACACCTCTTACACCTCTTACACCCAGTTGGGTGTTGGAGGTGTAAGAGGTGTGGGTAAAAAAGTGCATATCGCAACTATATACGTGCGCGCGCGTTTCTGGCGAAAAAATGGAAGTTCCTGACGAAAAAATAAAAGTTCCTGGCGAAAAAATAAAAGTTCCTGGCGATTGCCAGGAACTTCCGTGGAACAGAGAGAAGGCTCTATACGACTGCCATGGAAACACCGCGTGGCAGCAGTTGACCTTGATAATTTACATCGTCACTTCCACGATATGCTTGCCAGCAGAGTAGGGGATGATGGGGCCCTCGATGGGCTGGCCGTCGAGCGTGATGCTCTTCACGCCCTTCTGCGCGCCGTTGGGGTGGATGGTGATCTCGTATTCTCCCTCGCGGAACTTACGGCAGACGGTGTAGTCTGTGGCCGTCTCAGGCAGGCAGGGGTCGATGCGCAGGCCCTCGTAGTCTGGCTTGATGCCGAGGATAAACTCCGACACGGTGTACCACATCCAGGCAGCCGTACCCGTGAGCCAGGAGTTCTTGCCCTCACCAGGCTTGTAGGCGTCCTTGCCTGCCACCATCTGGCAGTTGACGTATGGCTCCACCTTGTGCAGCGTCTGGTATTTCTCCTCGACGTATGAGGGCAGGATCTTGGCGTAGTGGTTCCAGGCATCGTTGCCACGGCCTGCAATACACTCGCCGATGATGACCCAGGGATTGTTGTGGCAGAAGATGCCGGCATTCTCCTTGTAGCCCTCAGGGTAAGAACTGATCTCGCCATACTCATAGATGTACTTCGTGAAGGCGGGGTTGTTGAGCACCATGCCGTGTTCGCACTCCAGGTATTTCTTGCAGGAGTCGAGGCTCTTGGCTACCATGCCTTCTTCGGCACCAATTTCTGCCATCGTACACCAGCCTTGGCTCTCGATGAAGATCTTGGCCTCGTCGCACTCGTTGGAGCCGATCTTACGGCCGTAGAAGTCGTAGGCACGGAGATACCACTCGCCGTCCCAGCCGTGCTTCTTGACGGCCTCTATCATTGCATCGACGGCTTGCTGCATGCGCTCGGCTTCGGCGACGAAGTCGATACCGGATAAACCGGATAAACCGGACAAACCGGATTTTCCGGATAACTCCTTGCAGAGTTTGATGTAGTCCTTGCCAGTGACTACGAAGAGGCCTGCAATCATGAGACTCTCGGCCTTGGTGCCCTCGGAGACGTTCTCCGTGGTCTGGAAACTCTCGTTGGGATCCCAAGAGAAGCAGTTGAGATTCAGACAGTCGTTCCAGTCGGCACGACCAATGAGGGGCAGCATGTGGGGGCCCAGGTTGTTGATGACATGGTCCATTGAAATCTTCAGGTGCTCGAAGAGAGTCACCTCGCTGCCGGGCTGGTTGTCGAAAGGCACCATCTCGTTGAGGATAGAGAAGTCGCCCGTCTCCTTGATGTAGGCCACGGTGCCGAAGATAAGCCAGCAGGGGTCATCGTTGAAGCCGCCGCCGATGTCGTTGTTGCCGCGCTTGGTGAGGGGCTGGTACTGGTGGTAGCAGCCGCCGTCGGGGAATTGCGTCGATGCGATGTCGATGATGCGCTGGCGTGCCCGTGGCGGTATCTGATGCACGAAGCCGACGAGGTCCTGGTTGGAGTCGCGGAAGCCCATGCCGCGCCCCACGCCGCTCTCGAAGAAGGAGGCTGAGCGCGAGAAGTTGAACGTCACCATGCACTGGTACTGATTCCAGATGTTCACCATACGGTCGAGCTTGTCGTTGCCTGTATGTACCTTATATATATTAAGCAGGGCATCCCAATACTCGCAAAGTTCTGCAAAAGCCTTGTCGACTTTCTCTGTGGTGTCGAGCTCGGCGATGAGTTGATGCGCCTTCTCCTTGTTGATGACCTGGGGAGCAGAGAATTTCTTGTCCTGCTCGTTCTCGATGTAGCCAAGCAGGAAGATGAAGTCTTTCTGTTCGCCCGGCTGGAGTGTTATCTCGATGTAGTGGGATGCAATAGGACTCCAGCCGTGGGCATGAGAGTTGCGGGGCTTTCCCTCAAGGACTGCCTGAGGATCGGCAAACTCATTGTAGAGGCCTACGAAAGTCTCACGGTCAGTGTCGAAGCCCTGTATCTCTGTGTTCACATGATAGAACGCATAGTGGTTGCGGCGCTCGCGGTATTCCGTCTTATGGTAGATGGTCGAGCCCTCGATCTCCACCTCGCCAGTCGAGAAATTGCGCTGGAAGTTCTCCATGTCGGTAGCTGCATTCCACAGGCACCACTCCTCGAAGGAGAAGAGCTTCAGGGTCTTCACCTCCTGCGAGAGGTTCTTCAGGGTGAGCTTCTGCACCTCAGCCCACTTTTTCAGCGGTACGAAGAAGAGTACCGAGGCTTCTACCTCGTTCTTGCGGCCCGTGATGCGGGTATAGCCCATGCCGTGACGGCACTCGTAGAAGTCAAGTGGTGTCTTGCAGGGTTTCCATCCTGGATTCCAGATGGTGTCGCCATCCTTGATGTAGAAGTAGCGCCCTCCGTTGTCCATCGGTACGTTGTTGTAGCGATAGCGGGTGATGCGGCGGAACTTGGCATCCTTGTAGAAGGAGTAGCCGCCGGCGGTATTAGAGATGAGGGAGAAAAAGTCCTCATTGCCCAGATAGTTAATCCAGGGCCATGGTGTCTGCGGGTCTGTGATGACATACTCGCGGTGTTGGTCGTCGAAGTGACCATAACGTTTCTGTTGTTCCATGTTTCTGATAAAGTTAGCTTATTCACTGCTACAAAGGTAAGCATAATTTTCCGTAAAAATGTAATATTCTACTAAAAAAGTCGGTTATTTGCAGGAAAATATGTACTTTTGCAATCAAATTTGAAGTTCAAACGATAATTAAGCAATGAAATACGCATTAGTGACAGGTGCCTCCAGAGGCATAGGAAAGGCTGTAGCCCTGCGGTTGTCTGCTGCAGGATGGCCAGTGGTTATCAACTACTTAAGTAATACGGCAGCTGCCCAGGCGGTGGCTGACGAGATCACGGCAAACGGAGGTGTTGCTGAGTTGTTACCCTTCGATACATCGAAGCCAGAAGCCATCGAGGGGGCCCTCGAGCAGTGGGAACAGGCTCATCCGGAGGACTATATCGCCGTGCTGGTGAACAATGCCGGCATCCGTCGTGACGGAGCACTCTTCATGATGTCTGACGACGACTGGCACAGTGTGCTCGACACGACGCTCAACGGCTATTTCTACGTGACGCGCCGCTTGTTGAAGCACATGATGCCTCGCAAGCGTGGAGGTCGCATCATTAATATGGCTTCGCTCTCAGGCGTGAAAGGACTGCCCGGACAGTCAAACTACAGTGCCGCCAAGGCTGCTCTCATCGGAGCCACCAAGGCTTTGGCACAGGAGGTGGCTGCCCGTAGCATCACCGTGAATGCCATCGCCCCTGGATTCATCGAGACGGATATGACAAAGGACCTGGCTCAGGATGAGTTGAAGAAACAGATTCCCACGGGGCGCTTCGGACGTCCTGAGGAGGTGGCTGCACTCGCGGCCTTCCTGGCTTCGGATGAGGCTGCATATATTACGGGTGAGGTCATCAATATCAACGGAGGCTTGTACACGTGAGGCGCGTCGTCATAACAGGTATGGGCATCTGGTCGTGCCTGGGTACTGACCAGGAGACCGTCTGCGACGCTCTGTATCATGGCAGGTCTGGTATCGGACTTGACCAGGACCGCCTTGTCTACGGCTATCGGTCTGGACTGATGGGTATTGTGGAGACACCCGTCATCACCAAACAGATGCTTGATCGTCACACCCGTGCCGGTATGTCTGAGGAAGCACAGTATGCTTACATGGCTTCACGGCAGGCTTTCCAACAGGCAGGTGTCGATGACGACTATCTCCGGCAGCAAGAGGTGGGGTGCATCTTCGGCAACGACTCCTCGGCAAAGGCCGTCATCGAGTCGGCCAATATCATGGACGAAAAGCACGACTCGGCCATGCTTGGCTATGGCCTGGTGTTTCAGGCGCTGAACTCTACCGTGAACATGAACCTGAGCACCATCTTCCACTTGCGAGGTGTCAACTTCTCTGTTTCGGCAGCGTGTGCCAGCGGCAGCCACTCGATAGGCCTGGGCATGATGCTCATCCGTCAGGGACTGCAGGACATGGTGCTCTGTGGAGGTGCCCAGGAAACCAACCATTATTCGCTGGCGTCCTTCGATGCCCTCGGGGCTTTTTCCGTCCGTATGGACGAGCCCCAAAAGGCAAGCCGTCCTTTCGATCGCGATCGCGACGGGCTGGTACCCAGTGGCGGGGCTGCGGCCTTGGTGCTGGAGGAATACGACCATGCCGTTGCCCGTGGCGCCACGATACTCGCAGAAGTCTGTGGCTACGGCTTCTCAAGCAATGGCGGCGGAATCTCTGAACCCAGCGACGAAGGGAGCGTGACTGCCATGACTCGCGCGATGAAGGATGCCGGCATCGCCCTCGACGACATCGACTATGTTAACGCCCATGCCACTTCGACCCCACTGGGCGATAAGTGTGAGGCTATGGCACTCGACCGTATGTTCCATGGGCAAAGGGCGCTCATCAGCAGTACCAAGTCGATGACGGGCCATGAGTGCTGGATGGCGGGAGCTTCTGAGATTGTGTACAGCACGCTGATGATGCAGCACAACTTTGTTGCCCCCAATATCAACCTGGAGAATCCGGATCAATATTCGGATAAGCTGAACCTGGCAGTTAAGACCATAGATACGGAGGTGAACTGCGTGCTGAGCAATTCCTTCGGCTTTGGTGGGACAAACAGTGCATTAGTAATCAAAAAAGTATAGACTCGTATGAATCTCTCGCCCGCATTGCAGAAGGCATATACCGAAGAACAGCTGACAGCTCGTGAGGCGCAGCATCTGGCGGAGTTTATTGCATGGGGGCCCATTGTGTTCCAGGTATCGCGTCTGATGATTAAGTTCGGTATCCTGGAGATGCTGCGCAACGCTCCCAAAGGACTGACGCGTCAGGAGATCTGTCAGCAGACTGGACTCTCCGATTATGCCGTGAAGTGCCTGACGGAGGCTTCACTGTGCATCGGCATCATCCTCGTGGATACGGAAACAGACTGTTTCGCATTGTCAAAAACAGGCTGGTTCTTGCTTAACGACCCGGCTACAAGAGTGAATATCGATTTCAACCACGACGTGAACTACAATGGTTGGTTCTGTCTCGAAGAGGCGCTGCTGAGCGGCAAGCCAGAAGGATTGAAGCATTTCGGACAATGGTCTACTATTTACGAGGGATTGTCTCAGTTGCCGGCACATGTACAGAAAAGTTGGTTTGGCTTCGATCATTTCTATAGCGACTCAGCATTCCCGGAGGCCCTGAAGATTGTCTTCGATGAGTACCGTGTACGTTCGCTTTACGATGTGGGCGGCAATACAGGGAAATGGGCCCTGCAGTGCGTCGAATATAATCAAGAGGTGGAAGTGACCATTCTCGATTTGCCACAGCAGATACGGATGATGCAGCAGAACATCTGTGGAAAGTTTGGTGCAGAGAGAATCAAGGGATATGGCATTGACTTGCTGGATGACAAGTCGGAGTTCCCCAGAATCGGGAAACTGGATGCCATCTGGATGAGTCAGTTCCTCGATTGCTTTTCGATGGAGCAGATTGTAGGTATCCTGCGAAGGGCCAAATCTGCCATGACTCCGGATACGCGCATCTTCATCATGGAGACGCTATGGGATCGGCAGCGCTTTGCCACGGCATCGATGTGCCTGACGCTGACAAGTCTTTACTTCACGGCCATGGCCAATGGCAACTCCAAGATGTACAACACCGAGGATATGACTCGTTGCATTCGTGAGGCCGGGCTGGAGATTGAGCAGATATACGACAATTTGGGACTGGGACACTCGGTAATAGTTGTGAATAGTGAATAGTGAAATAGGATATGACAAGACAGGAAATAGAAGAAAAGGTGAGAGCATTCCTCGTCGATGATTTGGAGATTGACGAGGACAAGATATTCGATGAAGCGAAACTGAAGGACGACATGGGGCTCGACAGTCTCGATTTTGTAGACATCGTCGTCATCGTGGAACGTGATTTTGGCTTTAAGATCAAACCCGGGGAGATGCAGGGCGTTACCACGCTCAGCCAATTTTATGACTACATCGAGAGTAAGGTGGGCTGATGGGTGAAAGAAAATGGGAAGGTACCACCTATGGCAATGGCCTGATGCACCGTTGGCTCATAGCAATCCTGCGCATAGTTGATGTCAGGATTGTCTATTGGTTTGCCTACATCTTCGTGATTCCTCCCTGTGTGCTCTTCCGTCCTGGCTATGGCTTTATCTACCGCTATTTTCGTGAGTGTTGGGGCGATAGTCCTTTCAAGGCTTTCTGCCATACCTATCAGAACCATTGTATTTTCGCCGAGGCCGTCATTGATAAGTTTGCCATGTATGCCGGTCGTCGTTTCGATCTCACCATCGTGGGCTACGAGTACTTCGAACAATTGGCCCAGCAGCCGGAAGGCTTCGTGATATTGAGCTCTCATGTGGGTAACTATGAGATAGCGGGTTACTCGCTCGTAGCTGCGAAGAAGCGTTTTAACGCACTGGTTTTTTCCGGAGAGAAGGAGAGTGTGATGAAGAACCGCAACCGCATGTTCTCCCAGACCAATATTCGCATGATTCCCATCCGAGAGGACATGAGTCACGCCTTCGAGATGGATGCAGCCTTGACCAACGGCGAAATCGTGAGTATTCCGGCTGATCGCATCTGGGGCTCACTGAAGAGCCTTGCCGCTGATTTCCTGGGGCGTGAGGCACACTTCCCGATGGGACCTTTCAGTGTGGCAACAGCCCGTGGCCTTCATGTACTGGCTATCAATGTGATGAAAACATCCACACGGGGCTATACGGCCTATGTTACACCGCTTGACTATGACAGAGAAGCTCCCCGAAAGGAGCAGATCAGCCAGCTGCACAGCCTTTATGTGGCAGAGTTGGAACGTATTGTCAGGCAATACCCAACGCAATGGTATAACTATTTCGATTTTTGGAGACAATGAATATGATAGATTTCAATCAATTAGATGAACAGTCCCTGCGAGGCATTGACGTTCACGAACTGTTACCGCAACAGGAACCCTTTGTAATGGTGGGGTGCCTGACACACGTCGATGAGGTGCGCACTATATCAGAGACCCTCATTCGTCCTGATAACCTCTTTGTAGAGGACGGCCGTTTTAGTGCCAGCGGACTGGTAGAGAATATAGCCCAGACCTGTGCAGCACGTATTGGCTTCGTCAACAAGTACGTCAATAGCAAGGGTGTCCAGTTAGGATTTATTGGGGCCGTCAAGAACCTTGAGATCCTTTCGCTCCCGAGTGTTGGAAAGACTATTGTCACAACAGTCGACGTCATACAGGAGATCTTCGGTATGACTCTGGCATCGGCTACGGTCACGTGCGATGGAGTGGAGTTGGTACGTACTCAGATAAAAATAGCCGTCAAGGAGGAATCGTGATGGAAAGACTACGGTTAGGAGACGAAACGACTGGAATCGAACTGAAGGCATCGAAGCTGTTGGATATCCGCTTCAGCGAGGTTGACTTGATGAACGTGGTGTGGCATGGCTCCTACATGCTCTATTTCGAGGATGCCCGTGAACTGTTCGGCCTAAAATACGATCTGTCGTACCAGGGTTATATCGATCATGGCTACTTCGCACCGATTGTCGAGATGGATTTCCAGTACAAGCGCCCCATTCGCTATGGTATGCGTCCCCGTATCGATATCATTTATCGCCCTGCACCCTCGGCCAAGATCGTCTTCGACTATGAGATTCATGACCCTGAAGACGAGAGTATCTTTGCTACAGGACATAGTGTGCAGGTGTTTATGGACCAACAGTACCAGCTGGTGTGGGAGAATCCGCCATTCTATCTGGAATGGAAACGCCGATGGGGCGTGGATTTCGGAATGTAGAAGATTGAACATTGAAGATTGAACATTGAAGATTGAACATTGAGATATGGATGAACTGATATTGGAACTGAAACAAGAGATTATCAAGGCCCTGAACCTGGAGGAAATGACTCCTGAAGATATTGATGCAGAGGCACCGCTCTTTGGAGCAGGCCAGCTGGCAGCTGACGGAACGTCGGGAATGGGACTGGGACTCGACTCCATCGATGCACTTGAACTGATCGTGCTGCTGGAGAAGAAGTACGGTATTAAACTGGCCAGTCCCGCCGAGGGCAAGACCATCTTTAAGAGTGTGGCTTCGATAGCCGAGTATGTTAAGGAGCATCGTACGAAGTAGGGCAAGACGATGAGTATTGCAGTTACTGGCGAAGGCATCATCTGTGCCATTGGGGTCGACAAGGCTTCAGTGCTTAGTTCTCTGCGCCAGCAGCGTACGGGTATTGGCACCATGCGCCATCTGCGTTCCGTTCATCACGAATTGCCCGTGGGTGAAGTGCCTCTCTCCAATGCTGAGATGTCACAACTGCTGGGGCTGGAATCTGATGACTTGATGAGTCGTACTGCCCTGATGGGCATGCTCGCCGTGCGTCAGGCCCTTGAGGATGCTGGCGTCACCAAGATGCTTTCCTGTGGTGAGACGCCCCGTATGTTGCTCATCTCTGGCACTACCGTAGCAGGAATGGACATCACCGAACGTTTCTTCCATGAGATACAAGAGTGTGATGATCATCTCGCATGCCTGAAGACGCACAACGCTGATAGCAACACACAGCAGATTGCTGACTTTTTCGGTTGTTTCGCTGATCATATAACCGTCTCCACAGCCTGTTCTTCTGCAGCTAATGCCCTCATCTTGGGAGCTCGTCTGCTGGAGGCTGGCGAGGCTGATATCGTGGTGGCAGGAGGTACCGAGGCCCTTTCTGTGTTCCATCTCAATGGCTTTCATTCGCTCATGATTCTCGATGCTGCACAGTGCCGTCCCTTCGACGATTCACGTGCCGGACTCAATCTCGGCGAGGGCGCTGCTTTCCTGGTGTTGGAGTCTGGGGAGAATGCTCTTCGTCGAGGGGCCTCTCCGCATGCCTGGATCAATGGATGGGGCGTTGCTTGTGATGCCTTCCACCAGACGGCCTCTTCGGAGGATGGTGAAGGAGCTTACCTGGCCATGATGGAAGCCCTTCGGATGGCAGGACTGGATCCGCAGGATATCCAATATGTGAATGCTCATGGAACGGGTACGCCCAACAATGACCTCTCTGAGACTGCTGCTTTGAGGCGTGTCTTTGGCGATGCTATTTTGGGTAATGGACATACTTCTGGCCATCCTCTTGTGTCAAGCACCAAATCGTTTACGGGTCATACCACCAGTGCTTCGGGTAGTATTGAGGCCGTCATTTGTATTCTGGCTCTGCAGCACCATTTCGTGCCCGCTAATCTGGGGTGGCAGTTCCCGATGCCTGCTGGTATCATACCTACGATGGGTGCTGATAATATGCCTCTTCGCCATGTTCTCTGTAATGCCTTCGGCTTTGGTGGGAATGATTCTTCACTGGTGTTCAGCCGGGAGCCCCGTACTTCTGGGCTTCCCGGAATCCCCGGAATCTCCGGCCTGTCCGGTCTATCCGGAATCTCCGGAATCTCCGGTTTCTCCGGTTTCTCCGGTCTATCCGGAATCTCCGGCTTATCCGCTAGAATCCTCTCAAGTGTCAAGATTTCCTCCGAGGACGAGCTGTTGGGAATCCGCGAGTTCGTTAGTCCGCTCGAGGCTCGTCGCATGGGTAAGTTGTTGAAAAGTTCGCTGCTCGCTTCACTGAGAGCCTTGCGCGAGGCGGGTATTGAGAAGCCTGACGCCATCATCACGGCTACGTCCTTAGGCTGTTGGGAGAATAGCGAGGCTCTATTGCGCCAGCTCGACGACGAAGGTGAGGTGATGCTCAAGCCTACATGGTTCATGCAGAGCACCCACAATACCATTTCCAGTCTTATCGCCATTCGCACTCATTGTCATGGCTATAATGTCACCTATGCTACCGAAGGACAGGACCCTTTGCGCTGGGCCCTCCACGATGCGGAGATGCTGTTGAAGTCGGGGCAATGCAAGACTGTTCTTGTTGGTTTCCACGATGAAAGTACTCCTCTTTATCGCTCTTTGATGGCGCGTCTGAAAAAGACCGCCGATAGTCCTCTGTCTTCTGTCACGTCTACAGCCATTGTATTATGTTCCGAATAATTCCATACGCCATCCTCCAGAGTCTGTTGCTGGCCAGTGCCCAGGTGTTTCTAAAGCTGGCCTTGCAGCGTATGCCCCCTTTTGGGTGGACACGAGAGTTCTGGGGGGCGATACTCATCAATTGGCACTTTGCCGTCAGTGGCCTGCTCTTTGGGACTGCTGCCTTGTTGTGGATGTATATCGTCAAGGTGTTCCCCTTTAGCATGGCCTATCCAATGGTATCACTCAGTTACGTCTTCGGTATGCTGGCTGCCTTCTTGGTGTTCCACGAGGAGGTCTCACTCTCCCAATGGACGGGTGTATTCTTCATCATGTTAGGTTGCACCCTTATAGCTCGATAGCCTTATGAAAAGATTCCTGATTATATTATTCACCGTTTGCTGTCCACTCATCACTGCCTATGCGCAGCAGAAGGAGATCCTGCAGGTTGCAGCAACTGTCAAGACCATGCAGTGTGACTTTGTGCAGACTAAGCATCTTCGGCTGCTCAATTCCGCGATGGTTTCCGAGGGACGTATGTATTACCAGCAGAGTAACCGTTTACGCTGGGAATATACTGTTCCATATACTTACACCTTTATCCTCAACGGACAGAAAGTGTTGCTGAAGAACAGTCGCCGGCAAGATGTTGTCGATACGAGTCAAAACAAACTCTTCCGTGAGATAGCCCGTATGATGATGAGCAGCGTGACAGGTCAGAACCTCGCAGATTCAAAGGACTTCCACACTACTTTCACCACCAAGCCTCAGGAATATGTCGCTACACTTGTGCCAAAGCGCAAGGACATGAGGCAGATGTTTCAGCAAATCATTCTCCACATCAGCCGAAGTCAGAAGATGGTGACCCAGGTGGAGATGATAGAGAAGAAGGGCGACCGAACAGTCATACAACTCAAGAATATCAAACTCAATGCGACGATTCCTCCTGCTGTCTTTGCTCTCGATTAGCATGGCTGCCACTGCCGTTTCCCTTCCACGGGAGAGTATAGGCGAAGACACTGTCCGTTACTCCGCCTATATCGAGACTCCCCGCGCAGCTGTCAGCGGCATCTGCATCCTTGTGAGCGACAGCACAGAGATCAGGGGGTGCCTCTTCAATGAGTTTGGCATCACTGCATTGGAGTTTACCTACAACCGCCGAAAAGACAAGGTACGGCTCCATACGGTGTTGCCTGCCCTTGACAGATGGTACATCCGCCGTACCCTGCGCCGTGACCTCCGTCAGTTGCTCCTGCATCTTCAGCAGGGTGACGGAACCTACGAAAATTCCCGTTATCATATTAAATACACTTTAACCCCACTATTATGATTCTCAAAGACAATTTCTACACCATCCTTCGAAAGGATGCTGATGCCATGGCCTACGACATTCGTCTCAATCCTGCTCACACGATCTATCAAGCTCATTTTCCTGGTGAGCCAGTCACTCCGGGTGTTTGTATCTTGCAGATAGCTCGCGAGTTACTGGAGGACCTTCTTCAACGTCCTCTTGCTGTCAAGTCTGTCAAGAACATGAAGTTCCTCTCGGTGATCTCACCCCTTGTGACGCCGCAGGTTTCCTGCTGTTTCGAAAAGGTCGGTCAGGATGCTGGTATCGTCAGTGCTCAGGCTACTATCAAGACAAGCGACAAGGAGTTCGTTAAACTCTCTTTCACGCTGACAGCTTAACCTCGTACTTCGTCTATGGCTAACCTGATAGAAGTTGTATCGCTGCAACAAGCCGGTGTGGAGATATTCTCCTCTCTGACGGAAGCTCAGTTGAGAAACAGAGTGGAACCAGAGAAAGGTGTGTTCATCGTGGAGAGTCCCAAGGTGATTCGCGTGGCTCTTGATGCTGGGTATACTCCTGTAGCACTCCTTTGTGAACGACGGCATATCACAGGTGATGCGGCCGACATCATCCAGCGTTGTGGTGACATTCCCGTCTATACGGGCAGTCGTGAGTTGCTGGGGAGCCTGACAGGCTATGTACTGACACGTGGGGTTCTCTGTGCGATGAGACGACCTCTGGAGAAGGACCTTCGGAGCGTCGTGGATGGAAAGCGTCGTGTGGTCGTGATCGACGGTGTGGTGGATACGACGAATATAGGCGCTATCTTCCGTTCGGCAGCCGCTTTAGGGATTGATGCGGTGCTACTGACTCGAAATGCATGCGATCCTCTCAACCGCAGGGCTGTCAGAGTGTCGATGGGAAGTGTGTTTCTCGTACCATGGACATGGCTCGACGATTATGCCACGCTTCGTGAACTTGGTTTCAAGACAGCTGCCATGGCACTGACTGACGATTCGTTGTCAATCGATGATGAGCGACTCCTGACGGAAGAACGACTGGCTATCGTGATGGGAACGGAGGGTGACGGACTGCCTCGGGAGACGATAGCAGGCGCAGACTATGTGGTGCGCATACCGATGCAGCATGGGGTTGATTCGTTGAATGTTGCTGCAGCAGCAGCGGTGGCCTTCTGGCAGCTACGTGCCAGATAAGCGGCACTATCTTTGTTTTATCTCACTGGGCTTACACCCCATCTTCGACTTAAACTTCGCAGAGAAATAGTCAGGCGACTCGAAATTGAGCCGGTAGGCTATCTCTTTGACGGTGAGGTCGGTCGTAGAGAGCAGCTCCTTGGCACGTTGCAGGCGTAGCTCCTGCTGGTAGGTGGCTGGAGAAAGTCCGGTAAACTCCTTGAACAGTTTGCGGAAGTTGCTGTAACTGACCCCCATCTCCTCTGCGACATGCTGGATGGTGAGGTCGCTCTCGAGCGACTGGCGTATGCGCAGGCGGGCACGGTTGATCATGTCTACCTGTTGCTGGTTCTTGCTGAGTTCGATGTTTCGTTCCAGGGAGTACATCATGCCGATGAGGTGGTTGACGAGTCCTGCCATGACTTGCTGCGAGTAGGCTGCCTCTTCGACGGCCTGCTTGTAGGCTGAGCGGTAAAGTTCCTCGATGACAGAGGAGTAGCCCACATGGTAGACAGGCTTCTCTGGTGAAAGGAATCCGGCGCGCACACGGTCGTCCATATTGCGGCCACGGAAGCCAATCCAGTAGCTCTTCCACCCAACGTTCTGCAGGGGATGGTAGGTGTGCCATTCTCCCGGAAAGAGCAGGAACATATCGCCGGGCTTGAGGCGCCTCTCGCCGCAGTGGGTCGTGCTGAACACTCCCTCGCCCTCAGGGTTGTACAATAGTTGATATTCGTTCAGTATCCGGCCTTTCTCCACATTGAAGTAGTAGCCGTCTGCGTGACCCTTGGTGGGGTAGGACTCGCCGGGGGCTATCTCCTCATAGCCAACGGTACTCACAGTGAGTCCCCAGAGAGCGTCACGCTCATTTGCCAATAGATATTTACTTGTCTGCACAATAGTTTAATTTTTCGTTTCCTTTATTTCTTCACAAGGTATCCAGAACCAGAAGGTGGAGCCGTGGCCCTCGCCTTCGGAGCTGACACCGATTTCGCCGCCGCAGCGGTCGGCAATGGATTGGCAGATGGAGAGTCCGAGACCTGTGCCCTGTACGAAGTCGTTGAGCTTGACGAATCGTTCAAACACCTTGGGCTGTTTCTCCTTGGGAATACCGGCTCCCGTGTCCTCACAATAGAAATAGAGACCTTCGCGAGGCTCTGCATCACCCACGGCCCGCACTTCCTGGCGGTAGCCCACCTTGATGTGACCTTCGTGGGTGTACTTCACGGCGTTGGTCGTGAAATTGGTGAGTACCTGCTGCACACGGCCTTTGTCGAGCACCGTGCGGAAGCTGGTGTATGGGTTGTCCTTGATGAATTCCACCCCAGGCTCCTGCACGCGCTGGGCGAGTGTCTGGCAGATGTCGTCGAACACCTGCGCAAAGTCCACCTCCTCGGGTTCGATGGCCAGTGCCTGTCCCATGCTGGAGGCTTCGAGGATATCATTGATCAGACGGAGCAGCATGTCACAGTTGTTACGGATGATGCGGATGAACTCCATGCGCTCTTCGGGCTCGTCGATGACAGGCAGCAGGTCTGAGAATCCTACGATGGCATTGAGGGGCGTACGTATCTCGTGGGTCATATTGGCGAGGAATGCCGACTTCAGGCGTCCCGAGTCTTCTGCTCGCGACGTCTCCTCCTTCAGCCGCTGCTGGGCCTCCATCAGGTCGGTGATGATACGGATTACGCCAAACTGCCCTATTAAGCGTCCCTGCTTGTCGTGTAGGGGCATGCCGCTGATGGCAAACCACTCAGGACCATCGGTGATGAGGCCTCGTTTGAAGTGGTGGACGACGTTGAAGGGCTTGCTCATAATATCCTTATTTGTCATGGCATTGGTCGAGTCGTGTTGCTCTACGTCGTCCATCGCGTCGACATATTCGGCAAGAGACATCTCATAATCCACGGTTCGGAGGGAACGTGAGAAACTGATTCGCCTGTCATCCAGATTGGAGCGCCATGCAAACATGTTGCTGTTGCTGAGTAGGTAGTTTAGCTGTGCCTCATATTGATTTGCCTCGTCGGCCACCTTGCGCATCTCCCGGTCGTGGCGTATCTGCTCGCGGTACATGATTCGCTCGTAGCTGATGTCACGTGCCGTAATGGTGAAGTAGCGTATCTGCCCCTCGTCGTTGACCACGGGCTTGATGCGGAACTCGATATAGCTGTCGAGGCCGATCTCCGAGTAGTACATGTGGTGGCAGACGTGGAACTCGCTGACGTGGTCGAAGTCATCCTTGAAAACGGGTATGTCGAAGAGGGATGTCTTGCGGAAGTACCGCTCGCCCTCCTCGTCGAAGCGGCACAGTTGGCGCATATTGTCGTTGAGGTCTACCAGATGGCCCTTGTCGTCATAGAACGACATGGCCACCAGGTTGGTCTTGAACATCTTGATGTATTTCTCTCCAAGTTCCTTGCTGCTGCGCTCCGCCAGAATCTCGCGCGTCACATCCTTGGCACTGTATACGATGTAGCGGGGCCTGTTGTCCTCTTTCTCTACGATGGCGTTGCCGTGCAGATAGTGCCATTCCTGATTCTCCTCCGTGCCTGAGTTCCAGCGTATCTTGATGTCGTTCTTGGTGCCTTTCTGCTTGAGCTCATTGATAGCGGCAGTGAATATCTCCTGCTGCCAGGAGAGAATGCGCTTGGTGAACTCCTGCAAGGTCATGCCCTCATTGGGTATCAGGCTTCCGTAGACGTTGGTGAGCTTGTCGGTGCTCATGTCGTACTGTACCACGTAGTAGTTGCCCATGCTCAGTGCCTGCGTCATCATGTTGTTCAGGTCGCTGCTCTTGCGTGTGGCTGCTTTGACGCGTGAACGGATGAGACGGCTGAGGATAAAGCCCATGAAGATGGTGATCACGGCACCGATGATGATGAAGAGGGCCATCGGTGAGGAGTCGTCGTGCTCGCGCTCCGGGTGGAACCACTTGTCGCGTAGACGTTCGATTTCTCCCGATTGCTCCAGTCGGGCGTATTCATCGTCGATCATGTCGATGAGGTCCTTGTCGTAGCCGATGATGCGCAGTTCGCCGGCAGGGATGTCGGTATCGTCGGCCACCAGCAGGCTGTCGATGCCGTACTCCTTCATCTTCCATTCGATGGGGCGCTCTCCCCAGAGGAAATACTTGTACTTGCCATTGCGCACGCCGAGCATGGCCTCGCGGGGTGAGTGGTACTCCATGGTGAACTTGGGCGACGGGTCGTTGGCGAGTATCTCTATGGGTGCATAGTCGTTGTTCTTCACCGTAATCGTGTCTTTTTCCGTCAGACTGCCGATCTGGGTGAGGGGTTTGGTAGCTACCAGGCGTACGCTCTTCACGCGGTAGAAGTGTGACACGTTGCGTGTCATCACGTAGGGACGCTGCTTATAGTTGGTCGAAAGGGCGTTGATGAGGTCTGCCTCGCGGTTCTCGAATGTCTCAACGGCCTGATACCACTCCTGCATGACGTAGCGGTGGGGTATCTTCAGACGGTGGAAGATCATGTCATACATGTCTATGTTGTAGCCGTCGGGCTTGCCCTTGTCGTTGCTGAACTCATAAGGCGGGAACTCCCAGTCGCACACGATGACGAGCGGCCGCTCCTGAGTGTACTCGCGCAACTGCTGCGCCTCGGCAGGGATAGTGAATAGTGAATAGTAGATCGTGAATAGTATCGCTACCACTCTCGCCATCCATATCCTATACCATAATATATCTCTCTCCATCATTTCATTTTTATACTATTCACTATTCACTACTCACTATTCACTATTCACTATTCACTTCCTCACTATTTCGCTTGTCTTGCAGGGCAGGGTGACCCATACGGTGGTACCTTTGCCGTGTGTCGACTTGATATTGATGCTGCCTCCCATCTGCTGCATCAGTTCGTAGCAGATGCTCAGCCCCAGTCCGGAGCCTGTGTTGGCACCTGTGGCGAAGCGCTCAAAGAGGGTGGGCAGGAATTTCTCTTCGATGCCTTCGCCCGTATCGTCGACGGCTATGATCAGACGGTCGCCGATGTAGTCGATACGTGTCCTGACAAAGCCTTGCGTCGTGTGCTGACAAGCATTGGTGACGATCTGGTCTATGACGATGCCCAGGTTCTGGGCGTCGATGTCTACCACGAGTTGCTTGTAGGGATTCTCTATGATGTACTCCACGCCGTCTTGTCGCAGGTTCTCCCAGCTGGCGTTGCAGTCGACCTCGAAGAGCTGGGCGAAGTCGGTGAACTCTGTCTTGATCTCTATCATCTGTGCGTCGAGGCGAGAGAGGAAGAGGATGTTGTTGATGAGTTTCAGCAGGTTGCGCGAGTTCTCCTTGATCTGCTCTACGAATACGACCTCGTCGTCGCTGCTGTGCTCCATCTGGAATAGTTCTGCGAATCCCACGACGGTGTTCAGCGGCGTGCGTATCTCGTAGCTCATGTTGCGCAGGAAGGCGTTCTTCACTGTCTCCACCTCCTGGGCCTTGGCTGACTCTTTCGCCAGTTCGTTCTCCGTGTGCTTCATCTCGCTCACGTCGCGGCACATACCGAAGTAGTTGGCCACCTTGCCACTGTCGTCCACGAGGGGCACGAAGTGTATCTGCAGGCAGAGAGGATAGCCTTCCCTGACGCGCAGTGTCGTCTCTATGGTGGTGTTGATGGGACTTATGGCATGGTTGTCCATACTGTTGAGGATGCGCTGTGCCATGTGCTTGTGCTTGTCGCTGACGAGTGCCAGTGCGCGCGTCTGGGTGAGGCTGTACTGCTCGTGGCCTATTTCGTTGTAGATGGTCAGCGTGTGGGTATTGGCCGAGTAGTTCACCATGCGTATTCCTCCCACCTTGAGCACGTAGTTGATGTTCTGTATGTAGCTGGTCACCTCCTCATTGGCCTTGGTGAGCTGCCGCAGGTTCTCCTGCTTGCGGTTGTAGCTGTTGGCCACCTCGGTGACGTTGCGCCCCGTGCCGTAGATGCACAGCAGCCGGTGGTTCTGGTCGTAGATGGGCATCAGCTGTAGCTCGTAGTATAGCTGCCCGCGCCTGAGGTGCTTGTTGAGTGCCCGCTCGTCGTCGGCTGACTTGAAGATCTGCGTGAGGTGTATCGGCTCCAGCTTCTGCAGGTCGACGTCGCCTTTGCCCAGCACATCGGCGATTGTGATTTTCTTGGCGATGATGGCATCCTTGCCTCCCTCGAAGGCGGCGCCTGCCTTCTGGTTCATGTCGGTGAGGATGCCGTTCTCGTCGTAGTACACCATGTCGATCATGGCGCTATTGAAGATGGCCTGGTAGCGGAGCATGGCGTCTTCTGCCTTCTGTTGCATCTGCCGCTCTTCTGTGATGTCGCTGCGGGTACCGATGATGACCGAGGGGCGTCCGCTCTTCTGACGGCGCAACACGGACAGTGCGATGGTGAACTCGCGGTCCTCGCCGCCTTCACCTTTGTCCTTGGCGCTCATTTCGAGTGTCACGTTCTCCTTTTCCTGGCGCACCAGCTGGTTGATGGCCTCCGTGAGCCGTTCGAAGTCCTCTCTGCGGTAGCGCTGCGAGAACTCCAGGATGGTGTAGTTGCGCTCGGCCTTGCCTTCCTTGTCCATCCAGGTGAAGGTCTTCGTCGGGATGTCGTAGGTCCAGAAGCGCACGTTACTGGTGTTGAGCACGAGCGACAGTCGGGCGTTCTTCTTCTGCAAGTCTTTCGATACTCTCTTCTCCTGTATGCGATAGAACAGATAGTAGAGCAGCGAGATGACGGCCAGCACGGCCAGTGCCACTGCCAGTTTCCATATCCACGAGGGGATGCCTGTCTCTGTGCGCTCGGGGTAGAACCACTTGTTCTGGATGGGCTGTAGCTGTTCCTCGCTATAAAGGAGCTTGTATACGCTGTCCAACTGTTGCAGCAGGTGACTGTTGTTCGACATGAACTTATATTCTCCATGCGGGATGTCGATGGGCGTGAGCTGCAGGTTGGTGGCCTGATATTTCTGGATAAGCCACTTGAGCGACATCGTGTTCCACACGATCTCACACTCGGGGTCGCTGTTGGCCTTCAGGATGGCATCCTTCATGTCTTCGTAGCCTTCGGCATTGCTGCCCCATCCGTTGTCCTTCATCAGGTGGTGGCTGAAACTGCCCTCGTGTACGATGACGCGATATTTGCTCAAGTCTCCGATAGCTCTGACCTTAGGCTGTGACCCTTTCTGGTGTACCACGCTGTGGGTGAAGAGGTTCAGCACCGACTTGCCGTAGAGGGCGAAGTCGTCGTGGAATTTGGCGTCCATACCCATCATCAGGTCTGAGTGGCCTTCCTTCAGGTCTTCCAAGGCCTCGCTGGTGGGCTTGAGCTTGATCACGTAGGGAATGTCAAGCCGCTTGCAGATCAGTTTCAGCAAGTCGATGTTGTAACCCACTTGCTCTCCGTTCTCGTTGAGGAACGAATAGGGCCACAAGTCCCACGCATCCTCGTAGACGAGCGGGCGTTCCGTGCTGAAGCTGATGATGCTGTCGGGGGCATTATCGGCCTTAGCCGATAATGGAGTGAATAATGAATAGTGAATAGTGAATAGTATCGTCACCATTCTCACCACTCGTATCCTATACCTTATTATATTATTATTTGTCATTACTATTCACTAATCACTAATCACTATTCACAGGGTACCCACATCCAGAAGGTAGAGCCCTTGCCCTCGCCTTCCGAGTTGACCCCGATGCGGCCGTTGCATCGCTCTACGATAGCCTTGCTGATGGCCAGTCCGAGACCGGTACCTTGTACGTAGTCGTTTAGTTTTACAAATCGTTCAAACACCTTCTGCTGTGCCTCTTTGGGGATGCCTGCACCTGTGTCCTCGCAGTAGATGTAGAGGCCGTCGCCCTCCTTGCGGTAGCCCACCTTGATGTGTCCCTGCTGGGTGTACTTCACGGCATTGGTCACGAAGTTGGTGATGACCTGTTGGATGCGTCCGGGGTCCAGTTTGGCTTTCAGTGTCTCGTAGGGGTTGTCCTTGATGAACTCCACTCCCGGTGTCTGCACGCGCTCTGTCAGCGACAGGCATATCTCGTCGAAGGTTTTGGCGAAGTCCACCTCCTGCTTCATGATCTTGATACCGTCGGAGTCGAGTGTCGATACGGCGAGGATATCGTTGATCAGTCTCAGCAGCATGTCGCAGTTGTTCATGATCACCTTCACGATTTCCTGCTTCTCTTCTGGCGTGGTCATCATGGGCAGCACGTCGGAGAAGCCTACGATGGAGTTCAGCGGCGTACGTATCTCGTGGGTCATATTGGCCATGAATACCGACTTCATGTGTCCCGACTCGTTGGCGCGTTCCGTCTCCCTGCGCAGCTGTTCCTGTTTCTCTATCAGTGGTGTCACGTTACGTATCAGTCCGTAGGTGCCGGTCAGCTCGCCTGCCTCATTGCGATAGGGCACGCTGTCGAAGATGTTCCACTGGTACTCCCTGCCTTCGTGGAAGAAGGGGCGCGTCTTGCAGAGCCGTGTCATGGCTCCCACGCGCTCCACGTTCTCCGGGTTCTTGTAGTAGGCTCGCAGCTCCTCGTCGAAGAACTGTTCTGCCAGTTCGTCGAAGGTCATCTCGCGCTCTGCTGTCGAAAGCCCCTTGTGGAAGGTGATGGTGCGGTTGGCGAACGAGGCGCGCCAGAATCTCATATCGCAGCTCTCCATCAGGTATTGCAGTTCCTGTTCGTACTGCTGGATGGCCTGGCTTTGCTTGCGTATCTGCTCGTCATAGAGTTTGTTCTTCAGGTAGAGCTCGCGCTCCTGTGTGATGTCGCGGATGCTGAAGGTGATGTATACCAGTTCGTCATGCTCGTCGTAGATGGGGTGTAGTCTCAGTTCTGTGTAGCAGTTCACGCCGCGCTCCACGATGACGCTCTTGGTGCAGAACCACAGTTCCTCTATCTTCCTGCGGTTGATCACGTCGCGGAAGTCGGGCATGTCGTAGATGGTGCTGTTGTAGTAGAAGGGGTCGTCCTCCGACTGGAACTTCAGTATCTCCCGCATCTTCCGGTTGGTGGTCATCAGGTTGCCGTCCTTGTCGTAGAAGGCCAGTCCCACGATTGACTGTTCGTATACCCTACGGTATTTCTCGTTGAGCAGCTGCTCTTCTTTCTCCTGTATCAGGTATTCGGTCTTGTCGGTGAGTGTGCAGAAGATGTTGGTGGGCGTGTGTACCCTTTCGTTGGCATATTCGGCGATGGCCTGGTCGTGCATGTTGCGCCACTCGGGCTTGTCCTTGGTGCCGGCGTTCCAGCGGAAGTCGCATTCGGCCTTCTTCTGTCTGCCGCTCATCAGCGTGTGGAGGAATTCCACGTATTTAGGCCAGTCGTCGGGGTGCATGTAGTCGCGGCTCTCCTCGTATGTCATGCCATTCTCCGGCAGGAAGTCGCCGTGTAGGTTGTGCGCCAGTCTGTCGGCCAGCGAGAGTCGCAGCACGTAGTCGCCGCTCAGGTTGAGCGTTTGCTTCATCACGGTCGAGATCTCTCTGGCGCGCCGGGTGTTCTTGCGGATGCGCAGGATGCTGATGCGGTTCACTCCCCAGCAGATGGCGAAGACGATTATGGCGAGCAGGGTCAACACCACAGAGACGGCATCGACGCTCCCTCTGAGGAATCCTGTCAGCAGTATGTTGGCCAATATCTCCATGTGCATCTTTTCTTATACGATGATTTCCGATTTCTTCTCCAGACTGTCGCTCTCACAGGGGATGCTCAGGTAGAAGCTGGTGCCCTTCCCCTCTTCCGACTGTACCTCAATCGAGCCTCCCATCTGTTCCAGCAGTTCCTGTGCGATGGGCAGGTCGAGGCCTGAGCCGAAATGCTCGTTCTGAGCGTTGCGCACGAAGCGGTCGAACACATGGGGCAGGTCCTCCTTGGCGATGCCGCAGCCGGTGTCCTCGATGGTGATCATCAGCTCTCCGTGGCGGTATTCGTACTTCGCCCTGACGGCTCCTTCGGTGACCATGCTGGCCGAGAAGGCGCATATCTTCTCGATTACCATTCCCAGGTTCTGCGTGTCCAGTCGTGCCGTCAGGTGGTTGTAGGGATTGTCCACTCCCATCTTGATGCTGGGGTCGAGGGTGCTCCATCCCATGTAGCACCAGGCTTCGAACATGGTGGCGAAGTCGGCCTCCTGATAGTCGAACTCGATCATCCTGGCATCCAGCCGCGAGATGAAGAGGATGTCGTTGATCAGCTTGAGCAGCTCGCTGGTGTTCTGCTTGATCTCCTGGGCGAAGACGGGCTCGTCCTCCACGTCGTGCTCTTCCTTGAAGAGTTCGGCGAATCCCACCACGGCGTTCAGCGGCGTACGTATCTCGTAACTCATGTTCAGCAGGAAGGTGTTCTTCAGCTGTTCCGTCTCCTGGGCCTTCTCCGTCTCCTGGCGCAACTTGATCTCCGTATAGGTCATCTCGGTCACGTTGCGGCACATGCCGAAGTAGTGGGTCAGCTCTCCGCTGGCATTGTAGATGGGCATCACGTTGAAGTGCAGGAACACGTCGCGCCCCTGCTCGTCGCGCATAATCGTGTGCAGCGTCGAGCTGATGATGCCCGGGTGCCGGCGGTCCATCCTCATGAGCAGGCCCTTGGCCTTGCGGCGGTCGCTCACCTGGATCATGGTGATGGCGCGCACTTGCGGCAGGCGGTACTGCGCGGCATTGAGGTCGCTGGAGATGTCGAGCGTGTGGGTGTCGGGGTAGTAGTTCATCAGCCATACGTTGCTCACCTTCAGCGAGTAGTTGATGTTCTCCACGTAGTTCTGTATGTCGCGGGTAGCCTGCGAGAGCAGCTTGGTGCTCTCCTGTTGGTGGTGGTAGGACTCCACCATGTCCGTCACGTTGCGCCCTGCCGTAAAGATGCCTATCAGGTTGCCCTCCGGGTCGCGGATGGTGCTCACGGTCACCTCGTAGTAGAACAACCGGTCGGGGATCTCCTGCGGCAGCAGGTTCAGTCGCTTCAGTTCGCTGGCGTGTACCATCGTGGTGGTCTGCATACTGTCCGTCGTCCTGAAGTCGATGTTGATGAAGGGAGGTATGTCGTTGATGTGGGTATGCTTGGCAATGGCCTCCTCCCGGTTGGCGATGTGTAAGGTCTCGCAGGCCTTCTCGTTCATGTCGCTGATGTAGCCGTCGCCGTCGAAGTAGATCATGTCGATGAGCGACGAGTAGAACACCGTGTGGAACCTGAGTCTCAGCTTGTGCACCTTTTCCATCTTCATCTGGTCGTCGGTGATGTCGGTCTGCACGCCCAGCACCATCGTGGGCCTGCCCCTGCGGTCGCGGCGCAGGATGGAGAGGTTGATCTCGTACTGTCGCTGCCGTCCTCCTGTCTTGGGCTGTACACCCTTGGCGTAGAGCTGGTCGCTGAGCAGGTCGCCTTCGAAGATGGCCTGCATCCTGCTGCGCAACTCCAGGAAGTCTTCCCGGTCGAACGCCTGCGAGAAGTCGATGGGCAGCATGTTCTTCTCGAAGCCGTTGCGCGCTGAAAATATTTTGAACACGTTCTTGCTTAGGCTGTAGGTCCATGTCTGCGTCATGTTGGCATCCATGATGAGCGCCAGCTGCGCGTTGAGGCGCTCCGACTCCGACCTCACTTCCTGCTCTCGGTAGAAGAACACACGGTTGGAGAAGATCATGACAAAGATGGTGATCATGAGCCCCGCCACCAGATAAGCCATCATGTGGGGGGCGTCAAACAGTGTCTCCATGTTCTCCTTCTGAGCCATGGCAGTCACGGAATACATGCATAGAACAGCCAAGCAGGCCAGCTTATAGCTATTGGTCTTGTGCATATTTGTTGTCACGTCGTTGTAGTAATCAACTGCAAAGATAGTGAAAAGTGGCAAACGGACAAAATTATTTTCCCAAAAAAGTACAAATTGAGGGCAAATATTTGGAAGTTTGCGATAAAAACATTACTTTTGTAGTCAAAATCAGTAAAATGTTTAATCAATCAGTAGAGTTATGATCGACGTAAAAGAGACATTGAAGAAGAGCGAGGAGCGCATGGAGATGGCAGCCATGTTCCTCGAGGACGAGTTGAACCGCATCCGTGCGGGCCGTGCCAATGTGGCTATCCTCGATGCTGTCCGCGTGGACTCCTACGGCAGCAAGGTGCCCCTCAACCAGGTGGCCAACGTCAGTGTGCCCGATGCCCGCACCATCGCCATCAAGCCCTGGGACCGCAAGGAGATCAAGGCCATCGAGAAGGCTATCATGGACAGCGACGTGGGCATCACCCCCGAGAACAATGGCGAGGTGATCCGTCTGAACATCCCGCAGCCCACCGAGGAGCGTCGCCGCGACCTGGTGAAGCAGTGCAACAAGATCGCCGAGAAGGCCAAGGTGGAGGTGCGTAACGTGCGTGCCGACATCAAGGACAAGCTCAAGAAGGCCATCAAGGACGGACTCTCAGAGGACAACGAGAAGGATGCTGAACTCGAGCTGCAGAAGCTCCACGACAAGTACATCAAGAAGCTCGACGCCCTCATCGAGGCCAAGAACAAGGAAATCATGACCGTCTAAAATGCACGGTCTTGTCGTCAAGAATACAGGCAGCTGGTACACCGTCCTCACGGACGATGGCCAGCTGATTGATTCCAAGGTCAAGGGCAACTTTCGCCTGAAGGGCATCCGCAGCACCAATCCCGTGGCTGTGGGCGACTGCGTGACGATTGTCCCCAATCCCGAGGGCACTGCCCTCATCACTGAGATTGCCGACCGTCGCAACTATATCATCCGGCGCTCCCAGAATCTCTCCAAGCAGAGTCATATCATTGCCGCCAATGTCGACCAGGCACTGCTCCTGGTCACCGTCAGCCATCCCCAGACCTCCACCACCTTCATCGACCGGTTCCTGGCTTCTGCCGAAGCCTATCGCGTGCCCGTGATCCTATTATTTAATAAGACCGATCTCTACGACGACGACGAGCGCCGCTACCTCGGGATGCTCGTCACGCTCTACGAGACCGTGGGCTATGAGTGTCGGCAGATCTCTGCCGCCACGGGCGAGGGGGTCGACGCGCTGCGCCCTTTGCTCTCTGACCGCGTCACGCTGCTCAGCGGCAACAGTGGGGTGGGCAAGTCCACGCTCATCAACAGTCTTGTGCCGGGCGTGAACCTCCGCACGGCAGACATCTCAGATGCCCACGATACGGGCCAGCACACCACTACTTTCTCCGAGATGATCTCCATCGGCAGCGGCTGGCTCATCGACACACCGGGCATCAAGGGCTTCGGCTCTTTCGATATGGAGCCCGAGGAGCTTACCAGCTATTTCCGTGAGATCTTCCGTTTCTCCAAGGACTGCCGTTTCTCCAACTGCACCCATACCCATGAGCCGGGTTGTGCCGTGCTGCAGGCCCTCGAGGATCACTTTATCGCCCAGAGCCGTTATCAGAGCTACCTCAGCATGCTCGGCGACAAGGACAGCAGCAAATATCGCGAGGCGTACTAATACATTTAACGCGAAAAACCCCGCTATCCCCGCTACAATTTCCATAATATGCTGTAGTCCAGCGCATTATCGGTAGCGGGGTTGCCTTAAATGCCGCTACAATCCTGCTACCAACCCTGCTATTTTTGGCCTGTTTCCGATATTTTGACACGTTTTTCGGTGATTTTTGGGCTCTTCATTCTGATTTCTTGACAGAGATTAACTCGTCTTGTCCCTTGAAGATTGGCTGTGCTTCTGAAGCCTCTTCCATTTTGCGTATACGCGTAAGGTGTTTTGCGTAGGCGCGTAAGGTATTTTGCGCCAAGGCGAAAGGTAGTTTAAAGGCACCTCTCTACCACTTTGGATGTACCTTCTTTCCACTATAGATGTACCTTTCTCCCACTTTGAAGGCCCCTATTCGTCAGCAGGAATGTTTCTTTGCGGCTAAACGGCATAATAACGGCATAGTTGCGGCTATGTTTTGGAGCAACTATGCCGTTATTATGGCATTGATATCTAATGCGTTAGAGCGAAAACGGCGCGGTCGGCACAGTTTTTTTTGTTTAAACGTTTATTTGACCACTTTCTTCCCGTTGATGATGTAAATTCCGCGGGGCAGATTGTCCGAAGCACTCTCAGCCACTTTGCGGCCTTGCAGGTCGTAGACGGCATCGTCGGTCTGCAGTCTTGTGCTCTCCACGCTTCGGATGGCGGTGGTCTGTGTCAGCGCCGTGATGCTGAGGTTGTTGCACTGGGGCATGGTCAGCGTGAGCTGCGGGCCGGTGATGGTCTCCTCGCTCATGCCGCTTGAGGTGACGGTCTTCACGAGCCACCCGTTGACCTGCTCGTCGCCCTGGAGCGTTATCTGGTGATCCTTGATGAACTTCCCGTTGAACGTGCCCTCTGACAGACGGTGGCCGTTGAAGCTGATGGTGGCTTGTTGGTCTGCCTGTTCCTGTGAGATGGTCAGCGTGATAGGCGTGCCCAGCTTGTAGTAGTCGGCGATGTTCTTGCTGAAGGCATTGCCGCGCTTGCTGAGCCATGTGCGTATCGACTTGATCTCGTCGTTGAGCGAGTTCTCGGCATTGTAGCCCCACCATGCCCAGCCGGGCCTGTTGACGTCCTTTTGCCTGACGATCTCGGGCTTTGCCTCGTCCATCATCTGGTCCATCAACTGCTCGATGCTCTTCTGGTTGAGGAAGTCGCCCATGTAGATGTAGCAGCGGTCGATGAACATGCGGCGGGCATCGTCGTCGTCCATGAGGTGGCGGAATAGCACCGTGTGCTCGGGCTTGTTGGCCCAGTTCTGGTCTTTGTCGTAGTTGGGGTTGTAGAGCCAGTCCATGATCTTGTAGTTGGGGTCGCGGCCATAGAGTCCGAGTCCGAAGTCGGTGTCCTTCATGATCCAGCGCCATCGTCCGTCCTGGGCCAGTGGGCGCCACATGACGATGTTGTTGCCCGGGAAGTCGAAGTTGGTGTGGTAGAGGTTGATGATCATCAGGTTGATGAACTCCTCCACGTCCATCCACTGCTCGTATTCGGCCAGTGTGTGGCCCTCCTGTTCGTAGAAGGCCTTGAAGGCGTTGTAGTTGTCCCACGAGCCTTCCTTCAGCTCCCACCAGTTCTCGAACATGTCGAGGTCTTCGAGTCCGTCGTAGTTGGTGTAGATGTTGTCTTCGTTGGAACGCTCGCGGATGTTGAGCATGCCTCGGTATTGTCCGTTGATATAGAGGACTGCCGGGCGGTAGGCCTGCCAGTCGAGGTCGATATGGCGGGCTGCATTGCGCTGGATGATGGGGTCGCGCATGTAGAGATAGTCGAAGTCGTTGCCCGCGTTGCGGAGCATGAGCGACTTGAAGTCAGTGAGACCCGGCTTGTCGTCGGGGAAGAATTCATAGTTGAATCGTTTCTCGCCGAAGCGCTTGTTGGCGTAGATAGCGAGGGTCTTCAGGACGGCGTTTCTCGACTGTCCACCAGCCACGCGGGCCTCGCAGAGCTGGTTGATGACACTGTTCTTCCCCTCGTCGAAGAAGAACTCGATGTTGAGGGGCCGTCGCCAGTCGTTGCGCTTGTCGTTGCCGTTGTTGGCGTAGATGCCTATCTTCGAGTCGTCGAGATAGCTGTTGTCGATGGAGATGGAGACAACGGGGATGGTGACATCGCGCCCGTGGCTGATATACGACTGTGCCGTGGCTCTGGGTGACAGCCATCCGTCGCAGAAGAGCTTGGCCTTGACGACCGTCGACTGGGTGATGTGGATCTTTCCCCTCAGGCGCTTGCTCGTCTCGTTGGGCTCTGTGCCGTCGGTGGTGTAGCGGACGATGGTTCCCTCTGGCGAGCCCTCGGGGGCGCTGATGTCCAATTTCAGGTTGAGGGCTTCGGCAGAGACACGTCCCGGTTCGCTGAAGATGGGCTCGCCCAGTATCTGCTTGGCGTCGCAGATGCCGCCGGTGTTGGCCTTGCCGGGGGTGGGTGTCAGCTGGTAGCCCCACTTGTCGGCGCCGTCGGTCTCACGGCCGTAGGCGATGTTGGGTGCGGGCTGTTTCTTCATCCCGGTGACCTGGTCGACGACGGCATCGCCCTTGAAGAGGCAGACGGCACCGTCCTTGCCCGATTCGAGGCGGAAGTCAGTGTGGAGGGAGACCTTATCGCCGTCTTCGCGTGACTTGTCGCAATAGATCACTACGAATCCCTTCGCCGGCACTTTCCGGGCGGGCAGCGCATTGGCCTTCTTCAGCTTGTCGGAAGTGCCAATCTTGTAGTCACTCAACTCGATGGCCTTGTCGGTGGGGTTGTAGAGCTCCACCCACGAGTCGGGGAACTCGTTCAGGTCGTCCATGATGCAGTCGATGTTCGACTGCATCAGTTCGTTGATCACTAGTTTGTCAGGATTCTCATCCTGGGCCATAACAGGCATCGCTGTCAGCAGTGGCAGCGTCATGAATAGTTGATTAATAATTTTCATTAGTTAATGTTCAATGTTTAATGTTCAATGTTCAATCTATTTTACAAGATTTCCTAAGATATCGCGTGTAAGTTCCTTGGTGATGGAACGTGTGGCAGCGCTGGTGGCATTCTTCACCACGCGCCCCGTGGCCGATGTCGACGACTTGGTCTTCTTGCCAGTCACCTTGTCGCTGATATATGTGCCGAGGATGGTGGCGAGGGTAGAGGTGACGGCTGTGATGACGGCCTTCCACACCTTGCTCATCATGCCGGGCTTCTTAGCCTTGGCAGCCTCCTTCTCGGCCTTGGCCGTGGCCTTGGCCTCCTCGGCAGCGGCTTTCTCTTCCTCCTGGGTCTGCATGGCTTCCTCCGACTCGGCCAGTAGCACCTCGAAGGCACTCTGGCGATCGACGGGCGTATCATACTTGCCGTAGATGCGGCTCTGCTTGATGATGTCGATGCGCTGACCCTCGGTGACGGCGCCTATCTGTGAGAGGGGGAAGAGCACCTTTGCGCGCTCCACCACGTTGGGAGCACCCTTCTCGTCGAGGAAACTGACGAGGGCTTCACCCGTCTCGAGGTTCATGATGGCCTCGTCGGTCTTGAAGGCGGGATTGGCACGGAAGGTGTCGGCAGCGGTCCTGACGGCTTTCTGGTCCTTGGGGGTATAGGCGCGCAGGGCATGCTGCACGCGGTTGCCGAGCTGTCCGAGGATGTTCTCGGGGATGTCGGTGGGACTCTGGGTGATGAAATAGATGCCTACGCCCTTGGAGCGCACCAGACGGATGACCTGCTCAATCTTGTCGAGCAGCGCCTTGGAGGTGTCTGTGAAGAGCATGTGGGCCTCGTCGAAGAAGAACACGAGCTTGGGCTGCGGCAGGTCGCCCACCTCGGGGAGGGTGGTGTAGAGCTCGGAGAGCAGCCACAACAGGAAGGTGGAATAGAGCTTGGGCTGCATCATCAGTTTGTCAGCAGCGAGCACGCTCATCACGCCCTTGCCGTCTTCCGTCTGCAACAGGTCCTGAATCTCGAAGGAGGGCAGTCCGAAGAACTTGTCGGCTCCCTGGTTCTCGAGTTGCAGGATGGCGCGCTGGATGGCTCCGATGCTCATCGAGGTTACCGTACCGTATTTGAGCGTGATCTCCTTGGCGTGGTCGCCCATCCAGTTGAGCATCGAGCGCAGGTCCTTCAGGTCGTCGAGCAACAGACCGCGTTCATCAGCGATTCGGAAGAGGATATTGAGGATGCCCGACTGCGTCTCGTTCAGCTGCAGGATACGTGCCAGGAGCAGCGGTCCCATCTGCGACACGGTGGCCCGCATGGGGTGCCCCTGTTCGCCATAGACATCGTAGAAGCGTACGGGGCACGGCTGGAACTGGGGGCTCTCGATACCGAACTCCGGCATGCGCTTCTCAATGAATCCGCTCATCTTGCCTGTCTGGGAGATACCAGAGAGGTCGCCCTTCATGTCAGCCATAAAACAGGGCACGCCTGCCTGGCAGAATGTCTCGGCCATCACCTGCAGGGTGACGGTCTTACCTGTACCGGTGGCTCCCGCAATCAGTCCGTGACGGTTGGCCATCTTACCTGTGATACTGAGCGCTCCATTGGCGCAGTGGGCGATGTAAAGCCCTCTTTCCTTGTCGTACATAATCTTAAGTCTTTTTGTTATTCTGTTTGCAAAGATACAATTTTTTTGGCACGGATTACACGGATTACGCGGTTTTTTTCGAGAAAAATGTTAAAATCCGTGTTAATCCGTGTAATCCGTGCCTTTTTTATTACCTTTGTACCATTATTAATGAAGACCATGAAGATTCTAAGACTATTGGCCGTCGCTCTCCTGGTGGGAGGCACGGTGGAAATGAAAGCGCAGTTCGGTCCTCAGAAGGACATGGACTCGAAGTATGCAACGGAACTGATCAAGGCCGGTACGCCCGCTCCCGACTTTAAGATGCTGACCCCTGAGGGCAAGAAGTTCCAGTTTAAGAAGTGGGCTAAGGGCAAGACGGTGGTGCTCGATTTCTGGGCCTCGTGGTGTCCCGACTGCCGTAAGGATGCGCCGGAGGTGGTGCGGATGCGTGAGACCTATAAGCAGCATGGCGTGGAGTTCCTCGGCATCTCGATGGATACCGATGTGGAGGCCTGGAAGAAGGCCATTGCGAAGTATGGTATTGAGTATCCGCAGGTGAGCGAGCTGAAGAAGTTCAAGGAGACGGACATCGCGAAGGCCTACGGCGTTCAGTGGATTCCCTCGATGGTGGTCATAGGCCCTGACGGTCAGGTGAAGCTCTCCACGGTGCTTACCTATAAGCTCGACAAATATCTGAAGGAACTGACCACTGGTGCCTACAAACCCTCAGGTCAGGGCGAGCGTGTGAGCATCGACGGAGACCATGGCAAGCTCTCGGCCATCATCCAGAAGCCGGAGCTGCAGGCAGGTCAGCAGTGCCCGATGGTGGTATTTTGTCATGGCTTCGGAGGACGTAAGGAAGGTCCGTTGTTTGAACTGATAGCTGACACGCTGCAGGCTCACGGCATCGCCTCCATCCGCTTCGACTTCAACGCCCACGGCGAGAGCGAGGGTGAGTTCAAGGACATGACGGTGCCCAACGAGATTGAGGATGCGAAGAAGGTGGTAGAATACGTGCGCGACCTGCGCTACGTGTCAGACTTGGCCATCGTTGGTCACTCGCAGGGCGGTGTGGTGGCAGCCATGACGGCCGGTGAACTGGGCACGGAGGCCTTCAAGGCCGTGGCACTGATGGCTCCTGCTGCCGTGCTGCGTGACGATGCCATCCGAGGCAGCACCTTCGGCAAGCAGTACGATCCATTCGACCTGGGTGAATATGTGGAGCTGTTCGGCGGTATGAAGCTGGGAGCCAACTACGTCAAGACAGCCTTTACACTGCCTATCTACGAGACCGCTGCCAAGTATCAGGGTCCGGCTCTCATCGTCCACGGCAATGCCGACCGCGTGGTGCCTTACACCTATGGCGAGCGTTTCCATCAGATATGGCCCAAGAGCGAGTTCGTGATGCAGGAATACTACGACCACGGCTTCTCGCAGAATATCTACCGTTCGACGGATATCGTGGCGCAGTACCTGATCAAACAGTTGAGATAACAAAAAAACATCCCGCCAATCGGCGGGATGATTTTTTATCTTAGTTGTATTTGAGAATCTGTCCTGGCATCAGGCGGATGTTCTTGCCGATGTGGTTGAGCTTGCAGAGAGCGTCGATGGTCATGCCGCGCTTGCGGGCTATCGACTGCAGGGTCTCACCCTTCTTCACCTTGTGGAAGTGAACCTCTGGGGCAAACGATGCCTCGGGGGCTGCAATGGCCAGCTCGTCGTCGTCCTCATCGGTGTCGAAGCGGCTGTTGTGAGCGTCAGAATTGGCACCACGCAGACGGGTAGCCCTTGCCGACTCGGAAGCATAGCGCTTGCGATGGTATGTATAGAAATCGCCTGTCACGTCCTGATTGCGGAAGTCGAACATCAGGGCGGGATTCAGGGCAACGCCACAGAGACGTGTCTCAAAGTGCAGATGGGAACCCGTGCTGCGACCCGTGTTGCCACCCAGTCCGATGGACTCTCCGGCACGTACCTCCTGATCCTCACTGACGAGCTGTTTCGACATGTGGGCATAGTAGGTCTCCAGGCCATTGTAGTGGCGGATCACCACGTACTTGCCGTAGCCGCGCGGTTCATTCTTCACGATGCGCACCTTGCCGCTGAAAGCAGCCCGAATGGTATCGCCAATATAGACCTTGATATCAAGACCCTTGTGCTGACGTCCCCAGCGGGCACCGAAATTGGAAGTGATCACACGACTGGGCGTGGGCATGTGGAAGCCGCGCAGGTCGATGGTGGCGGTATCAGGCAGGATACCATTGGCGTTATGATAGTGGGTCATCTCAGTATCCCACTCTTCGTAGAGGTCGGCGGCGGGGTTCTCAAGCATCTCCTGGAATATGAGACGGTGGAGAGCCACTGAGTCAACCTTCTTCATTTTCTTGTCTACGGGAGCCTGACGTGCCAACAGATCCTGTCCCTGAACGGGGATGGTGAGTAGAGACGCCACGACTAATATTAATGTTGTCTTAAGATATTTTATATTCATTCTTCAGTTAGGGTTTTAATCGCAATAAGCAAAAATACGATGCAAAGGTAATAAAAACTATCTGAAAAGCCATCGTTTCTGTGTGTTCGTTAACAAAGTTTTGTTGTCTTTTAACACTTTTTCCTACGATATGGCCGCCCAGTTAATGTTTGTTTTCCTTAATTCGCGCAGGCGTTGCCAGAGTATCGCATATTTCTCCGACTTGCATTCCGGGTCTTCTTCGATGATGGGTTGTGCTGTCTCACGGGCCATCTGCACGAGCTGTCCGTCGCGGGCAATGTCAGCAATCTTCAGGTCGAAAGCCATGCCGCTTTGTTGGGTTCCCTCCAGGTCGCCGGGGCCTCGCAGTTTCAGGTCGGCTTCTGCGATTCGGAAGCCGTCGTTGGTCTCGCACATGATGTCGATGCGCTTGCGCGTCTCCTCCGAAAGCTTGAAGGGGGTGACGAGGATACAGAAACTCTGGTCGGCACCGCGACCTACGCGGCCTCTGAGCTGGTGCAACTGTGAGAGGCCGAATCGCTGGGCGTCGAGGATGACCATCACGGAGGCATTCGGCACGTTGACGCCCACCTCGATGACTGTCGTGGCTACGAGTATCTGTGTCTCGCCGCTGACGAAGTGCTGCATTTCTTCCTCCTTGTCCTTGGGTTTCATGCGTCCGTGCACCTTGCTGAGGTGGAATTCCGGAAAAGCCTGGCGCAACACCTCGAAACCGTCCTCAAGGTTCTTCAGGTCGCTCTTCTCGCTCTCCTCTATCAGTGGGAAGACGATATATACCTGACGGCCCTGTAGGATTTGTTGTCGGATGCCGTCGTAGAGTGAGGTCATGCGGGTGTCGAACACGTGGGTGGTACGTACGGGCTTGCGGCCTGGCGGCAGTTCGTCGATGACGCTGACGTCGAGGTCGCCATAGAGGGTCATGGCCAGTGTGCGGGGGATGGGGGTGGCCGTCATCACTAGCACGTGCGGGGGATTGGCGCTCTTGCTCCACAGTTTGGCGCGCTGGGCCACACCGAAGCGGTGCTGCTCGTCGATCACCACGAAGCCGAGGCGCTGGAACTGCACCCAGTCTTCGATGACGGCATGGGTGCCCACGAGGATGTGGATGGTGCCGTCGAGCAGTCCCTCGAGCACTTCCTCGCGACGCTTGCCCTTGACGATGCCTGTCAGCAGGGCCACGCGCAGAGACATGCCCTCCAGGAAGTCCATGATGGTCTGCAGATGCTGTTCGGCGAGTATTTCCGTGGGGGCCATGATACAGGCCTGGAAGCCATTGTCAATGGCGATGAGCATCGACATGAGGGCCACGAGGGTTTTTCCACTTCCCACATCACCCTGCAGCAGTCGGTTCATCTGTCGTCCGCTGCCCATGTCCTTGCGTATCTCACGGATGACGCGCTTCTGGGCCTCGGTCAGGGGGAAGGGCAGGTTGTTGTGGTAGAAGGTGTTGAACGTCTGGCCCACCTGCGCGAAAACATAGCCCCGGTATTTGCGACGCTGGTCGCTCGCGTACCTTAATATATTAAGCTGTACATAGAATAGTTCTTCGAACTTCAGACGGACGCGTGCCCGCTCCAGGTCCTTGGCATTCTGAGGGTAATGGACAGTGCGGAAGGCTTCGTCGCGACCCATCAGGTGGCGCATGGCGATGATGGAGGCGGGGAGGGTTTCGGGCAGAGGCGGCAGTCTGGAGATGAGCGTCTTGGTAAGACGCTCCACAGAACGGGATGAGAGGCCTGCCTTCTTCATCTTCTCCGTGGTGTTGTAGTAGGGCTGAAGGCCCATCGCCGAGAGGTCAAGTTTAGAAGCCTCGTCGATGTCGGGGTGGGTGAAGTTGATGCGGTTGTTGAATACCGTCGGCTTTCCGAACACAAGGTACTCCACGCCTATCTTGTACGTCTGCTTGGCATATTTGCCCCCATGAAACCATGTGAGGTCGCAGATGCCTGTGCCATCCGTGAAATGGGCCACCACGCGCTCCTTACGGGGCCCCATCTCGAAGGTCTCGAAACTGAGGATACGCCCTACAACCTGTACGAAAGGCATGTCGCCCGATAGTTCGTGGATGGTGTAGACTTTCGAGCGGTCTACATATTTGTAGGGATAGTATTCCAGCAGGTCACCATAAGTCTCGATGCCAAGCTCTTTGCTCAGCATCTTCTTGCGGTTGGGGCCAACGCCCGGCAAGTACATGATGTCCTGTTGTAGTATGTCTGTCATTGTGTTATACCATTTGCTATTACAAATTCAAAGTGCATGGTCCGACTAATAGCATTGTGTGGAATTAGCACATATTGCCAGGGCTTTGATGCTTCTTTAGACACAATGGTACAATATTCCATCGCAGCCTTCTTTTTCTCCTTTACATCGTCGTCATTGATGTCTTTTTCTGCTTTGGTTTCAATCATATAAATCTTGGCGGCTGTTTCTACGATGAAATCAGGCTCATATAAATGAGCACCATTTCCCCAATATATTCTAAATTGATTAGGCACAGGACGTAGCCATTTCAAGACCTTACCATCGTTTTCAAGCAGATTGGCGAAATCCAATTCTGTAGAACTATCAAATTTATAAGTCAAATAGTAAGACTTCAAAAAACCTCTGAAGATATACTTCTTGACTAACGACTTCTGATTATCTTTGAAAACATACCGATAATCCAAATAGCCGTATGCCGTTTCTTCAGTCAAATGCTGTGGTAATAACTCTACAAAAGGAAGGACTCTTGAACTTGCAAATCCTTTCTTTTCTAAGGTAAAGTGTTCTTTCATCTGCTGATAAATCCTATTGGCGATAGCTGACTTAAACTGATGAACTTTGTTGGCTACATCCTTTCCATCTTTTGTTTGTGCCTTTACAGCCCCAACCGCCTGTTCTGCCAAATGGAATAGTAGTTCTGCATTCTCATCATAATCAATTTCCTCAAAATTCATGAGTTGAGCAACTATTTCTTTCACAGGGTTATCAAAATATCCGCTGGAAATAGCGTTAAGTACTTCAACTTCTTTATCCTTTAATCCCATACGAAGGATTTCATTATTTAATTCTGGGAACGAAAAACCCTCAGAGGTGTCTAATTCAAAATCATGGAAAACGGCTGTTGCTTGTGGTTGCTCAATGACTACACGAGGAATTTCTATGATATTGTCAATGTAATCTTTTACAACTACATTGATAACAGGCATGATTTCTTCTATTTGCTTTTTTGACTCTTCCTCTGCAAATAGCGGGTTGGCAACAAAAGTCTTCTCACGAATGATCTCTTCAGTGATCTTCTTTAACTTGGCAATGTTCTCAGGCTTGGCAAGTTCCTCTTTATTCTTTACCTGTACATTCATTTTAGGAATCGCATCCCAAATAGCCTGCCTTGCATCGCAAACGGCTTTTGCTTTTGCCGCATCAAGAGCTTTCTCTGCTTTCTTCTTTTCTTCCTCAAACTTCTCTTCTACAGAAGTTTTACCTTTGACTATTTTCCCAGAAACAGGTTTAAGTTCTTCATCGTCCAGTTCAACATAGCTGAGCTTGTTCAGCAGGGAGTTCGGATCTTGTGCACGAGTGATAACCTCGTTAAAGTTTTCATGGGCAATCACTGTCAGTTTATCAACTTCGGCATTACCTGTCCTTTTTCCTCCGTATGGCAGACGAAGACCACGCCCGATAGTCTGTTCTACTAATGTGATGGCATCGGCTGCACGAAGTGGAACAATCGTATAAAGGTTCGTCACGTCCCAACCTTCTTTTAACATATTCACATGCACCACAATCTCTATCTGATTGTTTGGGTTTTCCAACGATACAAACTGTTGGTCAATCTCATCGTTCTTTTTCGTTGAACTGTCTATCTGTAAGACCTTCCCCTTATATTTTCCGTCATAGATTCTGTTTTCAATCAGTTCTATTGTCTCTTTGGCATGTTGGATATTTCGGCATACAACCAAAATGAAAGGCTTCACTAATGGTACATTGTTCTCTTTCGAATATAGTTCCAGATGTAGTTTAGTATGCTCGTGCACACTGATGGCATCTTCCAGTTTCAGTACATCCAGTTCTTCAGGTGTCTGGTCTTTCTTCTCAAAGTTCCTGCGCTTGGCTATGGTTGGGTTCTTGACATATTTCCCTTCTGCCAGAGCCTCTGCCAAGTTGTACTCATAGACGATGTTTTTGAATGGCTTTCCTTTTTCATCGTATGGTGTTGCTGTCATCTCTAATCCAAGGATAGGTCGCAACTCATTGATAGCCTTTCTCGAAGCATCTGCATGATACCGGTGAGCCTCATCCATCAATATCACCAAGTCGTCAAGATTAGCCAGATATTTGAAATACGATTGGCCTAAGTATTCTGACAACCGTTTCATTCTTGGCTCGCCCTTTTTATCTTCTTTACTGTCCTTGTTAAACTTCGAGATATTGAATACGTTAATCTGAATCTCCGTTTGAGAAAAGAGTCCTCTCGCCTGTTCATAATTATCACCCGTGATAATTCTCGGTTGGTTATGAACAAATTCCGAAATGCCCTTAAACACATATTTCTCGTATGAAGGATCACCGAAGTCTCGGATCAATTTTTCATAAAGCGTCAAGTTTGGAGCAAGGACAAAGAAATGGCGAATACCTTTCTTTAAATACAGATATGCAATACAAGCACCCATCAGTCTTGTCTTCCCGATGCCAGTGGCTATCGAGAATGCAAAAGATGGAAAATCACGCTCAAAGTCCTTGCAGAGTGGGCATACCGTCTGAGCCTTTGTCAACTCATCTTTAATAAACGCCTCGTTCTCTTCCTTTGTCGTTTTTTTCAACGAGAGTTCATTCGTCAACTTCACCACGACATCAAGGGCCTTTCCCAAAGGCTCCCGCAAAGACATCCGTTGCTTGATATTGTTTGCTATTGTATTCATCTGTTATTTACATGTTTCAATTAACTTTTCAATCCATGCCCTAAATCGGGGACATTTTGCTAAAATATCATTGATGCCAACCTCCAATGCAATTAAGTTTCCTTCAATCACTTTGTCATAATCATCTTTAATTGCCAGCAATCGTTTGGAAGGTGCCCCTGCAGGAGTTGTATTGATGTCTTCTGGATTACTGAAGGTGTCGATAATATGTTGAGTGTCCTTTGCATTATCCTCTGAAAAGAAAGATTCAAATCCCTTGTTAGAGGAAAATAACAGAGCCTCAAATTCATGTAGTTGAATATAAGGAATAAAACGAGAATCATTAATATCTTCTGCTATACATTGCTCCATTTCTTCAACTTGTTCAATGTGAGTTGCTTTCTTTTCCCATCTTTCTTTCTGTGGAACCTCTGGTATCCTGAAGAAATCAACAAACGTGGAGACTACAAAATCTGATTTCTTCGAGGAGAGTAACTTCTTTGCATCATTCTTGAGATGTTCATAATTGACAAATCCACCCCGTCCAGTTTTACTTGTTCGGATCAATAAAGGAGTTACAGTATATACTCCGTGCTGTTGCATATATGGAGCAATCATCGAATTAACGAACTCTTGTTCCGTTTGCCCTTCTACAATAATATATAGTCTTTTCATGGCTGTCCTCCTATAATATTCTTTTCCCAGATATCACCTATGTTATATTCTTCCAGCCAGGCATCAAGAGTATCCTTTTCCAATCTGTTAAATACCGTTTGCTTGTTCTCTCTATCAACTACAATAATATCTTCAGGTTCGAAACAATTAACCAGATTGACAGATTGTGTAGCCAAAATGATCTGCTTTTTCTGGGCAGCGCGACGCACCAATGCTGCGAACTTGTTAATAGCAGTTGGATGTAATCCCAATTCTGGCTCGTCTATAATAATCGTATCAGGCAAATTAGGTTGCAGAAGCAAGGTGGTTAATGCAATGAATCGAAGTGTTCCGTCAGAGAAACTGTTTGCATCTAAGTAGGCATCAGAATCCTTCTCTTCCCACTCTAACGAAATCATTCCCTTATTGTTGGGATTTTCACGCAACTTAAACCCTTTGAAATAAGGAGCAATAGATCGTATAACCCCTTCTATTAATTTGAAACTTTGTGGATCGTTTTGCTGCAATCTGTATAGATAGGCTGCCAGATTAGATGCATCATGACGTAACGCCTCATTGTCTCCCATATTACATTCTCTTCTCATAGAAGATGTGATGCTTGTATCATGGAAGTGATAAACGGTAAAACTCCTTAAGAAATTCCTTAAATAACCAGCACGCCACTTAGGACTATCAAGGATTCCAGACTCTTCTACTGCATTATCCCATGAGGTCTTATTCCACATCTTTTCATAGTCCTTCGTTGTTTCCCCCTTGTTATTAAAGAAATCTCCTGAAGTCTCAATAAAAGCCTTGTTGCCTATTGCGGGCTTTAATTTGAAATAGAAAGCGTTTGTATTAGCAAAATCGATAAGACTTCCTAAATACTCAGAATGCTTCTGTCCTTGATAGAGGAATCTTTCAAACCCTCCCCGTTCAAGTATGTAGCTGCCAAGGCGTTTATTCAACAAAGCATTTACCAACTCAAAGAAAGAGATAAAATTACTTTTACCCACTCCATTTGAGCCAATCAGTACATTCAGATTGCCTAACTTTATATCAGCATACTGAATAGACTTGTAATTTTGTATTTGAATTCGCTCTATCATAAATTGTGTCGATTATTTATTCCATATAATGTCACCACCAAACACAGCATTCAATGTTGGTTCATCTCTGATAATCCAGTATTTGAAGCCTAATAATTCCTTGCCTATTGCAAGTTCTTCTCGGACAATATCTTCATTAGTTTGTGAAGAATTCATCCGATAGTCAATGACTTTCCTCATAAAGTCATTGATGCTCATTTCTACTCTATCATAGAAAACTTCTTCGTGCGGACTTCGAAAGTTTGGATCGTGTTCTTTGCCGTTAAAAATGTTCTCCAGAAGTTTTATTGTTTGTTTAACTTCTGTGGAGTTGTTTACACTTCTGAATTCTGCTTCTTTTGAGTAAGTGTCCAAACGTTGCTCTATAATATCCTCAATGTTGTTTGTTGCTGGATCCAATATGTTGTCATATAAGGCAAGTTTTTTGTCATTACAATATCCGCATGACAAAAACAGATTATTCCAATCTTGTCTGTTTGCCTGACTATTCAGATGCTCAATGTGATAATTTGCTTCAACCGAACATTCACAAATATAGCATTTCCGATGCTGGTCATTTAGTAATTGTCGTTGTACGTCTTGACCATCATAAGCCTTTGTTGTCAATAAAGACTCAGGAATAGTTGCACTCTTTTCTACTTTTATCATTGTATCAACTCCTTTATCTTATCCACATACTTCAGTTTTAATTTGAGATACTCTCCAATCAAAGAAGGAGAAACAGCTTCAGGGATGTTGTCAAAATCACTTATGTAATTTTTTAGTGTATCTATTTCTGACGCAGTTAAATTTTCTTTCTCTAAGAGTTCTTTAATTCTGGTTAGGCGATGCCTTACATCACTTGACTCAGCCCTCACTCCAAAATAGCCCTCAGCCAAGGACTCATAGGAATAATTGGTAAGATTCTCTATCGTTTTTTTGTGCTCCAAATCGTACGCGACAGCATTTGGCATAGAACTGAGAACAAATGGTGAGTGAGTAGTTACTATGAACTGGATATTGGGGAATATTTCAGTTAATATGGGCATAATAATCTTTTGCAAGGCCATGTGTAAATGTGTCTCAATTTCATCAATAAGCACAATTCCTTCTTTCTGGTATACCCTTGTTAATGAGTTGTCGTCCTGCATCTTTAATATAAGGTCTGCAACAATATCCAATACAGCAGCAAAGCCATCAGACAATTCTGTAAATTTGAATTTCTTACCCTCTGTGCAGATTCTAAAACTATAATCTTTATAATTGAATTCTAATTTTAGATTGTCGTTTTGATATATTCGTTTCAGTAAGCTCTCAAAACTTACAAACCATTTGTTAATCTCATCGGCATCTGCAATCTGCTTTTCATTACGGGCTAACGCTTCCTGAATCTTTAAATCAGATAGGAAATTCAAAAACTGATTCGTTGCTGTATCTTTTGCTTCACCTTTTTTATTATATACGGGTTTCGTCGGATTCTTTGGCTCCTGCATTTCAGGCTTACGGTATGCCTTATATGAAGCAACGATGAAGTCTCCCTTTTGATATTTGTTAATGATAGCCGCTACATTGACAAATGTGATATTAACCTTTCCATATAAATTCTTATATCTGCTGCGGTTATTGGCTAATTCTATTTCTCTTTTTGAGCGTTCTTCATCTGTTTTCGCATTTTGATAATTTGATTCCGCATTCTTCACCCATTCGCCATATTGTAAGAAATATAAAGAAGTATCATTTTTTATTTTTTCAATAAAATCAGTAATGGCATTAAGTAATATTGTCTTACCACTGCCGTTTTTACCCGTAATGATAAGATGAGGGGACTTCTCGTTAGTGATGGAAATTTCTAAGTCCTCATTGGCAATGGGAACGTCAACACCGTTCAATCTGAACGATTTGTTGACATGGATGTTTTTAATGAAGTAATTCATAATTATTTTGTTTTTTAGTTTCTAATCAAATAACGAACCTTCTACGGGTTTATTGTCTTTTGCTTCTGCCGTTGATTCTTCTTCGGGGAAGTCGTCGAGGTCTTCTTTGAGGTCGAGTTGGGGCATGTCGATAATGTTCAGAGAGTAGTCATCCTTGTTGAACTCACAGCGGCCGAGGAGCATCTGAGGGATTTTCTTCACTGTGATATTCCTGGCGTGGTTGATACATTCTTTTTGGAAGGCAGTACAGCAGATAAGGAGACTTTCATCTTCCTGCATCGTCTCGCTGATGGCATCGAGGCTCTCAACAGTAAGGAACTGTGTAGTGGTATAGATGAAGTCATGCTCAGAACTCTGTCCCTGCTTCCAGTAGAATGCAGCGTCAGGCTGGTAGGTATAGCCTTCTTGTTTTGCCATCGCTGCAGCTAGCATGTCAGCGTTATATTCCTTGTTGATGATGAGATTGCCAAACTTGTCTTCTTTTAGTAGGCTTGGGGCAAGTTCGTAGAACTTAAAACCGCTGCCGCCTTTCCAGTTCTGTGCTTTGCTGATGCCACCTTGGTCTGTGCCATCCGTCACTTTCTTTAGACGGGGATAACATAAAGTGTATGCTTGATTGCCAAGTTCTACACCGATATATTTTCTACCCATCTTTTGTGCAACAGCGGCAGTGGTGCCAGAGCCGAGGAAACTATCAAGGACGATATCTCCAGGCTTTGTAGATATCATAAGAATTTTGCGAATTAACCTTTCTGGTTTAGGTGTCTTAAATAAATCGGACGTCTTTATATTTGGGAATAGTTTAATCAATTCATATTTTGCCTGTCTGTTATGGCCGGTATCATCTATATCAAACCATATGTTAGAGGGAGCCAATCCCCCTTGGTCTTTCAAATAGGTTTTCTTGATGACGCGCTTCCCATCTTTTGAAAAGACAATCTCACCAGATTTAATCATCTCTTCCATCTTTTCTTTCTTCCAACGCCATCCGTTTGTCGGAGATTTAATCTCAATCCCTTGAGGGGACACTATTGTGTATTGCAAATTTGGCCTTGGATTGGGAGAAGACAAATTCCCAGCGAACCAAGGCCCTTTAGGGTCATTGTCTGGATTTTTGTAGTGAGAATTTGATGCTTCTGTTCTTGGAAGTGGATAAGATAACCAATCTTGATTCTTACTATAGACAAGGATGTCGTTATAATCTACTGAGAATTTTTTCGAATCGTTATTAGATGAATCGGCAGAGCGCCAAGCAACAGATGTGACGAAGTTTGCTCTACCACAGATTTCGTCACACATTACTTTGAGATAATGACATTCATTATCATCAATACATATCCAAAGAGTTCCATCATTAGTAAGAAGATTCCATAAGATTTCTATGCGATACCTCATGAGAGAAAGCCAAATAGAATGCTCAAGTCCATCATCATAGTGTTCAAAAGCATTTCCTGTATTGTATGGGGGATCTATGCATATACACTTAATTCGTTTTGAATACTCCTGTTCCAGTGCTTTCAGTGCCAGCAGGTTGTCTCCGTGAATAAGCATATTGCCACTCTCGGTATCCCCATAACTGTATTTGGGGTCTTCGATAAGAATGCGAGGCTCAATAGCCTCTCGCTTCTCATCCTTCCCAATCCATGTTAGTTCTAACTTTTGCAATTTATCTTGTGCCATCGTTATTTCTTTAGTTTTGCAGTGATTGCATCAATTTTCTTTTTTACTTCTTCTTCCTTCTTTTTCTTCTTTTTTAGTTCTACTCGTTGATCTAAAATCATTTCAATGCTTGCACGCATCGTATCAAAGTATTCTAAACATTCGTCTTCAGATAATTCATGAATACCTTTGCTTAATATTCCGTATATGCTACTATGCTCAACAATAAATGTAGGCAGATAACTATGAAGTGTTTTTATCTTTTCGTCCATTCGCTGCTTCTCAAACTCTTCAACGTCAATCTCGTCTTTTTCTTTTGCCTCATTATAAGCATCATAAATAAGTCCTTCGAATATTCGCCTAAGATATACAAAAGAACCTACGCCTACACCATTTGCAGCAAGACCAATAGCTTTTGTAAATTCTTTCAATGCAGGTTTCTCTAAAACTTTGTCATATTGTTTTATCTGACCAATATGTATATCTGCTACGGATGGATATTGCCCAACTTTTATTAATATAGAATTGTCATAATCATGATATACTAAAATGGTTATTTCATCATCATATCTCTGACACTTAAAGACAATGGATTTTACTTTAAGCTCTTTCAGAATGGAAATGGAGTATGTGTTATAAAAATGATCTGCAAGACTATATTGCCCCATAGAGCATTCAAGCAATTCACCTAATCCTCTTTCCAAATGAAAGGTTGAATCTTTTTTGTGTAGAGGGTTATAACCCTCCACTTTTGTATCGTCACTACTTTGTGCTAAATCTTCTATAATGTCATTATAGCCATTACTTGCATCAACTTTATGATACAATGGTATATTAAATACAAATTCTTCTAATGTCATTATATAATCCTCCATCTTATATTAAATAATGTTTCTTCCGTTGCTTTCTTCTGTCGAAGTGTTTGCTCAACTTCGTCGAAGAGTTTTTCTTTTTGGGCATCCACCTCGTCCTGTGCCTCAAACAGACTGCGGCGCTTCTCACTGCGGCGCTTCTCCAGGTCTTTCACGAGACGTTGTGCCTCTATCTTCTCTTCCAGTCGGGTTAGTTTACGGGCTTCCGACTTGCGGAGTTTAATCTCAGCATCAAGGTCGCTGATTTCCCGCTCCAAGCCAATCTTTACATCGTCAGCCCATAAGTTCAACTTTTCTATTTCTGTTTCAAAGAAAGTTTGATTGCGCTTATAGTTCTCACTTTTAGCCACCTCTTTCTGTTTACGGATATTCTGCTCCAAGACATCATCCATTTCACTGCTCATCTGTGCCCACCGTCCTTCTGAGGCATGAAGCGAAAACATCCGTTCGGCTATTTCCGACGGAATCATTCTCCCATCGTCTGTATAACAGGCTATGAGCAGATAGTCCTCTGGCTCTGATGCCTCAATTGTGAATTTATCAATCCTCATCCATCCAGCATGACCGACTTGCTTTTCGAGCAAGGCTACTTTGACAGGAGTGTGGGTGTAATCAAAGATGACTTCGTGAGAGGGGAGGTCGAGTGTCAGACAGTTCTTTATAATGCTCTGAGCCAATGGATGCCCAATGCGATAAACTTGTGCGTGGTCAGGAATTTGAACGTCACTCTTACGTTCGCCTTCTCTGGGAACGACCATGCAATAAGTTTCGCTGTTTTCGCGCGTAAAACTATGTGTCTCTTCATCGAAAGTAGCTTGGTCGTCCAAAGCATACTTTGTCAATTCCCATAATCGCTTCTCAAACAGGTTGAGATTGCTGATGCTAGCAGCCAGATGCATCTTTAACTTCTCGCTGACCGACTCATCGAAGTTTTCTAACAGCGTGGAGCGGGCTTTCAGCATTTTGTCGGAAATCTCAGAGCGCAGTTCCTCTTGCAGTTGGTCGAAGGCTTGTTCTATCTCTTCAGTCGTCCGGCACTCATTATATATTTGTGTGATGCGTTTCTCGAAATCAACTCCATTCCCTATGCTGCCCAGCACCTCGTCACTGGCACCAAAGACTCCACTGAACAGTTGGAACTTCTCATTCAGCAGTTCATAAACACGTACATCGGCAGCATTACGTTTGTTGAGGAAGTTGATGACCACCACATCATGCTTTTGTCCGTAACGATGACAACGGCCAATGCGCTGTTCTATACGCTGAGGGTTCCAAGGCATATCGTAATTGACCACCAACGAACAGAATTGCAAGTTGATTCCTTCGGCAGCAGCCTCAGTAGCAATCATAATCGTTGCTTGATCACGGAAATAGTCAACCAGTGCAGCCCGTTTGTCGGCTGTGGCTGAGCCTGTAATTTTGCTACTGCCTTTATACTTTTTGAGCCAATCTTTATAGATGGCTGTTGATTTTCTATCGCTGTTGGAACCGTTGAACAACACAACCTTTCCTTTATAGCCGTTCTTTTCAAATAACTCGAAAAGAAAATCTTGGGTGCGACGTGATTCCGTAAAGAGCAATGCTTTCCTATTGGCTCCCAACTTTTCCAGTTCCTCGAAGCCCTTGTTGAGAGCCACAAACAGATGCTCAGCCTTGCTGTTTTTCCGGATCTTTGCTGCGAGTGCTTGAAACTCTCGTAAGTCCGCTAGTTCATTCTTAATACCCTCTATTTCATGTGGATGCAGGATTCCTTCAGGGCCAGAATCTTCTACTGCAGTACATCTTTCTTCCTCGTCATCAGATAGCCAATAGTCGAGGTTATCATCTAATCCGTCAAAGTCCAATGTGGTAGTATCAATGTCCAAATTGACATCTTGCTTGCGTAAAATGTCTTCCAGCCTTTCTATTAACCGGGTCAGCGTGCCATAGATGGCAAAAGTTGAAGAGGCCAATAACTTACGAAGTATCATAGTCATCAACTGTCGCTGGCTATTGGGAAGGGCATAGAGCAAAGGGCGTTGCAGATAGGCAGATACTAATTCATATAGTTTCTGCTCGTTGTCTGTAGGGTAGTACTCTTCACAGATGGCAATTCGTTTTGTATATTTGATATATTCCAGGACTTGGCGTCTGAGGGTACGCTTGCAAACGGGTTGTAACCTGTTACGCAACAAGCGGTAGTCGTTTGCAGTCAAAACCTTGCTAAACTGGCTTTTGAAACTCTTCAAGTCACCAAACACGAATTCGTCAATGATGGAGACTAAACCGTAAAGTTCAAGTATGGAATTCTGCAAAGGTGTAGCCGTCAGCAAAATTTTCTTTCGCTTCAGAAGTGCATCTTTAATCGTGTTAGCAATGCGATTATTGGACTTATAGACATTACGCAGTCGATGAGCCTCGTCAATCACTACCAAGTCCCAAGGTGTATTTCGCAGGTAAGCAGATTTTGTACGAGCAAACTGGTAGGAGCAAATGATGATACCGGACGGTTGGTGCTCACCACCGTCTTTATTGAATGGGTTCAGATTGCCCAACTCTATTTCTTCGCTGAAACTCTTCGCTTCTAATATATAAGAAGGTATGAAGAACTTCTCCATCAATTCTGCTGACCATTGCTTGCGCAGGTTGGCTGGACAGATAATCAATAACCGACGCTTGCGTTCTGCCCAGTGCTGGGAAAGGATGATGCCAGCCTCAATGGTCTTGCCAAGTCCCACCTCATCAGCCAATATTGCACCATTTGACAAAGGCGACTTGAACGCAAAGAGTGCTGCATCAATCTGATGAGGCGTCAAATCGACCTGTGCATCGTGGAGCGATGCAGTCAATTTGTCCAAGTTATTGGCGGGCAGTCGCCTCGTCAGGAAATGGGCAAAATATTTAGCGTGATATGGTGTGATACTTGTCATTTATACCAATATTTCTGCAATCTTCATGTCGTAGGGCGTGGTGATCTTGATGTTCTCACGGTTGCCCTCCACGAGGGTAATCTCATGGCCGAAACTCTCCACCACGGAGGCATCGTCGGTGAAGCCGTCGTTGTATGGCTGTCGGTTGGCGGCCTTCAGGAGCTGGATGTCGAAGGTCTGGGGGGTCTGCACCAGACGGTACTCGCCGCGCGGCACCGTTATGGAGTCTTCGCCTTCCAGATGGCGCACGGTTTCGACAACGGGGATGACGGGGATAACGGCCTTTTTCTCTCTTGCTGTCTCGTAGCAGCAGCGGATGACGTCGATGCTGGGGAAGGGGCGCACACCGTCGTGTACGCCTACCACGCCCTCGGCATCGTCGGGGATAAGCGCCAGGCCGTTCTGTACGCTGTGGAAGCGCGTCTCGCCGCCATTAGCCAGCTGATACTCGATGCCGAAGTGATATTCCTCGCAGAGCTTCTTCCAATACTCCTGTTGTGCCTCGGGCAGCACAAGGATAATCCGCAGCGTCTCGGAGTACTCGCGGAAGCGCTCCAGCGTCCGCATCAGTACCGGCCTGCCGCCTATCGGCAGGAACTGTTTGGGGATGTCGCTCCCCATTCGCAGGCCCTTGCCGCCTGCTACTATGATAACGTAGTCCATCAGGCCATCAGGTGCTTGAAACGCATGCCCTCGGCTATCTGGTCGGAAGTCTGCTTATCCACCAGTTGAGCGAGCAGCTCGTAGGCGTAGGGGAAGGCGGCAGCAGGGCCTTCGCCTGTGGTGATGTTACCATCGACAGTCACCAGGTCGCCTGTATACTGAGCGTCGCCGTCCTTCAGTGCCTGCTCGAAACCGGGATAGCAGGTGGCCTTCTTCCCTCCGAGGATACCTAAGGGAGCCAGAACCACGGCTGGGGCAGCGCAGATGGCACTCACTTTCTTGCCGGCAGCAGCCTGAGCCAGTACAGCCTTGCACACGCTCTCATGGGCGAACAGGTTGGAGGCCCCGGGCATGCCTCCTGGCAGCATCAGCAGGTCGGCATCGCTGTAGTCGCTCTGCTCAAACTGAATGTCGGCTTCGATATTCACGCCATGAGCCGACTCCACCAGGGGAAACTCCGTGGTGCTCACCGTCACTACTTCCACACCACCGCGACGCAGCACGTCGACGGGTATCAGGGCCTCGACATCCTCGAAACCATCAGCTAAAAATACATAAACTTTTGCCATAATCTTCTATAAAAGGTTTGTATTTTGTGCAAAGATAATATTTTTTTGAACAAAGAGATACAGAGACACAAAGATTTTATGATAAAAAAACAAAAAACTCTGTTTCTCTGTGTCTCTGTGTTCCATTTTTTGCGTAATTTTGCACCCAAAAGGCAACAATATGGAACAACGGAAACTTAGATTCGCCCTTTTCGGCAATACCTATCAGACAGAGAAGTCGGCCAGTATCCAGCTGGTGCTCTCCTGTCTGGAGCGTCATGGTGCAGAGGTAAGCATTGATGCGGAGTACTACCAATTCCTGAAGGACTGTCAGTACGTGGGTGAACAGGCTTCACATGTCTTCCAAGGCAATGCCTTCGAAGCCGATTTCGTCATCTCCATGGGTGGTGACGGTACTTTCTTGAAGGCTGCCAGTAGGGTGGGGCATAAGAATATTCCCATTCTCGGCGTGAACGTGGGGAGACTGGGATTCCTGGCCGATATCAGACCTGATGATATCGAGTCGTGCCTGGATGCCATCTGTCACGACGACTATGCCATCGAGTCGCGCGCCCTGATACAGGTCGATACTGATGGAGAACCTCTTGAGGGTATCAATTGTGCCCTCAACGACGTGGCTATCCTCAAGCGTGACACGGCATCGATGATATCCATCCGCACCAGTATCAACGGCCAGTATCTGCATACGTACCAGGCCGATGGTCTTATTGTCAGCACACCTACTGGCTCCACGGCTTATTCGCTTTCCAACGGAGGCCCTATCATCGTGCCTGGCACGAAGGTGTTTTCGCTGACTGCCGTTGCCCCTCACTCTCTCAACGTGCGTCCCATCGTTCTCTCCGACTCCTCGGTGATAGAATTGGAAGTCGAGAGCCGTAGCCACAATTTCCTCGTGGCCATCGACGGTCGTTCGGAGAAATGTAAGGAGGGAACGCGCCTCACCCTGCGCCGTGCCCCTTACGACATTCAAGTCGTCAAGCGCAGCGGACAGCGTTATTTCAACACGTTGCGCGAGAAAATGATGTGGGGTGCTGATAAGAGGTGAGAGGTAAGAGGATNNCTCTTACCTCTCACCTCTTACCTCTCACCTCTTTAAATAACGTGCAGCCCGAGGAACACCATCAGTCCGTTCATCAGAATCCAGAATACGGCGAAGGGCAGCGTCTTTCGCATGATGTCGCCATCCTGCCCCTCCATGTCGCAGGCAGCGGTGGCGATGGCTATCGACTGTGGCGAGAGCAGCTTGCCACCCTCAGAGCCGGCACAGTTGGCTGCAGCGAGCCAGTTGGTCTCGTTACCGCTGACACCGAAGAAGTTAGCATTGTTCACCAGTCCCAGTTGTCCAGCGGCGGCGGCCTGCAACTTGCCGAAGAGGATGTTGGCTGAGGTGGCTGATCCTGTGACGAACGTACCTATTGAGCCAATGAGCGGTGCGAAGAAGGGATAGGCCGAGCCCGTCAGAGCCACCAGTCCCGTGGCGATAGACAGTGTCATGCCTGTATTGTTCATCAGTGAGGCCAGTGCCACCAGACAGCAGATGGTGAGGGCTGTCTTCTGCAGACCATAGGCCGTCTTGCCCAGCAACTTCATCAGTTTGCCGAAGCTGAGGCCCTGTATCATACCGCCGATCATGGCACCCAGAAATACCATCAGTCCTGCGTTCGACAACCATCCGAAGCTGAAGGTGTTGCCGACGACGGGCATCTGGAATTTCGTGACGAGCGTCGATTTCAGCAGGGCGTTGATGTCGGGACATATCTTGCTCGAGATCAGGATGAAGAAGATGATGAAGCCGTAAACGCTCCAGGCCCTGAAGGTCTTGGCGAGTCCGAACCGGTGCTTCTCCACGTGTACCGTATCCTTTTCGGCTTCGTGACGTAAGAAGAGCTTGTTGTAGATCAGCATGGCGATGATGGAACCCACGCTACCCAGGATGGCTGGTGTCTCGGGCCCCAGGAAGAAAGCGCAAGAGAACTGTATCAGAATCGACAGCGTGCCTACGAAGAGCGCCAGTGTGATGTTCTTCATGACTTTCGTGCGGTCTGTCATCATCAGGATGATGAAGGGCGTGATGTAGAACATCAGCGACAGTTGTATGATGATATAGGTGGAAATCTCACAGAGCATCTCGTGCGATGCCATGCCTCCTGTGAGTTCGCCAGCCACCTCGTTGGCCAGTGTCGTGGCAGGGAGTCCAACGGCACCAAAGCCCACGGCCACCGTATTGGCCACCAGGCAGATGACTGCTGAGAACATCGGCTTGAATCCCAGACCTATGAGGATGGCTGCCGGGATGGCCACAGCCGTTCCGAAGCCTGCCATGCCCTCGAGCACGCCTCCGAAGCCCCACGTCAGCAGGAGCACCAGCAGCCCCTTGTCGCTGGTGAGTTGGATGAACTGCGTCTTGATGGTCTCAATCTCACGCGTTTCACAGAGGATGTTGTAACTGAAGATGGCGCAGATGATGATCAGGATGATGGGGAAGCAGGCCTTGAGGAATCCCTCCAGGACAGACCACAGCGTGATGCCCCAGATGCTCACCCCGGCGTACTTCTCGGGCACGATGCCCAGTGCAGGAGCGGCGAAGAGGGCCAGCAGGATGGTGACGACAAGGGTTATCAGTGCGCTCTTCCAGCCCGACATCTTCAAGCCCATCATCAAGATGAAAAGTAGTGCGATAGGGATAACGGAGATTAATGCTGCCATAGGTCTTTATTTATTGGTACTTTCGGCAAAGATACGAAGAAAAATTGAAATATGCAACATATTTGCCCATTTTTTTTGTATCTTTGCGCCATTAACGAAACAAAACAGAGCCTTATGATGAATCAATTCCTTCAAGACCTGAGACAAACGGTTCCCTCAGACCGTATCTACACCGACGAGCTCCGTACCCTTGGATGGGGAACGGATGCCAGTTTCTATCGCCAGATTCCCAAAGTCGTCGTCCGCAGCGATGGCGAGCAGGAGATAAGCCAGATTATCCGGTTATGCCGGAAATACCAGCTGCCCTTCACCTTCCGGGCTGCAGGTACCTCGCTCTCGGGCCAGAGCTGTACTGACAGTGTGCTTATCGTGGCAGGCAAGCACTGGGAGAAGTACGAGATAGGAGAGCGGCAGGAGAGCATCCGTCTGCAGCCAGGCATTGTGGGTGCCCGTGTCAATGAGATACTGAAGCCCTACGGACGGGTGTTTCCGCCCGATCCTGCCTCGATTGGTTCGGCGATGGTGGGCGGCATCGTCTGTAACAATGCCTCGGGCATGAACTGTGGCGTGCATGCCAACAGCGACCGTATGCTCCTCTCGGCGCGCATCATCCTGACAGACGGCACCATCCTCGACACAGGTTCGGAGGAGAGCCGTGAGGCTTTCCGAAAGAGTCATCCGGAGTTCCTCGAGAAGATAGAACAGCTTCGCGACCGTGTGCGTGCCGACGAAAAGCTTTCTTCGCGCATACGTACCAAATATCATATAAAGAACGTGACGGGACTCAATCTCCGTCCGCTCATCGCCTACGACGACCCCTTCGACATCATTGCCCACTCCATGGTGGGCAGTGAGGGTACATTGGCCTTCCTGTCCGAGGTCACCATGAAGACGTTGCGCGACTACCCCTACAAAGCTTCGGCAATGGTCTACTTCCTGACGATGCGCGAGAGCTGTGAGGCCGTAGTGGCGTTGAAGAAACTGAAGGCTGGTGATGAAGACCTCGCGATGAGCGCCGAGAACTTGATGGTGAAGAGTGCCGAGATGCTCGACTACAAGTCGCTCAGTGCCGTTGATGATCCTGTGTTCCTGCAATATCAACAGGATGTGGACGCTGGAAAGATTGCTGGTGTGGAGCCTGGTGATTACCACAACCTGACGGCCATTCTGACGGAGACCAAGGCTGTCACGCATGAGCAGTTGCTGGATAAGATTGAAAAGATTAAGGAGTGCTTAGGGCTGTTCCGGCTGTACATCCCGGCTGAGTTCACGGAGGATCCTGCCGTCTATGGTAAGTACTGGGCCATCCGCTCGGGCATCTTCCCCTCCGTGGGCGGTACGCGCCCCGTGGGAACCTCGTGTCTCATCGAGGACGTGGCCTTCCCCATCGAGTCGCTGCCAGAGGCTACGGTAAAACTGCAGAAACTCATCGCAGACCACGGCTATGCCGATGCCTGTATCTACGGCCATGCCTTCGAGGGCAACTACCATTTCATCCTGAACCAGAGTTTCAAGACCAAGAGTGAGGTAGACCGCTATGCCGAGATGATGCGCGACGTGGCTCGGCTGGTGGTCGAGGAGTATGACGGTTCGCTGAAGGCTGAGCACGGCACGGGCCGTAACATGGCACCCTTCGTCAGGTATGAGTGGGGCGAGAAGGCCTACGAGGTGATGAAGGAACTAAAGCAGATTTTCGACCCCGACGGACTGCTGAATCAGGGTGTCATCTTCAACGACGACCCGGAGTGCTTCATCAAGTGTCTCAAGCCCCTGCCCGTGCTCGACTACGACTTCTCGAGCATTCCCGACGGCGGACACTATCTGATGGATCCTGCGCTGTCCACAGCCCGCGAGACCATTGAGCAGGTGAAGCATGCCAACAAGTGCATCGAGTGCGGCTTCTGCGAGGTCAACTGCATGTCGTGCGGACTGACGCTCTCGAGCCGTATGCGTATTGCCGTGCAGCGTGAGATCCGTGAGCTGGAAGCTACGGGTGCCAACCCCGAGCGTGCGGCCATCCTGCGCAAGCAATACAAGTACTACGGCGACCAGACCTGTGCCACGGACGGACTCTGTGCCACCTCGTGCCCCATGAAGATCAATACGGGCGAGCTGACGCACCTCATCCGTCAACTCGACATGAACCACAACAAGGCAGGATACAAGGTGGGTGAGTTTGCAGCCAACCACATGGCTGGCATCAAGCAGGGTCTGCGCGTGGTGCTCGACGTGGCGCACCTGGGCCACGTCACCCTCGGTTCCACGCTGATGACCTCCGTCTGCCGAGGCATGAACAAGATGGGCCTGCCCCTTTGGACCACAGCCATGCCGAAGAAGAAGCGCCAACCCCAGAAGTCGGACCTCACGCAGTTTATCATCAATAGTTTAGAGGGGAGTGATAAGAGGGGAGAGGGGAGAGAATACTCTGCCGCAGAACATTCCTCTCACCTCTCACCTCTCACCACTCCCCTCTCCCCTCCCAAGGTAGTCTATTTCCCCAGCTGTATCAACCAGACGATGGGACAGTCACGACAGGGAGGCAAGGTGCATGATCTGGTAGACGAGATCATCCAACTGATGGCGAAGGCTGGCTACGAAGTCATCTTCCCCGAGGGCATGGAGCGGATGTGCTGCGGACAGATATGGGAGTCGAAGGGTATGCTCGACATCGCTGACCGTAAGAGTGCCGAACTGGAGCAGGCCTTGTGGAAGGCTTCTGAGGAGGGGCGCTATCCCGTGCTCTGTGCCCAGAGCCCGTGTCTGCACCGTATGAAGAAGGTGATGAAGAAGATGAATCTCTACGAGCCGGCGGAGTTTATCATGAAGTATCTCGTGCCTCGTCTCGACTTCCATCCCACCGACAAGCCCATCGCCCTGCACCTGACGTGCTCCACGCGCCTGATGGGTGTTGACAAGGATATGATAGCGCTGGCCCGGATGTGCTCTAACAATGTGTTCCTGCCTGAAGGCGTCGGCTGCTGCGGCTTCGCCGGCGACCGCGGATTCACCTTCCCAGAGATGAACAAGTACGGCCTACGCAAACTCCGTCCGCAGATCGAGAAGAATCATATCGAGGTGGGCTACAGTAACAGCCGAACCTGTGAGATCGGCCTGGAGACGAACACGGGCATCCCCTATATGAGTATCGTCTATCTGGTGAATGAGTGTACCACGGCGAAGAAGGAATAAGCCCCAAAGGGTCTTTTTGTCCCTTATAATCCTATTTCTTCTTGACGGGGTCGCAGGTCAGCCCGCAGCCCAGCTTCTTAAAGATCTTGCGGTCAACCTCCGAGAGCATCACCGTGGAGTGAACCTGACAGTCGCGCAGCCTGGGCAACTGCTCCAGAGCCATGCGACAACGCTCGTCACTCTCTGACACCACGCTCAGCGCCACCAGCACTTCGTCCGTATGCAGTCGGGGATTCTTGGCGCCGAGGTACTCCGTCTTGGTCTTCTGCACGGGTTCGATGAGGCTCTGCGGTATCAGTTTCGCCTCGTGGTCAATGCCTGCCAGATACTTCGTAGCATTCAGCAGCAGGGCAGCAGAGCATCCCAGCAGCGGTGTCGACTTGGCCGTGATGATCGTACCGTCCTCCAGCTCGATGGCTGCAGCCGTGTGTCCGCTCTCGAGTTTCTTCTCATAGGCAGCAGTCGTCACGGGACGGAAAGCTGTGGATATCTTGGCCTGATTGAACAGCAGACGGATCTTGCTCACCTCGTTCTCGTTGTCGGCACCATCGGCCAGCTTGTTGGTGGCAGCATAGAAGCGGCGGATAATCTCATCCTTCGATGCCTTGCAGCACACCTCGTCGTCGGAGATGCAGAAACCGATCATGTTCACGCCCATGTCCGTAGGCGACTTATAGGGATTCTCGCCGTAGATACCTTCGAAGAGTGCATTCAGTACGGGGAATATCTCCACGTCGCGGTTGTAGTTCACGGCCGTCTTGCCGTATGCTTCCAGGTGGAAGGGGTCAATCATGTTCACGTCGTTCAGGTCGGCCGTCGCAGCCTCGTAGGCGATGTTGACGGGGTGCTTCAGCGGCAGGTTCCACACGGGGAAGGTCTCGAACTTGGCGTAGCCTGCGCGAACACCGCGCTTGTTCTCATTGTAGAGCTGCGAGAGGCAGGTGGCCATCTTGCCGCTGCCAGGGCCGGGAGCCGTCACGATGACCAGCTCGCGCGAGGTCTCCACATATTCGTTCTTGCCGAAGCCCTCGTCACTGGCTATCAGTTCCACGTTGTGGGGGTAGCCGTCGATGGGGTAGTGGATATACGACTTAATGCCCATCCGCTCCAGGCGGTGACGGAACTGATCGGCGGCATTCTGGTGGTTATAGTGGGTGATGACCACGGAGCCCACGAAGAAATTCCTCGACATGAACTCGTCGCGAAGGCGCAAAACATCCTCGTCGTAGGTGATGCCCAGGTCTGCGCGTACCTTGTTACGCTCGATGTCCTCAGCACTCACCACGATCACAATCTCTATCGAGTCGCGCAACTGTGCCAGCATCCGCAGCTTAGAGTCTGGCTTGAAACCAGGCAGCACGCGCGAGGCATGGTGGTCGTCGAAGAGCTTGCCGCCCAGTTCCATATAGAGTTTGCCGTCGAACTGTGCGATGCGCTCACGGATGTGCTCACTCTGTATCTTGAGGTACTTGTCGTTGTCGAATCCTATCTTCATATTCTTGCAGTCTTTTTAATTCTGCCCGCAAAGGTACTAAATAAAATTGGAATATGAAAACGTTTAGCCGAAAAAAGAGGCTTTCTTAGTATAGTAACCGTAAAAAACAAGTTGATACAATGATGATGAATAAACACGGTGATATTAAAAAACTGTATATGAAAAAACAGTAATGCTTTATATCTTAAAGTATGTTAAGAAATGGTGGTTTCCCTTCGAAAAGTTTGGAGGGAAATCAGAAAAATACTACTTTTGCAGTGTACTATTAATGTAGTACACGTATTTAATGTTGTAAATTATTGGTTTTTAAGTATTTATTATGGAGACAAAAATGAATCAAGTCGATGCTTTGAGGCTCGACTGCGCTAAGAGACAGAAGAAGGGACTGCACTTCATTCTGGCTTCAGTAATCATCTGGGTAGCCATCACCGTGACTCACCTCACAAATCTGCCCATCGAGACGAAGAACATTGTCACATTCTGTTGTGCAGCCCCATTGCTACCACTGGCATGGGCTATCTCTCGGATGCTGCACATCGACTTCGAGGGTAAGGGCAACCCCCTCACCCAGCTGGGCGTGATCTTCTCGGTCAATCAGATACTCTACATCCTGATAGCCATGTGGGTGTTCTCGGCTGTACCAGAGAAGATGCTGATGGTCTATACGATGATCTTCGGAGCCCACCTGATGCCCTACAGCTGGCTGTACCGCTCGAAGAGTTACATGGTGCTCTCCATTGCCATACCCATCGTGGCGCTGATGGTGGGACTGATGGCGGAGCCTTATGTCCTGGCTGCCATGATGGTGGGCGTGGAGGCGGGATTCTCCATGAGCTTGGTAATTGAGAATAGGAATATTAAATAGTATGGATTATGATTGAAGTTAGTAACATTCGATTTAAGTACGCAGGTCAGAAGGGCCTGGTATTCGATGATTTCAGCCTGAAGTTGGAGGCCAACAACATCTACGGCCTATTAGGTAAAAACGGCACGGGCAAGTCGACACTCTTGTATCTTATCAGCGGACTTCTCAGACCTACGGCAGGAAAGGTGAGGCTTGACGGCGTTGACACCTGTCTGCGACGCCCTGACACGCTGAGCGAGATATTCATCGTGCCTGAGGAGTTCGACCTGCCGATGATGTCGCTCGAGCAGTATGTCAGCATCAACGAGCCGTTCTACCCCCGATTCTCGCGGGAGGTGCTCGAGGCTTGTATGAGGGACTTCGAACTATCAACGGACGTGAAACTCAATGCCCTCTCGATGGGACAGAAGAAGAAGGTATTCATGTCATTTGCCCTCGCTGCTAATACCAGACTGCTCTTGATGGACGAACCTACAAACGGTCTCGATATCCCATCAAAGTCGCAGTTCCGCAAGGTCGTAGCCCAGTACATGACGGAAGATCGTACGCTGATCATCTCTACCCATCAGGTTCACGACGTGGAGTCGTTGCTCGACCACATTCTCATCCTGAGCCAACAGAAGCTGCTGCTCGATGCGAGTGTAGCTGAGATTACGGAGAAGTACACCTTCGAGTATCGTGGGGTGGGGACCTCCCCTAACCCCTCCTGTAGGAGGGGGACAGATAGTGATGATGCCTTCTGTAGGAGGGAGATAGATAGCGATGTGCTCTATAGCGAGCCTTCGCTACAGGGCAATGCCGTCATCGCCCCTCGCAGGGCTGACAGCCCCGAGACTCAGCTGAACCTGGAACTGCTCTTCAATGCAGTCACTCAGGGGAAAATATAGGAGCAAACTAACCATCCCCCTCCTACAGGAGGGGTTAGGGGAGGTCACTCTCATTCTCCTACAAGAAGGGAGGTCACAAATAGGATATAACCGAATAAAAGAAATATGAGATGAACAATAAAACCGCAAATTACGGAAACAAGCATCTTGCCCGTCAGTTACGACGAGAAATGACTGCTGCAGAAACTGTTCTTTGGAAATATCTTAGAGGAAATGCAACAGGGTATCGTTTCCGCCGGCAGCACCCAATAGGGCATTACGTGATGGATTTCTATTGCTATGAATTGAATCTCTGTATAGAATTGGATGGTGGCGTGCATGACGAGGCCATGGCAGATATTAAAGACGAAGTAAGGACGGAATATCTGAACAGCCAAGGCATAACGGTTTTGAGATACTCTAATGATGTGGTATTCAATCATCCGAATGCCATATTGAAGAGCATCCAGGGCTTTGGAGATAATCCCGTTTTGATGGAGGGGTGGCATAAGGATGAATTGATAGGTTATGATGACAATGATGAAGGATATGACCCCCTCTGACTCCCCCTGTAGGGAGAGAACAGGTTACCTGGTTAAACGATACAAAACGAATATGAAGATATGATACAGTTCAATCTACAACGATTCTTGAAGCTGGCGCGATGGACGCTGGTGCGCGACAGGCGATACTACCGGAAGCACTTCCTGCAGGTGCTGGTGATGGGTACGCTCATGATGATGATGTTCGGGGTGTACATGGGGAATGACCCCCATAATGGCTACGACACATGTGTCTTTGTAGTTGTCTTCTCGGTATTGGCCAGCACGGTCATGGGTGCTGGGTATATGTTCCTGAGTATGGACGGCAAGCACGACCGTCAGACGCTGCTGATGCTGCCTGCGTCGAACCTGGAGAAGTACGTGATGCGCTATGCCACGTGGATACTGATGTTGCCTCTGACGGTGGCGGCCTTCCTGATAGCCGACAGTGTGCAATACGTGGTGAATGTGATGTTAGGGCACGAGTGGGTGCAGACGGTTACGGGCTTTATTGCGGAGATAGACTACAATTATCAGTTTGGCCCGAACCCACGTAGGACGTTGCTGGCACTCTTCATGCTGCTGCTCTGGATCCACTCGGTGTATGCCGTCGGGGCCACGTTGTTCCGGTCGCTGAAGCACAACTGGTTGCTGACGAGCGTGGTGCTCATTGCAGGCTATCTGTTGCTGATCTGCTTCGTGAAATGGACGACACTCAACTGCTACTGGTGGAACAATCATGGGATGTTCAATCTGCTGTTTCTCTGTCTGACGGTGCTGAATTTCTGGCTGTCGTACAGGCTGTTCTGCCGGCAGCAGGTAAAGGGGAGATTTGTGAATGTTTAAGAATTGAAGGATTGAAAAATTGAAGTCATGAAAAATAGATTTTGCATAAAGAGATGCAGCCAGGTGCTGCGCTGGCTGGTGAGCGTGAATCGCGTGACGCTGTTAGGCCTGTTTGCAGGCGCCGCTGTCGGTATGTTTCTGATAGAGATGGTGATGTATCTGCTGCATACCGGTTATACTCCCAGCAATTACCTCAACCATATACGTGGGTTCATGGTGTTTGGCCTGGCAGCTTTGGTGCTGACGTGCGTCAGTTGCGCCTTCACAAACTTCACGCAGATAGGCAGCAAGCAGCAGCGGACTAACTTCCTGATGCTGCCAGCATCGGACCTGGAGAAGTTCCTGGCAGTCGTGCTGCTTGTGACCTTTGTGTATCTGACGGTCGGCATCCTGGGCTCTGTGGTGGGCGACAGCCTGCGCATGGGGGTGATGGCGGCTTGGAATCAGCTGCATCCGTTGGCGGGCGTATCCTATATCCCTGATGGCGACGGCATACAGTACACCTACTGGTGGTCGTCGGCTCTGCCAAAGGTTTTGGCGCATTTGAATCCGGATATTCCGATAAATGGCGACTATCTCATCTACGGTGAAGGGAATAGCAGTAAGATGGTACAAGTCTGTTCGCTTGGCTACACCGTCGTGAGATACGCTCTGTTCGTAGCCTTCCTGGCATGGGTCCACTCGCTCTTCACGCTTGGCGGCACACAACTGCGGCGATACGCTTTCGTGGTGTCGGGCTTGGTATTCTTGCTGGCCGTGTGGCTCTATACACAAGGCATGACGGCCTTCGGCTTGGATTTGTACAATCGCACACCGTATTATGCCATTAACAAGGACGGTTTTAGCTATCTTGAGCATGACGTACATACGCTGGAGCCCATGGCCTACGTGACTCTTATCCTGCTCGTATTGCTCACCTGTTTCAACTACTGGGCCTCGTTACAGACCTTCAAGCATTTCGAACTGATCACCAATAAATGGACGAACTATGACATTCTCAAACGATAAGGCCATCTACCTGCAGATGGCAGACCGCCTCTGCGACGAGATCCTTGCAGGTAAATACAAGGACGACGACCGCATCCCCTCGGTGCGTGAGTATGCCGTGCTCTTAGAGGTGAACACGAATACTGCCGTGAAGGCCTACGACGAACTGGCTCGCGCGAACATTATCTATAATAAGCGCGGACTGGGCTACTTCGTGACGAAAGGGGCCAAACGGCAGATACTGAAGGAGCGCAAGCGGGAGTTCATCGAGGAGCGCCTGCCCGAGCTGTTCCGGCAGATGCGGCTACTTGACATCGACATCAAGGATGTGGCGGAGGCATGGGAAAAGGATGCGTGAGATGACGGGACAAAAATCTTCAAAAATCTAACAAAAATCTAATAGATGTTATTTGGGAGAAATTTTTGAGATTTTTGTTCCTCACATTGCAACTTTATTGTAACTTTGCACGTCAAACGGACAGATTATCAACAATAACCAAACGTATGATCCACTTAAAAGACATCAATAAGACCTATCAGGGGGCCCAGCCGCTGCATGTGCTCAAGGGCATCTCGCTCGACATTGCACAGGGAGAGTTCGTCTCCATCATGGGTGCATCAGGCTCGGGTAAGTCGACGCTGCTGAACATCCTCGGCATCCTCGACAACTACGACTCGGGCACCTACGAGCTGGCAGGTGTGCCCATCTGGAACCTCTCGGAGACGAAGGCTGCAGAATATCGCAACAAGATGATAGGATTTATCTTCCAGTCGTTCAACCTCATCTCCTTCAAGACCGCCGTGGAGAATGTGGAGCTGCCGCTGTTCTATCAGGGCGTAAGCAGGAAGAAACGCCATCAGATGGCCCTGGAATATTTAGACCATCTTGGACTCCTGGACTGGGCTGAGCACTACCCCAACGAACTCTCCGGCGGACAGAAGCAGCGCGTGGCCATCGCCAGGGCACTCATCACCCGTCCGCAGATTATTCTGGCCGACGAGCCTACGGGTGCCCTCGACTCGAAGACCTCCGTGGAGGTGATGCAGTTGCTCAAGCGCCTGAACCAGGACGAGGGCATGACCATCGTGGTGGTGACCCACGAGAGCGGTGTGGCCAACGAGACGAACAAGATTATCCACATCAAGGACGGTGTAATCGGCAAGATAGAGGAGAACCTCAACCACGATGCAAGTCCGTTCGGCAGCGGAGGACTGATGAAGTAGTCCGCTGCAAAAAAGGAATAACTATGCGAGATATTATCACTGAAATTTGGAGTACGGCGCGCAGAAACAAGTTGCGCACATCGCTGACGGGCTTTGCCGTGGCGTGGGGCATCTTCATGCTCATCGTACTGCTGGGCTCCGGCAACGGTCTGATCAATGCGCAGCTGAAGCAGTCGAGTCGCTTCCTGTCATCGTCGATGGTGGTCTTCGGAGGCGAGACATCGAAGCCCTATCAGGGACTCAAGGAGGGCCGCTATATCAGATTGCAGACACGCGATATCGAGACCACAGAGACTTCATTTAAGGAGACCATCGATGAGGTGGGCGCCCAGTATCGTACGGGAGCCACCATCAGCCTGGGACAACAGTACATCACGCCAAGCATTTGCGGTGTCTATCCCAACCATATCAAGATAGACAAGGTGGAGATGATGCAGGGTCGATTCGTCAACGACAACGACATCAAAGAGTGTCGTAAGGTCATCATCGTGAGCAACAAACAGGCTAAGGAACTGCTTAACGCCAGAACGGATAAGCAGCAAGAACTGTCGCGACTGATCGGGCAGTATGTCGAGGTGGGCAGTTTTGCCTTTAAGGTGGTGGGTATCTACAAGGAGAATGAGAACGGACGTGCCGATGCCTTCTCCTCGTATACAGCCATCAAGCGCATCTTCGGTGCAAATACCGATGATGCCGGCCGCATTGAGTTCACCTTCCATGGTCTCGAAACAGAGCAGGCCAACGAACAGTTCGAGAAGGGGTACCGTCAGCGCCTGAATGCCAATCATCAGGCCCATCCCGAGGATGAAAGTGCTGTGTGGCTGTGGAACCGCTTCACGCAGAACCTGCAGATGGAGACGGGTATCGGCATTATCCGTACGGCCCTCTGGATCGTAGGACTGTTCACCCTGCTATCAGGCATCGTGGGTGTGTCGAACATCATGCTCATCACCGTGAAGGAGCGTACACATGAATTCGGTATCCGCAAAGCCATTGGAGCCAAGCCCTGGAGCATCCTGAAGCTGATCATCACGGAGAGCGTCATCATCACCACCTTTTTCGGTTATATCGGCATGGTGCTGGGTGTGGCGGCCAATGAATATATGGACGCTACTCTGGGACATGAAACCATCGATACGGGACTCTTCAAGGCCACGATGTTCGTGGACCCGACGGTGGGCCTCGATGTGTGCATCGAGGCCACGATGGTGATGATCATCGCCGGCACCATCGCAGGACTCATCCCTGCCTTCAAGGCCAGTCGTATCAGGCCCATCGAGGCACTCCGCGCCGACTAGTGATGCAAGAAGTACCAGAAAGAGAATAGAATTATCAGAGACATGAGAATAGATTTAGACAGCTATAGAGAAATTCTCGACACGCTGACGAGGAATAAGAGCAGGAGTTTCCTGACAGGCTTCGGCGTATTCTGGGGCGTGTTCATGCTCGTATCCCTCATCGGAGGCGGCAACGGACTGAAGGAGAAGCTGAACGAGAACTTCGCTGGCTTTGCCACCAACTCTGCCTTCGTCTGGTCGCAGCGCACCACCAAGGCCTACAAGGGCTTCCGAAAGGGGCGCTGGTGGTCGATGGACCAGAAGGATGTGGAACGTCTGCGCCAACATGTACCGGAACTCGACGTGATAGCCCCCGTGGTGTTCATGCCTTGGAATGCATCGTCCACAGCCTATCATGAAGACCGCAAGGTGACAGTCAATGTGCAGGGCGTGACTCCCGACTATGCCAAGGTGAACGAGCCAAAGATGTACTACGGACGCTTCATCAACGCTATGGACCTGAAGCAGCATCGTAAAGTATGCGTGCTTGGAAAGAAGATCTACAAGGACCTGTTCAAGGGTGGTGGAGACCCCTGTGGAAAGTCCATCCGTATCGACTCCACTTACTATCAGGTGGTGGGCGTGGACTATAACACGGGCGGCGTCTCCATCAACGGCAACAGCGAGGAGATGGTGACACTGCCCTTCTCGATGGTGCAGCAGGCCTACAACCGGGGCCAGCAGGTGGACGTGATTGCGGTGACAGCCAGGAAGGGCGTCGTCATGTCAAGCATCACCAACCGGATACGTGAGACCGTGGCCCGTGCCCACTATGTCGATCCTACCGACGAACAGGGCGCTATGGTGTTCAACACGGAGGTGCTCTTCCAGTTGCTCGACAATCTGTTCAAGGGCGTCAATTTCCTCATCTGGCTTGTAGGCCTCGGAACACTGCTGGCAGGTGCCATTGGTGTGTCGAACATCATGATGGTGACGGTGCGTGAGCGTACCACGGAGATAGGTATCCGCCGAGCCATTGGAGCCACTCCCAGGATGATACTCTCTCAGATCATCTCCGAGAGTATCGTGCTGACGCTGGTGGCAGGCATGAGTGGCATCCTCTTCGGGGTGGCCATCTTGCAGATGCTCGAGGTGGGCAGTATGGAGGACGGTATCGTCACTACCCACTATCAGGTGAAATTCTGGACGGCCATCTTTGCTGCCCTCGTGGTATCGGCCATGGGAGTGCTGGCAGGTCTCGCCCCTGCGGCCAGAGCCATGAGTATCAAGCCCGTAGATGCCATGCGAGACGAATAAATAAAGAAATAATGAAAATATAGTAATAAGATGAAGAAGTATAGCAAACTGATTATCGCTGCGATTATCGCGCTGATTTTCATCGGAACATTCGTGTTCCTCTGGCAGAAGAGCCAACCCAAGGAAGTGGTCTACGACGAGTTTTCTCCCAAGCAGGAGGACATCCTCAAGACTACGGTCATCACGGGCAAGATAGAGCCTCGCAATGAGGTGAACGTGAAGCCCCAAATCTCTGGTATCATCACCGAACTGCTGAAAGACCCCGGACAGTACGTTCAGCAGGGCGAGGTAATTGCCAAGGTTAAGGTGATCCCTGACATGGGACAACTCTCGAGTGCTGAGGCTCGTGTACGTCTTTCCGACATTAACCTCAAGCAGGCTCAGGTGAATTACAACCGAGAGGAGAACCTTTACAAGCAGAAACTGGTCTCTGCTGATGAGTTCGACAAAATCAAACAGGCCCTGCAACAGGCTAAGGAGGAGAAGGCTGCTGCTGAGGATGCCTTGCAGGTGGTGCGCGACGGTGTGTCGAAAGCTAACGCTTCCGCCTCGTCGACCCTCATCCGCAGCACCATCAGTGGTGTCATCCTCGACATTCCAGTGAAGGTGGGTAACTCGGTCATCCTGGCCAATACTTTCAATGATGGTACTACCATTGCTACCGTGGCCAATATGAACGACCTTATCTTCCGTGGAAATATCGATGAGACCGAAGTGGGTCAGCTCGTCAGTGGCATGCCGATGAAGATCACCATCGGAGCCCTGCAGGACCTGAAGTTCGATGCTGCATTGGAGTATATATCGCCCAAGGCTACGGAGAGCAATGGCGCCAACCAGTTTGAGATCAAGGCAGCTGTAAAGCTGGCCGAGGGAGGCAAGATTCGCAGTGGCTACTCTGCCAATGCCGAGATTGTACTGCAGAAGGCCGAGAAGGTGCTGAGCGTGCCGGAGAGTGCCATCGAGTTCAGTGGCGACTCTACTTTCGTCTATGTCATCAAAGGCGAGGGCAAGGAGAAGACCTACGAGCGCACCGTCGTTACCACAGGTCTCTCCGATGGCGTGAACATCGAGATCAAGAAGGGTATCACGGCGAAGGACAAGGTGCGTGGACCAGAGATAATTGCTGATAACGAGAAGGAGGAATAGCTCATGAGAAATCGTCAAGTATACTGTTGCATTGCAGCAGCCCTCTTCCCCCTTTCTATCTTTGCGCAGCCTCATGCCTGGACCCTTCGTGAGTGCGAGGACTATGCCGTGGCCAACAATATCACCATCAAGCAGCGTGCCAAGGCTGTGGAGAAACAGGAGCATGCCCTCTCCACTGCTCGTAACTCGCGACTGCCAGACCTCAGTGGAAGTGTTGGTCAGAATTTCTCCTTCGGGCGTGGATTGACGGAAGACAATATCTATACCAATACGAACACGAGCAATACCTCGTTTCAGTTGTCTACCTCCGTCCCCATCTTCTCGGGCTTCCAGATCCCAGAGAACATCAAGTTGAGCCGCCTGAATCTCGAGGCTGCAACTGCCGACCTTGAGAAAGCTAAGAACGATATCCGTATGGAGGTGGCCAAGGCTTATATGCAGATACTCTACGATCAGGAAATCGCTGCTGTGGCTCATCGGCAGGTTAGTATCGACTCCCAGCAGGTGGCCCGACTGCAGGCCTTCGTGGAGAATGGCAAGGCTAGTGAGGCAGAACTCTCGCGGCAGAAGGCCACCCTCGCCAACAGTCATCTGACGGCGACACAGGCCGACAACAACCAACGTCTGTCAATCCTCACGCTGACACAGCTGCTCGAGCTGACATCGCCAGAGGGATTCGCTGTGGTCAGTCCTACGGAAGAAGAGTTGCAGCGCATCGCAGGTCTTGCACTGACCCATCCCGACGTGGTCTATGCAGAGGCCCTCAGCGTGAAACCTGAGATACTGTCGCAGCAGCTGCGTCTGAAAGGTACGGAGCATAGTATCAATATCGCCAAGGCCGGACACTATCCGAAACTGAACTTCAGCGCTGGCATGGGCACGAACTATTATAATACGAACGGCTACGAGTCGCGCAGCTTCGGTGAACAGCTGAAGAACAATTTCAGCCAGTCTCTAGGGTTGAACCTTAGCGTGCCCATCTTCAATCGTTTCATTGTGCGCAATCAGGTGCGCAGTGCCAAGGTGGACAGAGAGACTCAGCAGTTGGAGCTCGATAATACCAAGAAGCGACTCTATAAGGAGATTCAGCAGGTATACTACAACACGCTCAATGCACAGGCCAAGGAACGAAGCTCGAGCGAAGCAGTCGCCAGTTCCAAGACGGCCTTCGAACTGACACAGGCCAAATATGAGAACGGTAAGGCAAATATTACGGAGTTCAATGAGGCGAAGAATACGTGGCTGAAGTCGGAGAGCGACTATGTGCAGGCTCGCTATGAACATCTCTACCAACGGGCGCTACTGGAATTCTATCGAGGCAAGGAACTGAATTTCTGAGACCAAAAAGACGTTGATGTGGCAGAATTTACATAATATGTGTTAATTCTGCCACTTTTCTTTGCGTGCAAAGAAATTAGTTGCTATCTTTGCATGTTTAGAAATGTGAAATATGATTAGGCACCTGAACCTTATCTTTACCGCGCTATTACTTTTGGCCAGTGTAAATATCGCTTTTGCTGACAAGGCCGTCTCTGATCTGACGGGCGAGGACAAAGAGCGTTTCGATAAATTCCGCCACCTCTTTACTACGGGCAATCCTAATGAGTTCTATAGCTACACCAAAGAGTATGCCGAGTACCTGAAGAAGCAGGGCGATATGAACCTGTATTATAAGCTGAAGAACAATGAGGGCTTCTATGCCCTTCGCCACAATCAGATACTCCAGGCTATGGAGATAGCTGAGGCGTTGGAGAAAGAGGTTCGCGAAAACAAGGCAGAGAACTATTATTATCTGCCTGTAGCCTTGATGGGCGACGTCTATTATGAGAGTCACGATATGCGGAAGGCTGAGAAATTCTTCCTCCAGGCATTGGGCGAGGCAGGCGATCGCGACCCGAAGTTCACCATGCGTACCTATATGAGCCTTGGAGAGATGCAGGCGCTGAAGAATCCCCAAAAAGCTCTCGAATGGTATGACAAGGCGATAGAACTGGCCCAGATGTACAACAATATGGAGTATCTGAGTATGTCGGTGGCTATGAAGGGCTATATCCATTTTCTGGCGGGTGACGCTGGCAAGTTCTATCGCAGTTACGACGACTACAACAACCTGCGACAGTCGGGCGACCCAGATTTCAGCAAGCGCTACAATAATATGATGGAGATTGCTAAGCTGACCTTCGATGGAGATTATCGCGATGCACGTGACTTGATGGCCCGTGGCAATCTATATGTCGACAGTGCGTTGGTGAGCATCCGCATTCTGGCATCTGAGGGAAACATAAAGGACGGTTTTTCGGCCATGATTCAGCGGTATGTGGAACTTGACTCGATCTATAGTCTGGCTCAAGAAGCCAGTTACGACCATATTGCCACGGAGCGCACCCTGAGACTGGCACAAGATGAGGCTGCAAGTAGTCAGAAGGAGGTTAAAATTCTAATGTACGTCCTGATAGGTCTCATCGTGGTATTTCTGTTTGTCTACATTATGGGGCGTCGACGCCTGATGTTGAAGATATGGGAGCGCAATAAACTGTTGAAGGATGCCCTGGCTCATGCAGAGGAGTCAGACCGTATGAAGTCGGCCTTCATCAGTAATATGAGTCATGAGATACGAACGCCGCTGAACGCAGTGGCAGGCTTCTCGTCGCTGCTCGTAGAGTCGGGCAGTGAAATCGGTGAGGCAGAGAAGAAAGACATGCAGGAGCGTATTACTAATAATGTGGAACTGATCACCTCTATCGTCGATGAGATGCTGGAGCTCTCGAAGAGTGAGAGTGAGAGCAATCTGCGTCCCCAGACGGAATATACGGATGTATGGGTGAATCAGTTGTGTCGCGGTGTGCTCCGTTCGATGGTGATGAAGGCTAAGAAGGGCGTAGAGATGCGCTTTGCCTCGAAATTGCCCGATGATTTCGTCATCCGTACTCACCCTGCCACGGTGAAGCGTATTCTATACCATATCCTCGACAATGCCCAGAAATTCACTGAGCAGGGCTATATTGAATTACGCTGTGGCGTTGATAAGGAAAAGCACCAGATCAAGCTGATAGTCACGGATACAGGTATCGGTATTCCCAAGGAGGATCACGGCCGTATCTTCGACCTGTTCGAGAAGGGCAATGAGAACTTCAAGGAGGGTATTGGTTTAGGACTGCCTATCTGCCGTCGTCTGGCCGCTTCGATAGGAGGCGAGGTAAAGCTCGATGATTCCTACACCGAGGGTTCACGATTTATTCTCACCATACCTGCGATAGAATAAAGAAGAGGCTCACCCGATGGTGAGCCTCTCTTGTTATTTCTTATGACGGTTGGCCCTCTGTTCGCGGTATTTCGCTTTCTGACGGGCAGAACCGCTACCGTGGGCCCCGGTGATGTACTGCTTCTTCTTGGCCTTGGTCTTCACTTTGCCCTCTTGCTTGGGCTTGTCACCACCACGGCCGAACGAGATGCCATTCTCCAGGATATTCTGAAAGTCGTCCATAGGCTTAGTGATGGAAGAGGCGTACGCCTGTGAATGCCATGGCGATGCCATACTTGTCGCATGTCTCGATGACATTGTCATCGCGTACTGAACCACCAGCCTGAGCAATGAACTCCACGCCACTCTTGTGTGCACGCTCTATATTGTCGCCGAAGGGGAAGAAGGCGTCAGAGCCGAGGGCAACCTTCGTATTCTGGGCTATCCAGGCTTTCTTCTCATCCATCGTCAGCACTTCAGGCTTCTGCTTGAAGAACTGCTGCCAGGTACCGTCGCGCAACACGTCGTCGTGATCTTCAGAGATGTACACGTCAATGGTGTTGTCGCGGTCAGCACGACGGATATTGTCCACGAAGGGCAGCGACATCACTTTCGGGTGCTGACGCAACCACCAGATGTCTGCCTTGGAGCCAGCCAGACGGGTGCAGTGAATGCGGCTCTGCTGACCAGCTCCGATGCCGATGGCCTGTCCGTCCTTTACGTAGCAGACGCTGTTCGATTGCGTATACTTTAGTGTGATAAGTGCGATGATCAGGTCGCGTTTGGCTTCGGGGGTGAAAGTCTTGTTCTGTGTGGGCATATTCTCGAAGAGGGCATCATCGTCGAGACGGATCTCGTTGCGGCCCTGTTCGAATGTGATGCCAAACACCTGCTTGCGCTCCACGGGCTCAGGCTTGTAGCCAGGGTCGATCTTAATCACGTTGTAGGTACCCTTGCGCTTGTCCTTCAGTATTTCGATAGCCTCGGGAGTATAGTCGGGAGCTATCACCCCGTCGCTCACTTCGCGCTTCAGCAGCAGGGCTGTCGTAGCGTCACAAGTATCTGAGAGGGCCACGAAATCGCCGTAGCTCGACATACGGTCGGCACCACGGGCTCTGGCGTATGCACAGGCGATGGGACTCTCGTCGAGGCCCTTTACGTCATCCACGAAGTAGATTTTCTTCAGTGTGTCGCTCAAGGGCAGGCCTACGGCAGCACCAGCTGGCGATACGTGTTTGAACGAGGCTGCAGCAGCTAGTCCTGTGGCCTCCTTCAGTTCCTTGACGAGCTGCCAGGCGTTGAAGGCATCGAGGAAGTTGATGTACCCCGGACGGCCGTTGATTACTTCGATGGGTAACTCGCCCTCAGTCATGAAGATGCGCGAGGGCTTCTGGTTCGGATTGCATCCGTACTTGAGTGCTAACTCTTTCATATCTCTAAACTATAAACTGTAAACCGTAAACTGTAAACCGTAAACCAAAAAAAGAGGCCCGAAGCCTCTTTTTTCTTACTCTGCTGAAACGGGACGGCGCTTCTCCTTGATACGGGCAGCCTTACCTGTGAGCTTGCGCAGGTAGTACAGCTTAGCGCGACGAACCTTACCAATCTTGTTCACCTCGATACTATCGATATTGGGTGACTCAATGGGGAAGATACGCTCTACACCAACGGTGCCAGACATCTTACGAACGGTGAAACGCTTCTTATCGCCGTGGCCACAAATCTTGATGACTACACCACGATAGAGCTGGATACGCTCCTTAGAACCCTCGATAATTTTGTAAGCGACAGTGATGGTGTCACCAGCCTTGAACTCTGGGAACTTCTTGCCGGTTGCAAATGCTTCTTCAGCAACTTTAATTAAATCCATTGTTACTTCTAAATAATTAAATTTGTTGTATCGTTCCAACGCAACATAACAGGCCTCTCGATACTTCCTGCCAGCGATTACGCCGAAAAGCGGGTGCAAAGGTACAACTTTTTATGCAAATAACGAAATATTTCGATTATTTTTTGTATATTTGCACCATTAATTATGTTAATCATGAAGTATAGATACCATTTTTTTGCTTTTGTAGCACTTATGACGACTGTCGCCTGTGCTCCTAAGCACTACCAGCTGACCAGTGTGGAGCGAACGCGCATCATCGTTGACAGTCGATATGATGAGAATCCTGATGAGGCTGCTGCCAAATTCCTTGCACCTTACAAAAGGGTGAACGACAGTATCATGGCTCCTCTGATGGGAAGGGTGGCTCACAACATGCATGCAAAACGACCAGAAAGTGACCTTTCTAACCTGGTGAGTGATATCCTGGTTTGGGCTGCAAAAGACTATGGCGAGCAGCCTGTGCTGGGCATCTACAACATGGGAGGCATTAGGGCTGACCTCGTCAAGGGTGATGTCACCTATGAAGACGTGCTCTCCATCGCTCCTTTCGAGAACAAAATTTGTTTTATCACTCTCACTGGCGAGAAGATGATGGACCTCTTCCGTCAGATTGCTCGTCGGGGAGGGGAGGGCGTCAGCAAGGGTACAGAACTCGTCATCTCTGAAGATGGCGAACTCCTGTCTGCACGTCTGCATGGCGAGGACATCGACTCCGATGAGGAATACCGGATTGCCACCATCAATTATCTCATTGAGGGCAATGACGGCATGCCTGCCCTGAAAGAGGGAACGGATGTTGTGGCTCCTACCGATCCAAGCAACAATACGCGCTATCTCATCATGAACTTCTTCCGTGACAAATTGAAGCGCGGAGAGGTGGTTGATGCGAAAGAGGAAGGAAGAATTATTGTGAAAAGTGAACAGTGAATAATGAATAGTGAATAGTGAGATGAGACGGATATACTTGATTATATTGTTAGCACTGCTCTCGGGAGTGACTGTCAGTGCCAAGAAGCATAAGCAGCTCGTCATTCTGCATACCAACGATACGCATTCTACCATCATGCCCGTCAATGCCAATATCGATAACAAGGAGCTGGCAGGCCGTGGCGGGTTTCTGCGACGTGTCAACATGATCAAGGAGCAGCGGCGGCAGCATCCCGACCTGTTGCTCTTCGACTCTGGCGACTTTGCGCAGGGGTCAGGCTATTTCACGCTCTTCAAGGGCGAGGTTGAGGTAGGGCTGATGAATCTGATGGGCTATGATGCCGCTACCATCGGCAACCATGAGTTTGACTTTGGTATGGACAATATGGCCAAAATCTTCAAACAGGCTAATTTCCCCATCGTGTGCTCCAATTATGACTGCACGGGCACAGTGCTCGAGGACATCGTCAAACCCTATATCACACTCACTCGCAACGGTGTCAGGATTGGTGTGTTTGCACTCTCGCCACCACTGAAGGGACTCGTCTCTGATGCCAACTGCAAGGGCATCACCTTCCTTGATCCTGCGGAGACGGCACAGAAATATATCGACATCCTTCGCAAGCAGGAGAAGGTCGACATAGTCATCTGTATCTCGCATCTGGGGTGGAATGTGTCTGTTTATTCTGATGAGAAATTCCTTCGCCAGACTGAAGGCTGTGATTTGGTATTGGGTGGCCATACTCATACCTATATGCCGATGCTGGAATATGCGCCTGACAAGAATGGCAAGAAGATTCCTGTGGATCAGAATGGCAAGCACGGCGTCTTCGTAGGTAAGTTGGTGCTTGACCTTCAGAAATAGTTATTCGAAGTAAAACGTCAGCACCACCATCTTTGTATGCCCGCTCCTGACGGAGTTGGCATACATTTTTTTGTTCGTGTCGAGCAGTTCGTCTGCATGGCTTCTGTCGAGCACGTCAGTCAGACTAAAGCAGAATTTCAGTTCTGGGATCAGCTTGAAGAAAGGCAGATATAAGTCGCATCCCAATCCTATTTCGAGATACGTATCGGCACGCTTAAGTTGTAAGATGTCCTGGTCTTTGCTCTTCAGATTGATCATCTGGTTAACACCTGCCATCAGATAGGGACGATAGTTGTTCCAGCGCTCAGCTGAGAATTTCAGGTCGATGGGAAAGGAGATATAGGTGGTCTTCAAGTCCTGCGTCTCTTCCACCGGTCTTCCCTCAGGAGTCAGGTCCGTCAAATTACGAAAGGTCAGGTGCTTGGCTCCAAAATGCATGGTGGGCGAGAAGCGCAGGTTCAAGTGCTGCGACAGCCTCAGGTCAGCCAGCACACCCACAGAGAAACCAGCATTCCATTTGTCGGCATCGGCCACGATGGTCTTCGTCTGCTTTGTACCGTCCTCCATGGTGATGGTCTGTGGGCCTACGTTCTCCAGTTCGATGTCCTGCAGGTTCATGCCCACGAGGATTCCCAGATGTAGCGGACGCAAGTCGATATAGGGCTTGTTCTGCACTTTTCTTTCCTGCGCCATGCCTGTCAGTACGGTGGCTATGAGCACTCCAAGCAGTATGATTCTTTTCTTTCTCATCTGTCTTTCTTATAACGGAATTATTGTCTGTTTATTATTTCGACACCGTATAAATTACGAAAATAAATACCTAAATCGTGGTATTATTCGAAAAAAGTTTGTACCTTTGCATCATCAAAAGTGAGTATTTACATTATTAACAATTTAAATTTATAGCATTATGGCATATGTAATTGGTGACGACTGCATCGCTTGCGGTACATGTCAGGGTGAGTGCCCCGTTGAGGCAATTTCTGAGGGTGAGAAGTATTCTATCAATCCCGATCTGTGCACTGAGTGCGGCACATGCGCCAGCGTTTGCCCCTCTGAGGCTATCAGCCTGGGCTAATTCAAGTCAAAAGTCAAACAGAAGAGCTTGTCGATTTCTTTCGACAGGCTCTTTTTTTCGCTTTGGCATTCGTGTGCTTAATGTATATAAAGAAAAGATGCCTGGCAGAATAGCTCTGCCAGGCATCCGTCTTTTATAAAGGGAATTAATGCTATACTTGTCTGATTACTTCAGGTCGCGGATCTGGACAGCAGGAGCATAGTCGGGATCGATGGCCAGAATCTTGGCAGCATACTCCTTGGCCAGAGGCTTGTTCTTGCCATAGAGGAATGCGTAGGTCATCAGGTAGTGGTAGCTATATTTCAGCATGGTGTCCTCGCTCTTGTCGCGGTCTGTCTTGCCCTCAAGCAGGTCAACCACTTTCTGGAAGTCACCCTTTGCCAGACCCTTCTCAGCATTCTTGTCGAGCTTGTTGTTCAGTGTTGCGCACTGATAAGCAGAATAGATGTTCTGGATGGGGAATTTCTCTGCCATCTCGCGGTATACGCCAATAGCCTTTCCAATCATCTCGCTCTTCTTTGACTCGTCAGCCTCAGCATACTTGGAATAGATCTTTGCCAGTCCCTCGGTATCGTCGGAATTCAGGTCAGGCTTGCAGGCCAGATAGTCCTGATAGCAGCTGATGGCTTTGTCGAAGTTCTTATCCTTGGCGTATGAGTCGGAGAGTGACTTCAGGATGGCCCAGCGCTTGATCATAGAGGAGTCGTTGACGAGTTCCAGTGCCTTTTCATATTGTGCATATGCATTGGCCTTATCTTCGAGATCCTGATAAATCAGGGCTGCATAGTAGTGGTCGTACTCAGAGAACTTGGCACTGTCGGTCTCATTGAAGTAGCGGTTGATATAACCCTTGGCTGCGTCGAGGTTCTTCAGCTCATAGTTGGAGAACATGGCCAGACGTACGAACGTCGGGTTGCGCGGGAAGAGTTTCATACCGGCTTCAGAAGCTTTCAGAGCGTCGGCGAAATGACCAGTGAAATAGCTGCAGCGAGCGAACTCGTTGAGCTGTCCACGGTCGAGCTTGCTGACGTCAGCCTTCATGTAGTTCTCATAGGCCTGCTTCTCGTCGCCTGCCAGCATGTAGATATGTCCGGTGAAGGCATCGATGTCCTCATTGGGGCACTGCACCTTCATCTCTTGCAGTTTCTTGGCTGCCTGGCTGGGGCTGATCTTACGGTATACCATTGCCCACTTCTTGTAGCCCTCAGGATTCTTGGGGTCGAAGGTGATGGCCTGGTTGTAGTAGCTGGCAGCCTTACCACCGTCGGTGCCGTATGCCGACTCAATGTCACCCAGTAGCAGATAGGCGGGAGCGCACTGATACTTGGGCTTGCCTGCCTCATTGGCATAGTTGGCGAACATTTTGGCGTTGGCAGTGTCCTTCTGCTCGTAGAAGGCGCGTCCGATCTTCAGCAGAGCCTCGGCGTTCTTCTTGTTCTTCTTATAAGCTGTTTTTGCTAACTCGGCCACATTGGGGGCCTTTGACTTGATTCCCTGGAGGGCAGCGTTGAGCTCTTCCTCCTGTGCATTTGCGGTGGTGCTGAAACCTGCCAGCAACACACCCATTACTAGATATTTGATTGCTTTCATAATTGTCTTGTTTTTAAGTTATACATCGCGTTAATTATCTCACATTATTATGACGTTTCTGAATCATAAAAGTTTAATCACTCCTTGTTGACAATTACATTTCTTACGTTCATATTGGCCGATTGCGGGAGCAGGCCTGAGCGTAGGATGATCATCTGTCCCTTGGGCAACTGTACGAAATGGGCAAAGCTTGAGGCCACACCGTTGGGGCGGGGGTCGTTGAGCAATGCGTAGATGGTACGGCGCAGCGGATAGTTGCCGTTGTATAGATAGTATTGATAGGGTTGCCAGCTGTTGTAGGCCTTGGCAGAGTCCATCTTGCTGACGCCCATCACGGTGATATTCTTCTTGAAGGTGACATTGGTAGTGTCACGCTTGTCGTTGAGCCAGTTGGAGCCTATGATTCCTAGCGAGTTATCGTGCTTCTCGACATAGTCGATGACGGCTGCACTGGTTTTCACGGCACCTATGTTCTTGGCGCTGAACTGCTGGCCTCCGAGGATGGAGTCGACACACCAACGAACGGTACTCGACAGTGGATTGTCGAACACGACGTCGATTTCGCCAAGTTTAGATTGTGGATAGAGTTCTTTCCATTGTGTGACCTCTCCCTTTAATATGCGTCGGAAGTCCTTCACGGTGATGCACGTATCGGGATTGGCATTATTGACGATGATAGCCAGACCATCGTAGGCGATTGGTATCGCTCTTGGCAGGTACTTGCGGTCTATCAGGTTCTGACGCTCCTTCTCAGTGAAGTTGCGCGTGGTGAATGCCAGCCATGTCTCCAGCTTCATGAGCTTGATGACGGCATCCTGCTCGTTGATGTAGATAGGAGTGATGGAGTCGAGCGTAGCATTTTGGAAATAGTATAGCTCCTCGTCGAGGATGGGGTAGAAGCTCTCGTCGGCTGTCAGGATGCTGGCAGCTTTCTGGTAGGCTTCCTCCTTTTCAGGATTAGGCTTGCTCCCACATGCGAGGAGCAAGCCTAATAAGAGTGTTAATCCAACTAATCTGTTGAATGTGTTCATTGCTATCAATTACTGAAGTCTGAAGGTTACAGGCACGGTGTACTTCACACGTACTGCAGAACCATTCTGCTTACCAGGAATCCAGTGAGGCATCGACTTAACCACGCGTGTGGCTTCCTTGTCGAGTGAGGGGTCAACACTCTTCACGACCTTTACGTCAGTGATAGAACCGTCGCGCTCAACGACGAAGGTCACGATAACACGACCCTGTACGCCGTTCTCCTCAGCAACTACCGGATACTTGATGTTCTTGGAGAGATACTCGAACAGTGCAGAGGGACCTCCGGGGAACTGAGGCATTTCCTCTACGACGTCGAACACCTTCGACTCTTCCACCTTCGGGGGCTCGGGCTCGGCGATCACTTCCTTTGCTTTCAGCACTTCGCCGGCTGTCTCGTCGTTACCTTCCACGTTGAAGGCACCGATGGCGGTATTGGTCTCCTGGAGTTCGTCCTGAGACTTAATCTCCTGCTCCTCTTTCACTTCATCGTCCTTCTTAATCTCAGGAACGGTGAATGCTACAGAACTCTTGACTCGCTCAATCTCGATTTTCTCCACTTCTGGTTCATCCTTCTTTTCAACTTTTGCTTCCTTCTTTTCTGCAAGACTCTGCAGTTCCACGTCGGCCTCAATGGCTGCGTTCTGAGCAGCGATGTAGTTCTCGATAGAAACCTTTGCATATACGATACCTGCAATGATGAGGAAGGCAGCAAACATGACGATCAATGCCTTCAGGTTACGAGCACCTGTATTTTTGCGCAATTGATAAGCTCCATAAGCCTGGTTCTTACCATCGAATACGAGGTCGACCCAGCCATTGTCAATAAGATCTATTTTTGCCATAGTTCTTTCTTCTTTTTAGGGGTTAATCATTTCACGCCGGCCTTCTCGATGAGTGCCTTGTCGTCGTCACTCATCTTGTCGACGTTGTCAATGACGTACTTATCAATATTGCTGATCAGCATCTCGTCCAGAGCTGCCACCATATTCTCATAGGTAGCGGTGTCGAGGGGACGGATAATGACGGTCATCGTAGGAACCTTCTCACCGTTGGGCAGTTCACCCTTCTTCAGCTTCTTCAGCTGCTCCTGGTACTGCTCGTCGGTCATCTTCGAGTTGTACTCGTTCTTCTTGGCGTCGAGTTCCTTCTTGGCCAGCTTGATCTTGGCGATGGGGTTCACACCTTCCTCGGTGGTATGCTCGTTGAGCACCTTCTCGATACCGTCCTTACCATAGGTGGTCTCCTTCACACAGGAAGGATCATCATATTTGGGAAGTCCGGCGATGTACCACACCTTGTCGTTGGCACCCAGATAGAGGGTGATGGTGTGTGAAGCCTTCGTCACCTGCTTGTCCTGCTCGTTCAGGTTCTTCGTGTCATCGTTCGACGGCATGGTCAGCTGCATAGCCTGCGGCTTGGCCAGTGTAGTACAGAGCATGAAGAACGTGATCAGAAGCATCATCATGTCTACCATCGGCGTGAAGTTCACGCGGGTATCCATCTTTTTCTGCTTGGATAGACTTTTCTTTGCCATACTACATTAGTCGTTTAAACGTTTAACATCGAGATTCGTGATGAGCTGGAAACGGTTCTCGCTCATGTCCTGAAGTTCCGACATCAGTTTCTTGATCGTCTTGTAAGGCGTCTTAGAGTCGCACTTGATGGCGAGCTTGATATCGGGGTTAGCATCGCGGGCCGCTGTGACCCACTCCTGGAATTCACTCTTGCCTCCGTTGATACTGTCGAGCGGAAGGCCGAGCTTCTGGACTGCCTCAGTCATCTTCTCAGGGTCGAGGCTGAGGTAATTGGCGAGCTGCGACATGCTGGCACCGACCATGGCATCCTCGCGGAAGTGCTTGATCTGAGTGGCGTTGAGCTGTACACCGAACTTGTCGGTCATTGTCTCAAGCATTGCCTGCATGTTGTTCTTGTTTTCCGTACCGCAGAAAATCTTGCCCTCTGGTGTGACCAGAATGTTGAGCACATCCTGCTCCGGAATCTTGAGCTCTGACACCGAGTTAGGCGCGGTGACGGATACTGGTTCTGGCGTCAAGAATGTTGATGTCAACATGAAGAAGCACAGAAGCAGCGTCATCACGTCTGACATGGGCGTCATGTCAATCCAGATGTCTTTTTTCTGTATCTTAATTTTAGCCATACTAAAACTGATTTAGAGAGTTTTAAAATGGACTAAAGATTAAGCCTCGTTGTGGTTTGAATCGTATGTTGCAGCGATTGTGAAACCAATCTCGTCGCAAGCAAAGGTCAGCTTGTCGATCTTGTTGGAGAAGAAGTTGTAAACAACGGTAGCAACCCAAGAGGTCAAGATACCAGAGGCTGTGTTCACAAGGGCCTCAGAAATACCGGCTGACAGAGCCATAGAGTCGGCACCACCACCAGCAGACAGAGCCTGGAACGATCCGATCATACCGAGCACAGTACCGAACAGAGCGGTCAGGGTACCCAGAGATACGATGGTTGCGATCATGGCCATGTTCATCTGAAGGGTAGGCATCTCCAGCTGGGTAGCCTCCTCGTGAGCCTGCTGAATCTTTGCGATCTTAGCGGCCTTCTTCAGAGTGTCGTCCTTCTCAACGGTCTCGTACATGCTGATAGAAGACAGCACAACGTTACCAACGGTGCCCTGCATCTTGTTGCAGAGATCCTTTGCCTTGGTGAAATCCTGAGCCTTGATAGCCTCCTTGACGTCGGCGGTGAACTTGGCCAGATTCATCTTACCAGAAGCGGTACGGATGGCGAAGAAGCGCTCGATGCCGAGGCAGATAACAGTGAAGAGCAGGGTAAGAATCAGACCTACCACGAAACCTCCCTTATACACTGTACCGAGCAGGTTGGCGGGGTGTCCGCTACGGTCGCCACCAACGAAGTTGTCGGGGTTACCCATGATGAAGTACCATACACTGTAACCTGCTACGCAGCAGATAACGAGAATAACCCATGCAGCTTTTACACCCTGGAAGCCCTGACTTTTCTTGGCTGGGGCTGCAGCCTTTGTTGTTGTTGCCATAATGATAATTTTAATTTTTTAGTTATTAAATAATTAATTTAAGTTGTGAATATTCTTTTTACTGATGACTCGCGCCATTTTTTGGTAGTTTGCTTTTGTGCCTTCTTTCGAAAGCACCTTGCAAAGATAGCAAATTTCAGCGGACTACCGCACGGATTAACAAGATTTAACCTTGATATGCCGAAAAATTATTTCAAATCTGCCAAAACTTCCTTGATACGGCGCATGGCCTCCTTGATGTTGTCGTCGCTGGTGGCATAGCTCATGCGGAAGCATTCGGGGTCGCCGAAGGCATCGCCTCCGACGGTGGCCACATGGCCTTTCTCGAGCAGATACATGGCGAAGTCGGTGGAGTTGTTCACCTGATAGCCTTCTGATGATTTCTTGCCGAAGAAGCTGCTGCATTTGGGGAACAGGTAGAAGGCACCCTCGGGCACGTTGACTTCCAGACCGGGTATCTCCTTGGCCAGCTTCACGATCAGGTCACGCCTGCGCTCAAAGGCCTGGCGCATGTCCTCCACGCACTGCTGGTCGGCTGTATAGGCGAATTCTGCTGCCTTCTGGCTGACGGAGCACGGACCGCTGGTATACTGTCCCTGCAGTTTGTTGCAACCCTTGACGATCCACTCCGGGGCTGCGATGTAGCCTATGCGCCATCCTGTCATGGCGTATGCCTTCGACACGCCGTTGACGATGATGGCCCTTTCCTTCATGCCTGGGAACTGGGCTATCGACTCATGGCGTCCGATGTAGTTGATGTGCTCGTAGATCTCGTCGGCCAGTACGAACAGGTCTTCGTGCTGCAGAATGACGTTGGCCAGTGCCTCCAGTTCCTCTTTGCTGTACACGCTGCCTGTAGGGTTGCTTGGCGAGCAGAGTATGATCATGCGCGTCTTGGGTGTGATGGCAGCCTCCAGTTGCTGGGGCGTCATCTTGAAGTTCTGCTCGAAGCCGGCCTCCACGATGACGGGCTCGCCACCGGCCAACTTCACCATCTGGGGATAGCTCACCCAGTAGGGGGCAGGAATGATGACTTCCTCTCCGTCGTTCACCAGTGCCATCACCGTGTTGCACACACTCTGCTTGGCACCGTTCGATACCAGTATCTCAGCGGGAGTGTAGTGGAGATGGTTTTCGCGCTCCAGCTTGCGTGCGATGGCCTGTCTGAGGTCGGGATAGCCAGGTACAGGCGAGTACTTTGAGTAGTTCTCGTCGATAGCCAGCTTGGCTTCTTGCTTGATGTGCTCAGGGGTATTGAAGTCGGGCTCGCCGACACTCATATTGATGACATCGACGCCCTGCGCCTTCATCTCGGAACTTTTCTGCGACATTGCGAGCGTTGCGGATGGTGCCAGGCGCTGCAGCCGATTGGATAGTTGTGCCATATCTTTATAAATTTTGTGCAAAAGTAATCAAAATAATCCTAATAGCGAAAGATTTAGTGACGTTTTTTCTGTTTTGGGGCATTTTCCGTGGCATTTTGCATCATTTCAGATGCAGCAGATGCCCCATGCGGTTCTGTTTCGTCTTCAGATAGCGGATGTTGTATTCATTGGGCGTCACCTCGATGGGCACGTTCTCGATGATTTCCAGACCGTAGGCTTCCAGTCCTACGCGCTTCACGGGATTATTCGTCAGCAGGCGCATCTTGTGGACTCCCAGGTGGCGCAGCATCTGGGCTCCGCAGCCGTAGTCGCGCTCGTCGGGCTTGAAGCCCAGGTGTACGTTGGCGTCTACCGTGTCGTAGCCCTCTTCCTGCAGTTTGTAGGCTGCTATCTTGTTCATCAGTCCGATGCCTCGTCCTTCCTGTTGCATGTAGATGATCACGCCCTTGCCCTCGTTTTCGATGGCCTGCATGGCCTTGTGCAGCTGCTCACCGCAGTCGCAGCGCTTCGAACCGAGTATGTCGCCCGTCATGCAGCTGGAGTGTACGCGTACCAGCACGGGTTCGTCGTCTTTCCACTCGCCTTTGATCAGTGCCAGGTGCTCCAGACCGTTGCTCTTCTGTCGGAAGGGTATCAGACGGAAATGGCCATAGTCGGTAGGCATGTCCACTTCGTCGCCCACCTCGATGAGTGATTCCTTCTTCAGTCGGTAGGCTATCATGTCTTTGATGCTGATCACCTTCATGTTCCATTCCTGGGCTCTCTTCAGCAGTTCAGGCAGTCGGGCCATCGATCCGTCCTCGTTCATGATTTCCATCAGTGCGCCTGCCGGGTAGAGTCCGGCCATGCGGCACAGGTCGATGGCTGCCTCGGTATGCCCGCTGCGTCGCAGCACGCCGTTGTCCTGGGCGTAGAGTGGGTTCACGTGGCCGGGACGTCCGAATGTCTGGGGAGTGGAGTGGGGGTCGGCAAGGGCCTTGATGGTCTCTGCGCGGTCATGGGCTGATACGCCTGTGGTGCAGCCCTCCAGTTTGTCGATGGTCACGGTGAAGGGGGTGCCTAGCACTGAGGTGTTGTCTTGTACCTGATGCGGCAGGTCCAGTTGCTGACAGCGCTCGAGGGTGATGGGGGCGCAGAGCACGCCACGGGCGTTCTTCAGCATGAAGTTCACCTTCTCGGCCGTGATCTTCTCGGCGGCGATGATCAGGTCGCCCTCGTTCTCGCGGTCTTCGTCGTCTACCACGATCACGAACTCTCCCCGTCTGAAGTCCTCTACGGCTTCCTCTATGGTGTTCAGTCTCAGTTGTTCCATATTATATATAATGTATACCTTATATTATGTCTATGATACCCTTCTGTTCTGCCGACAACTCCGTGGCTCGTGGGATGATGCGCTCGCTCACCTGGAAGACGTGCCTCAGGTCTCTGTACAGTCGCAGTCGGTAGCGTATCATCCGGATGTAGAAGAAGATGCCCAGTGGCAGCACCAGTCCGGAGATGATGTTGAGCCATTTTCTCCTGAAGGGGCGTGTGTGGGCGTTCGGGTTGATGATCGGATAGTTGTTCAGCTCCGTCAGTATCAGCTTATCGGTTGTGTAGCTCAGGTCTTCGATAGCCGTCTCCATGGCGTTGTTGATGAGCTCTATCTCGTTGTCATCGCCTGCATGGAAGAACACCTTGATGGGATTCGGCCAGCGCAGCAGCTTGTGGCTGTCGCTGTAGGCCTTGATACCGTCGCACACATTGAGCAGCAGGTCTACGTCTACGTCGTACTTCGGATCCTCGATGATGACCTCCTTGCGGTAGATGTTGCGCTTGGTGCGCAGACCCAGCAGTCGTCGGAAGAAGTCCTTGTAGAGGTCGATGTTGAACACCACCGAGTCGTTGTTGGCCTTGTAGGTGAAGAATACGGCCACGGGCGTCAGCACCGCCGTCGAGATCAGCTTGCCGAACCACACCGTCCATTGGTCGTCGCGTGCCATCTTCATGCCTGAGTTCTCGAAGATGAAGTAGACGATGAATACCAGCACGGAGATGATTACCGGCACACCCAGTCCGCCCTTCCGGATGATGGCTCCCAGGGGGGCACCGATGAAGAAGAAGATGACGCACGACAGGGCCAGCGTAAACTTGTTGATGGCCTCTATCTGGTGGGTCCTGGTGCGCTTGTGCAGCGCCTTGGCGTATTCACCCTTGAACTCCAGGTCGGTGAGCGTCGACTGCACGCTGTTCATTGCCATCGTCAAGGCACCCGACTTCTCGCGGTTGCTGAGCTTGGCGAACACCGAGTCGTAGACCACCCGTCCCTTGGCCACCTCCCTGACGGCCTTCAGCGAGTCGTTCTTGTTGATCTGCGGATGGCGGAACAGGTAGCGCTGGGCTTCATTGTAGAAGGCGTGACCCACACTGTCGTTGAACTCCTTGATGGAGTCCAGGTCGTGTACTATCTTCTCCAGGCTCTTTGCTCGGGCGTCGCCCGCGATGTCGGCCATGTCTGCCAGGTTGAATCCGCTGTCGAAGTCGAGCAGGATGCGCTTGTTCGAGAATGTCTCGCGGCGATAGGGCACGGCAGCCTGCTGGCCCAGGTCCTGCGAGCGCATGTTCTCAAACCATTCGCCGCTGTAGAGTGTCAGCAGCAGGTGCTTCTTCTCTGCCGTCGTCTGCATCATGCCCGAGTCGGCCAGTATGATGGCCTGGTCCTCGTAGCTGCCCGACTGTCGGTAGATCATCACGCCGTAGAGCATGCCTGTCGAGAGGTCTTTCTTCTGCACGTAGATGTTCGAGCCGGGAATACCGTCGTAGAAGATGCCCTCAGGTATCTCCACCTCAGGACTCTTCTGCTTCACCGAGATCAGCAGCCGGTAGAACGACTGGTTGGCAAAGGGCGCCACGATGTCCTGGAAGTAGAATGAGATACCGGCGATGATCATCACAATCACCACCAGTGGCCTGAACGTCTGCATCAGCGAGATGCCCGCCGCCTTGATGGCCGTCAGCTCAGAACTCTCGCCCAGGTTGCCGAATGCGATGAGCGACGACAGCAGGATGGCCAGGGGAAAGGCCTGCGGGATGAGCATCAGGCCCATGTACCAGAACAACTGGCCGAGGATGTCGAGCGACAGTCCCTTGCCTATCAGTTCGTCGACATAGCGCCATAGGAACTGCATCATCAGCACAAACTGGCAGATGAAGAATGTTCCCACGAACAGCAGTCCGAACTGCTTGGTGATGAATATGTCGAGTTTCTTGATGCGAAACATAATCAGCGTGCAAAGGTACAAAAAAATAGTGAAAAGTGAATAGTGAATAGCGAAAAGTTGCTCTGCCTTGAGTTTTTTTCACTATTCACCATTCCCTGTTCACTATTCCCTGTCACAGTCCGCTGGCCCTGTGCAGCCTGTCGAGGTTGCTCTCCCAAAGTATCCGGAGGCCGTCCACGTCGTCGTCTTCGGCAAAGTCGGTGATCAGCAGGTTCAGGTGGTGCGTCAGCTCACTCTGCCCGATGCGCATCTCCCAGTAGATGTCGTCGTCATCGTCGTCATAGTCCCATTTCAGTTTGAGATGGTCGTATTTCTCGCATTCTATCAGATGGGCCTTCCGGATGTCCTGCCCTGTCCAGGGCTCCCCCCACGTGAAGGTGAACACGCCCTCCTCTTCTGTCACGTGGTCGGCAAACCAGCGCTCCAGTCCGTGGGCACTGCTGATCTGCTCCCAGATGATGTTGGGCGACTTGGTAGTCAGGGGATATTCTATCTCTATTTTCTGCATTATAGATTGCTTTTGGTTCCTTATTTATAATATCTTGGGGCAAAATTAGTAAAAAATCTCCGTTGCACAAAATATTTTCCCGAAAAATTTTGGTAGTTCCCAAAATTGTTGTACCTTTGCACCCGCAAATCCGATGGCGGGATAGCTCAGCTGGTTAGAGCGCATGATTCATAATCATGAGGTCGCCGGTTCAATCCCGGCTCCCGCTACGAAGGAAACCACCAGGTTATGAAAGTAATTTGGTGGTTTTCATTTTGGGGTACAATAATAAGATCCTCAATTATTTCTTTGCTTTTATCATTTATATCAGAAAATGTTTGTAACTTTGCAGCGGAATAGCATTAATAACGTACTAAAACAGATTTAATATGAAATTACGCCTTTTCGGACTGCTGTCTGCCCTGCTGCTATCGATGACAACTATGGGACAAACGAGTATCTACGACCTGCAGAAGCCCTTTGGGTTCTGCACACGTTCTTCACGGACTGCCGATATCCCATTCGACATCACTGGCGGAGGCTGCTATGCCTATCCCGTATCTGGAGTGAGCGACGGCGATGTCATCACCCTGACATCAAACGGCGACGACATGAGAAGCGAGATAGAGAAAGCCATCAAGAAATATAAGGTAATCATCCTCGACGGCTCCCACGGTATATTCAACGTGTCGAGCACCATCTCGTCCAACGGTATCAGTGGAAAGACGATCCTCGGCATCAACGACGCCTGCCTCTGCACCACGTGGTATGCCACTCAGGAGATCATCGACGCCCTCAACGCTGCCGGCGTGCCCAGCATGAGCACCAGTGGCGGCGGTGGCACCCTGTCGAACGGCACGCAGGTGAAAGAGCAGGCTGAATTCAACACCCGACAGATCATCATCAACATTACCGGCGACGAGAATGAAGACTATCGCAAGTCGGGCATCTTCTACTTCAAGAGTTGCAATAACATGATTATACGCAACCTGAAGTTCGTTGGCCCTGGCTCCATCGACGTGGGAGGTGCCGACCTCGTATCCTTCTATGGCACGAAGAACTGTTGGGTAGACCACTGCGAGTTCTCCGACGGCATGGACGGCAACTTTGACATCACCCAGAAGTCGGACTTCAACACCGTCAGCTGGTGTACCTTCAGTTACAGCGACCACTCCTACATGCACCAGAACACGAACCTTATCGGCAGCAGCGACAGCGAAGCCACGGGATACCTGAACACCACCTTCGCCTTCAACCACTGGGGTGAGGGCTGTAGGGCCCGCATGCCTATGGCCCGTGTGGGAAAGATCCACATGCTCAACAACTACTACACCTGCGTCAACGGCAACAACTGCATCAACCCCCGCAAGAGTTCGGAGTTTCTCGTGGAGGGTAACTATTTCGACACAGGTGTGAAGAAATGCTACAGTCAGACGGGAGCCTCCGCCGTCACATGGAGCGACAGCAACTTTATCACGGAGAAGTCGCAGAGCAAGCCATCATCGTTTGGCGGCACCGTCACCGTGCCCTACACCTATGAAGTCGCTGAGGCAAGCGTCGTGCCAACAGAGGTTTCCACCTACGCCGGCTCCACCCTCTATCTGCAGGCCGAGGACCCTTCTGCCATCACCGCTGCCAAAACGGGCACCCCGGGGCGCGACAACGTCTACTACAACCTGGCAGGCCAGCGTGTCTCCAAGAATGCCCGCGGCATCCTCATAGTCAACGGTAAGCTGATTATGAAATAGCGGATTAGTCCGAAAAGGCCGTTGCAATTAATGACCTCCCTTCGGGCCGAGCGAGGGGAGGGCTACAACCAGTTCCCGCTACAAAGAAAAAGACCCTGGCATTCTTGATATGCAGTCACAATTCAAAACCAGTTATGCCCGTAATATCACCACAGTTCGAAAGCGATGGCCCGCTTCGTATCTTTGGGATTGATTTCCTGTTTCATACTTTTTGGCAATATGTTGTTTCGACGGTGCAAAGATACACATAGTTGCTGACTCGGCCAAACATCTGGGATATTCTGCATGGATTTGTGTCAAACTTATTATGATTGTAACAAAGATTTAAATTGTTTCAGTAGAGGGGCCTCTGCTCCATTGCCGGAGCGTCGGGTGGCGAGTAAATCGCAATTTACTCGCTCACCGAAGCCCTCGGCGGAGGCCGCGAGTCCTGTTGATTCGACAATCCGTTCATATCTCTTGCTGTATTTATTGCAGCCAGTCGTCGTAGTCGGGTGCCTCGGGCGGGGTGGGACTTCCCGCCAGTATGCAGGTGCGCTGCTTCAGTTCTACGACCTTGCATGTCGGCTTCTCGTATTGTTTCTTTTTCATTGCAGTGTCCTCCATTCGTTATTTGATTACAATCTTCTTACCATTGTTGATATACACTCCCTTCTGCGAGGGCTTTCCGCTGAGTCGGCGACCGTTCATGTCGTACCAGCCGTCGGCGTCGAAGTCGAATTCGCCCGTCCGCGTGTCGAGCGTGCCGATGGCGGTCGTCTCGCCATTCGAGCCCACCAGCCTGACGGTGATGCTCTGCGGCAGTTCGTCAGCGTCGGCAGCCCCACGGGTCAGTGCGCGGGCATTGCTCGGCGTGTCGCTCCACAACAGGTAGCAACTCATCGGGCGAATCTTCGCGCCCGAGGCCACTCGCACGAAGTCGCCCACCTCGATGTCGCCTTTTGCCGCTCCGGCGAATCCGTAAGCCTTGCCGATTTCAGCGTCGCCCGCAGTCCACTCCTTCTTGGCATACACGCCCTTAAACGTCCAGTGTCCGCTCGTGGTCGAGCCTGCTGCGATGGTGGCGGGGATGGCGTATGTGCCGCTGAAGTCAGCATTGCCCGTGGGCATGAACAGGTATGGCTTGTTGGCCTCCAGCGTGGTTTCGCCCGGTTCTGTCATGGTGGCTATGTATTTGCCGTTGGCGTCCTTCGTGATGTCGGTGAAGGCGTAGAACTTCTCGCCCTCCTTCTTCGTATAGGCGAAGGGCAGGCACACTGTCGAGGGCTTTCCGGCGGTGAGCGAGCGCGTGTAGGTCACCTCGCACGTCTTGCCAGCATAAGCCGACAGGGCCGCCGCAACATCATCAACGTCGGTCAGGGTGATGGCATTCTTGGTCAGCTTGGCATACAGGCTGAACGAGCCGTCGGAACCGAAGGGGATGAAGGTGGGGGCAACGGTGCGCTGCTCATCGGTGAACCAGCCGCCGAAGGTCTGGCCGTCGGATGCTTCGGGGGCGGAGAGGACGATGGCGGCGTGGCAGCCCAGGTTGTCGGCGTTGTGGGCATCGAGCAACATGCCGTCGGTGAGGGTGAAGGGCTTGCTGCTGCCCCTGATGATGAGGGGCGCATCGGTGGTTGAGCCGATGGTGTTGGCTAAGCGCCTGCCATCAACATTGGTAAATGTCGGATCGGTCACGTCAGTGCCGTTGCTCCACCTGACGATGTAGGGCTTTGTTCTGTCCATACCTGTTGACGTATTGACGGTTACCGTCTTGAAAGCTACCTGAAGCACACCGTTCTCGCTGTCGTAGGCGGTGCTCTCGGTGTCGAGCTGTTTGATGGTGGCGCCACTGAGCGGGGAACCGGCGTAGGCCGTGAAGTCGAACGGCAGGGCGATGGTGTTCCACGTGCCGTCCTTGTGCAGGGTGTAGCCCTTCAGCGTCACGTTGAGCGAGGAAACCGTGGGGTGCGCGACGTTGTGGGCGGTGCTGCTGTTGCCGTTGTAGGTTGCGGCGTATGCTGCGAGGAGAGCCGAATTGTCGCGCTCGGTGTAGAGCATGAGGGCCTTAGTGTTGAGCGTGGCGCCGTCGATGTCGCCTGTGCCCGAACCGATGTTGAAGGCGTAGTTGCCCACCATCGAACTGTGGTATTTGTTGCCGCTGACGGTGCCTTTATTGGTGCCTGTCACGGCACCGGCATTGTTGACGTCGGGCACAACGACACCCGTGGCTGTGCATCCCGACACGGTGCAATCGCTGGAGTTATGTCCGACGATACCGCCAAAGCTCGCGCAGTCCGTCGTAACGTCACAGGTGATGACGGCGGCACTGGTGCAGCCCGTGACGGTACCGTTAAAATTCATACCTACGATGCCCCCGACATTGGCAGCGCCTCTACTGGCAATGTGAATGGCAACGTTGTGGGCAACGTGGCAGTTGGAAACGCTGCCTGTGTAATTGTCACCTACAATGCCGCCGGTCATGCTATAGCCTGTGATGCGGGCATTGGCTATCTTAACGTTCTGGACAGTGCCCCTGATGCAGTCGAAAAGTCCCGAAGAAGTAGAGTAACTATTATTGCGGATACCGCTGATGGTGTGGTCCTGGCCGTCGAAGGTTCCGTTGAAGTAGGAATACGATGTCACATTATCGTATCCGATGCCGTCGAAGTTGTGCTCCAGGCTCGTATAGTCGTCCCAGGCACTGGTGGGCTGGAAGTCGATGTCGGCGGTCATCTTGAAGGTCATCCCTGCGCAGTTGTGGGCCGTAGTCTCGTCACCGCCCGTGCTGTAGGTCCCACTGCCGTTCACATACACGGCCAGGTCTCTGAGGTTCGCCACGCTGTTGATTTCGTAGGCGCCGAGCGTCGTACTGTAAGCGATGCTGCCGATGGGTTCGCGGACGAAGTCGGTGGAGACGATGCCCGTGAAGGTCTTGCTGATGGTGCCGGCGAGGTCGTTCTTGAACAAATCCCAGGGAGCCGTGCCGCTGTAGCCGGTGACGCTGAGCGTGGCGCCTGCATTGGCGGTGATGGTGCCCTTGAAGGTGAGCACGTTGCCGCCATCACTCGCGAACAATGTGGCTTCGCCCCACAAGGTGCTGAGAGTTGGCCCTCCCAGTACGATTTCCGAGAAGGGCACGCTGATGTAGAAGTCATTGCCCTTGTTGTACGGGCCGGGGCTGACGGTGATGTAATCGTTGAGCGCGGCTGGTGCGGTTTCATCCACGGCAGTGATGTGGGCGTTGATGTTATTGACATGCCAGTTGTCATTGCTGCTGCCCGAGGCGTCGGAGCGGAGGACAAGGGTATTGAAATTGGTGTTGAGGAGGATCTTGCCGTCCGTGGCGCGGGCGGTAGGGTGGAACTTCTGCATGGAGAGCGGGAAGTCCGTGCCGTGGCCCCAGGGATTGGTATGACCTTCATTGCTGCCGACGCTCAGGACGGGAAAGGTAAACTTCTTATATGCTTCAGTGTATGCGCCGCCTTTCTTTATCTCAAAGCCCGCCATATAGCGCGAGAGTTGGATGGTGCCAGGGTCGCCATCTTTTGCGCCGCTGTCGTAGGTGCTGGTGTTGTCGGTGAGCACCTGAACATACTGGTAGCCGTCATCCGTTTCTTTTGCAAGAAAATCGAGCGTCATGCGCAGTTGTGCTTGATTATCCACGAGGTAGGCCTGTGTGCTGGCATCGTAGAATGCGTTGCTGGGCAAATCCAGGTAACGATGGCCGTCGAAAACAGCGTCCACCGGATTCGAGCCGTAGCCGCCATCTTTGATGGTGAGGATGCCGGTTGCATCGTAATAGAAGATGCCGTCCCGCTCGTTGCCGAGGTCATAGCTACCCGACATGGCTTCTGTCTTGACTCTCGTTACCTCCAATTTTCTGGTGCTGGAGGCCAGCAGGAAGCCGTTCTCATCCAGCACCTCGAAGCGGTATTGGCGGTATCCGCTTGAGCCTGAGCTTGCCGCATACTTGAACATGCCGGTGGCTGTCCGCTCCGTCACGCTGACGGTCTTGCTCGTTTCACCGACGGCGAAGGTGAGCGTGCCGTTGGCTGCGTTGAAGTTTTGCCCCTCGAGGGCCGAGAGGCTCACGGTGCGGTAATAGACCGTCTCGGCGGTGGTGTTCTCGCTGCGGGTGATGGTGAAGGTGGTGATGCCTGCGCTGGTACTGCTCGTCACGCTGAACGTACTGGCTGCCCAAGCCGAGCTCTGCCCCGCGGTCAGTGCTGCTATCGTCAGCACCAGGGCGAGGGCTTTTGTTCGGATGATGTTTAGTCGTCTCATTGCTTTTTTTATTTGATATTTTTATGTATGTGCTGTCGGAAATAGCGAAAGAATAGTCGGTAGCCGTCGCAGAGGTAGTTGCGACGCTCGATGCCGTTGAGAGTCATGCGTTCCATGAGCCGGTCTTTGGGACAGCCGCCGAAGCAGAGGTCGGCCACGTCGCAGTGGAGACAGCGCGAGGGGAGACTGTCGAGTTTGTATTCACCGAAGGCGCGGTTGGTCTGCATCATGTCGTAGAGCGAAGCGTTGAGGATGTTGCCGATGCGGTATTCAGGGAAGACGTAGCGGTCGCAGCGGTAGAGGTCGCCATTCTTCTCGACAACGGCGCAATGGCCGCAGACAGCCTCGTGAACGCATAGTCCTGCCGGGCGACGGGTTAGGTTGCCGATGGCGGCTTCTATCGTCTGCACAAACTTACGGCCTACGTCTTTTTGCAGCCAGAGGTCGGTGATGGCGCAGAGGAATCGGCCGTAAGCCTCGGCAGGGACGGAGTAAGGGGCGAGCCGCCCAGCCCGGTGACTGTAGATGCCTGGAGGCTGGGCAACGTTTCCCGCTTTGGCATCCGGCTGACACTCCACCACGGGCAAGAACTGCATGAAATCGCTGTAACGGCGTAGAAAATCGTAAACCTCGGCAGGGTGGCTGGCGTTGGCGGCATTGACGGTGGTGAGCGTGTTGAATGCTACACCGTGTTTTCGCAGCAGTTCGAGACCGTGCATGGTACGGGCGAAAGTGCCCTCTCCCCGCGCATCTTTCCTATATATATTATGTAGATGCCCCGGTCCGTCGATGCTGATGCCGATGCGGAAGTGGTGGTCGTGGAAGAAGCGGCACCAGTCGTCGGTGAGCAGCGTGCCGTTGGTCTGTAGGGTGTTGAGGATGCGACGGCCTGCGCCATATTTCTGTTGTAACTGCATGGCCCGCTCAAAGAACGCGATGCCGCAGAGCGTCGGCTCGCCACCGTGCCAGGCGAACTCTATCTCCGCATAGCGTCCGTGGATGTCGATGACCTGATGGATATAGCTCTCCAGCACTTCGTCTGTCATCACTCCAACTCGATTCCCCGCCCCTGTAGGGGAGGGGTTAGGGGTGGGGTTAGTACCCCTCCCCAGATAGTAGCAATACTCACACCGCAGGTTGCAAGCAGCGCCAACGGGCTTCACCTCGATGGCATAGTGGCGCAGGTCGTCGGTCTCAATCATTGTGCAGCGGGTTTGGCAAATGGCAGAACGCCGAGGGGTGAGTAAGTCTTGGTCTCGCGGCCATCGTCGGTACCAATCTCATGGCTGATGAGGGTGTTCAGGCGTAGGTTCATCTGCTCCACGACAGTCTGATTGTTGCTCTTGGGCCAAGCCATATTATCGGTCTCGTCGCTGCCATAGACGTATAACTCCACGTCGTTGTTCTCATAGAGTGCATCGATGTCTGCAGGATTGTTGAAGTTCGTCGGTGCGAAGTAGCGGGCAAACTTATAGTCCTCGGCAATGATGCCACGCACGAAACCGCGCTTCTTGATGTCGAGACGGTATGCAGGCTTGAGGGTCTGGTCGATGATGAACTCGCTGTCGATCATCGAGAGCATGTCGTAACAGAAGAGGGCGCCCTCGCCGTTGCGCACGTCAACACTTGTATTCTTTACGGCGGGTACGAGCGAATGGCCGTTTAAACCGGCTGTAATCTGACTGAACTGCGACGTGTTGCCCTTGGTGGCGTAGTCAACGAACGTAGGAGCCAAGTCGAGGTGCGAGGTGATGTGACGGCAGTGGCGACCGCCTTGCAGTTCGGGATGATAGACGATGAGAGGCACATGGATGTTGTTCTCGTAGATGTTGCCACCCTTGCCCTTCATGCCGTGGTCGCCCTGTAGTTCTCCGTGGTCGCTGGTATATATAATAATTGTATTGCGCATCAACCCGGCCTCCTCCAGATAGTTGAGCAGGCGCAGCATGTGGTTGTCCTGATCCTGGATGGTGTTGAAGTAGTAGTCACGGAACGTCTTCCAACCCGCTTCGGTTTTCGGCGAGGGACCTACCATGCGTTCCCAGTTGCCGGCATACTCGCCATGGGCTGCCACGCGCCCTTCCTTGTCGAACGGTTCGTTCCATGTGGCAGGGACGGGTATATTGTAGCTCTTCTTATAAATAGGATCATCGGGAGCAGGAACACCCTCTCCGGCCAGACCACCGATGCCTTCCTCATTGTAGTACATGATGTCGTGCGGGTTTAAGAAGTTCACGGCGAGGAAGAACGATTGTCCCTTTTCATTTAACTGTTTGCCCTTGTTCTTTAGCCAGTCGATGGCGTTAGCACAGATGGTGCCGTCCTCGTGCCACCCCTCATAAACAGCACCGTACATATCGCCTTCCGTCCAGTCGCTGAAGCCATACTCCTCCAATGAGGTGTCGCCCTCCGACATGTGCCACTTGCCCTTGAAGGCCGTGTAGTAGCCTGCTTGGCGCAGCATGTCGCCCACGGTGGTCAGGTCGGTGCGCATGTTTGGCTGGAAGGCATAGTTGGTGTTGTCGAGCATACAGGTCTCGGTGATGTGGCGGCCCGTATAGATGACTGAGCGGCTCGAGGTCGAAACATTAGCGCAGGCATAGTGCTTCTCGAACGATGTGCCCAATTGTCGCAGTCGCTCTCGCGCAGCATAGTCGCTGCCTGCAGGGTACTGCTCCATATAGGCCTCCTGGTCGGTGGTGATGAAGAGGATGTTGTACCGTCCGTCACCGTTGGGCTTCGGCTGATTGTTGTTGGCAGGGTTGTCGTTCTGGTCGGTGCAACCCGTGATTAGTGCGCCTGCCGTTGTGGCGAGGGCTGCACTCACAAGGAAAAACTTCTTTCTCATAGTTATTCTTCGTTTTTAGTTGAATAATTCTTCTGTTGTCGCTGCTCCTGTCGCCAGATGGTCCACTGCGAGCGGACGATGACGAAGAGGACTGCGAGTGCCAGGACGCTCGATATGGCAATGCCTGCTGTTTTGATGATTTCTTCCATGCACTATCGTTTTGTTGATTATGTCCGCAAAGATAGCGGAAGTCCATAAAAAAGACTCTCCTCTCGACGTAAATACGCTGAGAGGAAAGAAAAAATACGCTCAGAGGAAAATCTGTACGCTCAGAGGAAAATTTCGTTAAGCTTTTTACGATTTCTTCCGATAGGCAGATGGCGACTCCTTACCCTGCGAGGCGAAAGCCTTGGTCATAGACGATTGGGACGTGAAGCCACAATCGTATGCGATGTCGGCCATACGACGGTCGGGATGCTGGCGGATGAGGCTGATGGCATGGCGCACACGGTGCTGCGAAATCATGTCGTAGAACGATGAGTAGCCGCTGCGCTGGATGACCTCAGTCAGGTAGTTGGCGTTGGTGCCGAGGCGTTGCATCAGTGTGTCGGCAGTGATGTGCTGCTCAGTAAAGATGTGCTCGTCGCTGAGGAGTGACTCCAGACGACGGCTCAGTTCGGTATAGCGGTCATCGGTAAGTCGGAACTGCGTCTCGTCGGCAGAAACAGTGGTGTCGTCTTTTTCGTCGGAGGACAGGCCGTCAGGTTCTGCGGACATCGTCTCAGTATTTTTTGCCGTGATGTCAAATGGCTTGCGCCAGGGGTTGAGGGTAAAGATACAGAACCAAATGTTGACCACGGTGAAGAGAACATCGCGGAAGGCTTTCGCCGTCGGGTCGTCGATGAAGAAGTTGACAGCCATCAGCACGCAGATGCCTGTGGGCAGCCATTGTATCTTCTCACCGAAACGGGTGGGGAAGTCATCGCTGTCGGCATAGGTGTCCTCGTTGGCACGCCGCACGGCCCGGCCGATGCGCAAGGCCATGCAGATAGTGCGCCAGAAGTACCAGAGGAACAGTATGCTCACCACGATGAAAGTCGCCGTGCGGTGCCACTCGGGCAGCCCTATCAATCCGCAGGCCTGAAGAAACAGGGGAAGGAGGGAAACAATGGTCGGAAGGAACACCCAGTAGTCGCTCAGCCGGTGGCGCACCTCGGGAAAGAAATAGCCTTCGCACATCACCAGCATCTGCAGTGAGAACACAAGCACGGAGAAGGCATTGACGTAAAGCAGTGCGTCCGCCTGACCGATATTGAGCAGGTAAGGCAGTTCCAGGACCTGTAGCAGATATAGCCATCCCACCGCTCGCTGTGCTGGAAACAAGCGCAGAAAATCCTCGTCGTATGCTCGCGGCCTGTAGAACCATTTCAGCAGCCATCCATACAGATTTGTAAGGATGAATGCCAGGTTGGCGGAGAATAGAAGCAGGTAGGTGGTACGCATGTTGGTCTTATTTTGGGTGTAAAGGTACAAAGATTTTTTGAATTATTCCTTAATTCGACGATAAAAGTGTCAAGTTGATAGTAATATCAGTAAGTCAGGGCACATAAAAAGGTATGTAAGACAGTTTAACGTCATTTTTTTCTGTGATGTCGGAGAAAATTCGTATCTTTGCAACCGAGAGTCAGTGATACTTCCATGACGATAGACCTGTATATCAACGAAGCGAATGACTACGCCCGGGATATCGGTGCGCCCGTCTATCATCCCCACGTCTCTGTGATAAGCTACGACGAGGTGGGGGAGATACGTCATACGATGAACCGATTCAACTGTTATGGCGTATTTCTGCAACAGGAGTTTCCCGAAGGTCTGACCTATGGTATTGGCAGCTACCATGAGGGCGACGGCTCGTTGTTGGCTTTATCGCCAGGACAGGTAGGCGGCAAGCAGGATGACGGCACACGGAGGCAGTACCACGGTTGGGTGCTTGCATTCGACAGTGAGTTCATCCAAGGGACTGCCATAGAGCAGAAGCTCGACAGCTACCAGTTCTTTTCCTACCATTCAAATGAAGCACTTATCCTGACTCCGGAGGAGAAGGACATACTCAGTCTGCTCATGTCAAATCTCCGTGGGGAGCTGGCAGCGCAGTCTGAGGCGTTCGGGCATGACGACATCGTCAGGAGCTATATCCAGCTCATCCTCGACTACTGCAACCGTTTCTATTTCCGTCAGTATAAGGAGATGGTGGCTGAAGGCAGTGATATCCTCAGCCGATTCCAGCAGGTGCTCTCCGACTATTATTCGCGGGGCATGCAAAAGAAGAACGGACTGCCAAGCGTGAAATACTGCGCCAGCGAACTGTGTCTGTCGCCAGGTTACTTTGGTGATATCATCAGGGATGCCCTTGGGGAGAGTCCGAAGGACTACATACGAGGCTTTGTGGTGATGCGTGCCAAGAATCTCATTCTCAGTGGCAAGAATATCGACAGGGTGGCCGAAGAACTGGGCTTCGAATATCCGCAGCACTTCACCCGGATGTTCAAGAATGCGACGGGGCAGACCCCACGCCAATTCTTCGACTGCCAGCGCAAATAGCAAGTGCCTGGCCAAAGGGCGCTTGCAAGGCAAGAACCTTGTTTTTGGTAGTTTTGTCCGTAATCTGTCTATGCGGGTTATGCCGTTTTTGTTGTATCTTTGCAGCGGATTTTAAGTATGATATTGTTATATATGAAAGGAAAAGCATTTATTCATCGTCTTTTAACAGCAGCTGTGGCCCTGCTTGTCATGTCGTGTAGCAGCGACGAGGCACAGGTCCAGGCGCAAAACTATGCGACTATGACACAGAAAATGTATATCACGATTGATGGCAGGACAGAGGCAGTGACCCTTGCCGACAACAGTGCGACACAGGCACTTGTGGGAAAACTTCTGGAGGCTCCCGTCACAGTAACACTCAGTTCGAGTGGCGGCTTTGAAATCTGGGGCGCCTTGGGCTTCTCGTTGCCAACAAGCAATGAGCAGATAGACGCCCAGCCTGGCGATGTCATTCTCTATAGCGGTAGCAACATCTGTATCTTCTACGGCACCAATTCGTGGAGCTACACCCGTCTGGGGCATATCGACGGGCTTTCAGAGAGTGAACTGCGCACATTCCTCCATGCTGGCGAGACGGATATCAGCGTGACGCTCTCGCTCAGTCAGCCCACTGGTATCAGCCATGTCAGAGGCGGCGAGAACCTGTCAAGGGCCTATACGCTTCAGGGCACATTGGCTCAGGAGCATACAAAAGGGATTATCATCAAAAATGGAAAGAAGATACTCAGATGAAGAAACTGACATTAGCAGCAATGCTCACAGCCGGAATGCTGACGGCTTGCCATCAGAAAGACAATCAAACTAAAACAGAAGAGAATATGCAGAAATTAGAATTGACGCAGGAGTGGGACAAGGTGTTCCCAAAGAGTGACAAGGTAGACCACCAGAAGGTGACGTTTGAAACACAGTACGGACTGACCCTCGCGGCCGACCTGTATGTTCCAAGAGGTGAGGGGCAAGAGGTGAGAGGTGAGAGATTCCCCGCCATTGCCGTCAGTGGCCCCTTTGGCGCCTGCAAGGAGCAGTCGAGCGGACTCTATGCCATGCGGATGGCCGAAAGAGGTTTTGTGACCTTGGCCTTCGACCCCTCCTATACAGGTGAGAGCAGTGGTGAGCCGCGCCGCACGGCATCGCCTGACATCAACACCGAGGACTTTATGGCGGCTGTTGACTTCCTCTCGAAGAATGACCAGGTAGACGCAGAGCGTATTGGCATCATCGGCATCTGCGGGTGGGGAGGCATCGCTCTGAACGCTGCCGCTGCCGACGTGCGCATCAAGGCTACGGTGGCAAGCACCATGTACGATATGACCCGCGTCAGCGGCAACGGCTACTTCGACTCGGAGGACAAGGAGGAGTCGCGCCATGCTGCCCGTGAGGCTATGGCCAAGCAGCGCCTCACCGACCCGATGGCGATGGCTGGTGGTGTGGTGAATCCGCTGCCCGACGACGCACCGCAGTTTGTGAAGGACTACTACGACTACTACATCACACCGCGTGGCTACCACAAGCGCAGCGGCAATTCCAACGACGGCTGGCGCACTATCGGTACCCAGGCTTTCGCAAACAGCCGTTTCCTCTACTATATCAACGAGATTCGCTCTGCCGTCCTCGTCATGCACGGCGAGAAAGCCCACTCGCGCTACTTCGGCGAGGCTGCCTATAAATATATGGTGGAAGGCAAGGCCGAGGGATATAATGTCGTGGGCAAGCCCAATCCCAATCCAGAGAACAAAGAGCTGCTCATCATCCCCGGTGCCACCCACTGCGACCTCTACGACGGCGGCTATACTGAGTTGGTAGGCAAGGGCGAGCCCAAGAACCTCATCCCCTGGGATAAACTCGCAGACTTCTTCGCTCATTATTTGAATAAATAGGTGCTCAGGCGAGCAAGCTCGGAACTTCAATAAGAATCTGAAGTAATACCCACAACAGTCATGGCACACCTCAGGAGATGGCTGACATAGCTTCGCTGAATCGCAACGAGAAGCATGACTGGTACTAAAGAGTTTTTCCAAACATTTAGGCGTACCAAGGGAAGAAGCCGTCGCTGTATGCAGCCGTAAAGAGACTTCTTTC
>DDQK01000017.1 GCA_002342665.1 Prevotella sp. UBA2444
GCCAAGGCCATCGCCCTGAGTCGTACGGTGGAGTACTACCAGTGGGTGGAGCACGCCCAGGAGAAACGTGAGGACAAGCTGGGCGGCAAGGAGGAAATCACCACCACCTATACGTACAGCAAGGAGTGGGTGCGGGAGCCGATTGAGTCGGCACAGTTCAAGGATCCTGGCTTTCAGAAGAAGAACACGGTGCTGACCACTGTGGAGAACGATGAGGAATGGGCAGAGAACGTGAAGTGGGGTGCCTACAAGCTGCCCGAGAGTCTTTTCCGCAGCATGCGCAGCGTGGAGGGGGTGGACCTGGCCATCGCCGAGGACCTGCTGGCGCAGTTTGACAAGAACGCGCAGACAGCCTACGAGCGGTTCTACGGCATCCAGAAGAGTCGCCCCGCCTCTACGGGGAATCAGCAGTCGGCCCAGCCCGGCTCAAGGGATGAGCTATCCTCTCTGCCCGACTCGGTGAAAGCGCTGCTGCCCGACTCGGTCAGGGCGGCCCTCGAAGCCCTGCAGGCCCGCAACGACTCCATCAACAAGGCCATGGCAACAGCTGAGAACAAGAAAGACCTGGAGTACGTACACCAGGCCGGCAACGTGCTCTACTTCGGACGCGTGCCCGGATCGCCTGAGGTGGGCGACGTACGTGTGACATTCGAGAAGATCGTGCCTGCCAAGGTGACGGTGATGGCCGTGGTCGACGGCGATACCTTCAAGCCCTTCAAGGCCAAGAACGGAAAGCGCTTCCAGACACTCGTGATGGGACAGAAGAGCGGCGACGAGATCATCGATGCTGCCAAGGAGAGCAACAACATGATGCTCTGGTTCTTCCGTATCATCGGCATCGTGATGGTCATCAGCGGTCTGAAGGGTATCTTCGCCTTCCTGGAGACCATCCTCAAGGTGGTGCCCTTCGTGGCCAACATCATCGGATGGGGCGTGGGTGTCGTTTGCACCGTCATCGGTATCGCCTGGAGCCTCATCATCATCGCCATCGCATGGCTCTTCTACCGTCCGCTGCTGGGTATCAGCCTGCTGGCCGTCGCCGGATTCCTCATCTGGGTGTTCGCCTTCAAGGGCAAGGACAAGCTGAAGGAACTGGCTAATAGGAATAAGCAGCAACCACTCCCTCAAACGGAAAGCGTATGAAGAAGTTATTGATCATCTGTCTGGTGGCCATTGGCTGCCAGACAGCTCATGCTCAGTTCGGCAATCTTCTGAACAGAGCGAAATACTCAGCTCAGAGCAGCCTTGAAAACGCCGTTACCAAAGGCGTGAACGATATGAGTAAGAGCGCCCTGGATTCGGCGAAGAAGAAACTCAAGAAGGCGAAGAAGGGCAAGGCTGAGGAAACCGTCTGGAGCTATGGCGACCACCGCTATACCATGAAGGGAAACTTGTCGGCCGACAAGTACAGGAAAGACGGCTTCGGCGAGGTGACCTTTACCAATGTCCCATCGGACTACAATGAGTTTGAGGCCCTCTATTCAGAGTTCCTGGGTCGTACGCCTCATGGTACGGCCGCCATGATGGTGATGGCGATGGAGATGTATGCCCGCGACCGTGAGGTAGGTAAGAAGTGCATCGAGCTGATTTGCTATCCCAGCAACGTGAATTCGGTCATACCAAGGCTGAAGGATAAGTTCGGCGCACAACCCGGCGACAGCTACGGCCAGCGCTATCTGCCTGCAGCAGTGCTACAGGGAGCGACACCTGCCAACGGTTATCGTCCGAACCGTCCCTATACGGTGGAAATGGATGCCAGCGTGAACAAGCATCAGGAACTGAAGATCGTCGGCAGCGGCACCGTGATGTATATATATATAATCGGTGGAGGCTGGGACACACAGCAACGGCAAGTAGAGATCATACTGGAACCCGGTCACGAACAGTATCAGGTGTTCAACTGCCCCTCGCTCTATACTCAGTGCAAGCAGATCCAGGGTGAATGGGGAGGACTGGAGTGATATTGAACATTGAACATTGAACATTGAATATTGAACATTATGTTTACGATGAGAAGGAATATCAGGGTGATGGTGGCGATACTATTCACTATTCACTTTTCACTTTTCACTATTTCCGCTCAGACCATCAAGAGCGGGCAGAAGTTCTGGAACGGGATGGTGCTCTACACCGCCAGCGTCGACGACTACGGAGTGGTCACGATGAACGGCATCTGGGCACATCCGGGCAGTTTCAGATTCCAGCTCTCCCCGGTGGAGGGCGGCAAGCATCCCTACTGTCTCTCGGCCGACGCCCCCGACGCCACGCTGCCTGTGCGCGGCAAATTAGGCTGGGACGTGGACTACATCCGCCAGGACGGCATGAACTTCCTGGCCATCCGCAAGCCCAACGGCGACATCTGTGAGACGCTCGTGCTGACCCCCGACAACGTGGAGAACTGTACGGCACAGGAGAAGTTTGCCGAGGAGCAGCCAACGAGCGACATCATCACCGGCATGCTGCTCAACACCACCTATCTGGGACGCTTCAGCAAGGATCAGCTGCGACTAATGCGCAACGAGATACTGGCGCGCCACGGGTGGCGATTCCAGGCCCAAGACCTGAAGGACCACTTCGCCCGACAGGCGTGGTACAAGCCTGTGGCCGACAACAGCTCGATCACGCTGAGCATCATCGAGCAGACCAACCTGCAGATGATCAAGAGCGAGGAGGCTGTGCCACAGAAAGACAGAATCGACGGCAAGCTCTTCGCCGACCTGCCTGCCCGCAATGCAACAGCCGACGACTTCCCCGGAGGACTGGCTGATGACGGGCGCGGGCCCGACGAGATCGACGGACAGCAGGTGTGGACCGTACGCACCGAGGGCGAGTTCATCGCCGCCTTAGGCAATGAGCGCACCATCCTCATTCCCGACAACGTACACCTGAACCTCTCGCGCATACTCGACCGTGAGGACTGGTTTATGAACAAGCCCGGGCGCCGCTGGACGTCGGATGCCTCGGCCATCATCAAACGTACGGAACCTATCATCGTCAGCGAGGAAGTGTTTGACGGACGTCAGCTGACGCTGATGAACTTCAGCCAGCTCACCATTAAGGGCGGCAGGAATGCCAGTATCGAGGTAGACCCACGCTACGCCTTCTGCCTGAACTTCATCAACTGTGACCACATTGAGGTGCGCAACCTCATCATCGGGCACACTGAGGGAGGCTCCTGTCAGGGAGGTGTCATCGGCATCAACGGCGGACGACAGAACCTGGTAAGCGACTGCGACCTCTACGGTTGCGGCACCTACGGACTGGAGCTGACACAGACCACCGACTTCCAGCTGACAAACTCCAACGTACACGACTGTACCTACGGCATCCTGCAGATGCGCAGCTCGATGGCCATCCGCTTCCAAAACTGCGACTTCTTCAACAACCGTGAGTTCACTCTCATCGAGGGATGGGGCGTAGAGGGGCTGTCGTTCACCGACTGCCGCTTCTTTGCCAACTGGGGCGACTCCAACCTCTTCAACCTCGACAACGAGTTCTATATGGCGGGTTGCGAGGTGTATCACCCCACAGAGAAACTGGGCACCATCAACCGTGCCGACCAAAGCGGCAAGAAGAACTGGTTCAGTCCCGATCCGCTCGACACGAGCATCAAAAGTCGTAACCTGGGACCGAAGTGAGATTGAGAGATTGAGAAATTGAGAAATTGAAAATTGAGGATTATGATTACTGTCAAGATGAATACAAGGATGTTGAGACTGTTGGCGATACTATTCACTATCCACTGCTCGCTATTCACTGCCTCGGCACAGGACGCCCAGGTGGCGAAGATCCGCAAGCTCTATGCGGAGGTGAAGCAGGGGATGGAGAACCGCAAGAAGGCAGAGCTGCCACCCAACGAGACAGTAGTGTCGAGCAACTATATGGCACCTGGTGCAGGCCCCACCAAGGACGTCACCCACTACGTCTATGATTGTGATTATGACGATGAAGTGAGTAGCTATATCTACACGCCCTATTTCATTACCCGCAAGTACAATGTGGGGGCTATCGATTTCTATGAGGAGTTCCTGTTCGACAAAGGCAGTCTCGTATTCTATTTCTGCAAGAGCCATAACAACGAAACCCGCTATTACTGGGGGCCCAACGGATTCCTGCATGAGGTGGTTAAAGGGGAGCGCTCGATGGACGAGGTGTTCGC
>DDQK01000004.1:0-4828 GCA_002342665.1 Prevotella sp. UBA2444
CTGGTGGTGTTCGCCGTGATAGCGAACATCATCTTCCAGCACGAGCAGCTGCACTGGAATCATGCGGCTGCTGCGCTGTGCCTGGTGGCGGCAGTCTACTTCGTGTTTATGAGGCCGTAGTCACTCGGCGTAGTCGTCGACTCGCTGCTTGGCCTGCTCCACCATGCTTTCTGCCTCGCGGAGAGAGTTGCGGCGAGGCACGTCCTGCAACGCCTCGTCGGTCACGTCGGGGGTGGGTTCGGCGTGCTGCTGACTGATGTACTCCTCAAGCGACTTGAGCTCGTTGGACTCCTTGACACCTTCGCTTCCGGGGATGATGTTGCCACCGGAGTCGTAGTCGGCTCCCTCGTAGAGGGATCGGAAATTGTCTACATACCAGTTGTCGCGCTCAAAAACGAGGTCGAGCATCACCTTCTGATCATCGAAGCTATGGATGGTGACTGTGGCCTGAGCCGTCGTGTCGGTGATCTGGTCGACACTCTCCACGGAATAGCTCCAGTCCTCGGGGATGTCCTGTCCTTGCGTCCAATGGTTGGTTTCGAGGATGACGGTGCCTTCGCGCTGGCTGATCTCCTTGGCCTTGGCATAGAGGGCCAGATAGTGGAGGGAGCAGCAGAGGCTGTCGACGCGTGAACTATAGATGGCGTCGAGGCGCTGGATGATGTACTCGGCAGAATGTTTGTCCTGCGAGGCTGTGGCCTGGGTGGAGTCGGCTGTCGCCATGCCTGCGTTGCTGGTCTTATTGCCGCAGGCTGTCAGCGTGAGTGCTGCCAATAGTGAAAAGAGAACCTTCTTCATAATCCTACTGTTTGAATGCCATATTAATCTTGTTTTTAAGTTATATATTCTGCTTAGAGGCGAAGCCGGCTTGCAGATCCTCGATGGTGAGTTCTGAGAGCTGGGCCTTGGAGAGTCCTGTCTGTCCGGCGAGGCGGTTGGCCTGAGCCTGGATGGCTTTCTCGAAGACGTTGCGGGCGAAGCGGGCATTGCCGAAGTTGCGGTCGCCACGGTCGATGACGGTCTGGAACTGCTGCCCGGCGAAGTCCTCGGCACCGGGTGCGAGGGTGTACTCATTCTTCTTCATGTACATCTTAAAGATGTCTACGAGTTCTGAGGCTGTATAGTCGGGGAAGTCGATGTAGCGGTTGAAGCGCGACTGCAGTCCGGGGTTGGAGCTGATGAAGCGCTGCATCTCGTCCTTGTAGCCGGCGACGATGACGACAAGGCGGTCGCGGTAGTCCTCCATGCGCTTGAGGAGGGTGGAGATGACCTCCTGTCCGTAGTCCTTGTTGCCTTCGGGCACGAGCGAGTAGGCCTCGTCGATGAAGAGCACGCCGTCGAGGGCTTTCGTGATGACAGTGTCGGTCTTGGGCCCCGTCTGGCCTACGTATTCGCCCACGAGGCCGGCACGGTCGGTCTCTACGGTGTGGCCCCGCTTGAGTACGCCGAGGTCCTTGTAGATGCGTCCTACGATGCGGGCCACGGTGGTCTTACCGGTACCAGGGGAACCGTAGAACACGAGGTGGTACGACACCTTGGCATTCTTGAGACCCTGCTGCTCGCGCTGTTTCTGCAGACGGACGAAGTTGGCCAGCGAGCGCACCTCCTTCTTCACGCTTTCGAGTCCGATGAGGTCGTCGAGCTCCTGGTAGGGATCGCCTTCGAGGGGCTCGTTGACGATGACGGAATCGCGCTTCTCCGTCTGCTCCGTGGTCTGCTCCGTGGTCTGCGCGGTGTCTGTGGTCTCCTCGTCGTCGACGAAGATGCCCACGATGACGACCAGCACGAAGAAGCCGATGGACAGGCATCCACAGCCTTTGAGACCTTTACTTAATAATTCTTTATACTCCATAAGTTATTCTTCAATCTCTGTGAAATAGGCAGTGAGGGGTTCTGCAGCGGGTAGCTTGGCGATGTATTCCTCTGCCTGCTCCTTACTGATAGTCTTGCCGTTGAGGGTGCTTTCGTCAATCTCATCATAGATGCTCAGAGCCGTGAAGCGCTCCTTCAGCCGGCCATCCTTGAAAGCAAAGACCTGACGGTAGGTGGAGGGGCCTCCGGCAGAGCCCGACAGCTGCAGGTAGTCGATGCCGTCGGCCTCCATGGTGGAGGGCTTCAGGCGCGGCGTCTCCACGGCGATAAGCGTGAACTTGTCGTTCTGCTGCAGGAAGAAGGCACCATGCTGATTGGTGCTGTCGCGCATCCATATCCAGTTGTGCTTGTAGTCCAGATAGAAATGGGCGTACTTGGTGAGCGTGACACGCTTGTTCTCGGCAGGGTCGTCGGCGAGATAAAGTCGGCGCATCTCGGCGATGTCTTTCTTCCAAACAGGGATCTCCTCGTCGACGAGGTTGTGGTAGGTCTCGTAGGTGTGCTGGATGAGCTGTCCGCTGCGTACATAGAACATACCCACGGCAGAGCTCTCAGGAGCGTCGCGGCCGAAGCATAGCTCCAGGCCCTTGGGCCCCTCGAAGGCAGCCATGATGTAGCAGCCCACGTACTCGCCTCCGTCGTCGGCATTCCACGAGGGGCCGTACTCTTCGTCGTAGTAGCCTATGTCCTCATGGGCATAGACCTTATCGCCACAGATGAGCACGTCGAGGGCGAGGGCCGAACGGCGGTCTTTGTCATAGGGGTCCTTGGGGGCATTCTTGTATTCGCCCTTGAACTGCAGCGTTCCCCATACGATGCTGTCGCCGATGGTGGCCGTCAGTTGCTGGCGCTGCACCTCCATGCCGTATTTCTTCGCTAACTGTTTGACGGCAAAATCGGGCAGGGGCACAGGTGCTTCGCTCTCCGGCTCCTTGTATTTGACGGCCAGCAGGCGGCGCGACTTGAGGTAGCTGTCGGTGACGATGACCGTGCCGCACTCGTAGTAGCCGTATTCACTGATTTTCCTGTCCTTGGCGTTGGCAAAGTCGAAACGGGCACAGAGCGAGGGAATCTCCGTGCGGTGAACCTCGCCGATGCTGGGTGTGTTGCCGTCGGGATCCTTTAGCACCTCGTCGACATACTTGATCTTGACGAACTTGTCGTCCATGAGCATGTTGGTGTACTGGGCCTTATTGCGACGGAACATTTCCTGCAGGGCCCAGCGCTGGTGCGACTCCTCAAAGTATTCATCGTCGTCACCCGACTTCTGGGGCTCCTCGAGTGGCGACCAGTAGAGCACCTGCATCGACTGCCCGTCGCATCGCATCAGGAACATGGGCATCGGGGTGGTGTCGTTCTCCTCGATGATGCTGTCGATGACGGCTACCATAGAGTCTTTCTCGTTAGAGGCTTCTGTCTTGCCTTTGCTGTTGCAGCCCATGGTGAGTACCAGGGCTGAGAGGGCCGCGATGGCCACGGGTTTCATTTTATTCTGCATAGTCGGAGAGGTTTGGTTTGCGTGGAATGTCTATTTCGTGCCACTTGGCGTAGAGGTCTTTCACCTCACCCAGTGCCTTGTAGAGCTTTTGACCCTCGTCGGTGGGAATCTCCTTGCCGTCCTTCTCCCATCCTTCTTCGGAGAGCTCGCCGTCCATGCCGTACTGCGTCATGTTGTTGAGGGTGTAGTCGAGACGGCTGTTCTTGAGCACCGCGATGGTGGCCATGTGACAGCCAGTGCCGCAACCGCCACTCGCCTGGATGGCACCGGGGAAGAAGGAGAAGGGTGTGCGCCAGTTGGCGTCGAGAAGAACGTGGGGTGTCTCGTCGGCGAGCGAGAAGATGATCTCGTATTTTTCGCCATTGCGCACCCAGAGCTCTGCCTTGCCGTCGTGATCGACATCGATGAGGGCATACTCCAGGAATTCGATGCTGCTGTAGCCGTCGAGCAAAGGCTCTGCCTGCTTGATGAGGCTGTCGTAGATCTTGGCGATGTTGAACTGCTTGTCGGTCTTGTATTCCCAGGCATAGTCCTTCATACTCGACAACAAGTCGATGCCTCCGTCTTTCTCGAAGATGATGTTGGCCACGCGCCACTGTCCGTCCTCCACGCGCATCAGCCAGCGCATGGGGATGCCCTCGATGGTGACGGCATCCTTCACCAGGAATTTCACGTCAGCCGTGCCGTTGGGCAGTATCTCCACCTTGACGCTGTCGGCACTCACTGTTCCCTCGTAGCAGTCGTAAAGCCAAGGGTCGAGGGGCCCCTCGTCGCCGAAGTCGAAGAAGCCGCCGCACTCGCAGTCTCTGTCCACCTCGGCAGCATCGTTGCGCACCTGCTGCCACTCACGGGTGCCGAAGCGCTCGTCGAGTGTGGGCATGCCCTCTTTATAGTTCTGTCGCTGATAGTTCCAGTAGGCGTAGACGGAGTCCACCTGAGCAATGACAGCCTCGACAGAGTTGAGCGTGTCGGGCACTTCGAATACTTGCGTGGAGTCGGCATCCGTGGGTGCCGCATTGTTGGTCTTGTTGCCGCAGGCTGTCCACGTCAGGGCTGCGACGGCCAGAATCATCAGTTTCTTCATATCGTTATTCTTCAATTCTTCAATTCTTCAATCCTTTCATTCTTTCACGTATCGTTCATCGTCGGGCTTGGCCTCCTCGGCCTTGATGAGTTCGAGATTGAGCATCTCGGTCTCGAAGGGCTGTTCTACTTCATCATTCGATGCTGCCGGCTTGTACCACGCTCGCTTGGAGAAATAGTCCTGCAGGTCTTTCGACTGGAAGCGATAGCCGTGGCGCGCCAGTATCTCATTGCGCATGATGCGCAGGGTGGACTTCTTCAGGCGACGGAACTGCCCGTCGTTGAGCAGGATGGTCCATGTGTAGTTGAAGCGGGGGAAATCCTTGCGGGCCCACGACAGTACCTCCTTGCCTTCCTGACGCTGGAAGACGCCAT
>DDQK01000004.1:4918-5214 GCA_002342665.1 Prevotella sp. UBA2444
TAGGTGGCACAGGCCACACCTTTCTTATAGATGACACCGCTACTGATCTGCAGGGTGTCGCCATAGCGGTCGGTATAGTAGCCATATAGCTGTATGTCCCACTTGCTCAGGGCTTCTTTCTCACCTTCGAGTCTGGCCTTCCCGTCGAGCACGTGCTGTAGCTGTCCTTTCTGGTCGTAGAGACAGAGCAGTTTCGTGTCGTATTTGTCGATGAACTTCACACGAGGACTCTTGCTGAAGGGGTTGAACCCGTCGGCCCCCGGCTCGTCACTGAGTGTGTATTCATCCTGCTTGCT
>DDQK01000004.1:5310-6581 GCA_002342665.1 Prevotella sp. UBA2444
GGGTCGCTGACGATGAGGTCGCCTTTTCCCGGCTTCATGGTGTCGATCTTCCAGGCATTGCCCACCCTGACGAGTCCGAAGGTGACGGTGTACTCATAGGTATCTTTGTTGAAGGCAGAATGGCAGGTGACGCGGTAGGTATTGTTGGCGACATTCTTCACCAGGATTTCCTTCAACTCACCTAAGTCCCAGCCCCCCTCCTGATAGAAGAGCCACATGGCCAGACCATCGCCCGACTCATCGTCGTACGGATAGGCATCATGCAGGTATTTGAGAGCCTTCTGTGTGAGGTGTTTCTTCAGGAAGGCGTTGTCAAACCAGCACTCAGCGCCCTCCTGATAGAACCGTTCCAGGAAGGCCTTGCCTTCCCCTTCAGCATGGACTGCCGAGAGTCCTGCCAACAGGAATAAAAGACATGTAACAATCTTCTTCATTCTTCAATTCTTCAATTTTTCAATCCTTCAATCCTTCAATTCTTTCACGTACTATTCTCTTTCAATCTCTCCTGTACGTCGGAGGAACTTGCCTTCGAGGTTGTAGACGCGCTTGAAGGAGTAGCGCCCATCATCGTCGTAGCCATAGGAGGCGACGGTGATTTCCTTCTTCTCCCAGTCGAGATCCTGAACACCTTCGGTGGATGGCAACTGCTTGACGGTATGCGCATCGGTGTCGATGATATACGTCCAGTAGTTCCTTCCGTCGGGACATCCCTCCACGATGACCTTGCTCACGTCGCCTGGTGCTATCCAGGCCCTCTCGGCCGTTGCTATCAGTTGCAGCTCTGTGCTGGCAGCGTCAGGGTCCTTGCCCTTCATCTGCTCCCAGATAGGTGCCGCCGTGGGGTTGGTCTGACAGACTTTCTTCACGGTGCCCGTGCGCTCGTCAGCCAGCCATACGCTATAGATAGCGTCGAAGGCACCCTCCTCGCTCTCGGCACTCTCCTTGTTGATATAGACGGCAAACTGCATGTGGCTGTCCTTCCGCTCTGCTGTCTTGGGCATTTCCTCGATGTCCATCACCTCCTGCTGATAGGGAGCCTCCTTTACAAACTTGCTGCCATTCCAGGTGAAGCGCCTGGCAATCTTGCCAGACGGCATGTGACTGTTGATGACAAACGTTTTTCCCTGACGGGGGAGTTCGTGTGTCACACCAGTGCAGCCGGAAGGTATTTCGAGATCGAGTCCGAGTTCTGGGCCGTAGGCTATCTTCAACTTGCGTGTGGCATTGTCATACATGTAGAAGTTGACACCCGTGGTCTCTGTCATGACGGG
>DDQK01000004.1:6616-11077 GCA_002342665.1 Prevotella sp. UBA2444
TCGGCACAGTTCCAGTAGCAGCACTCCACGACATGACGACTCTCATCGTCTTTCGACTCATAGCCCATGTAGCCATTGCGCACGTCGACGATGATCTCATCGCCAGGCATCTGTTTCATACCGTTACGATACAGATCCCAACTCTGCCGTACACCATTGAAACCCTCGCCTGTATCCTCCTGTGAGAGGATGGCCGAGACGAAGTCCTTGATATTGGGCTGCGCACCCTTCGCCTTGACCACGATGCCTGTGTCAGTATCATCAACAACCTCTGTCTTTGAGAAGACGGGCTTCGTGCCGTTCCAAGTAAAGATGTGGCGTAGATGTCCCTTCTCATTGTATTCGTCGAGAATGAGGTTTTTCCCTTGCTTCGGCAAATTGCAGAAGTAGGGCTTTTCGACAGTCCATTTCCTGAAGTCTGATAGGATACCGGGCTCAGGGATGAGGGCTTTCTTCTGCGGGTCGTAGTCGTAGAAGCACACGAACTCGATGAAGGGGTCGACGGGATCGCCTAAGCACACAGCCAGCAGTTTGTGACCATTGGGACGATTCCAGTAGCAGGCCGACATATACTCGCCGTCAGTGCCTGCATCGATAACCTCGGCATAGCCGTTCTTGGCGTCGATGATTACTTTGAGTGCTGTCTCTTCGTCGAGCACCACCTTCGACAGGCCCTTCTCCATCGCATCCCTCACGCTGGACACCATCCAGGTGGGCCATGTCTGATCGAAGCGCTCCAGCATGACACCGAAACTGCCGTTTGCTACATTATTGATGGTCTTGGCCTTCCAGCCCTTCTCGATATCCTCGAGGCCTAAAGGGTCCTGAGCCAAGACTGTACTCACTGACAAACAGCCTGTCAGCAGTAATACGAATGATAATAACTTATTCTGCATAGTCTGAAAGATTTTTCTTAACACCGTCACGATACATGGCCTTCTCGCGGGTCTTCAGCCCATCGCTGATGACACGACGGAAGTAGTCCTGGTCGGTCTCCGGGGCTACGCTGTCGCCAAACTCGTCGATGTACCAGTCACCACGTTCATAGAGCAGTGAGAGCGACAGGTTGTTCGCATTGCCGAAGTTGATGATCTCCATCTCTGCCGTAGCGGTGGAGTCGGTGATGTCGCTGATCTCCCGTATCTTGTAGTGCCAGTCCTTAGAGTAGTCCTGTCCGCACACCCAGTGGTCGTAGTCGAAGAGGATATCCCCCGTCTCGTTGGTGATCTCGAGTGCCTGCTTCATCAGACTGTAATAGCGCGAGGAGCAGTAGGCACTGTCGAGGTTGAAGACGGAGCTGATATAGGTGCGGTTGTCTTCGGTCTCGGCAGCGATCATCTGCCTGATATGACCGTAGATAGTGTCAAGACGCTGACGGATATAGGCCTCGCTGTGCTTGTCGATGCCTGCATCGACGGCGGCGACAGCCGTTGAGTCGCTGCTGTCAGCAGGGGCCGTCTGTCCCTTCTGCTTACAACCTGCCATCACGGCGACCAGGCAAAGTGCCCAAAGGCATAATTTCTTCATATACCCACCTCTTTTACTTTTTTACCTTAATATATATACCATCGAATGCAGAGAAGGCTCCGAAGCAGTTGAGCGTCTCGCCCTCAGTGATGCTCCTCAGTACCACGAACTTGGGGTAGAACGTAGCCTTGAAACCGTAGCCGCACTCGTTGACATTGCGATACTCGAACACGTTGCCATTGAGTACGGCAGGACGGCCCTCCTCGCTTTTGCCCTCTGCAATGTTACGCACTACATTGGCACACTCGAAGTGCACCTTGTTCTTGCCTGCTGCACGGAAGGTGATGTGGCCTCCCATATAGTCATCGTAGCCCTGGCGCCATTGCTGGAAGGAGTACTCACGACCTATGTTGCCAGGATCTTCGGGTGTCAGCAGCGAATGTGTGAACCACTTGGTGCTTTCGCGCTTGAACCATACGTCGGTGAGTTTCATCTGTTTCTCGGTCTTGGGATTAGTCCACGTGCCCTCCACCTTGTCATCCCATCTACCGTCACCACTATGCTGGAGGCTGATGAAACCGCTGACCTTGCCATCCGGCTGGAACTCGCTGAAATGATAGATATCTTTGCCATTATACTGTATGGCGCTCCCTACAATCAGGATGGGTGCCGGATTCTTGGCCTTGGGATAGTAGATATAGCCTGCCGCCGTGCCTGCCTCGTTCTTCTGGAAGGCGATGATGACAGGGATGCGCCCGTCGAGTTTGGCATCGTAGCGCTGCAGGGGGTAGTTGAGCAGGTCGTCGAAGTTGACGTTGTCATCTTCATCACTCTCGATGGCCCATACTTCGTCGAGATAGTGCTGGAGTTTATGGCCGTGCCAGCGGTAATAACTGGTGACGCGGTGGTCGGGACCGTCACTCCCTGTGTGGATGAGGTATTTCTTCTCGGCGAAGCCCATCAACTCGCCGACACCGGCATAGCCGTCGGGATACACGAACTGGTGCTGCTCCTGATCCCAGAGCAGGGCCTCGTGCTGGGTGTTTGTGGAAAAGCCGCCATAGTAGCCCAGATAGACATCCACGTCGGGATAGCCGTCGAAGTTGAGGTCTTCTTCGGAATAGGTGCCGACGTTGTTGGCTATATCCTCAGAGAGCGGTGCCGCCAGTTCGAAGGTGTACTCCTTGATGAACTGCTTGCCTACGAAAAGGCGGAAGTAGACCTGGGAGATCAGCCCCTCGGCATTCTTCGTCTTCACCACCTTGAAGGAGAAGTCCTTTCGCTCATACTTCGGCTGCGCTGAGGCAGTGAATAGCGCACAGTGGAGACTGAGCATCACTGCCAGCAGCCTCATTGGCCATATCATTCTGTTGTGTCTCATATACCTCATTATATATATCATATATTCAGTTCTTTCTCCTTTTCCCTCCTTTTGCTGTATATCACCAGCAGCACGCAGCCGATGGCCAGCGGGAAGGCAGCTGCGACGATGATGGCCAACCCCATCAGTAGGCCGAAGATGGTGGCGAAGCCACCCTGACGGATGACTGGCGTGGGTATCTCGGCTATCAGCGAGTCGCGCACGGCGGCGTCGCTGATGGTGTCGAGTTGCTCCACCCTGGCGTTGTAGGCCTCCCAGTCGGCATCGTTCTTTACGCCAGCCTCTTCATCAGCCTGCCACAGGGCGACGGCCAGGAAGACGGCGAAGAGCACGGCCATGATGCCTACGGCAATCAGTACCCATCCGCAACCTCTGTGTAGTGCATAGTTCCTGCCCATCTCTCCTCAGTCCTTTCAGTTCGCATCTGGCCCGATGGCCTTCTTCCTGGGCTTGGGCACGAAGGCTGCTTCGTCGCCGAAGGTGCAGTCATTGTCAGGTGTTATCAACCTGGTTCTGGCACCGATGTTGGGGTGGTGGATCTCGCAGCCATAGAGCATGATATCCTCTGCGCTCTGGAAGAGTGGGGCATCGGCCCAGTTGGCGAAGAAGCGACAGCCTCGGAACTCCACATTCTGACTGTTGTTCGATATCAGCTCGTACTCGCGGTTGCTGAAGAAGTCGCAGTCCTCGAATCTGATGTCGTTGGAATCGTAGAGCTCCATGATGCCGTAGGTGCAGTCGTGTACGCTGGTACGACTGATGCTCAGGTGCCACGTCTCGTGGGTCACCAGTCCGTAGGTGCCGCAGCCGTAGAGGTCGCAGTCGCGGATGGTGTTTTCGCTGCCTCCCGTGAAGCCTATCACACCTCCGTCGCAGTAGCCGCCCTCCGTATGCCCGATGGTCAGGTTCTCAACGCAGCAGTCGTTGCAGTCCATGAAGTTCAAGCAAAAGGCATAGCGTGGATCCACCTCGATGCTGGAGTTTTTCTTGCCTCGGATGGTGAGATACTCAAAGTTCTTCAGTGTCAACTGTTGGCCGTCGCCGCAGTAGTCGCTTACGATGGTGGGCTCCTGACCGCCGCGCTTGGCGATGGTCACCCAGCTGCGCCCGGGGATGCCGGAGAACTTGTCCTCCTGTTCGAGTACACGCGAGAGGTTCAGGTGCACGTCCTCACCGATCTCTATGGTGCGGTTGTTACCCAAGGCATTGAGCAGCTGCTCCTCGGTGGTGACGGTGATCACGCCGTCGACGGCCTTAGCCATCTCGGGGGCCTCCTCCACACGCTCATAGCGCACGCGGTTGTCGTCGTCGACGGCTTCCTCCGTCTTCAGCAGTTGCAGGTTGGTGGTCTCTATCAGTCCCAGTGTGATGGTCTTGTTGTCGGCCACGGGCTTGTACCATGCCTGCTTGCCGAAGTGCTCCTGCAGGTCCTTCGACTGGAAGCGCCACCCGTGGCGGGCCAGTATCTCGTTGCGTAGCAGTCGTAGCTGGGGCTTGGAGAAGTGTCCCAGATAGTGTATGTCGAGCACGCGGTTCTGCAGCATCCAGCTGACCTCGCGCTCCTCATCCTGCTTCTGCTGAGCCAGACAGGTATTCAGGTCGTCGGGTGTCAG
>DDQK01000003.1 GCA_002342665.1 Prevotella sp. UBA2444
AGGGACTTTTTCAGTGCCCTCCACCGTCACGCACATTTTTTTATTTTGAGGCCGTGATTCTCTTGTCTTCAATCATGGCAAAGATGGCAGCAGCATGTCAAAGAATCCTTCGCACTCACCAATGAAATCGATGATGTCATTAGTATCGAGAAATACATTCATCGTGCTCTATCCTCCCACATTTCATCAAGTTCTTTGTCTAAATCGAAGTCTTTGGGCAAAGGGGCACACGTCATTGCCAACACCTTTGCCGAAGGCTTATTTACCTCCTAACCGTTATTATATAACTTTGCTGCAAAGTTACGATATTTTTCCGAATCAGCAATGCTTTTACCAAGAATACTATCACTATTTTGGGTTTAGTACGTCCCATTGCTATATATACGCAACACATACTAAACTTTGGCAGCCGTCGAGGATGGCTTGAGCGGAGCCAGAAGGGTCTAAGCCGGGAGAAAGGATAGTCTAAACCGGGAGAAAGGACGGAGTAAACCGGGAGAAAGGATAGGGTAAAGTCATCGTGCAGCGGGCGTGGTTAATATTTGCGGCTCCCGCCGTAAATGATTACGGCCCCCGCCGTCAATGTCTGCGGCGGGGGCTGTGAACCGGTGAACCTATTGTAACCCTATATATTCAGAGGTGGATGTTGACATCCAGGCCTACCTGAATGGGATTGGCCTTCTGTGCGAAGTAGGCCCGTCCTCCGGCCGCACTGGAGCTGACAGCAAATGTATTGTAGTGAGTGTTGGTCAAGTTGCGGCCCCAGAGTGTGACGACGACGGGTCCGAAGTCGTAGTCGGCATGGGCACCGAGCAGGGCGTAGAACTTCTGCGCGAAGGTGTTGGCCTCGTCCCACCAGGTCTTGCCCTGTCCGGTGAGGTTCAGGCCGATGGTAAACTTGCTGATGTGGTAGTCGGCCATGGCGCTGAAGGTGTGCTGGGGAATGAAGGGCACCGAGTTGCCATTGTAGTTAATCTGGTGAGAGGGGTCCGTATCCGACACACCCTCGTACGGGTAGAAGTTTTGATGCACATACTCATCAAACTTGGCACTGGTGAAGGCGTAGGTAGTCCCCCAGTCGAGGCGGTTGTCGAAGGCACGTCCGCGCAGCGTCAGCTCGGCACCGAGGGAGTGGCTCCGTCCGGCATTGGTCATCATGCGGCCATAGTTGGAGCTGGGTATCATCTGCGACAGCTGCTGATTGCGTATCTTCATGTAGTAGAGGGCCAGGTCGAGGTGCATGCGGCTGTCGAAGAGGTTTAGATGAGTGCCCAGCTCGAAGTTCCACGACTCCTCGGGCTTGTAGGAGATGGTCTCGTCGATGGCATCGTAGTCGGCCTGCTGGTGGCTGACGTCGTAGTCGCCGCGCATGGCGTCCTGCTGGTGGGCATTGAGGTCGGTCTGCAGGATGTCACTGAACATCTGTATGTTGTAGCCTCCGGCGCGGTAGCCCTTGGCGACGATGGCATAGACGTTGCCGAGGCTGTTGCCCAGGCTGTAGGTGAGTCCCACCTTTGGCAGCAGCTGGGTGTCGTGACGAGTGCGGCTGTCGGCGACGCGCGAGGTCAGACGGTAGGTGGCAGTGGCCTGTGCGGTGCCGCCGGTCATGTTCATATAAGCGAGGGCGTCGTAGCTGATTTTCATCCAGTCGTAGTTCAGGCGGAGACCGAGGGTGAGTCTGAGGCGGTCGGTGAGCAGGATGTTAGACTCGTGGAACACGGCGAGGTTGGCCTGCGGCGTGTCGAACGTCTCAGGCACGGCCATCTCTGCCGACATGTTGATGCCGGCCTTGTCGACAGCAGCCTGTGCGGCCTTCTCGGCAGCGGCGGGGGCGGCCTTCTCGGCAGCGGCCTGAGCGGCGGCCTCGGGCATGCCCTGGGCCATCATCTCGGTCTTCATCTGCTCAATCATCTGGGGCAGCATACGTCCCATCATGGCCTGCTTCATGGCGTTGGTCATGGCATTGGTGATGGCGCGGCCGATGACGCCCGTGATGGCATCGCCAAAGTAAACGGGTGCATCGGTGTGGAGCCACTGGTAGGAGCCGAAGAGGCCCGTGGCGTGCTGCCAGCGGCTGTCGCCGTGGCTGCGGAGGGCGAACTCCTGCGTGATGGCGTTCATCCGCTGTTGCTGCTCCAGGCGCAGGTAGTCGGGGGTCTTGTAGTCCTGGTCCATCATCATGCAGTCCTTCAGGTGCTGGTAGCTGGTGGTGGAGGTGAAGAGCAGACTCTGGGTGTCGTAACTGATGGAGAGCCCCGTATTGAGCATGTTGCGCTTGTAGCCGTTCATAATGGTGGTGGCTGGGTCGTCAGGACGGTTGCCCGGTGCTATTGAAGCCCCAGGGAGTCCGAAGGGATAGAACTCTCCGTATCCGAAGCCGTTCTGATTGACCCACTGGTAGTCGGTGGTCCAGTCGAACTTCAGCTTCGTGGTGGGCTGCCAGATGAGTCGCAGCTTGCCGCCTGCCTCGAGGCTCTTGTCGTTCTTCTCGTCAAAATTCTTGTTGTCGATGAATCCCTTCAGTCCGCTATAGAAGGCAGCGGCAGAGAAGGCGAGTTTGTCGCTCGGACGGTGATAGTGGGCCACCTCGACGTTGCGCCACAGTCCGGTGCCGATGCCCAGGCGGATGTCGGTGCCCTGATAGTTCATAGGGTCCTTTGAATAGACGCGCACCAGACCGCCCTCGGTGTTCTGTCCGTAGAGCGTTGCCTGCGGGCCACGAAGGATATCCACGCGGTCGATCATATAGAAGTGGTTGTTGAAGGCGGCCTTCGACATCAGGGGGATATTGTCGTAGTAGATGCCCACGGCGGGGCTGTTTACACGGGAGCCGATGCCTCGGACGTACATCGACGAGGTGAGTCGCGAGCCGTAGGCTGGCATGGTGAAGGCAGGCACGTACTGAGATAGCTGCGACAGGTCGCGCACACCCAGCTGCTGCAGCTGCTCGCTGCCGAAGACATTGCTACTGAGAGGTTGGAGTCGTAGCCTGACCTGTTCCTTAGGCTGGGCCACGACCACCACCTCGTCTAAATCAACAACTTTACTGGTATCATTAAGTGCCTCGTCGGTGAGGACTTCAACAGGTAGAGCCGCAGCCGTCAGCTGACAGCTCAGTGCCAGAAGCACTATCATGGAATGTTTTCTCATAAAAAATACAATCTTTTCCTTATCTGGCTGCAAAGGTACGGCTTTCTGCCGGGACGCACAATCCCTATTTATATGGATTTCTGCAGCGAGAGGCGGTAGAGAGCGAAGGCAAAATAGGCTATCAGCAGGGGATAGCCTATATAATATAAGGTGGTAATGCTAAACACCACGTAGCAGACGGCACAGACGGCAGCCAGTCCACCGAGGTAGAGAATCGTATCACCCACGGACAGATGGTGGCGCACATCGTCGACGGTGGCAATGGCGACAATGAGAATGGCCCATACGGAGGTGACGAAGAGCCCCAGATGCCACGGCAGGGCATAGGGATTGAGCGAGGGATGGTAGTAGAAGTGACGCCACATCTCTGGTGCAAAGTTCTGGATGGAGCTGTAGAGTACCGCCGAGGAGGCCACGAGCAGACAGAGCAGCGTGGGATAGAACGAAGGGATGTCGTTGAAGTGAACAATCTTGGCCCCCTTGCGCAGCAGGCGGCGAACACCATAGGCCCCGCCAACAATGGCACAGAAGGCCAGAAACACCAGAAGGTGGACATCGGAGAAAACGTCGATAAACTGGCTGATAGGGTCGTCGGGAGAGACGGCAGCCAGGAGTGCCTGCTCGCGCACCCACCCTTGAGTATGCTGGTCGCGCGCCACCTTCACCCAAACGGAGTCGATGGAGTCGGTAGGCACAGTGGTAATCTCGGCCACCACGAGATGGTCATGCTTGCGGAGCGTGAGGGAGTCGACCATCGAGAGCATGGGTATGGTCTGGTCGCCCACCATCATCTCGGATGCCAGCACATCAGGCACAGGCATCATCTCTGGCTGCTGCTCGAGGATGACGAGCGAGTCGCGGGTCACCACAAAGTTGTAGTTCTGCGTGTAGTGATGGGTGGTGTAGAAGGAGATGGAGTCGAGCTGCCGCTCCGTCAGGTTCCACGCATCAGGCGTGATGGGTCCCTGATTATAGCATCCCGTCAGGAGGAGCATCAGCAGAAGGAAGCTAGCGAGGCTGCGCATAAACGTTCATCTGACAGTTCTTGCAGTCGAATTCAAGACGGAAGCGTCGGCCATCGCTGAGAACGAGAGATAGGGGCTCTTGCCACGTGGGACGCTGCCCTCCGTGACGTACACAATAGCCAAGCTCGAAGCGGATGCAATGGCGACACTGCATCAAGGGACCTGAACCTCCCTTGAGCTCAAAGGCTGTGGGGGATTCTGCGCCGTAGAAGGAGGCGGAGAGACGGTTGGAGATGTTTAACAGAAATGAAGAGGGATGAGGGAAGAGGGAAAGGCTACGGGTAGGCGAGCTTTGCTCGGGAATGGAATATGCTGCCGCCGAAGTTGACTTCACTCTCAAATCTTCACTTTCAAAAAGCTGTCGCCGCATGTCAGAGAGTACGCTGTTGGGGATAAAGAAGTTGAACTCATCAGGGATGTCGACACCCTCGCAGACATAGATGGTGTCGCCCAGTTTGGAGAGCTGCCGGACGATATTCTCGTGAGGCGGCTTCCGGGCAGGCTGGTGCGGGTGAGCAACGGTGGCTGACCCTATCATCTGCGATAAGCTGCCATCACCAAAAATCACCCGTGCTAAGAGTTCGAAGCCATCGTCGGTGGCTCGGAGGGTCATCCTAAGAGGCACCTTGCGCTCGGCACTGGGACGGGAGAGCAGCCGCTCGAACTCCTGATCGTTGTTGCGATACAGGCGCACCCCGGGCTTCAGTCCCTGAGGCATGCGGTAGGGATAGATACGATTGCCCGCCACACGGTTGGCACGGAAACCTTCCAACTGACGCTCGTCACTGATGAAGCACAGACCGTCGCCATTGGCAAAACTGGTCACACCAGCGACATTAAAGGAATCGCTGCGCAACTCCTTGACCGTACCCACATACTCGCCTATGGCCTTAGGGGTATCAAACGAGGCGATGCCAAGCTGACGGCCATGCAGGAAATAGTTGGTATAGCCGCGATTGAAGGTACGGTGCAAGTCGGGAGTGAACGTATAGGTGCACCGTCCCCACGAGCTACGGCAATACTTGTCAGGGTGACGGCGGATGATGTCGTTGAGTCGCTGGCTATAGGCAGCCGTCACATTCTTGACATAGGACACATCCTTGAGCCGCCCCTCTATCTTGAAAGAGGTGGCACCAGCATCTATCAGCTCCTGCAGATGGTCGCTCTGGTTCATATCCTTCAGGGATAGCAGGTATCTGTCGCGCTCCACCACCCTACCCTCTGCATCGACGAGCGAGAACTTCATGCGGCAGAACTGAGCGCACTCGCCACGATTGGCACTACGCCCGAAGCAATACTGCGAGGCGTAACACTGACCGGAATAGCTGACGCAGAGCGCACCGTGGACGAAGACCTCGAGCTGGATGTCGGGCACCTGACGATGGATCTCGGCAATCTCATCGGCAGAAAGCTCACGGGCCAGCACGGCACGCGAAAATCCGAGACTGCGAAGCCACGCTACCTTCTCAGCCGTACGATTGTCCGTCTGAGTGGAAGCATGGAGAGCCATCGGCAAGCCATCCATCAGCTGAGGCACAGCCATATCCTGCACGAGGATGGCATCGACGCCAGCCTCAGAGAGTTGCAGCAGCAGCCGTCGGGTGGCCTCGATCTCATCATCGTAGAGGATGGTATTAACCGTGACGTATATCTTGACACCAAAGGGATGGGCATACTGGCAGAGGCTACGGATGTCATCGACACTATTGCCCACAGCAGCCCTTGCACCGAAGCGCGAAGCACCGATATAGACAGCATCGGCTCCATGGTCGATGGCAGCGATGCCGCACTCCAGGTTCTTGGCTGGGGCCAACAGTTCAAGATACGTCACTACTTGATATCGTTGATGTTATATGGTGTCTCTTGATAAACGTAGTAGTTCACCCAGTTGGTATAGAAAAGATTGGCATGAGAGCGCCATGTGACCAACGGGGGATTGGCAGGATTGTTGTTACGATAATAATTCTGAGGGATTGCCACATCCTTTCGGATATCCTTATCGCGACGGTATTCATTGTCGAGCGTATTGGGTGCATATTCCAGATGGCCTGTGATGAAGAACTCACGCCCTCCACGGGCCATCACGATGCTCACCCCACTCTGTTCCGACTCAGCAATCAGACTCAACTCACTATTGGCCAGGATATCCTCACGCCGTATCTCCGTATGACGGCTGTGAGGCATCATGAACTCATCGTCGAACCCACGGAAGATGGGCAGCTTGGGGTCTAAGGGTTTCTGGGGGAAGATGCCAAACATCTTCATCGGCAGCGGGTACTTGGGGACACCGTAGTGATAATAGAGTCCAGCCTGTGCTGCCCAACAGATATAGAGAGTACTCGTGACATGGGTACGGGCCCAGGCAAAGATATCGGTAATCTCATTCCAGTAGCCCACCTGCTCGTACTCGAGCTGTTCGACGGGAGCCCCGGTGATGATCATGCCATCGAACTTCTCTGGGCGCATCTCCTCGAACTCACGGTAGAACATCATCATGTGCTCAATGGGTGTATTCTTGGGAGTATGGCTCTTGAGCTTCATAAAACTGATGTCGAGCTGAAGGGGGGTGTTGGAGAGCAGACGGATCAAGTCTGTCTCTGTGGTAATCTTCAGCGGCATCAGGTTGAGGATGACTATTTTCAGCGGGCGGATATCCTGCGAATGGGCACGGGTATTGTCCATCACGAAGATATTCTCATGTTTCAACAAGTCGATGGCTGGTAGTCTATCTGGTAATCTTAACGGCATTTTATTACTTGAAATACATTATGGTTCTACATCTATCACACAGGCGGAGACATTATCGAGACCTCCTGCGTCAATGGCGGCCTGGCACAGAGTATTGGCATCAGCTCCATTCCTGAGCAGCGACTCTATCTTATCGTCGGTCACCATATCCGTCAGCCCGTCGCTGCAAAGCAGGTAGATATCGGTGGGCTTCACATCGTCGGTAATCTTCGACAGATCGAGAAACGAATTCTTCGTGCCCCCACCGATACAGTTGGTGATGACATTGGAGTGCTGGTCGCTACCCAGAAGTTTGTTTAGCGAATGATCAGTGGTGAGCTGACAGAGTTGCCCTTGGCGCATGCGGTAGAGACGGCTATCGCCACAATTGAGCATGTAGAAGTCGCCCCCGTAGTAGGCCAATCCCACCAGCGTGGTACCCATTCCTTTGTACTGACTGTCGACGCGTCCCTTGGAGTCGATGATATTATTGATAGACTCCAGCCAGTCGGCCATCATCTGATTGATACCGTCGGCAGAGAGTCCCGAGGGGATGTCGCTAAAAAAGAACTGCAGGTTGTGGAGAGCCTCACTACTGGCCACCTCGCCGCTGTTGTGTCCTCCCATCCCATCGGCTACGGCTATCATGGCACGCCTGGATTCACTGAGTTCCATCGTGGTTTTGAAGTCGTCGTTACGGATAAAAGAACTCCCTACGAGGATCATGTCCTCATTGTTGTTCCGTACGCAGCCTCTCCACGAAGCGGCAGTCACATATAGCTTCTTCATCCGCTTACCTGACAATCACTTGAAGGTTTACATTCGCCAACGTCAGCGTATCGCCATTGTTGAGCGACATCTCTACATCCGGCTGCAGCGGACGCTGGTTAAGCTTGGTGCCATTCGAAGAGTGCTTATCGGTGATACACCATCCGGTAGCGGGATTATACCTCAGTTGCGCATGGGTTCCTGACACATAGGGACACTGGCTGAAGAACTGGGTATAGGGTCCGTTCTTACGACCGATGATAGCCCCGTTGGTGCCCACGATGCGAATGTTCAGACTATCGTTGGCCAATGTCAGTACAGGCACTCCGCCGGCATTCTGCCTGGGCTGCACCATATCCATCATGGAACCTCCAGTCCCCATGGTTCCGCCAGTCATATTCGCCTGCAGGCTCTCTGACAAGCGTCCCTGCTGGCCGACACCTGAGTCGGCCCCCGCAGGAGGAACCATCAGACCACCGCACTTGGTACAGCGGCGTCCTATACCGACGCTTCCGCACCTGTCACAAAACAGCAGAGCCTGACCACACTGGTCACAGTAATGCGAATCGTTATCAATCTCTTCTCTACAAGTAGGGCAAATGATCATATCTCCTGTTTATATATCTTCTGGTAATATTATCTGATAAGTCTCCTTGGTCACCTGGTCGGGTGGCAGCTGGGATACACGCATGGACAACTTCTGGATGGTGGCGTCGAGCAGGTTGCGCATCTCTCGGGCATTGCCCCACGACTCGTCCTTGCTCATGACCATGCGGTAGATGGTGTCCAGGGCCTTGAACTCGGCCGTTGGCGACAAGGTGTAGGACTCGCGCTGAGCCATCTGCTTGAAGATGGCGAGCAACTCGTCTTCATTGTAGTCGTCGATATGCAGCTTGTGGGTGAAACGACTGGCCAGTCCGGGATTCATCATCAGGAACTCTTCCATCTTGTCCTTATAGCCAGCAGCAATCACAATAAACTTGCCGCGATCGTCCTCCATGCGCTTCATCAGCGTGTCGATAGCCTCCTTGCCATACTGGTCGCCACCGTCGCTGAGCGTGTAGGCCTCATCGATGAACAGAATGCCGCCCATCGCCTTGTCGCACATATTGTTGACAATCTTGGGCGTCTCGCCCATATACTTTCCGACAAGCGTGGCACGACTGGCCTCGATGACGCGTGGAGTCGGGAGAATCTCCATCGACTGGAGTATCTCTCCCATCTTGCGGGCAATGGACGTCTTACCCGTTCCGGGATTACCCGTCAGGATAAAGTTCATTGCCAACTGCTGCACCCTACCCGCTCCCATGGCTGCACGCTGCTTCATGAACATGCTCTGTACAGCCAGACGACGGATGGAGTTCTTCACCGAACGCATACCGATGAACTCATCCAACTCGTTGAGCACCTCATCCAACGGACGGGCTGCCTCGTTCTGAGCCATCGGAAGATCTTCCTTCGTCAGCTTGTACATGTCGGTCTCCTGGAAGCCAGGATCGCTCATCAGCTTCACCAGACGCTGACTCTGCCGCTCTACAGCTGCATCGAAGATGCGACGGGCCTCACGGGCATTGCCGAAGTTCTTGTCGCGACGCAGATAGAGCTGCTCGAACTCGCGGTGGATGGCTGCCTGGGTATCTTCGTCGATGGTAAAGCTCTTGCCCTTTGCCAGATTGATAAATATCTGAGTCAGTTCATCGGGCGTATAGTCGTCGAAATGGATGGTCTGTGTGAAACGACTCTTCAAGCCAGGATTGGAGTCGATGAAGTCGTGCATCTGGTCTGTATAGCCGGCGACGATACAGATAAACTTTCCACGGTCGTCCTCCAGACGCTTCAGGAGGGTGTCGATGGCCTCAGCACCGAAGGAGTCGCCGTCATTGGACTTCAACGTATAAGCCTCATCGATGAAAAGCACGCCACCCATGGCCTGATCTACCAGCTGATTGGTCTTAATGGCCGTCTGGCCAGAATAACCAGCAACCAGTTTGGCACGATCAGCTTCAACAAGTTGTCCACGAGAAACAATACCCAGGGTCTTGAACACGTCGGCCATAATACGGGCGACGGTTGTCTTACCCGTTCCGGGATTACCCGTAAAGACGTAGTGCTTGCCCTGGAAGGTATTCGTCTCGCCACGTTTGATCTGCAGGTTCAAGTAGGCTGCCAGGTTGGAGATTTCCTTCTTCACGCCTCCGAGTCCGACAAGGCCATCGAGCTTCTTGAGACATTCGGTATAGTCGACTGTCTGCGGGGCCTCATACGGGATATCCTGATCCTCGATGGTCATCAGTTCCTCATTGCTCATCTGCGAGATGCTCTCACCCTGCAGGCGCTGGGCCTGCTTCTTGCAGATCTGGTCGAAGAGCGAACGCATGGTGCGACCGTTGGCAAAGTCCTTGTCGCGCGAATTGTACATCTCGGTAATCATCTTCTTCGTCAGGGCCTCAGCCTGCTCGGAGAAGATGTATTTCTTGTCCTTGGCAAAGACAAGCATAATCTGATAGAGCTGCTCGGGAGTGTAGTCCTCGATATTGAGGAAATAGTTGAAACGGCTGCGGAATCCCGGATTGATACGGAACAGATTGTCCATCTCCGTACGGTAGCCGGCAGCGATGACGACAAACTTCCCACGGTCGTCCTCCATGCGCTTCATCAACTTCTCCAAAGCCTGTGCTCCCTGATTGTCACGATCACCGGCCTGGCTCACAGGCGCCAGCGTATAGGCTTCGTCGACAAACAGAATTCCTCCCATCGCCTTGTCGCATAAGCGATCCACCACCTTGGGCGTCTCACCCTGATAGGGGCTGACCATCTTCGCACGGTCCACCTCGACGACATGTCCGCTGTCGAGATAGCCAATAGACGAGAGAATCTCGCCAAGCTTACGGGCGATGGTAGTCTTTCCGGTACCGGGATTACCTGTCAGAATGATGTGCATCGACATCTTCTCCTGCTCGCCCAGTCCGCGCTCGGCACGCTCCACGCTGTTCTTCACAGCATAGGCGATCTCACGCACGGCACTCTTCACCTCGTCCATACCGATATACTTGTCGAGATCCTTGAGAATATCCTCCACAGAACGCTCCTCAGGAACATATCCCTTGATATCGCTCTTCTCAACGATAGTGGCCGTAGCACCTCGGCTGATAAACTGGGTAAAGATATCCTCGGCAGTCTTCATTGCCAGGTGGGCATTGCCGAAAGTCTCGTCCTTGATCTTGATCTGATACTTGAAGTAACGCTTCAGCTGGTCGTCGGCCTCTGGGGAGAAGTCGGAGATGCCATAGCGGGTACGGAGGCTCAGTTTACAGATGTCTGTCAGCTCAGTGAAGTTTGGTGTCGGCAGACGGAAGGTATACTTGAAACGGTTAGCCACAGCGGGATTGCTCTCCAGGAAATCATCGAGACCCTTGGGGAGTCCGGAAATAACCACCACAGGATTGTCATCCCACTTATCCATCTCGACAAAGAGCTTGTCGAGCGGATTCACCTGATTGGAATACTTGTCAGGCAGGAGCTTCTGAACATTGTCAAAGAACAGAATACCGTTCTTCGCCTTCTTGATGTTATCATCCCACTTGTCGACAAAGCGCTGATAGTCGACAGCATCAACCATGGTCAGCTTTGGCTTGTCTATAATCTTATTCTGATAGAAATAATCACGGAGGATTTCGGCCAAGGCAGTCTTGCCTGTACCCGTCTCGCCGACGATGATGGCATTGACGGATATACGCACCTGTGCAATATCCTTGCGGGAACGCAGGAAGGCGTAGGTGTCAACGATGGTCTTCAACTGTTGCTTGACACTATCCAGACCTACCAGCTTGTCGAGCAGGTTCTGGCTTACCAACGGTTGTCCGCACCACTTGCAAAACTTGGCAACGCTCCGGTTTTCCTTATGACAATGTTCGCAAATCATTATTCAACGTCTTTTTCTAATTGCTGGATCATCTCTGACGGGGTGAACCGAATACCATCGATATCAGGGTTGCTGACATTCAGCAGACTCGGACTATAGACGATAAAATCAACTACGAAGATGGCAACCAATATCGTCCACAGCACATAGTGGAGCACGCTCTCGCCACTGATGGAGTGAACCTGGTCAGTGACATCGTCGAGCAGTCCGAACTTAGAGCCCTTGAAGCGGTACGACTTGGTCTTGAACGTATAATACAACGGCTCGAGCAGGCTGGACTTGATGTCATTGTCGAGCACTTCAGTTATCAGCTTATTGTCAGCCTTCTGGTCTCCCCTGAAGTCAGTCAGATGGCAGATGAGCATATAGATCAGGGAGATGATGACTACAGTCAGGCTGAAGAAACCAGGATGCGACTGATCCATATACTTTAATATATAAATAGGTATAATAGACGACAGGGCTCCCAACAATCCCCATAGGAATGAGAAGAAGAAATCATACCCACGGAAGTAAGCTCGCGTTGCCACGATAATACCCGTCATACCTCCCAACGGAAGTCCAATGCACAAGAATGAGTGCTCCAGGAGGAAAGTACGGTCTTTCACGCCAAATATCAGTACAAGCAAGATCCACAGACCGGACAGGCCATAGAAAGCCATGCGCCACGCCTTCTCCTTGCCACGGGCCCGGACCCAGCTGTCACGGACGTTTTTAACCCTCGTGGCTGTCTCTTCGCGGGCATCCATAAACCTCTTATAGTAAGTCTGCGTACTGTCTATCTTGCCCAGCACCTTCAGCCACTCCTCAAGCGTATGCTCATAGGCATATTCAGCAGAGAAGTCGGCGAAGGGATCTTCGTGATAGAACACGGAGAGCCACTGATTGAACGAGCCATTGCGCATCTCATTGCGAATCTGGGTGAAATTACGCGAGTCAATTTCACGGCCATCCGTCAGTTCTGTGCCATCAGGCAGGAGGTAGACAGGTGTAACACCCAGGATACGGCAGAAACGATACACGGCCGTCTTCGCGTCATAGGCCCCCAGACGCTCTTTGTTCTCCTCGCTATTGAAATCAAAACAATGATTGGCTTCGCTGAGTATCTCAGCCCAGCCATGCAACTGAGCGAAATAGAAGAAACGCCCATTCTTGTCAATGATATCAGACATCTCCTTGATGAAGTCTGCATCTGACAGATGCTCTGCATTCTTCAAACGCTCACGAAGCAACTCTCCCACCCTCATCGGCGTGTTGGCATAACGGAGGTCGTAGGCAGCGTCACGGTCCAGATTGTAGAGCACCTTATAAGCCAACGCCTCTGAATAGGGCTGATCTTTCGTCAGTATGCGAAGACTCTCACAAGCCATCTGATCCTCGTGGCTGTACATCCATGCAAGCAGACGACCGTCTGTCAGGCAGTGCCAATCATCGTCAGTCAGCTTCTCCTTGCCGAATGTCCTGACAATATCAGGAAGTGACGATGATGGATACTTGCTCAACAGGGCGATGTCGGGGTCTATCTCATAGACCAGCTTCATCACTGCCACATGGGCATCGAAATGATCGGATGGAGCGAAATAGGAACGCAGACGCTTGATATTACACTTCGTATGCGACTCCAGATAGAGGAACAAGGAGTCGTTGGGGTTGGCCAACAGCATGCCATATTCCTCCATGTAACTCAGCAGAGAGATGGCGATGCTATGCACGTCGTCGCAAAGCTCACCCTTGATATTCCTATAGGGGTAAGTAGGCTCCATCGTATAGACGGACGCCATCAGACCGGCATGCTGGTCAACGGGGTATTTGTTGACCACAATGTCCTTGACGATGGTGCTGAGTTTCTCGTTGCCGCACTGCTCCAGCCAGGAAGTAATACGACCATTATAGAGATATCCGATGGCCAGCTTCTCGTTGTCAAGCAGCAGGGGCACCAGTTCGTGGATGTTGTCGGCTACAAGATTCTTGTCCGGGTCCACGATGAAACTCTTGTATCTCAGGAACGGAGAACTCAAGTCGACCTTCGGGCTCTCACCTTCGAACCATTTCTCCACCTCATCATATCCCCAGCGATTCGCAGGATTGACCACCGTCATACCCTGCACAATCATCCTCACCCGCTCAGGCAGTTCATTCAGATGAGGCAAACGTCCCTCACTCTTCTGGCGCATCATCACGCGTTCGTTGCTACTCATCGGATTACCCCCCAGCCACAAGGCCATCAGAGTGATGCCCAAGGAATAGAAATCGGCCGAGGGAGAAATTTCCACCACGCCATCAATCACGTCGGTATACATCTCTGGTGCTGCATAGATGGGAGTACGAGCCTGTGTCGTGCGATGCGATTTTCCGTCATCATCCACCAAGCTCGATATACCGAAGTCGCCCAAGACTACTTCTGTATGCTCTTTGTCGCGGAAGAAGAAATTACTGGGCTTGATATCCTTATGCAGGATATTGTTGCTGTGGATATAGGCCAGCGCGGCAGAGGCCTGAAGGGCAATCCTGCGGAACTTGTTGAAGTCGCCGTTGAGCTTGTAGTCGCTCATCGTACCACCCCTCAGATACTCCATCAGTTCGTAAAAGCGACTCTTTCCGTCGACATAGGTCTTGCCATAGTCGAAAAGCGTCACTATCATCTCGAACTTAAAATTAAAAATGGTCTGGAGCAGTTTCTTGTTGACATTGAATGAGGGATAATAGATCTTCAAGACATATTCCTCGCCGTCGCGCTCTACCAAGTAGACCTGTGCCTCGCCAGAATTTTCACTGAGCACATCTTTCTTCTTGTACTTGACGCCCTTCAACATGAAATAATCCCCTGCCGCCTCTTCTGGTTCAGGGATATCACCGTTTGGCACGATTGTAGTGTCCATAGACATCACGGAGTCATCCACCGGCATTCCGCCTGCCGGACGGAGGGTATGTTCGGTAGAGTCATCCGCAGGCATGGCATGGTCTACATTGGGATTTTCATCCATCGGTGTATTGTTAGGAGTTCTCAGCGTACCCATTATTTATCGTCTTTAATTTCTTTACGTGAATTCTTTCCGAGTATAATCCATTTGCCACCCAACTGAGGCTTGGCACAACCGCAAGGACTGGAATGGAGAGCGTGCTTGAAGTTGCACTCCCAAGCCAGACGCACGCCCTGAGGCTTGCAAGCCATGGCATAGTTGCGCACCTTGGCAGGCTGAGGCTGTGGTTTCTGGGCCATCTTCTCCAACAGGAGTGTCAGTTGTTCCAGCCTGTCGAGCTTCTTGGCATCAAGCACTTTCTTATCCACCGGTGCATCACCAATCTCGGGGATGACGGGATTTGCCACCCCTCTGTCGCGAGCCAGCAGTGTCAGCACACGCTCACGCAGTTTGACATTCAGATCGTGGCGCACCTGATCGCGCTCTGATGAGATGGGGATGACCATATCCATCTGCTGAAGCTCTTCGGCGAGTTTCTGCATCTCTTTGTATTCCGGAGTACGTTGCAATTCCTCCTGCAAATGTCGGGCCTCCTCTGTCAGGGGTGTGCCGCACTGCTTACAGAAAGAGAAATCGTTCAGTGTACGACACGTAGGACAGACGATGCCTCCACGGGGATTACCACACTCTGGGCAGAATGCCTCCTTGCCCGTCAGCGCTGCTCCGCAGAAGGAACAGATATCCTTGCGGATATAGTGATGACAGGCCTCGCAGAAATCGGCATCGGGGTCGATGTCTGCACCACAGTTGGGACAAGTTGTCTTACCTATTGGCTTACCACAGGAAGCACAGTAGACAGCCTCGGCTTCATTCATCGTACCGCAGTAAGGACACTCAACGCCTTGTGCTGCACGGGCTCGCATCTGCTGCTGAGGACGACCTTCGACGGGACTGTCCATCGTCAGCTCCTGATGCTGTAGTTCTTGCTGGCCAATGGCTTCTTTTGCTGGGTCAAGAGTAATATCTTCGCTCATCTTTACACGATTTTTAATGTAAGTTAGGTGCAAAGATAATGAATTTTCCATTACTAACAAAAAAAACCGCCGTAAATTTACATTTACGACGGCATTTTTATCCTTTTTGGACCATTTACCACAGTTGCAGGCGCTCAGATTTGGGTACAAACATCTTGTCGCCCTCTTTCACGCCGAAAGCTTCATACCAGGCATCGATATGGGGCAGAGCACCATTGACACGCCAGCGTCCCAATGAGTGTGGATCACTCTTCGTACGATTACGGATCTCTGCCTCCGTGATATTGCCTGCCCATACTCCTGCATAGGCCAGGAAGAAGCGCTGGTCAGCCGTCAGGCCGTCTTTCTCGCCCAGAGGACTACGCTTGGTAGCATTCTTATAAGCATACCATGCCACTTGCAGACCACCATGGTCGGCAAGGTTCTCTCCCAGCGTCAGGCGTCCGTTACCCTTCAGATCGGGAAGCACATTGATGTTGGAGAAGAAATCGGCATATTTGTCCGTACGGCCTGTAAAGTTCTTTCCGTCTGCAGCAGTCCACCAGTCCTTCATATTACCATCCTTATCGAAACGACGGCCCTGATCGTCGAATCCGTGGGTCATCTCATGACCTATCACCACACCGATTGCTCCATAGTTGAAGGCATCGTCGGCATTCATGTCGAAGAAAGGATGCTGCAGGATACCTGCAGGGAAGCAGATCTCGTTGGTAGTGGGATTATAGTAGGCATTCACCGTCTGGGGAGTCATGTGCCAGTCATCACGGTCAACGGGCTTGCCGACCGTGTGCTCCAGACGCCAAGCATGCCAGAAACGGCTGCACTCCTGCATATTCTCGTAGTAAGATTTTTTAGGATCAATCTCGAGCTTTGAGATATCCGTCCACTTGTCAGGATAACCCACCTTGACGTAGAACGAATTGAGCTTCAGCAGGGCATTGACCTTCGTAGAGTCATCCATCCAGTCCTGAGCAGCGATACGCTCGCCGAGGGCTATCTGCAGGTTCTTGATCAGTGCCAGCATACGCTTCTTGGCGGCCTCTGGGAAATACTTCTCTGAATAGATCTTACCCAGTGCCTCGCCCATCACGCGCTCCACCTGGTTGGTGCTGCGCTTCCAGAGCGGATAGTTCTCCTTACGGCCCGAACGGATACGGCCGTTGAAGTCGAAACTCTCGGCTACGGTGGCATCGCTCAGATAGTTGGCTGCTCCAGAGATGAAGCCCCACTCCATCACGTCACGATACTCTGCGGGCTTAATGCTGCCAACCAGTTTGTTAGCGCCTTCGAGGAAGGCTGGCTGACCTACAATCATCTCCTGCAGATACTTGGTGTCAACGCCCATGGCATTCATCACCTTCACCAAGGGCAGGTTAGGATACTTCGTCTGGAACTCCTTGAGCGTCATCTTATTGTAGTTGGCCTCAGGGTCGCGAAGCTCTGTACGAGACTTGCTGACCTTGGCAAGAGCCGTCTCCACCTTCATGATGTTCTGCATCTTCTTGTTGGATGCACTTTTACTGAAGCCAAACAACTGGAACATCTTGACTACGTGCTTCTTAAAGGCTTCACGAATGTCGGCCGTAGCCTTATCGTTGTCCAGGTAATATTCCTTCTGTCCCATCGAGAGACCACCCTGATAGACGTTCAGAATATTCTGCGTGGCGTTCTTCTCATCGGCACCGAATCCCATGTAGAAGAACTCCTGTTCACCATAGGGAGCCAGCTCCAGCTGGATAGCCTGCAGCTGAGCGTTGGTCTTAGCTTTCTCCAGGCGCTGGATAAGAGGCATCAACGGCGCAACACCCTCCTGATTGCGGCGGGTGGAGTCCATAGCCAGCTTGTAAAGATCACTCAGTTTCTGTTCAATGGTACCCTTCGTGTAGGTGTTGCTCTGCAGTTCTTTCAGGATACCGTTGATACGCTTGTCGTTGTCTTCCTGCAGACGGTCAAAGCTGCCGTAGCGTGAATAGGCTGCAGGCAGCGGATGGTTCTTCATCCAACCACCACAAGCATACTCGTAGAAATCATCTCCAGGGCGAGCACTCTTGTTAAGGTCAGCAGGATTGAGACCTGTTCCGAGTTGCCCTTGGGCCATTGTCATCAGCGAAATGGATGCCATAGCCATCATTGTTGCAAATCTTTTCATACGTTTAATATTGTGTTAATTAACAGTGATTGATTCTAATTCCTCACTCAGCCGCTCCCAGCGCTCCACCTCGTCGTCGAGACTTTTCTTGATGCTGGTGTATTCCGTCACGAGTTCCATATCCGATGCATTCTCGGGATTCATCAGCAGCTCGTCAAGCTCCTTCAGCCGCTGCTCCATCTTCTCGATCTTTGACTCCGACTCCTTCACTGCCTTCTCTGCACGCTTCAGACGCTTCTGTTGCTCCTTGTGCTCGGCATAACTGAGGGCTTTGGATATAGCAGGCTGTGAGTCATCAGGCTCCCGACTGTCTGTTTCTCGGTAGGAAACACGTTGTTTCTCGGTAGGAAACTGGTTGTTTCCTACTGGGAAACTGTTGGTTTCCTTGCCAAGTTCATTGAGTTCGCTTATTTGTTTCCTACGGAGGAAGTCGTATATACCGCCGAGATGCTCCCTGACGCGTCCACCTCCGAACTCGTAGACCTTAGTGACCAGTCCGTCGAGGAACTCTCGGTCATGGCTCACAATGATCGCAGTGCCGTCAAACGCCTTGATGGCTTCCTTAAGCACATCCTTCGAAGGCATGTCGAGGTGGTTGGTGGGCTCGTCGAGTATCAGCAGATTGACAGGCTCCAGCAGCAGGCGAATCATCGCCAGACGACTTCGCTCGCCACCGCTGAGCACCTTCACTTTCTTGTCCGACTCCTCGCCTCCAAACATGAAGGCTCCGAGGATATCATTGATACGCAGCCGGATTTCACCTTTCGCCACGTTATCTATCGTCTGGAATACTGTCAGGCTCTCATCAAGCAGCTGTGCCTGATTCTGGGCAAAATAGCCTATCTGGATATTGTACCCTATCTTCAATTCGCCTGTAAAGGGAATCTCACCCATGATACACTTGACAAGTGTCGACTTTCCCTCTCCGTTCTTGCCCACGAAAGCCACCTTCTCGCCACGCTTGATGGTCAGCGAAACATGGTCGAATACCGTGTGGGAGCCGTAATCTTTGCGTACCTCGTCACAGATGACGGGATAGTCGCCACTACGCAAACAAGGAGGGAACTTCAGGTGCATCGCCGAGTTGTCTACCTCGTCGATCTCAATGGGTACCACTTTCTCCAGCTGTTTGATTTTCTGCTGCACCTGAACGGCTTTCGTGGCCTGATAACGGAAGCGCTCGATAAAGGCCTTCATATCTGCCACTTCCTTCTGCTGATTCTCATAGGCCCGAAGCTGCTGCTCCCGGCGCTCCTTGCGAAGCACGACATACTCGTTGTACTTCACCTTATAGTCAATCACCCTTCCGCAGGAGATTTCCAGGGTGCGGTTTGACACATTATTAATAAAGGCACGATCGTGGCTCACCAGCACCACGGCGCTCGACGACTGTGCCAGGAACTGTTCCAGCCACTGTATTGACTCAATGTCGAGATGGTTGGTGGGCTCGTCGAGCAGCAGCACGTCAGGCTTCTGCAACAGAATCTTTGCCAGTTCGATACGCATACGCCAGCCTCCTGAGAATTCAGATGTCGGACGATCGAAATCAGTACGCAGGAACCCCAGGCCCATCAGCGTACGCTCTATCTCGGCTTCGTAGTTCTCAGCACCCATCATCATATAGCGCTCGTGCTCCGTGGTGTATTTCTCTATCAATGCCAGATAGCTCTCGCTCTCATAATCCGTACGCTCTGCCAACTGCTGGTTCATCTGATCCAGGCGTTCCCTCATACGGGTGATGTCAGAAAAGGCTTTCTGAGCCTCCTCCCGCACTGTGGTATCGTCCTGTAAGACCATCACCTGAGGCAGGTAGCCGATACGGCAGTCGTTGGGAATACTCACCGTGCCTGCCGTTGCCTTCTGCTGGCCACAGAGTATTTTCAGCATCGTCGACTTGCCTGCTCCGTTCTTGCCAACAAGGGCTATGCGGTCGCGGTCGTTGACAACGAAGCTCGCATCCACAAACAAGGGCTTTACGCCAAACTCCACTTTCAATCCTTCTACCGATATCATCGCTTGTCAATATACTTATAGTCCTGATACTTCTCCACAGGGAAGCGGAGCATCTCGTCGGTAATGCCTCCCGACTGGAACTCGGAAATCTTGATGGTGGTCCAGATAAAGGCTATCTTGATACGCACTCGGATAGGCTCGTAGGTCTGTCGCTTCAGCAGGGCCTGTACCTCCTTGATACCCTTCGTGCCCTTCTTGGCTTTCAGTGTCACCATCAGGCCCTCATCATCATTTGCAATGCTATAGTCGAAATTTTCAGGAACAAACTTGAACTTGCCTGAGTACTTGTCCGACTTGTTTTTCTTGGCATTATGTATCTCCACCTCTTTCTTCTTCCGCTTGCTTTTGCTTTTCTTGACGGTATATACTGTCTCGCCGTCACTCCACGAAGTCATCTTATTGTCGACGAACTTGCGCTTCTTGCCTCTAAACCATATCTGGCCGGCTGTCTTGTAGATGCCAGTAATGTTGACATCGTAACGCAGCGTCGCACCTTGTTCGCCAAACACCTGCTGGTAGGCATCATTGAAGATACGTCGGGCCTGACGGGAGTTGGCCGTCTCTTGAGCCACTGACACCTGAGAGAGCGCCATCAGAAGCGAGAAGACCAATAAAACTAACTTATTTCTCATTAATAATCGCATTTGGGGTGCAAAATTACACATTTCTCACCGAATTTTTGTATTTTTGCACAGAAATTATTCATTTAAGTATGGAAAAGAACATATTTGCCAACCTGATAGCCACCCGGCTCAACCTACAAGAGCGTGCAGTGGCCAACACCATTGCCCTGATAGACGAAGGCTGTACCATCCCCTTTATCTCCCGATACCGCAAGGAAAGGACTGGAGGACTCGACGAAGTACAGATAACAGCGATCAGCGACCAGTACGACCGCCTGAAAGAAATCCAGAAGCGCAAGGAGACGGTCGTCAAGACTATCACAGACCTCGGAAAGATGACGCCTGAACTGCAAAAACGCATCGACGACTGCTGGGAGGGCACCGAACTGGAGGATATCTATCTGCCCTATAAGCCTAAACGCCGTACAAGAGCCCAAGTGGCCCGCGAGCTAGGTCTGGAACCTCTTGCCAAGCTGCTGCTTCTCCAGCGTGAACGCGACCCTGAAGCTGCTGCTGCCAGATTTACCTCCCCGCGTCCAGAAAACGGCGGCAGTCGCGTCGTCCTCTCTGTGGAAGAAGCTCTCAAAGGAGCCCAGGACATTATCGCCGAAACTATAAGCGAAGACGAGCGCAGCCGTCAGCAACTCCGCGGTGCCTTCCGTCGTCAGGCCATCATCACCTCAAAGGTCATAAAGGCAAAGGCTGATACTGACGAGGCAGCAAAATATTCCGACTATTTCGACTGGCAGGAACCCCTCCGCAGATGTTCCTCCCACCGTCTGCTCGCCATGCGACGGGGAGAGAGCGAAGGCATCCTTCGCATCAGCATCTCGCCCGACGATGAAGAGTGCATTGACCGTTTGAAGCGCCACTATGTGTATGGCAACACGCCCTGTGGCCGACTGGTGGCAGAAGCTGTAGAGGATGGCTATAAACGTCTGCTCAAGCCATCGATCGAAACAGAATTCGCTGCTCTCAGCAAGGAGCAGGCCGACGAAGAGGCCATCCGGGTCTTTGCCGAAAACCTGCGCCAGCTGCTGCTCGGAGCCCCCTTAGGACAGAAACGTGTGATGGGTGTCGACCCAGGTTTCCGTACGGGTTGCAAGGTGGTCTGCCTCGATGCACAGGGAAACCTGCTTCACCATGAGGCCATCTTCCCTCACCCTCCTCTCAACAAGCGCATGGAAGCTGCCATTGCCGTTGAGAAAATGATCAAGAAGTATCAGATAGAAGCCATCTCCATCGGTAACGGAACTGCCAGTCGAGAGACTGTCGATTTCATCCGCGATGTGCTTGCCGGACGCTATGCCGTACCCACCTCATCCAAGACCTCTGGTACAGTTCAGTCGACCGCAGCTGTCGTTCCTCAAGTATTTACCGTTTCTGAAGATGGGGCCTCCGTCTACTCTGCCTCCAAGATTGCCCGCGACGAATTTCCTTCCGAAGACGTCACAGTACGCGGAGCCGTTTCCATTGGCCGGCGCCTGATGGACCCTCTTGCCGAACTTGTCAAGATTGACCCTAAGAGCATCGGCGTGGGCCAGTACCAGCACGACGTAGACCAAACAAAGCTAAAGCGCTCCCTCGACCAGACCGTAGAGAGCTGTGTCAACCTCGTGGGCGTCAATCTCAACACAGCCTCACAGCACCTCCTGATGTACGTCAGCGGTCTTGGCCCCACTCTTGCCAAGAACATCGTTGACTATAGAAAAGAAAACGGCGCCTTCACCTCCCGTGCCCAACTCAAGAAGGTACCGCGTCTCGGACCGGCAGCCTTCCAACAGTGTGCAGGATTCCTCCGCATCCCTCATGCTAAGAATCCGCTCGACAATTCTGCCGTTCATCCAGAAAGTTATGCCATCGTTGAGCAAATGGCCAAGGATCAGGGATGCTCTGTCAATGATCTCATTGAGAATAAGGAGAAACGCGATGCTATCGATATCAAGCGCTACGTCACAAAAGAAGTGGGCATCCCCACCCTCACCGACATCATCAAGGAACTGGAGAAACCAGGACGTGACCCTCGCCAACAGATTGAGGAATTTCAGTTCGACTCGAGAGTCAACACCGTCGATGACCTCATTGAGGGCATGGAACTACCGGGTATTGTCACCAACATCACCAACTTCGGTGCTTTCGTCGACATTGGTGTTCATCAAGACGGACTGGTACACATCTCGCAGATGGCTAACCGTCGCATCAACCATCCGCTCGACGTAGTAAAACTGCATCAGCATATCCGCGTCCGCATCATCGAAGTAGACCGCAGACGCAATCGTATTTCACTCAGCATGAAGGGAGTCCAGCAATGACTGGACTACCCTTGACGCTTACTCTTGAAAATAAACACACCTATTACCACAAGTGCCACTACAGCAATAATATGCAACAAGTCCATAATCTTTTTATTTAAATTCTACAATCTCTCTTACTTGCATTTGTCAAGCCATTCTTTCAGGGCATATCTGGGAATACCGCGACGGATGGCAGCAGTGAGTTCCTTACGGGCATCGGCATATCGATTCTGACGGATAAGGATGTCTGCCTTCGACACCACAAAGTCTGCATTGAGGGGCTGACGGCGGATAGCCTCATCCCAGTCATAAAGGGCCACATCGTAGAGCTTTTGTTCCGTCTCGTAGGCAGCACGGGCAGCATAGGCCGTAGCAGAATCAGGAAACTGCTCCACAAGGGTGTTCAGTTGGTCGGCAGCATCCGTCTTACGTCCCATTTTCTGCAAGACATGAGCCAGTCCCAGACGGGCTTCGAAATGGTGGGGCACGAGACCAAGGAATGTCTCATAGTCTACCTTTGCCAAGTCGTAGTGACGTTGCTGGGCATGGACATAGGCCCTAAAGTAAAGCGCAGCAAGATTCTGCTCGTCTGCATGGAGTATCTTACCGTATTCCGCGAGTGCATAGTCCCACTGCTCAAGATTGATATTGGCCTCCGCCTTACGCAGACGGAGGTCAATATCGGCAGGTCTCCGACGCAACTGCTCTGTGATCACCTCCAGAGAGTCACGCCACTGCTGACGGGACTGTGCACCCGTAGGCAAACAGAACAGGTGACAAATAATAAGGGATAACGCTATTTTTCGCCAGATGCTCATTCTATCACACCTTTTTAATATAGTCTACTATCCACTCACCAACTTCCTTGGTACCATATTTAGCACCGCCCTTCACCTGAATCTCCGGTGTACGGACATTGGCATCGAGCGAAGCATTGACGGCTTCACGGATAAGTGCACCTTCTTTAGTGAGGCCGAAATGCTCCAGAAGCATGGCTGCTGACAAAATCTGAGCCAAGGGGTTTGCCAGGTTCTGTCCTGCTGCCTGAGGCCAAGAGCCGTGAACTGGCTCGAAGAGCGGAGTGTGCTCCCCTAATGATGATGAGGGCTGTAGCCCCATGGAGCCTGTGATGCAGGAGGTCTCATCAGTGAGGATATCGCCGAAGGTATTCTCCGTGACAATGACATCGAAGAAACGAGGCTCCGTCAGCACGCGCATCGAGGCGTTATCAATAAACATATAGTCTGTGTGAACCTCAGGATACTGACTCTCCATCTCCTTGGCTATCTGGCGCCACAGACGACTGGAGGCAAGCACATTGGCCTTATCAACCACCGTCAGATGCTTCTTGCGGGTCATCGCCATCTCAAAGGCCACCTTGAGAATACGCTCTATCTCTGGACGGGTGTATATATCGGTGTCGTAGGCCTTGTCGTTGTCCTGATACTTCTCGCCGAAATACATACCTCCTGTGAGTTCACGTATCACCACGAAATCGGCTCCGCGCAGCAACTCATCCTTAAGGGGGGAATTGTGGAGCAGACAATCGAAGGTTGCCACGGGACGCACATTGGCAAAGAGACCGAGTTTCTTACGCATAGCCAGCAAGCCCGTCTCTGGACGTATCTTCGCTGTAGGGTTGTTGTCGAAACGCAGGTCGCCTACGGCAGCAAACAATACTGCGTCAGCTCGCATACACACCTCATGGGTACTTTCTGGATAAGGGTCACCACACACATCGATGGCATGGGCACCGCAGATGGCCTCCTCATATTCAAAATGATGTCCGCACTTTTCTGCAACAGCGTCGAGTACGGCCACGCCTTGTTTCATAATCTCGGGGCCTATACCGTCGCCCGCAAGAACTGCAATCTTTAAATTCATAATTCGTTGTGATATTCGTTTTCAATAATGTTCAACATCTTAAAGGTAGCCTTGATGGCTGCTTCCGTCTGGTCTGCATCAAGTCCTCGTGTCCGGAGCATACGACCGTTGTCGTTCCAAGTGATGACCGTCTGGACGAGGGCATCCGTACGTCCTCCGGGAGGGATGGTGACAGCATAATTGGCCAAAATGGGGAACGAACGGTCGAGATATTTCTTATAGATATGACGCAACGATTTCACGAAGGCGTCATACTGACCGTCACCTGTGGCCGAAGCCTCATACTGCTGGCCATTGATTTCCACCTTTATATTGGCTCCAGGCTTCAAGCCATAAGCCGTTGAGACAACGTAACTGACAAGCTTCACGCGGTCTTCCGGGGCGTCATGCTTGAGAACGTCACTGACGATAAAAGGCAGATCTTCCTGCGTGACACGTTCTTTCTTATCGCCCAGCTCTGTGATTCGCTGTGTGACGCGACGTGTCTGTTCCGGGGTGAGTTCCAGTCCTAATTCCTCCAGATTCTTGGCGATGTTGGCCTTACCACTGTTCTTGCCGAGGGCATACTCACGACGACGCCCGAAGCGCTCAGGCACAAGGGCATTATGATATAGTCCGCCTTTGTTGTCGCCATCGGCATGGACGCCTGCCACCTGGGTAAACACATTGTCGCCAATAATTGGCTGGTTGGGAGCTACGGCGATACCACTATAGCTTTCCACAAGACGCGAGATATCATTAAGTTTGTCTTCACGGATATTCGTGCGGGCATTGAACTGATCCTTCAAGATCACCTGCACACTCGAGAGCGGAGCATTGCCGCAACGCTCCCCCAACCCGTTGACGGTGACGTGGAGCCCCTTGGCACCGCTGAGCACTGCTGCCAGCGAATTGCTCACGGCCAGGTCATAGTCGTTGTGTGCATGGAAGTCGAAGTGGGTATCGGGATAGCGCTTGATCATCTTACGGAAATACTCAATGCACTGCAGGGGGTTCATGATGCCAAGGGTATCTGGCAACATAAACCGGCGGATGCCAGAGTCGCAGAGGGCGTCCATCAAATTATAAACGTAGAAGGGCGACTCTTTCATACCGTTCGACCAGTCCTCAAGATAGAGATTGACAGTCACACCCTTGCTACGAGCATAGCGCACCTCGCGACGGATGTCCTCGACATGCTCCTCGGGTGTTTTCTGCAGTTGCTGGGTGCAGTGCTTCAGCGATCCCTTGGCCAGCAGGTTGAGCGTGCGGCATCCGCTGTCCACGGCCCAGTCCACACTCTTGCCTCCATCCACGAATCCTAACACCTCCACGCGCTCCAGCTTATCAATCTTGGAGGCAAAGCGACAGATCATTCTGACGGCCTCCCGTTCTCCAGCACTGACGCGAGCCGATGCCACTTCAATACGGTCCACATTGAGATCGTCGAGCAGCATTCGGGCGATGATGAGTTTCTCATGCGGCAGAAACGATACACCACTGGTCTGCTCACCGTCGCGCAGCGTAGAGTCCATGATCTCTACGAAGGGCTGGATACGTTGATACTTGTTTACTTGTTCTGCTGTTCCCATTGGATGGTCTTGTCTTGGTTCTGCACAAGGAAGTCGATGTCGTCCAGGCCATTCATCAAACAGTGTTTCTTGTAACCGTTGATGTCGAAGTGTTCACTGCGGCCTGTAGCCATATTTGTCACGGTCTGATTGGGCAAGTCAACCTGTACCAGACTTTCAGGATTCTCCCGGATAGTCTGGAATAGCTCTGCGAGGAAATCCTCGCTGACCTGCACGGGCAGTACGAAGTTGTTGAGCTCGTTATTCTTGTGGATGTCTGCAAAGAAGCTGCTGATAACCACCCGGAAGCCATAACCCGCAATGGCCCATGCCGCATGTTCACGTGATGAGCCAGAACCGAAGTTCTTGCCTGCCACAAGGATACAGCCTTTATAGGTAGGATCGTTGAGCACGAAGTCTTTATTCTCGCTGCCATCGGCATTGTATCTCCAATCGCGAAACAGATTGTCACCAAAGAATCTCTCCTCTCGCGTCGTTGCCTTCAGGAAACGGGCTGGGATAATCTGATCCGTGTCCACATTCTCTAATGGGAGTGGAACGCACGTTGATTTTATCACGTCGAATTTCTGTTTCATCAATATTCAATCTTAAATGTTCAATCTTAAATGTTCAATCTTAAATGTTCAATCTTAAATGTTCAATCTTCAATGTTCAATCTTCAATGTTCAATGTTCAATCTTCAATGTTCAATCTTCAATGTTCAATAATAAATCCCTAGGGTCGGTAATCACGCCCGTAACTGCGGCGGCGGCAGCGGTGAGAGGTGAAGCCAGGATGGTACGGGCACCTGGTCCCTGACGACCTTCAAAATTGCGGTTTGAGGTGGATACCGAGAGTTTGCCTGAAGGTATTTTGTCATCGTTCATTGCCAGACATGCAGAACAACCAGGCTGGCGTATCTCAAATCCAGAAGCTTCAAGCACCTTGTCGAGGCCCTCTTCCCGTATCTGGCGGGCTACAGCCCATGAACCAGGAACCAGCCAGGCTATCACGTCCTGAGCCTTCTGGCGACCCTTCACAATCGATGCAAAGGCACGGAAGTCTTCTATACGGCCATTGGTGCAGGCTCCAAGGAACACATAGTCCACCTTCGTACCTATCAGCTTCTGACCTGGCTTGAAGTCCATATAGTTGAGTGCCTTGACAAAGTTGGCATCGCCTTCCGTAGGAATAGATTCCGTAATGCCGATTCCCATGCCTGGATTGGTGCCGTAGGTGATACGGGGCTCAATGTCTTCTGCACAGAATGTCAGTTCCTTATCAAACACGGCATCGTCGCCGCTCTTCAATGTCTGCCAGTAGGCCACTGCCTGATCCCATGCTGCTCCCTTAGGAGCGAACTCACGCCCTTTGATATACTCAAACGTGGTCTCGTCAGGAGCTACAAAGCCGCCACGGGCGCCCATCTCTATCGAGAGGTTGCAGAGGGTCAGGCGTCCTTCCATCGACATGTCGCGAACCACATCTCCCCCGTACTCCACAAAGTAGCCTGTGGCACCAGATGTCGTCAGCTGACTCATCAGATACAGAGCCACGTCCTTGGCTGTCACCCCCTCCTTCAGCCTCCCATTGATACTGATACGCATCGACTTGGGCTTCTGCTGGAGAATGCACTGCGAGGCCATCACCATTTCCACCTCCGAGGTGCCGATGCCGAAGGCCACTGCTCCCATGGCACCGTGGGTGGAGGTGTGGGAGTCGCCGCATACGATAGTCATGCCGGGCAGTGAGAGGCCCTTCTCCGGACCTACCACATGGATGATGCCATTGTCTTTCGACATCATGCCGTAGTGTGTCAGTCTGAATTCGGCAGCATTTTTGGCCAGCGTGTCTACTTGTTTCTTCGACGTGGGGTCTGCGATAGGCTTGTCCTGGTCATGTGTCGGGGTGTTATGGTCTGGCATGCAGAAAATCTGCTGCGGACGGAAGCACTTCAGTCCACGCGCCCTCATGCCGTCGAAGGCCTGTGGTGAGGTTACCTCGTGACAGTACAGCCTGTCGATATACAACTGCGAGGGGCCATCCTCCACCTGTTGCACCACGTGCTTGTCCCAGATCTTGTCAAATAATGTATTCATTCGTCGTTCTTCTTAAACTTGTTAATACAGTCGATATAGGCTTCTACCGAAGCAGTCACAATGTCGGTATTGGCACCGAAACCGTAGTACAGGCTCCCGTCGTACTCCACCTGCATATGCACCTTACCCACATCGTCTGAACCCTTCGAGATGGCCTGAATGGTAAACTCCTTCAGCGTCATCTGCTTCATGATGATCTTCTTCAGCGCCTTGATGGCAGCGTCCACCGGTCCGTTGCCTGAGGCGGCAGCTTCAAACTTCTGCCCGGAGATGTCAAGACCTATAGAGGCCACCGACCTCACGCCCTTGCCCGTGGTGACCTGCAGGAAGTCGAGGCGCACGGCGTGAGCCTCGGCCGTATCGGCACCTGCCAGCATCAGCACGTCGGCATCTGTCACCTCTTTCTTCTGGTCTGCCAGCACGAGGAACTTCTCATAGACCTTGTCGAGTTTCTCTTCTTCGAGGTCCACGCCGTTCACATGCAGACGATGCTTCAGCGCCGCGCGTCCTGAACGGGCTGTCAGCACGATGGAGCTGTCGTCGATCCCCACGTCCTTCGGGTCCATAATCTCATAGGTATGCACATTCTTCAGCACGCCGTCCTGATGGATACCGCTCGAATGGGCAAAGGCATTGCGACCCACAATGGCCTTGTTGGGCTGCACCGGCATGTTCATCAGACTTGACACCATACGACTCGTGGGATAGATTTTCGTCGTATTGATATTGGTGTCGATACCCAGAGCTTTGTGACACTTCAGGATCATCGCAATCTCTTCGAGCGACGTATTGCCTGCACGTTCGCCGATGCCATTGATGGTTACCTCCACCTGTCGGGCTCCGGCCATCACGCCGTTGAAGGTGTTAGCCGTTGCCATACCCAGGTCGTTGTGGCAATGGGTAGAGATGATGGCCCTGTCGATGCCGTCGACATGCTCCTTCAGATATTTGATCTTCTCGTAGTACTCCTGCGGCAGACAGTAACCCGTGGTGTCTGGGATGTTCACAACCGTGGCACCTGCCTTGATGACTGCTTCTACAACACGTGCCAGATACTCGTTGTCGGTACGTCCGGCATCCTCGCAGTAGAACTCCACGTCGTCAACGAAACGCTTGGCGTATTTCGTTGCGGCCACGGCTCGCTCGAGAATCTCCTCACGGGTAGAGTTAAACTTAAACCTGATATGCTCATCACTCGTGCCGATACCGGTGTGGATACGCTTGTGCTTGGCATACTTCAATGCATCGAAGGCCACGTCGATATCCTTCTCCACAGCACGCGTCAACGCACAAATCACGGGCCAGGTGACGGCCTTGGAGATTTCTATCACACTGTTGAAATCACCAGGGCTGGAAATAGGGAATCCAGCCTCAATCACATCGACGCCCAGCTGCTCCAGTGCCTTGGCCACCTGAATCTTTTCTACGGTGTTCAACTGACAGCCGGGCACTTGTTCCCCATCGCGGAGCGTCGTGTCGAAAATGTACAATCTTTCGTTCATCTTTGTTCAATCTTTATGTCTATTTCAATGTTCAATATTCAATGTTCAATGTTCAATATTCAATGTTCAATGTTCAATGTTCAATAAAAAAACCCTTCACACTCGGAAGTGAGAAGGGCTCTGTCGTATGCACTATGTCATGACCTATATATACACCTTATCACTTCCGGCTGCGCCCTGCAGTCGAATAATAATAATGGTGCTAAGTAGGTTCTGATACATCATCGTTTCTTTGCTTTTTGTTTAAATCGGCTGCAAAATTAATACTTTTCATTGAAACAAACAAATAAATTGTAAGTTTTTTGCTCAAAAAAGTGATAATTGCACATTTCCGGGTATCAATTCATACACTTCACTGGGTATTTTTCGTTTCAGCACTTCCAGTTGGAAATCCTTGCCCGGAATGATGCCGTACGAACGGAGGATGGTCTCCACCGTCTTCCGGGCCAGTTCCGGATGATTGTTCTCCTCACTCAGATGGCACAGCCACACGTGGCGCAGCTTCTCTGTCATATTCTCTGCGATGGCCTGTCCGCACTCGGCATTCGACAGATGGCCCGTCTGACTGAGTATCCGCTGCTTCAGATAGGCCGGATAGGGGCCGTTGGTCAGCATCTCCACGTCGTGGTTGGCCTCGATGATCAGATAGTGGGCATTGCCGATGCGCTGTTTCACTTCATCCGTGACGCTGCCCACATCGGTAATAATGACGAAGCTCACCCCCTCCACATCTATCTGATAACCTACGTTCTCGCTCGCATCATGCGGCACGAGGAAAGGTGTCACCGAGAACTGACCTATCTGATACGTCTCACCGGGCGTCACGATGTGCTTCATGTCGGAAGCCACCTTGCGCTGCACGCAGTAGTTGCGCTCGATACCCTCATGCACCTTGGCCGTAGCATAGACGGGCACATGGAAATCGAAGCTGAAGGCACCCACCGACTTGATATGGTCTGCATGGTCGTGGGTAACGAGGATGTGCTTCACCGTGTTCAGATGAATGCCGTAATCCCTTGAGTTCTTCCTAAGCCCTCTGATTCCTACTCCTATATCAACCAACAGTCCGTCCGTCGCAGTGCCCAGATAATAGCAATTACCGCTGCTTCCGCTTCCAAACGATACAAATTTCAGCATTTTATAGTTATTATTTTGTGCAAAGGTACGCAAAAGAAGTGAAAAGACATCTTACCGTGTCTTTTTTTAACAAATATTGGTATTCTTCAGAATGGCAGACCCACCGCGAAATGGAAGGCCAGGTCGCGTCCCAGACGGGGATGGATGATGGCATAGTGCTCCTCGTCCTCAGTCTCATAAGCTGGATTGATGGCCTTCATGCCCAGGTCGAAACGGATGATGAAATAGTCGAAATTCAGTCGCAGACCTAAGCCGTAGCTCACGGCCAGGTCGCTCAGCAGGTTCTTCAGCTTGAACTGCCCGCCCGGCTGTTCATCGTAGGCTCTGAGGGTCCAGATGTTGCCCGCATCCAGGAACAGGGCTCCGCCGAACTTCCAGAACAGGTGGGTACGATACTCCAGATTCAGGTCCAGTTTCATGTCGCCCGTCTGGGTGATGAAGTTGATGTTGCCGTCGCGGCCCTTGTATCTTCCCGGCCCCAGACTTCTTACGCTCCAGCCGCGCACGCTGTTGGCGCCTCCCGAGAAATAGCGTTTCTCGAAGGGCAGCACCCGACTGTTGCCGTAGGGATAGGCCAGGCCGAGACCGAAATGGAATACCAGCTGGTCTTGATAGCCCGGCAGCAGATTCTGCGTGAAGTCGATGTCGGCCTTGACGTATTGGGCGTAGGCGATGTTGAACACGCGGTACTGCCCCTCGTCATACTGCCTGGCATGAAACAGACGGCTCCCCGCATGGAGCAGGTTGCCCGCCGTCTCCAGATTGGTCTTCACGGCGATACGCCCGTTGTTGTAGCTGTAGCCGAAGCCTATCTTCATGATGAACAGGTCTTCGTAGTTGTAGCGCAGGATGGCGTTGTAGCTCGTGGTGTTCTCCAGATACTCTTGTCTGAAGGTGTCGCTGATCCAGGGCATGAACACGTAGTTCAGGTCTATCAGGTCCAACTGGTACTTGTCGTGGTGGTTCTGCGGATTCCACCTGTAGTGCCACCCTGCCGACACCACCCGCCGGTGGAACTCCGGACGGTTCTGCGTGTCGTAGAGCAGCGACAGCTCGCTGGTGGCTATCGTCCCCCGGCGTATCTCCCTGCTCAGGAAGGGCATGATGAATCGCGGGAAGCTCAGCCTGCTCTCCAGACTATACTCGATGAAGTCCTGGTTGCGGTAGCCCTCCAGCCCTCTGATGGCCTCATAGGCTCCGCGCAGCCGGATGCTCAGCGCCTCCGATCCCCTGAACAGGTTGCGGTTCTGATAGGTCAGCGAGGCGGCGGCTCCCAGGTCGCCCGCCGTGTTGGTGCCCTCCGGCTGGAAGCTGATGGTCGACGGCTTGTTGGTCTGCAGGTTCACCTGTGCGTCGAGCGTAGCCGTATCAGCCGCCGTCTGGAAACTGATGTTCGTATAGCGCACGGCTCCCAGGCGCCCGAAGTGGTTATAGGTGTTCTGCAGGTCATCCTCCGAGAAGTGTGCCCCCGTCTCCAGGAAGGTATTCTCACGGAGCACAGCGCTGCGCAGATGTATCACCGAGTCATCGGGAGCCCCGCTGGCGTAGGTGATGTCGCCTATCTTGTAGCGCGTATGGGCCGTCGTCAGTCCCTCGCCCGTGCGATAGGGCTTCAGTACCAGTGTCAGGTCCACCTGCCGGTCCTCTCGCAGCGAGTCGGCCCTGAAGGTGATATACTCCTTGTGGAACCTGTAGTAGCCGTTGTTGCGCAGGAGCGACGTCAGCCGCGAGCGCTCATCATTCAGCGCATTCACGTCGAACCTCATGCCCTGCCTCAGCCTGCCGTTGTCAGTCGTCAGCAGCCTCGCGATGGCCGTGTCCTGGATGTCGTAGCCCATCGTCCTCACATAGTAGGGCTTGCCTGGGTGCAGCACGTAGACGGCGTCCAGCTTCTTCCCTTTCCGCTCGGCATAGAACTCCACCTGTGCATCCAGGTAGCCCAGGTTCTGCAGTGCCAGTTGCAGGTTGTCGCACGACAGCCTCGCCTGCACCGAGTCGAAAATCACCGGGGCCTCACCCAGGCTTTGCAACGTGCGATTGATCCATTTGGCCGAGTCGCTGCCCGCCAGCGAATAGACGCCCAGGGGAATCTTCAGCGCCGAGAACCAGCGCGAGTTGCTCTTCTGCCTCACATATTTCTTCAGCTGCGAGGTATTGATGTCACGATACTTGCCGTCGGCCACCACCTCCACCCTGTTGAGTAGCATCTCGCCGTCGGGGATGTCACGCGTGGCCGAGCACGAGCCCAGCAGGAGCACGCACAACGACAGTAGCGCAGGGAGCAAGAAATCTCGTCTCTTCAATTCTTTAATTCTTCAATTCTTTTTCGATTTTGTTTGCAAAGATAGAAATAAATCTTTATCTTTGCAAACAAAAAGCAAAAATGATTAGCAAAAACCAGATAAAATTTATCCGTCAGCTGGAATCCAAGAAGTTCCGCCGGCGCGAAGGCCTCTTTGTGGCCGAGGGCCCCAAGGTGGTGGGCGACCTGATGAAGCACACCCGCCCACAGGCCATCTTCGCCACCAAGGAATGGGCAATGTCAAATGTTCAATCTCTCAATCTCTCAATTTCTCAATCTCTAAATGTTCAATGTTCCGAAGTCTCCGACGAGGAACTGCGCCGCATCTCCTTCCTACAGCACCCCCAGCAGGTGCTCGCACTCTTCCCCCTGCCCGATGCCGATGCAGCCGTCGCCATGCCGCAGCCTGACACCCTCAGCCTGGCTCTCGACGGCGTGCAGGACCCCGGCAACCTCGGCACCATCATCCGCATAGCCGACTGGTTCGGCATCGACACCATCTTCTGCAGCCCCGACACCGCCGATGCCTACAGTCCCAAGGTGGTGCAGGCCACCATGGGAAGCATCGCACGCATACATATTATTTATGGCGACCTCACCGAACTGCTCGATGCCCTGCCGCCCTCCTACCCCGTCTACGGCACGCTGCTCGACGGCGACGACATCTACCGCCAGCAGCTCTCCGCCGAGGGTCTCATCGTCATGGGCAACGAGGGCAACGGCATCTCTCCTGCCGTGCGCCAGCGCATCAACCGCCGCCTGCTCATCCCCTCCTTCCGTCAGGGCGACACCGCCGAGAGTCTCAACGTGGCCATCGCCACCGCCATCACCTGCTCCGAATTCCGGCGGAAGAGCTAATCAAGCGGCTGGACCATTTGTCCAAGTGGGTCAGAGAACCGTCACCTGATCCACTTGTTTTTTGCTTCTCGCGCACGCGC